>CAYRKG010000054.1:0-29909 GCA_964424795.1 uncultured Spirochaetota bacterium
GCTTAAGAACAGGCCCGCCGCATCCTCCATGCTCGACCTCTCCAGAGATAAGAGTTCTCTCCTCTGCATTTACAGCAAAGGGGATTACAATAAAAAGAGCTAAAAGCAACAGAAGATACTTTTTCATCTTACTGCTCCTGTAATTTAATTTGTTCTACTATATACTATGAATAAAAAATATATTCAAGCATTTAAAGCACTCTCAATCAACTTTATATGTGTAAAAATACCCACTTGGAAAAAGGATTTATACTCGACAAACCAGGAGAAAAATATGTATAATCAGCTCAAGCTTATTATAGTCTATGATAAATAGGATAGTAGCATGAAAAAAGAAAGAGAGTATATAATTGAAAAGAAAAAGGGGATATCCTTCATTTTAAATAAAAATAATTATATTCGGATTATTGATATAGAGGGAAAACAGGTAGCAGACCTTGTTGCATTCAGCAGAGAGAATATAAATGAAAAACTATCAACTGCTGTTACTCTGGATAATAATGGTTCAATCTATATCAGGAAAGGTGACTTTTTGTTTTCCAATAGATATAAAAGAATGCTTAAAGTTATTGAAGATACTGTTGGAAAACATGATATTCTGTACCCTGCTTGCAGTCCAGAGATGTATAAGTATCAATATAAAATTTTAGAGTATCATCCGAGCTGTCTGGAGAATTTTACGAGCTCTCTGAAAGAATATGGTATCTCAGAGGAAGATATCCCAAATCCATTTAATATTTTTATGAATACAGAGATATCTACAAGTGGGAAGATCACAGTGGAAGAGCCAATTTCAAAGGGAGATGATTATATAGAACTAAAGGCTGAGATGGATCTGATCGTTGCAATTGCTGCCTGTTCAGCAGAAGAGAGCAGGTGCAATGCCTTTAACTGTACATCAATCAAGGTACAGATCTATAATTAAGATGTGGACAAAATACCATAAGAATCTATTTGTTGCCGTTTTAAATATTGTGGGAGATAATAAGTTACATTTATTACAATAAAAATTTAATTGTATACAAAAAGAAGCTGCCTCTCATATTACATTTGGTATTGCAAGTGGCCATATATTGGAAGGTACGCTGTATAACACTGGCTATACGGCTCACTTCGTTCTACCAAATCCCGACTCTGTCGGGACTTCTTATAGCCTGATTGTGTTAGCTGAAATGGTCTGCTATAAAATAAATTGGAAATGACTTATGCTTTAACATGAATGGTTACCATTGTCTTGGTTAAGGATTAGAAGGCTTGCTTTAACCCTTTACCTCTTTTTCCCAATCCTCTCCTTAAGTCTCTGCAAAGGGGCTCATAAAATAAGAATTACATGTTTACTATTTCATATTTTAAGAGCATTTATTATGTCATTCTTATACTGGAAATTTGGTGATATTTATCCCTGTATACTGCAGCATTCTCCTAATACATTAAAGGTATTACAACTTCTTATACACGGAACACATTAGTCGTCATAATTTGGGTAAAAAATTGAAGTGTTGTTTCTGGTTATTGAAGATTTGAGAATGGATGTTGTAAAAAAATATGGAATTGTACAACCAAATGCGCCTACAACACAAGCCGTAAGAGCAGTTTTTGTTATCGATCCCAAGGCTAAAATAAGGGCTATAATTTATGATCCATTATCAAATGGAAGAAATATGGAGGAAATTAGAAGGCTGATTTTAGCTTTGCAGAAATCAGATAAAGATGGAGTTTTGAAATTCCGAACTTTGCTTTTTAATTAGTTGGAATAAGGGGAGATAGTATGAAAATTACCTTATTCAGAAAGATAAAGCGGTTAACCTCAAAAGAAGGAATCGAAGGTTATTTTGCAAAGAATTATGACAAGTTTGCAAAGACTACACTCATTGATGAATATAAAGAGATTGCCGGTTCGATTGCTAAACATATGGAGTCAGGGAAGATCCTTGAAATAGGGCCTGGTCCTGGATACCTCTCGATAGAGATCGTAAAGGTCGGTGATTTCCAAATTACGGGATTGGATGTTTCTGAAACTATGATAGAGATAGCAAAAAGAAATGCTAAAGAGGCAGATGTAGATGTTGAATTCAAATTAGGAAATGCTGATAGTATGCCTTTTCAGAATAGCACTTTCGATTTTGTTGTGAGCAGCGGCTCCCTTCATCATTGGAAGGAACCTGTTAAGGTATTCAATGAGGTGTACAGAGTATTAAAAACTAAAGGGAGAGCTCTAATAGGCGATTTACGGAGAGATGCTTCTAAGATCGAGATTGCTGAAATAGCAAAGAAGACCGATTCTTTTATCATGAGGTGGGGCCTTAGGCACTCTATAAAAGAGGCCTATACCAGGGATGAAATAATAGAACTGGTTGGTAAAACAGAGTTTAAGAAAGTTGAAGTTAAAGAAGACCCTGTAACTTTTAAAATATGGCTGAAGAAGTGAATTTAACTGTAATTTGGTTACATTCTTAACTCTTCGTCGCTTCGCTTCATGCCTCGCTTACGGCTCTGTCATATAAAGTCTGACGTATGGCTTGCATTAGCTCTTTCAAATCCCTCGCTTTGCTCGGGATTTCTTATGTCTGCAAATAAGTTATGTGAAATCGCCTTTTAAAGAATAAACAAAGTGAACCACCATGGATAAAGCGATGTCAAATTTAGGCTTTAGAGTTATGTCGTATTTCAGCAGATGTTATTCTGTTTTACGATACATATCATTGCTTAACTGAGCCGGATAAGGTATTGGCAGAATTACATAGAGTATTAAGAGCAGATGGAATTCTATCTTTCAGTAACCATCATATGAAAGAGAATGAATTAGTATACAGGGCAGCAAATCGTAGCTTTTGTAGGCTGTCGAGAAAAGGGGTAAGAAGCTATAGTTTCTCAAAGGTGGGACAGAATATGAATATTTTGCCAAAAATGGTGTATCCGGCTTCAGCCTTTCAGCATTTACGGAATCTTCACGTCTGTGCATGAACCGATCTTTAGATACATCAATATTTCATATACTCTGCATACTTGTTATTTAAGTTTGCCTATCATCTCTGTGACTGGCTCAGGTTACAACAGGAACATTAAGCGAAAACCGTGGCGAGCTTCTTTGAATAATAGAGTTGTCATTTTTCGGCATATTGCTATAATTTACTATGTAGTTAAACCTTACTCAGGGAGATTAATTATGATCGGTGATTTGGACAGAGATATACTTGAAGTGTTACTGGAAACAATTCCGATTGAATTTTCTGTTGTTGATGCAAATGATGAAGTGTTGGCTTGGAACAGACATGAAGCTCGGATTTTTAAGCGACCGGAGTCGGTTGTGGGAAAAAATGTACGAAATTGCCATCCTAAAAAAAGCGTAGATAAAGTAGAAAAAATACTATCGGAGATGAAGGCAGGCACGCGAGATAAAGCTGAATTCTGGATTAATATGGAAATTGATAAAAAAAAGGAAAAGATATTGATACAATATTTTGCTCTCCGTGATAAAAATATGAAATATTTAGGCTGTTTGGAGGCCTCACAAAGAATCAGCTATATACAAGCTTTAACCGGGGAAAAAAGACTACTAGATTAGTAATAAGTTTATTTACGAGTTTTTCAATATTGTATAGAAGTTACAACGAAATGATGCTTTAAAAATCACTCCAAACTTTGCCAAATACGGCATTTATGCTGTGCTCCGTTCGGACGTTTTGCCTTCAGCACATTTGGCTGATTAATCTGGGAGATGCCTAATTAGTTTCTGGTGAATAATTAGTGAAATTACCTAAAAATGTTTTTAGAAAAGAAAGTGTTTACTTTGTAATTAATTAGAAACTAATTATGGAGCTGGTGAAAGTATCACCAACTACAAAATTGGTTCTTTTTTTTATATAAATATGTAACATTTAATAAGAACCAATTCGGGAGCTGGTGGTGATAGCTGTATTGCTAAATATTGTGTTATTCACCAGCGACTAATTACTGAACATCGGCTCTAGTATGTGGTCTTTGCCTCTCTCTATTGTCAAATGTCGTAAATGCTGGGACCGTTATAAGGAATCTCTGGTATAATATTTTTCAAGGATTGCCTTGCCATCAATGGCTAGACAAAAAATAATTAAAACTAAAGGGAGGACAAACAATGAGTAAATCAAAAAAATTAACAACAGCGGCTGGCATACCTGTCAGCGACAATCAGAATTCGCTCACAGCCGGAGAGCGCGGTCCTACATTGCTGCAAGATCATTTTCTGCTTGAAAAACTAGCCCATTTCAATCGTGAGCGTATTCCGGAGCGTGTTGTTCATGCAAAAGCGGCGGGTGCGCATGGGGTTTTCACTGTAACAAAGGACATCACAAATTACACCAAAGCCAAGATATTCTCAGAGGTTGGTAAAAAAACAGAAGTATTCGGTCGCTTCTCTACTGTAGCAGGGGAAAGAGGTTCTGCTGATACGGTTCGTGATGTCAGAGGATTTGCATTGAAATTCTACACGGAAGATGGAAACTGGGATATGGTTGGAAATAATACTCCCGTTTTTTTCATTCGGGATGCGATCAAGTTCCCTGATTTCATCCATACCCAGAAACGTTCCCCTCAAACGAACCTGAGATCTGCCATCATGTGGTGGGATTTCTGGTCGCAGGTTCCAGAATCACTACATCAGGTGACCATTCTCTTTTCGGATCGAGGAATTCCTAAGGGAATCCCCTATATGAACGGTTATGGCAGCCACACCTATAGCTTCATCAATGCGAAAGATGAACGATTCTGGGTCAAGTTCCACTTCAAGACTCAGCAGGGTATTCAGAATATGATGCAGGAAGAGGCGGATCGCATTGCAGGCGAAGATCCTGATTATCATACCAGACAGTTATTTGAAGCAATCGAACGTGGAGAATACCCAAAGTGGACATTTAAGGTGCAGATAATGCCCGAAGCCGATGCAGAAACGTATCGTTGGAACCCATTTGATTTGACCAAAGTATGGCCTCATGCGGATTATCCTTTGATCGAGGTTGGAGTATTGGAGATGAACCGTAACCCAGAGAACTACTTTGCCGAAGTCGAGCAATCTGCTTTTTCACCGGCAAATATTGTGCCTGGCATATCCTTTTCTCCTTGCAAAATGCTCCAGGCACGAATCTTCGCCTATGCAGATGCACATCGATACCGCCTTGGGGCGAACTATGAGCTTCTTCCCATAAATCGTCCACGTGCAACTGAAACGAGTAACTATCAGCGTGATGGGTATATGAGATTTGATGACAATAGGGGAGCTTCAGTGAACTATGAACCGAACAGTTTTGGTGGCCCAAAAGAAGACCCCGCTTATAAGGAGCCACCGCTGAAAATCTCTGGAGATGCGGATCGCTATGAGCAGAAAAGGGGGGTGGATGATGATTACATCCAGCCAGGAAATCTTTACAGACTTATGCCTCCTGACGAAAAGAAACGACTTATTGAAAACATCGTGGCCAGTCTCAAGGGGGTGCCTAAAAATATCCAAGAGAAGATGGTTGCTCATTTCAGTAAAGCAGATAAGGCGTATGGCGAGGGTATTGCAAGAGGATTGGGGCTTTCATAATAAAAAGGTGTAGAAGAATGAAAAGGATAAAAGGGCGAATATTCCATAGATAATTTCATTTTATCTTTTGATGGCTGCTTGTGTTACTTATTAAAATAAGAGTCAAACTGGAGGAACAAATTTACTTGACTGATGAAAGAAAAATGAAATGAAAAAGAAATTGTTGAAGACATTTTTAGTGATATGTTACACTTTTTGTCTTGTATCCTGTGAGCAAGGGTATATGTACCTGATACCGGAAAAGAAAAATGATGGCTGGCAGACTGCAGGTTTAGATGATGTTGGAATAAATGAAAAAAAACTCAGGAAGTTAATCAAACTCATTCACCGCGAGAAATATCAAAATATTCACAGCATTCTAATAGTAAAAGATGGGAGGCTCGTTTTTGAGGAGTATTTTGGAGGTTATAAATTTGACTATAATAACAGTCAATTTAGAGGTGAATACATTGAATATGGGATCGATACTATACATAATCTTGCTTCGGTTACCAAAGCTTTTACCTCTGTTCTAGTGGGAATTGCCATAGACCATAATTTTATTCAGGATGTGGATGAAAAGGTCTTTACTTTCTTCCCCGAATATACCTATCTGAATAATGAAAAAAAAGATAAAATCACTTTGGAACATCTTCTCACTATGACTTCAGGGTTAGAGTGGAATGAAATGGACTTACCATACAGCGATGTAGAGAATGATATCAGACAGCTGTTTATCGTATCCGATCCGATAGAGTATATCCTGGAAAGACCTATTGTGCCGAACCTGGAACAAGATGGTACTACAGTGGGGGAGACGTGAATTTACTTGGAGAGGTCATAAAAAAAGCTACAGGTTTGAGAATAGATGATTTTGCTGTGCAGTACCTGTTTACAGCTCTTGGTATTACAGAATATGAATGGGTTTTTCTAAATCCTGATATAGTTTACACTTCCGGTGATCTTAAATTGCGTCCCAGGGATATGGCAAAATTAGGCTGTTTGTATTTGAATGATGGAATTTGGAATGGCAGGCGCATTATTTCTAAAGAGTGGGTAGAGTATTCAACGAAAGAATATATAACTATTCCCAGGGCTTCATGGGCGGATGAGAATGGTGATAAATACTGCTATCAGTGGTTTTGCAGGACAGATTATTTAAATTCAAAACCGATTGATTCGTTTTTACGAACAGGATGGGGCGGACAGAGAATCAGCGTATTTCCAAGTTTAGATTTAGTTGTTGTTCTTACAGGTGGAAACTACGCAACACCGGAACCGGTGAATGAGATAATCACTCGTTATATACTGCCGTCTGTACATTAAATTTACGGCTTGCATTGTAAGGCAGGAAATCGAAAAGTTCTTGAACTTCATGGGAACATGTGGAAGGGCCGATGTCTAAAAGATGGTGAACTGGTTGATCTTCCAGATACTCCTCTCAATAATTTACCTCCTTACCATACCTATAGAACCCCATTACGAACCCATGTAGTCCAGTTTGGAGAGAACATAAATCCAGTGATCTTGAAGAGCGCTATATCCACTAGCAAAAGGGCGGATTTATTTTTAGTTGTGAGGACTTCGGGAGTAGTCTCCCCAGCAAGAGAGATGCCATTGATAGCATTTGAGAAAGGTGCTTTGGTTATTGAAGTCAATTGTGACCGCACGGCTTTATCCCATTTCGTAACTAAGTCTATTCTGGGAAAAGCGGTCAAAATCCTACCTCTTGTTTGGAAAGAACTAAAAGCAAAAAGCTCAGTTTAGAATTAAGGCCCGTTAATATTAAAAAGAAGTACGTTGCAATCTTACCAATTTGTAGTTACTATCATTTATTATGAAGGTAAAAAAGTGACTACAAGATGCAATTTAGTAGAGCAGGGTTACAAGCGTGGTAGGTGTGAAACTCTAATGCCCGATGGTAGTATTAAACCGGCATGCCAGGCAACCTTAAAGGAGAAGGATGGATTGTGGTATAGGGTAATAACATCTGCTCATCTATCTCGTCCAGAACATTATTTTAGCATATATATGTCCGGGTGTTGTATGCATTGTCGAAAATGCCATAGTTATGAATTTACAAAGAATTTTAAGGGAAAATGGATGTCCACTAAAGATATCGCAAAGATGTGTGTGGAGTATGAAAATTCTGTAACTGTTTATGAAGAAGTTGAAAGAGCATTAGATTGGTATGCATTGGAATTGTGCAGATGTTGTGGTATGTGCCTTTTATATAACCAAAGAAGCGGTAAATGTCCCGGTATTTTGAATCGAGAGAAGATTGTATTAAGTCCACAGGGCTTCGGACCGGCAAGAAATATAATCGGATACACTGGTGGCGATTTAGGCTGTTGTCCGGAATTTTATGTACAATTAACAGAGGAGATCAAGAGCAATAGCAATAATTTACACGTATTATTTGAAACAAATGGATACGGCTTAACACCCCAAAACCTCGATTTGCTGAAGAGCTCTGGTGTGGATTCATTTTGGTTGGATATAAAGGCATTTGATCAAAAGATCCATAGTAGATTATGCGGAGTTGATAACCAACATATTCTGGAACTACCTGCTGAGATGTTAAAAAGAGGTTTTCAGCTTGAGGTGTTGAGTTTATTTATTCCAGATTGGGTTGAACTTGATCAAATCTGTAAGATTGCAGAACTTTTAGTGCAGGTTGATCCAGACATACCTTTTACACTCCTTGCCTTTTTTCCAGAATACAAACTAAATAATTGTAGACCACCTACAGCTACTGAGATGGTACAGACATATATAGCTGTAAAACAAATAGGACTGCAAAAGGTTAGAATGGGAAACGAAGGTGTGTTTGTAAAAAACGATAAGGATGCAGCTTTGGTGAAAAATGCTACAGGAGAATTTTAAACTTGTCCAAACTCAATTGCCGATCGAAAAACTGTTTACTTATACTGGATCCTTCTGAATATTAGAAGGAATTGTGCTACACTCGCAACAGTGCTTGCTTTTAACATAATCTCGAAATTGCATTAAATACTATTCAAATTAATATTTTTTATAGAGGAGGTTTTATGAAAAATATTAAGGGGAAATATGCTTTAATAACTGGTGCATCAAGTGGTATGGGTTGGGATTTTGCTGAAATTTTAGGAGGGATGGGATGTAATTTGATTATAGTCGCCCGTCGTGAAAAAAAGCTAAAAGAGCTACAAAAACTTGTTATAGGTAATAATAAAGTTGATATTACAATAATACCAATGGATTTGTCTGTAAAAGAATCTCCTGAGATTCTTTATGATAAGATAAAACAATTAGGGATAAATGTTGATATACTAATTAATAATGCAGGATATGCAATTCATGATCCATTTTTAGATATACCATTTGAAAAAGAAGAAAATATGCTCAATTTATTAATTTTAAACCTTGTACACTTAACAAAATTATTTGTTAAAGATATGGTCAAAAGAGGAATTGGCTACATACTTCAAATTAGTTCAATCGGAGCTTTTCACTCTGTACCAAATTATGCAACATATTCTGCTGCAAAAAGTTTTGTATTAAATTTTGGGACCTCATTAAATTATGAACTTAGAAAAACCAATGTAAGATGCTGTGTGCTATGTCCGGGAGTTACAGTAACAGAATTTCAAAAAGTTACAGGACAACAAAAAGAAACTTTTTTTCAAAAACTAACAAAAATGCCAAGCCGAAAAGTGGCAAAAATTGGAATTGCAAATATGCTTAAAGGCAGACCTTATACTATAGCAGGAGTATTAAACTCTTTTAATGCAAAATTTATGAGTATTATCCCTCGTAGGCTGTCAGCAGCAATTTCTTATTGGGCAACAGAATCTACTAGATAATTCAGCCAGTAGAACTAAGATTACAGATATCATTTTAAGCTTCTTGTTAGAGCTCGATTTATTTATTTTTGATTTCCTGGATGCGCTCTTCAACTCCCGAAAGTTCCATTTTTAGTTGGTCTTTATAATCTTCTAAAATTTCCTTTTTCTCTTTTTTGGATATGAAACGTCGAAAGAATATACCGCTACCACACCCGCAGTTACAACCCCAAGCTTCAAATGTCCTTTGATGTACTCCTGGATGACACATTTTTTATAGCCTCCTTAAGAATAATTAATCATTTAAATTATTACCTAATTATATTTTTTATCTTTTGACTTTATCTCTGAGATTCTCTCTCGAACATTCTGTAACTCCTCTTCCAGTTCTTTTTTATATTCTAGAAGAGATGCTAAACTCGCATTATCTGATTTGTGTTCTATAAATCTGCCTTTTCCTTTGCATCCACATGTACAGACATCGTTCAACATACAACGACAGCTTTCCAGCGCCTTCTCATCTATGGAGTATGGTATCCAGTATCCCTTTCTTTCGTTTCTGACAAGACCGGCATGTCTTAATACTTTTAGATGCTGTGATACAGCAGCAGGAGTTATGCCAAATCGTTTCGCAATGCTTTTTACACCAAGGGAGCCTTTGGATTTTAAAAGTTCAATTATTCGTACACGCGTTTCGACTCCTAATACCTTGAACATTTCAGAGGGATTTAAATCCATATTCTTATAATGTTTAATTAAGTATTTTAGTAACTGCTTAAATATATTATACAATAATAATTCTGTCAACTATTTTTAAGGATCTCTGAATAATGTTAGATTGACTTTCAAAACGAAGGTGATATTATTAATCATATTTTTTATAATAAATATATATATTCAAATTATAATCTCTTTAATACGAAATCGGATATGGCTTCTGAGATAAAAAATGGAGAAGAGCTTCAATGCAAGCCAGTTACTATAGAGCTATGGAGTGATCTGGAAAAGCTCTTTGGAGAACATGGGGCATGCGCTGGTTGCTGGTGCATGTGGTGGCGGATAAAAAGGTCTGAATTTGAAAAGCAACAGGGAGAGGGCAATAAAAATGCTTTAAAGAGTATTATTAACCGAGGAGATATACCTGGAATATTAGCATATTTTGAAAATGAACCTGTAGCATGGTGCTCAGTAGCCCCAAGAGAGCAATTTTCAGTTTTAGGTCGTTCGCCTACTTTAAAAAGGGTAGATAATAATCCTGTTTGGTCTATAGTTTGCTTTTATATAGCAAAGCAATACAGGGGAAAAGGATTAACGCATTATTTGATCAGAGCTGTCCTGGAATATGCTAAGCGAAATGGAGCAAGAATTGTTGAAGCATATCCTCTGGATAAGGAACATAGTAAGCTGCCCTCTCTTGAGGCATTTACAGGATTCGCAACTACATTTAGAAAGGAAGGTTTTATTGAAGCGGTTAGACGATCAAGAGTGAGACCTATAATGAGATATTATTTTAAAGATTAGCAGTATTTCCTAAAGGGAGGGTTCTAAATGGAATCCATATATGTAGAAAATTTGACTAAAAGGTATGGAGATAATGAAGTCCTCAAAGGAGTGGATTTGAGAATAGAAGAGGGAGAGTTTTATGCACTGATGGGCCCTAATGGCTCCGGGAAGACAACACTTGTTTCTATCATGGCTTCTGTGAGATCGGTAACAAGTGGAAAGGTAGAAATCTATGGTAAAAAGCTTGAAGAGGCAAAGGGTCTTATTAGCTATATTCCACAGGAGAATTTCTCATCTCCAGTGCTTACTGGTAAAGAAAATTTAATCTACTTCGCTGAGCTTTTAGGTTTTTCAAAGAATAAGGCCAGAAAAATAGTTAATGATATATTAGACAAGATTGATCTATCAGAAGATGCTGATAAGAAGGTTTCTCATTACTCCGGAGGAATGAGGAAGAGGCTTGAAGTTGCGACCGCACTTTTTCCAGGTATGAAAATCCTGATATTAGATGAGCCTACTATAAGAGCTACTTTTAAAAAGACCTTTAAGGAATTTATAAGACTCAAGATCATAATCTTCTGGACAGTAGCCTGGCCAATCGTATGGGTACTTATAGGGAGTTTCTCATTTATTGGAGATGCTCCAAAAGATGTAGTGCCATACATCAGAGGTTCTATTACCATTTCGATGATGGTGTTCGCATTAATGATTGCAGGTATGGCCAATCTCCCCGGAAATATAGCTGAAGATAGACAGAGAGGTTTGCTTGCAAAACTTGCGTCAATGCCCTTAAGACCATGGAAGGATTTCGTAGGAAGAACTTTCGGAATGCTCGTTTTCTCTCTTCTAGCCATAATCCTTGTCCTTTTAGTGGGTTTTATTTGTGGAGCACGGTTTTCATTTAATGTGATCGAATTTTTTCAATCAATCGGTATGCTTCTACTCATCTTGTCTGCTTCAGCTGGAATAGGAATGCTTATAGGAACATTTATCAAGAACGTGCATGGCGCCATAATGACTGGAGTTGGGGCTTCTGTTGTAACTGCTGCTATCTCGGGTTTGTGGGTATCCTACTCATCACTTCCATCAATTCTTCAGAAATTTTCTAGGATTTACCCGATTTCTTCTGCTAACTCTTCAATAATTTATCTTCTTATTGGAAAGGATTTTTCCGGTTATAATCCGCTTCAAATAGGTCAAATAACACTGAACATTACGCTGTCTATCTCGCTTTTCGGTATAGGTTTAATACTTTACTCAGTATTTTGCTGGAAGAAGAAGTAAGTATGCCTATTGTAACAGTCTTTATACCTGTATCGAATTTCATAATTTTATTATTCTAATTGGTAAAAGTTACAACCTATAAAATGTAAACGGTATAGCATATGTCCCTGTGTATTATTTTTAAAGCATTTTATGGAAAAAGAAAGTGGCAAAATTTGTTTGAAAAGATGTATCAAACTGCGCTTATAGGTATGAATATTGGTGGTGGATCAAATCCTAAAAAAAGTGGAGAACTATACGTCTTACGATATATTAAAACAAAACTTAATACAAAAGAGCAATTAATTATCTTTGATGTTGGAGCAAATGTCGGTCATTATTCGTTGCTTTTACTTGATATATTTAAAAATAATTCTCTCATTCATTCCTTTGAACCATCAAAAAGGACATTTCAGGATTTAGAATTAAATATTAAATCAAAACAAAACGTCATATTAAATAATTTTGGATTAGGTGATGCAAATAGAAAAATGCTTTTATATACAGACTCTAACGGTTCTGGATTAGCTAGTGTATATAGAAGGAAATTAGACCACTTCGACATCGATATGGATAAAAGTGAAGAAATTGATATAAAAACTCTTGATAGTTATTGTGATAAAATGGACATCAATCACATACATTTACTTAAATTAGATGTCGAAGGTCATGAATTAAAAGTTCTTCATGGTGCGAAAAAAATGATCGATTCTGGTTTAATTGACTATATCCAGTTTGAGTTTGGCGGTTGTAATATTGATTCAAGAACATATTTTCAAGATTTCTATTATTTTTTGAAAGATAGCTATAAAATATACCGTGTCTTGAAGAATGGCCTTATCCTAATTGATAGATACAAAGAAATGTATGAGGCATTTATTACTACAAATTACTTGGCTGAGAAGAAATAATATTTATCACTTCACATAACATATAGGATCCTTTCTGAATTCGTAAATAAAAATAGCTAATAGAGAATTATGTCAAATAATTTATATTGATTTTAAAAAATAAGCAGTCATGTAAATGATTAAATTATAAACCAGATCAATGAATTAAAGTAAGAGGCAAAGATGCAGCTAAAGATTGGTAATAAGCGCATTTTCAATGCAGATGAGTATCCGGGATTGGTACCCTTCGGTATTTCAAGCTATTACTATTTTCGGGAAGGCGATAAGGGAGTAATAATTAATTTGAAAGATACTGTTTCGCTCTATTTGGAAGGTGATATTTTTTATTATACAGATAATACTGAAAAAACTCATTTTATCACTAACAGAGATAAAGATACGATAAAAAGATTGTACCTCTCTTATGGTCTTGATGATTTTTTATACAGAGTTGAGGGCTGTTTTGTAGGAACAATAATAGACAATGAAAATGAATCGATAACTCTATTTTGCGATAATTTTAGAAGAGTTAATCTGTTTTATTCGAGTTTCAAAGACAATCACATATTTTCTACAAATATTCAGGACATAATCCCAGTAATTGAAAACTTAAATTATAATCAGTTTAGCCTGTATAGTTTATTTATTCTTGGATATACACCTTCAAAACATACTATTTATGAAGGTATATACAAATTAGCTCCCATGCAGAGAATTGAATATAAAGATGGGATTATTACCATTAAATCAAGAATCATTACAAATAATATTGCCAAGTATTCCAATAAAGAAGTAGATAAATATGAAAAAATAGTTAGAAGATCAATTATTTCTAGAAGCAGCGGTTCAGAGAATTGGGTTCAACTAACTGGGGGTTTAGATACGGCTATTATTCTTGATTTTTTATTAAAGGAGTATGATACAAGTAAGGTAATAGCTATTACTTCGAGCGTAGTTAATAAAAATGGGAAATGCCTGAATAGCTATGATGTTGATCGGGCTGAGAAACTTGCGACCTTTTATGGTCTCAAACTAGAGGTTGTCGAAGTCGACCTCTCAAAAAAAAGCTGGCTTGATTATTTCGAGAGAGACATAGAAACTCTTAGAGAAGAGTCCTTTTTCGATCCAGGGGGAATACTTTATTTTCCTATAGCTGATTTTTTGAAGAATAGAGCCCAGAAAAATTGCGTGGTTTTTAGCGGTGAATCAGCAGATTCTTTACAGAATTTTGGTTTCACAAAAGCGAGTAGATATAATTATCGGATTTTGAACGAGATTGAAAATAAAATAAAGAGTTATCATTATAGCCCCTCTTTCTTTAGAAAGATCAGGAACAATAAGTTCAATTCTCATATATTTCATAGACTTTCCAGGATGCTTTTCGGTATCCCAAACTTCTATTCTCAAACAAATGACCCATTAACTGACTATTTGTTCTCTTTCATTTTCTCTGATATTAGAGTTCCATTTGCACGAATAGAGGTATTGGATGATATAGGTTTTGAGAAAGGGCTTGAAGCATTCAAAAGCTGGCTATGTGAGCACTATTTTGGGGATGTTATTGAACAAATTACCCATAATACCTTCTATTTTTGGTTAACCTTTATTTATTTAAACTTTCACTTACAGGGAAGGAACAATAGCATAATATTTTCATCTATGCGTAGGTGTAATATTGATGGCAGACTTCCATACTTTGATTCTCAGGTAGTAGACTTTCTAAGTAGAATGCCTCCAGGCTGGGGAAGGACATTGGTTCTACGCAAGACCAAATACCCGTCTCGAATGATTGCAAAAAAACACTCAAATATCCCTCTACGAATTGTTAACGATATCGACTATCGGGCCTTTCGCAATTGCAATGCATTTGGTGACCTGATAAGAGAAAATCTATACATAATTGAACGTCTCAGAGATGCTTTAAATATGTGGCCTATTGATAAAGAACTAAGTAGAGAATATTTCAACATTGATGAAATAAATAATATAATTAGTAGATATTTGATCGATTCTTCTGATATAAAGAGGAGTAATCTATATCTATTATATGGCTTGGCTTGTTTAAGGTATTGTAAACCGTAAGCTTTTGTTAAATTGCGAATCTTGATTGGAATAAAATTAAGTATGGGTGATTAATGTGGAATTATCAGCTTTTTTAAAAAATCCGCAAATAAAGCTGCTTGATGGTGCTATGGGGACTCAACTAGAACAGTATGGGATTGAAGGCAGCGGACAAAACAGTATATTGAATCCAAGTCAGGTAGTAGATATACACAAACAGTACTTGAACAGCGGTTCTCAGATAATAATAACTAATACTTTAACAATGAATAGAATCTATATTGAGACTCATAATCTTTCCATAGACGTGAAAGAGGTTAATTTGGCTGCCGTAAGATTGGCCAGGTCTGTTATATCTAATGATCAATTTATACTGGGAGATATTAGTTCAACAGGTAAGATGTTAAAACCGTATGGAGAGTATTCTGAAATAGAATTTATCGACAATTTTAAAGAACAATCTATGTATCTAGCTGAAGGTGGAGTAGATGGTTTTATCATAGAAACGATGTTTGATGTAAGAGAGGCATTATGTGCTGTAAATGCATGCAGGGAGGTTTCTTCGCTTCCCATAATTGCATTAATAGCTTTTACAACCTCAGAAAATGGGGGTAGAACCATAATGGGAAACTCTGCGGAAGAATGTGCAAAGATATTAACTGCTGCAGGTGTTCAAGCCACTGGTGCAAATTGTGGTGATATCGACCCCATACAGATGGCTCAAATAGTTACAATATTCAAACGGGCAACTCAACTGCCCATTGTAGCAGAGCCTAATGCCGGAAAACCAAAATTAGTCAATAATCATACGGTATTTGATATGAGTCCTGAGGATTTTGTCCATGGAATATCTGAATGTATTCGAAATGGAGCAACAGTAGTTGGTGGATGTTGTGGAACAACTCCCGAGCATATCGGTTGTTTAGCTAAAATGTTAGAAAGAGAAGAATAGGGAAAAGCCACTTTATGAACTATTTTTAACTTCTTGCCAGAGAGTACCGGTAAGCGGCTGAAACGTACGTTTTTGGTCATACTATTTTAATGCAGGGAAAAATTGAAAATTATTTTAAGCAGAAAAGGATTTGATGCTTCAGCTGGAGGATATCCAAGTCCGGTTTTACCAGATGGAAGGTTAATTTCTCTGCCAATTCCTGATAATGATTCAATATACAGATATTCAGATTTAATCTTAGATGATGATATGAACTATTTTAGCTTGATGAAGGACCTTGTTTTTGAGATAAGATTTGGGAAAGACTGGATACAGCTGCGTAGGGATACAAGATGTCATACTGATCCAGATATTTATAAGTATATTATTAAAAGAGATAACAATTGGAAAGGATTGTTTGGTCAAATTGAGGCTTCACAGCGTCACTTGGAAAACCAGAGTGTAGGAGTAAATGATCTTTTTCTGTTTTTCGGTTGGTTTAAAAAGACAGAAAAAACGAATAATCAATATTGTTTTATAAAGGATAATTCAGGAGAGCATATAATTTTTGGATATCTGCAAATCGGTAAAATTATAAAGCCAAGAAGGGAGATAGATCTTCCCAATTGGATGGATGGGCATCCTCATCTATCAAAAGAAAGAATAAAGAATAAAACAAATGCCCTGTATGTAGCAAGAGAGAGACTCTCCTGGGATGAGAATATACCTGGATATGGTATATTTAATTATGATGAGTCACTTATACTGACGAAAAGAGGATACAGTAGATCAAAATGGAAGTTACCTCTATTTTTTAAAAATACACATATCAGTTATCATAATATGGATTGCTGGAAAGAGGGACATTTTCAATCTGCATGCCGAGGTCAGGAGTTTGTAATTCAGGAGAATGAAAACATAATAGATTGGGTAAAGGCTCTTATTGGAAAAAACGTATCGCAACAGCAATAATAGTTGTTCTGTTTCCTAATATCTCATTCTTGTTTAAATTATGTTTCCTTGCTATACTATCTACATTATAGCGTAAAAGTTTACAGCTTTTCGAGGTGCTGTTATAGCGTGCGATCAAGGCCTTCATATATAAGATTATATGAATCCGGTATTTTACAAAAGCGGCTTCAGAAGATAGAAGAAATATACGGTAAATGCAGTTTGTGCCCACACAGTTGTGGCGTGGACCGCAGTAAAGATAAAAGCGGCCGATGTAAGAGTGGACTCCTGCCAGTTGTTTCATCCTATAATGCTCATTTTGGTGAGGAATCTCCCCTTGTTGGCCGGAGAGGCTCCGGCCGGAGAGGATCCGGAACGATCTTCTTCACCAACTGCAATCTGGGCTGTATTTTCTGTCAGAATTATGATATTTCACATCTTGGTTATGGCAGAGAGGTTTCATACAGGGATCTTGCTCAGATGATGATATCACTTCAGGATAAAGGATGCCATAACATCAACTTTGTAACTCCAACACATATGATCTATGCTATTTTAAAATCCCTTATCATCGCTATAGATATCGGGTTGAGGTTACCCCTCGTTTACAATAGTGGTGGCTATGATTCTTATGAAACCCTGAGACTTCTTGATGGAGTTATTGACATCTATATGCCCGATTTCAAATACTCTGATGCTCATATTGGATATGAACTGAGCAGTGCAAAAGATTACCCTGAAGTGGCGGTAAAGGCTATCACTGAAATGCATAGACAGGTGGGAGATCTTAAGTTAGACAGTACTGGAATTGCATATCGGGGGCTTTTAGTGCGCCATCTAGTTTTGCCGAATAACCTCGCAGGAACAGATGGGATAATTAGGTTTATTGCGAAGCTATCGGCCAATACATACCTGAATATTATGGATCAGTACAGGCCGGAATACAATGCCTGGAAGAATCCAGGTTTAAAGCGAAGGATCAATTTTCAGGAGTTTCATGAGGCAGTTGATCTTGCTAAACAGTACGGTATTAAAAGGCTCGACTAGTTAAATAGGGTGAAGGGGATGGGTGAATGAATACAGGAGTTACAGATAAGATCCAGAAAGCGCTGGAGTTAATAACGCGAAAATGGTGGTTTTTTTTACTTTTATTTTTACTATACTTCATCCCATCGTACAGCTCAGAGAGCATAGAGCCTATAGAGAAGGCACAGCTTGTTATCGAAGTGCTTTCAAATGCATTGATCTACTCATTCCCTGCCTTGACGCCTGTTTTCAAGATAATTCCTATCCTGTTAATAATTTCGATTATTTTTCTGGGTAATAGGGTCACACGATTTTTCAATATTTATGTGGCCTTTACCTCTTTATTATTTGCCTTATTCCAAACTATGGCCTTTACTGAGAAATATGGTTTTGCAATTATTACAGGAAATCTAGCCTGTTATTCTGTTGTTGCCATTTTTTGGATATGGGAAGCGATTGTAAAAGAGGGCGAATTTATAAAAAGAAAGCAGCCAGTATGGAGGTACTGGGTTTTACCCTTTGCATTTCTTGCATTCTGGTTTCCGATTAACGTTGATACACTTGCACCTGATTTTAATCCCATTTACATTTTGACATCTGAAGCTGGTTTGACATATTGTATGATGACGCCGGTATACCTTGCTGTACTCATTCTCTACTACCCAAGGATTAACTTTGCAACAGTAAGGGTTATGAGTTTTGCAGGAATTATTACAGGAATATTAAATGTTGTTCAATTTTTTATTAATAAGTCCTACTTATGGTGGATGGGAGTTTTGCATATTCCCCTGCTACTGATTTCAGTTTATGCTTTTCTGCTTTCTTTATCGAGAAAAGTTGCAAAAGACAGGTAGGGAATTAATTAGATGCCAAAAAAGAAAGCAACCTTTCGTTTCTACGAAGAGCTGAACGACTTTCTTCCCATTGGAAAAAGAAAATCCTGCTTCCCTTATGGTTTTACAGGAAATCCTTCAGTAAAAGATGCTATTGAATCTATGGGAGTTCCCCATACAGAGATTGACCTTATACTTGTAAACAGTAAATCTGTAGGCTTTTCATACCACCTTAAGGACGGGGATGTAATCTCCGTTTATCCAGTTTTCGAGAGTATTGATATCTCGGATATAACACATCTGCGAAAGAGACCTCTACGTGAGCCGAAGTATATCCTTGATGTTCATCTCGGAAAATTGGCAAAAAAACTTCGCATGCTCGGTTTTAATACTCTCTACGAAAATCATTATGATGATAGTGAAATTGTCAGGATTTCAAATGTTGAAAAACGTACTATTCTAACCAGAGATATTGGGATTCTGAAAATGAAAGATGTTTCCCGTGGCTACTGGATCAGGTCTCAAAGTCCGAAAAAGCAGTTAATCGAAGTATTGGATCGCTTCGATCTCTATTCACGGATTAAGCCATTTCGTCGCTGCATGGCCTGCAACGGTGTAATAGAGAGGATAGAGAAGGAATCTATTATTGATAATCTTGCTAAGAGGACAAAAAAATACTATCATGAATTCTATCGATGTGAATCATGTAAGAATATCTACTGGAAGGGCTCACATTATTACAGGATGAAGAGTTTTATTGAAGATTTAAACCGAAAAAATGTCATGCGGAGTAAATTGTAGCATGATATTATCTTTCAGATTTAAAATCGTGACAGGAACAGGGAGAAATTTTATAAACAAAAAAATTAAGGTATGGCTATAACTTCAGGATAAGTTGAGGTAATCATGAGGGAAAATAGTAAAGGAATTCAATTAAAGTATATGTTGATACAGATGGTAAAGGTATGGGCAAAAAAGCCACTAAAGATCATATGGAATACAAGAGCTCTACAATTAGGGATGATAAAAGCCAGACTGAGAAGAAAGCAGATGATGAGGGAGGAGGGCCTTCTGGTTCCCATGGGAATTGGACTCAGTCCCACTATGAGATGCAACCTCTCCTGTGTAGGATGTTATGCAAGATTTCATCCAAGAGATGGAGAAATGTCCATAGAATTGATAGAGAGAGTTGTCAGTTCGGCTATAGATGCTGGTGTTTTTCTTTTTGTAATAACAGGGGGAGAGCCTTTCTTACGGTCGGAAATGATGAATATCTATAAAAAAAATAGAAGTGCATTATTTATGACAGTGACAAACGGTACACTGATAGATAATGATACTGTCTCAGATATGGTAAAATCGGGAAATATTTTACCAATAGTGAGCATAGAAGGTACATCTGAACAGACAGATAAAAGAAGGGGAGATGGGGTTTATCAAAAGGTAATGAGGTGTATGAGTAGTTTGAAAGATGCCGGGGTACTCTTCGGTTTTTCTGCAGTCCTTACACGATCGACAATATCTACTCTGGTTAGCACTGATTTTATTCATGAAATGATTAATGCTGGTTGCACGGTAGGAGTGTATAATGATTTTATACCACTTGACTCAGAAGATATGAGATCTGTTCCTGATGATAATCAGCGCCGGATGTTTAAGGATAATCTAAACAGGCTCAGGGAAAAAGAGCCTATTGTACTTCTACACCTTCCTGATGATGAATACGATGTGGCAGGGAGATGTATGGCAGTAGGGGATGGTGGTATGCACATCAATGCACAGGGGTATGTTGAGCCCTGTCCGTTTGCACACTTTGCACTGGAGAACGTAAAAAATCATTCATTTAAAGAGATACTCAGGTCTCCGTTCCTTGAAGCAATACGAAAGCATCCAACTGTACTTCAGCATGGAAAGATTGGCTGCTCTTTGGTAAATAATCACAATATCCTTAAAGAGATAGCAAAGAGTACAGGTGCAGAATCTACATATATTAACGGTAAGTAATTTATCAGAAATGGCTGCTAAAGAAATGAAAGAAAAGGTAATATTTACATGGAGTGGGGGTAAGGACAGCGCAATAGCCTTTTATGAGCTACGGAAGAAGAATGGCTATGAGATTAAAGCACTGCTCACAACAGTAACGGAAGAATACGAAAGGGTGAGCATGCATGGTGTAAGAAAGGCTCTTTTAGCAAAGCAGGCGGAATCTATAGGTATTCCGCTTACAATAATCTATATTACGAAGAATGCATCGAACGAAGAGTATGAAGCTAAAATGGAAGATGCGCTGCTTGACTATAAAAGGATGGGAGTTTCGTCTGTTGTTTATGGGGATATATTTCTGGAAGATCTGAAGAGATATCGGGAAGAAAAGTTATCAAAAATTGGAATGAATGGAGTTTTTCCATTATGGAAGAGAAATACTCGTAGACTTTCACACAGATTTATAGATCTAGGATTCAAGGCTGTGGTTACCTGCATTGACTCGAATGAGCTCAAAAAAGAGTTTGCTGGAAGAGAATTTAATAAGCAGTTTGTATCTGAGCTTCCCTCTACAGTTGATCCATGCGGTGAGAACGGAGAGTTCCATACATTCGTATATGATGGACCGATATTTCAGAAGAAGATATTATACAAAAATGGTGAAGTTATTTTGAGAGACAAACGTTTTTACTTTTGTGATCTGGTTCCTGTTATCAATAATCTTTTCACAGCATCACATACTGGATAGTTGCTTTTTTTTAAAAAGTTAAAGATAGATTTCCTGTTTATATCCTTGTTAATAGTGTGAGGAGATGTTACAGCCAATGCACCGATTAGATTTGCAAGTTCCTGTGCTTCAGAAAGCTTTAGACCAGCGATAATTCCTGAAATCAGTCCTGCCAGAAATGCATCACCTGCCCCTGCCGTGCTGACTACTTTTACTTCAGGTACCGGAAGATACGTGAGCCTTTTTCCATCCCATGTCCAGTTCCCCCTGTTTCCTGCAGTGATAGATATTTCTAAACTGGGATTTATCTTAGTTATAGTATTGACTGTAGCCTGTACAATATTCTCCGGTTCTCGATCATTTTTCGACAACTCTGCCTTTTTGAATATCTCAGTTACCATTGAAGCTTCATCGATATTTAACGCAAGGAGATCAATTTTGCTTAATATACCCTTATCCTTTAACTCTCTTATCTCGTTTGAGGTAAATGAGGCTATACGATACATATTATATTTCGTAGAGAGTTCAAGTAAGGTAAATCTCGCATCAAGGGGAACTTCTGGAACTGCAAGGCCAATAGCTTTCCCTCTGTAAACTTTAAACTCCTTTTCTGCATTCTGTATATACTCTGGTGTTACCTTTGAACAGGCTGAATCGTCGGTTGTTAAGTTACCGCCACTTCCATCATGGTATACAAAGCAGAAGGAAAATAGTGTTTGATCTCCTCTGGATTTCTCCACATAATTCATATTCAAGCCAGCACCCTCCATCTCCTGTAAAAGCCCTTTTCCCATTTCATCATCGCCAGTCTTTCCAACAGGAATCACGTCGAACCATAATCCTACAAGGGCCTTTACGTAATGAGAAACAATATGAAGTTTGCAGTAATCCCTCCTATCAAGAAAGTGCCCGCTTCGGCTCTCCTCTCGCCCGAGAGTGTGAAGCCCATTCAGAGCAAAGAACATTCCTGTTCCTATGCCCCCAACACCAATCATTGCCTCGTAGCCACATTTCTTTATATCTATATTTAAGGGCTCCATCCCTATACTCCGAGATCCCAATCAGGATGCTCACTTATTGGGTGCCTGGCAGTATCGATTGTTGCTGTAATCAGAGCATCAGGATGTTCCTGTAGAAGTGTGATCGGATATTCCGGTATAACAGGACCAAATAGCGCAACTCGAAGAGCTGTCTGCTTCCATGCTCCGGTATCACTAAAAAGACGGACCTTTTTTGCCAAAAGACATTCCTTAATACCCAGGGTAACAGACATTGGCGGCACAAACTGATATGCTGAACCAAAGGTGCGCTGGGCAAGGGTTATAATTGTATCTATATTGTTTTCCTGAATACGAATAGTTGAGTTTCTCAGATCATCAATATATATATGACTGAATGGATGGCGCCGTGCCTGATTATACGCTATATGCCCATCCTGGCCCCATCCTCCATAGGTAATATCAACAGGTGCAGAATATATCTTTTCTTTGATTTCTTCTATATTATTTGGTGTTAACCAGTTTCTATTATCTTCCGGTACTGATAGCTCAGGATCAACAGGATTATAAAACAGATTCTCCATAACATTTCTGAAGTTGTAGGGATGATTTTCCGGCAAGAGCTTTCCCTGCCAGTCAAGGCAGTCATCCATATGAAATACAACGAGATTTTTTAAACTGACTCTTTCTCTGTTTACCAGATCTGTAAATGGTTTATACCAGCAGCTTGGACCACAGGGAATTATTGCTCTGGTAGCTCTTTCATTTATTAGTTTTACCAGTTCTTCTGCCATTACTCTGCCCATGGCCTCTGAATCTATGACAAGACGAAAGGGTACCTTCAGATCAGGATGATTTTCAAGCTCGCCATATGGAATTTTACAATATTTATATAGATCCTTTGGCCTTATATTACACATTTTTTTCTCCATTTTTTCTAATTTCTGTATAATTCTATCCAAAATAGGGACATTTTTCAATTATTTTCAGAGGATGTTAAAAAAGATAAATACTTGTTGACATATCTATATATAACTATAAAATAAATTTCTGTAGATTAATTTAAGAGGAGGCATGCTATGGAAGAAAAACTTTTTAAAAAGAAAATGACTAGAAGAGATTTTATCAAAAAATCAGCAAAGGCTGGAATAGGAGTGGGTCTTGGAATGTCAGCCCTTGGCACTATTCGTCTCAGGGCTGCTGAGAAGAAGGAAGTTGCCGAGATTGTGCCAATGACCTTTATTACTCCAAGAGGGACCCTTGAGGTAATGGATGATTACAACCTATGGGTTCCCATTGAAATGGGGTATTTTGAGGAGCTTGGACTTGATGTAAATATGGAGCCAGGGCCCATTGATGCATTTGCATGTACAAAGTTTGTCGATCAAAACCAGGCCGATGTCGGCTATCCCTCTCCTGGTATTCTTACTTCCAGTGTTGATACAGGTATGGGTGTTATTCTAGCCTATGAAATGATGATTGGATCTGTGTGGCATTTTGCTGTAAGGAAAGACACCGACATGAGGGGTCCAAAAGATCTTGCTGGGAAATCGATATCAGTTGCCGATGCTGGCTGGCAGGTGATAGTGGATCCGCTACTGGTTGAACTGGGGATTGATCCTGGGAGTGTAGAGTATGTTATTGCTGGAGCACAGTGGGGTCAGATGGTACACCAGGGAAAGGCTGATGCTGCTTTAGCTTGGCTTGCCCTTGATGTACAGTGGAATGCTGTGGGACTCGAGTTGAAATACTTCAGGGGGACAGATTTCTCAATAATGCCCTCTAATGGCTATGCAGTGAGGAAGTCAGATCTGAAAAACCCGGCTAAAAGGGACGCACTGGCAAGATTCATGAAGGGTTCTTCAATGGGATTGCACTTTGGCCGATTCAATCCTCAAGCTGCAGCCCAGATTGTCTATAACAGGTTTGCTGCAGTAAGAGAGCAGATGACTCCTGAAATTGCTCTTGAGTCCATGAGACAGCTTGCGTACTCCTATGTTGAGGGTGAGAGGAGAGGTCTGGGATACGGGGCTTTTGTACCCGAAGGCTGGCAGAAATTTCTGGATATCATCTATGAACTCGGGCAGACAAAGAGTCATTTAACTCTTGAGGAAACCATAACAAGTGAGCTTATAGAAGATGCCAATGACTTTGACCATAGTAAGGTCGAAAGAGATGCAAAGGCATTCAAGCTGAACGATACCTGGAAGGGTGTGAAAACTCAGGGTCCATTCTTTTAATAAAACAATTAAACCTGTTTATGAGGGTATATAGTTGTTCCCCATATGTAACATGAATTGTGATTAGGACCTTAATTCTGATTTTCTTACCATTTAGGGCAAAAGGATTCCCCCCCGCATTGAGGCCGAAGGCCTCAATTTGAGCGAAAGCGACATAAGTAAGAATGTGGCTTGTCCACATTAAGGTTCAGGAATATTTAATGGCTCCATATGAAAGAATATGGAGCCATTAAATTAAATAATGGTTTTAATTATCCAATATTTATATTATCTTATTTTAAATATCTATCTGATTCGTTATAGGGAATAAGCATGGAAGACGTTATAAATGTACAAAATGTAACCAAGGTATATGCAAGTGAGAGAGGGCCTGTACATGCTATTGACAATTTTTCAATGAAGGTAGCAGAGGGGGATTTTGCTGCAATTGTTGGTCCAAGCGGATGTGGCAAAACAACCCTCCTCTGGGGTCTAACAGGTTTACACCCCTTTAATGCTGGGAAAGCTATCATTCTAGGGAAGGAGGTAGATAAACCGAGGCGGGAGGTAGGGATCATATTTCAGCAGGCAAATCTGCTCCCCTGGAGAAATCTTATGCAGAACATATACTTTCCTCTCGAGATAATGAAAGAAAATGTAAAAGCTTACGAGGAAAGGATAAAAGATTTAATCACAACTGTAGACCTTTCTGGATTTGAAAGGCACTACCCAAGGGAACTCTCTGGCGGTATGCAGCAGAGGGCTTCAATTGTGAGGGCTTTATCATACGATCCAAAAGTATTACTTATGGATGAACCTTTTGGTAGTCTGGATGCGTATACCAGGGATGAGATGGATACACTTCTTCTAGATATATGGAAGAAAACAAAAAAAACGATCGCATTTGTAACTCACAGGATAGAAGAAGCAGTATATCTTGCTAACAGAGTTTATGTTATGACTCCAAGACCTGGTACAAATTCTGCTGTTTACGATATTGATTTACCGAGGCCCAGACCGGAAGGGATAACCATGGATAAAAAGTATTTTGAAATCGTAACAGAAATAAAGAGAAAAATTGTAAAAGATGTTGAGAAACAGAAGGAAGAAGGGATCTACCAGAGTCAGGCATACAGTACAGTAACGTAGAGCATAGGATTGTTATTTCCCAAATGTTTTTAAAGGCTACTATGAGGTATTCAATGGTTACATAAAATATCAAATATATAACTTTTTAGTAAACTTAATTAGTTCTTGGTGATTAATTCGAATAAATCTTATGAAATTAGAAAATGCATTTTGTAAATCATTGTATTATCTGTATATAATGAAGCCACCAATGAACTTGCCAAGTTAGAGAACTTGGTACGTTCGAAGAACGCAGGTTCTGGTGTATCTTCGCCAATTTATTGGCGCGTTATTCACCAGAAACTAATTAAATAGAAGGATGTTTGAGCTATGGATGTTTATGAAAGACAACTTGAAGAAGAGATACCGGAATTTGAAGAGGAGAAGGTCCCTGATAAAAGAGGTGCATTTGATATATCATCCACTGTATCTGCAGTAAAGGTACATGGATTGAAGCAGGTGGCAGGCATTCTAGCGGTAGCTATTGTTATCATCGGGAGCTGGGAACTTCTCGTACGTTTATTCGAAGTGCCGGAGTTTGTATTTCCTACTCCAAGTGCGATAGCTGTTGCATTCGTAACATCTTTACCAAATATTTATCCTCACTTTTTCATCACTCTCGGTGAACTGGTTGCAGGATATGTTGTTGGAGCTTCAATAGGGCTTATACTCTCTGCTGTCCTGATTCAAATACCTTACATTGAAAAAATCATTGTTCCTTATATACTATTGCTTATAACAACTCCCACACTTGCCCTTGTTCCTCTCTTGATGCTGAAACTCGGATTCGGCATCTGGCCCAGGATTATTGCCGCAAGTTTAGCCTCTGGTCCTATGGTAATGATTAACTCTGTAACAGGATTCAGGAGAACAGATCTTGCAAAAATCGCTCTTGCTAAATCTTATGGGGCAACAACATTTCAGATATTCACAAAAATTCGGTTCCCCCTTGCATTGCCCATGATTATAGTTGGACTTCTTGTAGGAGGTATTTTTGCTCTTATCACTTGTGTTGGAGCGGATATGGTTGGAGGAAAAATGGGACTGGGTAATAAGTTGTCGTACTATTCGTCTCTTGCACGAATGGCGAATTTCTTTGCTGTTATCATTATGGTCTCTGCAATAGGAATATCTATCTGGATAATATTTTCAAATATTGGAAAGAAGTGGGCAAGCTGGCAGGAGTAAACCATCCTCATATAAATTTATAATTGTGCGTATTCAGTATTAAACAGTATAGTGATTCCTTTTATCGAAGTTCACCCTAAAAATATATCTTCCTGCTGTTCTATTAAATACCTGCATTAAAGCAATCTCTTCATATATTTCAATATCATTTTTTTATGATCGGTGGTATAATGTTTTTTCAATGACTTAAACTTTAAAGTGATAGTTATTTTTATAAGGAGGGAAGGAAGGCTATGGATAGAATAAGGTGTGGAATAATCGGGCTTGGCTGGTTTGGGGAGCATCATGTTGATACACTCGGGCAGCTACCTATGTGCGAAGTCTCTGCGGTTTGCACACGTAGGGAGGCCCGGCTAAAGGAAGTAGCTGAAAAGTATAAGGTTTCTAAAAGTTACACAGATTACCACGAGCTTCTTGCAGATAAAGCTATAGATATGGTTACTGTGGTAACTCACGTGAATGATCATTTTCAGATAACTGTCGATGCTCTTCGTGCTGGCAAACATGTATTCCTCGAAAAGCCCATGGCTGGAAAAGAGGAGGAGTGTGATGGAATTATTGCAGAGGCTAACAAAAGTGATAAATGCTTTATGGTGGGTCATATATGCAGGTTTGACACAGTATATGCTCTGGCCAAAGAGGAGATCGAAGCAGGAAATCTTGGTGAGATACTGACAATTCATGCCAAAAGAAACTTGGCAAAGTGGATAACAGAAAGTCACCTTCATAAGATAAGCGCCCTCTTTGGTGATGGTGTACACGATCTTGACCTTATGCTCTGGTATACAGGTGCAAGGCCAAAGAGTGTTTACGCTCAAACTATAAATACAAGACCTAATCTGCCAAACGACGATCTTGGATGGGCACTCTTTCGCTTTGATAATGATGCAATCGCAGTAATTGAGAATGTATGGTGTTTGCCTGATAATGCTCCATATGCTATTGATGCGAAAATGGAGGTCGTTGGAACTGAAGGTGCAATCTATATAGACAGATCTGGGGTAAACTATACTGTGCTTACAAAAAAAGGATTGAGTTATCCACAGTCAACCTATTGGCCCGCAGTACATGGTTCAAGAAGGGGATTCCTCAAAGATGAATTTGACTACTTTTTAAAATGCGTGGCAAAAGGGGAAAAGCCGACGGTTATTACTCCTGAAGAGTCAAAAGCTGTTGTTGTTGCAATGAAAGCTGCGGAGCTCTCTGCAAGAGAGAACAGGATAGTTGAGTTTTGAATCCGATTTTTATTACAAGCAAGGAGTGGCAAGAATGGAGTTTGATCATATAGGCCTGATAACAGATGAAAAGAAGGCTGGAGAGAACTTTGTTGAAGCTACACGTGTCTGGGTAACAAACCCGAAAGATCACCCTTTAAATGTTGAATGGCTCAGATATGAACCAGACAGCCCTGTAACAGGTCCTCTACGTGAACGACCACATGTTTCATACCGGGTAAAAAGTATAGAAGAGGCTTCAAGGGGACTTAAGGTACTTCTTGAGCCCTTTACTGTAGGGGATTTTGTAAGGGTTGGATTCTATGAATACGAGGATGGTGCGGTAGTTGAATTTATGGAATATATTCGTGATAAAGGCGAATGGTTTCCTGAGAATGAATAGAGGGTGAATAT
The DNA here is from genome assembly GCA_964424795.1 of uncultured Spirochaetota bacterium. Classification (GTDB taxonomy): domain Bacteria; phylum Spirochaetota; class B62-G9; order B62-G9; family DRHN01; genus CAYRKG01. Next base: position 28,693 of record CAYRKG010000054.1, read on the forward strand.
AGGAATTTAAAAAAGTTCCAATTGTTAATGGTATATTCTCTCCAGCTAACTATTTTAATACTCCAGAGCAGCAGAGGAGGAATAATACATGAGGTTAAAACCACTTGAGCAATTTGAATATAAAGCCAGGATAAAGAAACTCCAGAAAGAATTGAAAAAGGAGGGCTTGGATGTTCTTGTCGGTTACAGCAGTGAGTGCGAATCAGCAACCTCTCGTTATCTTACCGGATTCTGGCCCTTCTTTGATTTTTCAGCGGTTGTAGTACCACAAAGAGGGAACGCTGTACTTGTTACAGGAGGTCCTGAATCCCTAGAATTTGCTCGTGCCTTTTCAAAGGTGCCTGACATAATGGTAAACCCTCTTTTAGTAGAGACATCTGCCCCAGAGTGGGTTCCAAAAGTTTCAGGAGAGAGTTTTTCAAAGATCCTTCCCAGGGCATGCGGTTATGTTCCAAGGAGTATAGGTATTGCTAACTGGAATATATTTCCCTATATCCTTTTTGAAGACCTTATGAGAGCCGCTCCTGAGGCGGAGTTTGTTCCTGCTGATGAACTACTGTTGAGAATTCAGTCTATCAAGACAGAGACTGAGATACCATATATTATAGAGGCTTATCATATTACAGAGGAAGCAATGAAGGCTGCTCTAAATGCTGCAGAAGAAGGAAAGCGGGAGTGGGAGCTTGAGGCCTGTGCCCGGTCTAAAATGGTAAATCTGGGTGCAGAAGGAATGCCATATCCTGCATGGGTGTGCTCAGGACCGAATACGCATTTGAGCCTCTGCCGTTCAACAGATAGGGCTATTCAAAAAAATGAGCTCGTTCAATTTACTTTTGGGGCGAAGTATATGGGCTATTGTGGAAATATGTGCAGGCCGTTCTGTATAGGAGATGTACCAAAAGCGGCTAGAAAACTTATGGATGTAGCCCTTGAGGCAGTAAATTATGCACTTGATAATATTGCACCTGGAGTTCCAGCTTCACAGATATTTGATGGATACTATGAAATCCTCTCCAAATACGGTTATCAAGAGTTTACACTTTACGGCCCTGCTCATGGTACTGGAAGTTCTGAAGTAGAAGGTTTATGGCTTGCTAGAAATGCTGATTTTACTATAGAACAAAATATGCTATTTAATATTGATGTCTGGCTTTCTGACGGAAATATCGGTTTGCGGTTCGAAGATGGAATTCTTATAACTAAAAGCGGCATCAGGG
>CAYRKG010000055.1:0-29847 GCA_964424795.1 uncultured Spirochaetota bacterium
GTGATATCTCTAATTCATTGTGAGAATTTATCTTAAAAACATCGCAAATGGCTTTTAACCTTTACAGGGTTAAAAATTTCGGTTTACAAATCAGTAAGATCACGATTAAAAAAAGTAAAAATTCTTGGGGAAATGAAAAATCAATAATATCTTTAAAGTGAAAGCAATAGAAATCGTGAAATAAGGGTGATTTTTATGAAGAATATCGATGTATTGCCATGTACGGAAAGTGATAAAAAGATAACCTTTCCTGATATACCTCTATTCAGGTATAGGCCACAATTAAAAGATGAGCTTGATAAAGATATTATCTCAGAAGATGAGGCCTTGAGGCTTTATCGAGCAATGCTCCTTCAGAGAAATTTTGAGTATATGGTTAGGGATCTGGATAACAGGCGCTTTGTACCTTATGAGGGATACATATTCAGAGGAACCACTCATTTAAGTGTTGGACAGGAGGCTACAGCAGTAGGTGCAATGTCTGTCTTATCAAAAGATGATTACATAACCAGTACCCATAGAGGGCATGGGCACTGTATAAATAAAGGTCTGTTTGCACTTTATGAGATGACTGAGGATGAGCTTTTAGAGTTTGTTAAGGATGCTGAAAAGAATGAGTTTTTTACTGATAAATATAGTAATCTTTTAGATGCTGCGATTGACTATCACCTTTACAGAACAATGGCAGAACTTCTGGGCAAAGAGGCAGGCTATTGCAGGGGAAGAGGTGGTGGTATGCACATTGCAGACTTTTCTGTTGGGAACCTTGGTGCAAATGCAATTGTAGGTGGATCTATGGGTATTGCTACGGGTGCGGCATATGCCGTTGACTACTTGAAAGAGAATAGGATAGTTGTATGCTTTGTCGGTGATGGAGCTATGAATAATGGTATAGCGCATGAGTCTATGAACTTTGCAGTTATGGCTCAATTTGAGCATGGATTGCCTGTGGTATATTATGTTGAAAACAACCAGTACGGATACACAGGGCAGCAGAAGGGCGAAGTTACAGGAATTGAGTATCTGTCTCAGAGGGGTGCAGGGTATAATGATGTAGCTCTGCATGCAGAAACTGTATGTGGAATGAATGTTCTTAGCATTCGTGAAGCGATGAGAAGGGCAAAGGAGCTCTGTATAAAGGGGGATGGTCCAGTTCTGCTGGAGGCAAACACATACAGGCACTGGGGGCATAACTTTAAAGATAAGGGTACTGCCTATAGAACAGATAGAGAGAAGAATGCGTGGAAGAATCATGACTCCATTGAATGGTTTAAGAATGAGTTAATGGAAAATGATATATTGACAGAGGAGTCTGCAGAGGATGAATGGAACAGAGCACGGAAAAAGATTGAAAAAGTTACACTGCTTGCAGCAAACAGCAGGGATCCTGATACAAAAGATATCTATTTTGGAGTGTATGTGGAAAGTAATTCAAATGATATTGGTGATAAATATAAGACAGTAGATCTTCTTAAAAAGCCGAGGAACATTCCAAGAGACAGTGAGGGAAAAATTCTTGCAAGGCATGCAGTTGTTGAGACACTTACAGAGGAAATGATAAGAGATAAAAGAGTTGTAGTATGGGGAGAAGACGTTGCTGAGCAGGGTGGAGCATACAGTGCTACCTATGGGCTACTCGATATATTTGGAAGAGACCGGGTCTTTAATACAGCGATATCTGAATCTGCCATTGTCGGTACTGGTGTAGGTGCTGCAATGGCCGGCTTACGACCTGTTGTAGAGCTTATGTATATAGATTTCATACTGCAGGCTATGGATCAGGTAGGAAACCAGGCAGCAAAAGCAAGGTTTATGTTTGGCGGTCAGTACACGATACCACTTACGATCAGGGCGACAATAGGTGGTGGGAAAGGATATGCAGGCCAGCATTCACAGAGTATTGAAGCTGTTATTACTCACTTTCCAGGGATAAAGGTTGTCATACCTTCGAATGCTTATGATATGAAAGGACTTTTAAAAACAGCTATCAGGGATGATAATCCTGTTATGTTTATTGAACATCAGATGGTATATCTTGAGAAGGCAAAAGTGCCACAGGGAGTGGATTATACGATTCCATTTGGGAAGGCGAATATTGTAAGGGAAGGGAAGGATATAACAGTTATTGCCTATTCGAACATGGTGTCGAGGTCAATTGCTGCATCGGAGAAACTGGAGAAGGAGGATGGGATCAGAGTAGAGATTGTTGATCCAAGAACTCTTGTGCCTCTCGATATAGAAACAATAGCAGAGTCTGTAAATAAAACAGGCAGGGCTGCTATTGTTGTTCAGGCGTGTTATACTGGCAGCTATGCAAGCCACATTTCACATGAAGTTACAAATAGTAGTTTCCATAAGATGAAATGCCCTGTTACTATCATTTCGGGTTATGACATTACACCTCCCATGGCATATACTCTAGAAAATGAAAACATGCCCAGTCCTGATAGAATAGCAAGGAATATAAGAGAGATATTGAAAAGATAGAAACCACTGCTTAACTCAGGAGGTCTTTTACTTAATAAAAGAGGTTAGTGCGGTTTTCTCACAAATTGAAAGACAGGATATTTTGCTAATGATATAGCAATACATTATATTATTAAGCACAGAACGCAGTTAAGCGTGAGAAAAGCGCTAAAACCCGCCGTTTGCTGTAATTACAGATATTTGTGAGAAATGCGGGTTATAGCTACTTTTTGAGCCTTGCCTGCCACCATTTACATCTATATCACCGTAAGCAATTTTAGTTACTCCATTTACTGCGTAGTACCTTAAAATACCGGCCTTTCCACTTAAAAATAATCCATATCCTGTAACCCATGTATAAGCATCTTGCTTTTCGGGATCAACTTCGGGCGTTCTTTTGAACTCCCATCCCCAGTCTTCTATAGCCTGCCAGGTTTCTACATCATGTACAAGAGCGTATCCCTGGTCAAAGTATATTGTTACTGTAACAGGTGTTCCTGTGTGTCCAGAGTTTGGTTCACAATTGATTGTTGCATGGACATTCCAGCCTTCTATTCCATTTACCTCTCCGTCTTCAATTCTGGGAATTGAATTAGATAAGGAACACGAGGTTAAAGTTATTAATAAAAGAAAAAGAATAAACCTTGCCATACTATTTATATTTTTAATCCTTTCTATGCGAAGTACATTTGGTCGAGAAAATAACTATCGGCTTAATGATAGAGAACTGAGCGAGTAAACTACCTGTTAATATGTGAGCTCAAATAAAGTGGAAGCAAAGCATATAAAACGATTACTATTATATTAGTCATCGAATATCATGTCAAATGTTTTCGTGATTAAAATAGTTAGAAACCATGTTAAATAGTATTATATTCCAATTGAAATTCTTAGTTTAGAGGGTATATGTCTATTACTTCAAGGGAACGAATAGTACTTGCATTGCAACACAAAGAGTCAGATCGTTTGCCATTAGAGCTTGGTGCCACAGAATCATCAGGTATTACCGGAATAGCGTATAATAATCTGAAAACGCATTTGGGTATTACTGGTGGAAGGACACAAATTTTTGATCTTGTACAGCAAATTGCAAAGGTTGAGCCTTCTGTTCTAAAAATTATCGGTTCAGATGCGATTCCACTACTGATTGAACCAAAAGAGTGGAAGCCGTGGAGGCTTACGGATGGTTCAGATGCAGAAATAGCTGCAAAGGCAAACATGAAAACTCTTGAAAACGGAGATACTGTTCTGGCTAATGAAGATGGAACTGTATTGGCACGTTGTCCAAGCGGGGGGCTCTATTTTGATTCAGTATATCACCCTTTGAAAGATGCGCAGACCATAGAAGATATTAATGCTGGAGAGCCATTTTTTGAATCGTTTGACTGGCCGTATTATAATGACGAGAATTTTTCGGATTTAAGGAAAAAAGCGCAGGAACTCTATCATGAGACCCCGTATGCGATTGTTGGTAACTTGTGGCTGCATCTTTTTGCTGCAGGCCAGGATTTACGAGGTTATGAAAGTTTTATGATCGATCTTATGTTAAATAAACCTCTTGCTCATCGGATGCTTTCAAAGCAGGTTGAGGCTTATCTGCCTCGTATAGATAGATATTTAGAAGCAGTAGGAGAGTATCTTGATATCATTCAGGTAAATGACGATCTTGGTTCTCAGAATGGTCCGTTAGTGAGACCCGATCTATATAGGGAAATGATTAAGCCCTATCATAAGAGACTATGGCAATATATTAAAGGAAAAAGCGGAAGACCCTTGCTTTTACATTCCTGTGGTTCAGTATATGACCTGATACCGGATATAATTGATATAGGAATTGATGCCTTGAATCCGGTGCAGGTTACGGCGGCAAATATGGATACAAAAAAGCTGAAGCGGGAGTTTGGAAAGGATCTGACGTTTTGGGGTGGAGGATGTGATTCGCAACGGGTCCTTCCAAGAGGAACTGTTAATGAGGTAAAGGATGAAGTAAGAAGACGTGTCGAAGACCTTGCCCCTGGTGGAGGGTTTGTTTTTTGCCAGGTACACAATATTCAACCTGATGTTCCTGTAAAAAATATAGTGGCAATGTATGAAGAATTAGGTAATCTTTGTTGATCGAATCATCTATAGATATGAAGATTTACTGCTTTAGCTTATCTGAATGAGATCTTGCAAACTAATTACAGTTATGAGGCCAATAGATCTTTCCGCCAAGGTTCTGGGCTTGTAAAGCGTCTGTTTGCCTCTCCTTTTGATATTTCGTAGTATACAATTATTGCAGTCATATTTGAACGGAATTCCTCATCTGATATTAAGCGATAAGGATTGAAATTGTATTTCCTGTTATTTTGTATTTTTGTTTTTCTTTTTGTCTCATGTTTTGTCATTTTTAGTTACCTGCCATTTAAATAATAAAACATTCTTTCTATAAATATTATCTGCAATTATTATGCCAATATTATTTTTCTCATTTTGCTAACTCCTTTTATTTCAAGAATTACCCACTCATATTTATTATGAGAAATAATCAACCTTATTCTGTTTCATAATGAAACGAATGCGTTCAAATGCTATGTATCATTATGATACCTTTTTGACTTGGCAGTACCAGATTGTGGCTAAAAAATATAAAAGAAGTTCATTATTTTTAATGAATACTTGACTGCTGTTATTTCATTTAATTAAATTTTAAAATAATTTATATACACATTTTCAGTGAGGAGGGAAAAGAAGATTGATTAAAATCGATAGAGTTACAAAGATGTACGGACAGACTGTAGCGGTAAGAGATATAAGTTTTGAGGTTGAAAAGGGAGAGATACTTGGCTTCCTCGGTCCCAATGGTGCTGGGAAGACTACAACGATGAGAGTCATTACTGGATACTTCCCTCCAACCGATGGGAATGTTTGGGTCGCAGGACATAGTGTCATTGATGAGCCGCTTGAGGTAAAAAGAGGGATTGGTTATGTGCCTGAGAATCCATCGATGTACAGGGATATGAAGACTTTTGATTACCTCAGATTTATTGGTGCAGTTAAAGGTATTCCCAGGGCAGATATGCAAAGAAGCATAGAAAGGACAATCGAACTGTGTGCATTGAATACTGTTACTGAAAAAACGATTGGAGAGCTATCCAGAGGATTTCAGCAACGTGTTGCTTTAGGACAGGCTCTTATAAATGATCCCCCGGTATTAGTTCTCGATGAACCCACCTCTGGTCTTGATCCAAAACAGATCCATGAGATAAGGGAGCTCATAAAATCGATGGCTGGTGATAAGACAATTATTATTTCTACTCATATACTTCCCGAAGTATCAGTGACCTGCAGTAAAGTAGTAATTATAAATGAAGGCGTGATCGTAGCTGTTGACACGACAGATAATATTGGCAAGAGCCTGGCACATACGCATCAAATTGAAATGATGGTCGAGGGTCCTTCTGATAAGGTCATTGACAGACTCACAAAGATGGAAGGGATAAGGAGAGTCGATAACTCAGGAAACAAATACACAGTCGATGTAGAGAAGGATAGAGATATGAGAGCTCAGATTGCAAAAAAGATTGTTGAGAGTGGTTTTAGTCTCCTTGAGCTAAAATCGAGATACCTGAGCCTCGAAGATGTATTTCTCAAACTCGTTACTGAAGAAGAACGAGGAAACAAATCATGAGAAAAATATAAGAAATCTATAGGGGGGAACAAGGGCACAAAAAACATAGAAGAAATCTATATAGGAGGGAAAATGCATGAAAAATTTAGAAGAAACCTATAGGAGGGAACAGGCATGAGAAACATAGCAGAGATCTATAAGAGGGAGCTACGATTCTATTTCACAACCCCAGTTGCTTATGTGGTCATGATCATATTTACAGCGATATTTGGGTTTTTCTTTTTCAGGAATTTGACCTATTATTCTGAGCTTTCATATCAGCTTATGCAAAATCCATACTATGCTCAGAGGATTGACTTAATTATTGGTGTGTTTTCGCCAGTTTTTCAGTCAAACAGCATCATGTTTTTGATGGTCATTCCACCAATCTCAATGAGGTTGATTGCTGAAGAGAAGAAGTCAGGAACTATTGAACTTTTATTTACATATCCGCTTAAAGATATTCAGATTGTCATTGGAAAATGGTTTGCAGCTTCTACAATTATTTTTCTTATGCTTGCTCTCACAATTCCGGCACCATTTCTGGCATTTGGATTTGCAGGAACCTCTGAGTGGGGGCCTGTTTTTTCACAGTACCTTGGCCTTTTTTTAATGGGTCTGTCATTTCTATCATTAGGTGTTTTGATATCCGCGGTTTCTGAAAATCAGATTGTTGCGATTATTATATCCTATGGAGTTTTGCTTGGCTTCTGGTTTTTAGGCTGGGTGGTTGATCCAGAATCAGGAAAGACTATAGGTAAGGTTTTAAGTGAATTGAGCATTATCGGGCACCAGACCAACTTCGTAAAGGGGATTATTGATACAAGAGATGTAATTTATTATGTGCTTTTTATATTTTTATCTATATTTCTCACAATAAGAGTTCTCGAATCGAAAAGATGGAGGGGATAGGATGTTAAAAAAGATTGAAAAATATCTGTATATAGTTTCACCTCTTTTAATTCTTGCAAGCCTGTTCTATTACTATATAACGAGAAAGTTTGAAATATTTTCCATTACGACCCTTGTTGCTGGTGTCGGGATCGGGATTATATTTTTCATTCGCTTTTATGATGATATTGTCAAAAAGATTACAAAGAGGAAAGTAAGGTATGGTGTTAATAGTGTTGTAATCACTGTGGTTGTGGTTGCCCTTGTAGTAATTGTCTATATGGTTTTGATAGATCGTAATAAGAGGTTCGATTTAACCCAGGTAAAGAGGTTTTCACTCTCCGATCAGACCCAGAAGATACTTGAAAGGCTCGAGGGGCCAGTCATTGCGTATGCCTTTTATGCTAAAAATCAGGATTCGTCATCTATCAGTGAGCTTTTTAATGAATATCACTATCATTACAAGGACTTTGATTTTAAAGTAATTGATCCTGATCTTAATCCAGGTATGGTAAAGGATAAGGGTATTGAACAGTACGGTGAAGTGTTACTAGAATATGAAGGAAAAACAGAAAAGGTAAAGACAAACAATGAAGAAGGGATAACAAATGCTCTCATCAAGTTAATCCAAATAGAGTTAAAGAAGGTATATTTTATTACCGGACATGGAGAGCGAAGTATTGAGGATTACGGAAATGATGGGTACGATAAAATAAAGGCAGCGATTAAGGCAGAGAATTACGAGATAAAGGAGATTTTACTTTTGCGGGAGAAAAAGGTTCCTGATGATTGTGCTGTTTTAGTTTCAGCAGGCCCAACTATTGATTATGAGGCTCATGAAGTAGAGCTGATTGAAAACTATATCCAGAATGGGGGCAGGGTAATTTTCCTTATTGACCCAAATGAGGCTGGAGTTGAGTATACCAATATATCTATGCTACTTGAGCGGTATGGTCTTATCCTCAGTAATGATGTGATAATTGATCCTTTAAGCAGGGTACTATCTGGAGACTTTTTCATGCCTGTAATCAACAGCTATACCTATAATCCCATTACAAGAGACTTTCGATTTGCTACCTTCCTTCGATTTGCGAGAAGTATAAAGGTTAAGGAGACTCCCGATGAGAATATTTTAACACGGGAGGTGGCACGAACAGGAGAGGCCAGCTGGGCGGAAGTAAATATAAAAGATCTATTTTCTGGTAAAGAGGTAAAGTTTAATGAAGATCTTGACACAAAGGGTCCTGTAACGGTAATGGCATATGCAAGTATAACTATCCCATCGGATGAGGAAACGATTGAAGAGAACGAGGAAGAAGCTGAGAAGTCCGTCGAGGTTGAAAAAAAGGAAAAAGAGGCAATTGTTCTCGTGGCTGGTGATTCAGATTTCGTATCGAATACGATGTACAAAACTCAGGGGAACAAAGACCTCTTTTTGAATACTATAAACTATCTAGCAGACCGTGGCGAGCTCATATCTATCAGGCCAAAGCAGCAGGAGTCTGTTTATCTTACAATGACGTTAAAGCAGGGAAGAATCGCATTCTTTGTATCTATAATAATAATACCTCTCTTTATTATCATCATAGGCCTTTACATCAACATACAGAGGAGAGTTAAATCATGAAGTTCTTTAAAAAGGCCATAATCTTCTTAGCGCTCCTCATTATCGCTGGTTTTGCATACTGGTACTTTGAGGTTAAAAAGGGTAAAGAAAAGGAAAAAGCAGAAGAGAAGGCTTCAATGCTCTTTGAGCAGTCTGATAAGGCAATAGTTAAGCTCGTGCTAAAAGAGAAGGGGCAGTCTCCCATAGTGATGGAGAAAAAATTGAAGGAACTGGAGAAAGAAGAAGAAGAGGAGGAGTGGATAATATCATCTCCAGTAGGGACTGGCGGGGATACGTATGTTATTGACGCTATAATCAGTAGCATTAAGGAGGGCAAAAGGGAAGAGGTTGTCTGGGAAAACCTCGAGAAAGAAGGCGAATATGGCCTTGATGATCCTTCATTATCGCTGAAATTCTACTATGAAAATGAAGCAACTGAACAGGGGATTGATTTTGGTATTGAAAGTCTGGATAACAAAAAGGTGTTCGCTAAGGTTACTGGAAAAAATATGATATTTTTGGTTCCAGTAGCTGTAAGAGAGGCTTTTAAAAAGAGCCTCTTTGATGTGCGGGATAAGAGTATAGCACATTTTAATAGTGATGATATTATTGGGGTAACATTGCTGTCATCAAACTACGCATTTGTACTGGAGAAAGAGGGGGATGACTGGTACTTTATGCCTGAAAAGCTTAAGGCATCAAAAACGCGTGTAGATATGTATACAGGAAGCCTGAGATGGGGCAGCTTTGTTGAAGTTGAAGAGGAGAGAGGGACCGATTTAGTAAAATATGGCCTTGACAGGCCCAGATTGATGTTGAATTTTAATTTAAAGGATAATTCAAATTTCATGTTTGTTGTTGGAGATTCAGTAGAGGAAGATGAGCCGCAGTTCTTTTATGCAACGAGGTCAACTGATGGTATGATTTTTCAGGTTAAGTCGGATCTCGTTTATAGTCTTGCTAAGACGAAGTTTGAATTGAAAGACAGAAAAATATTTGAGTTTACAGATGAGGATGTAAACTCTGTGACACTGAAAGAAGATGGCAATATTTTTTCTCTTGTAAAAGAAGATGATGAATGGAAGCTTCGGGATACAGGGGAAAAAATTGGACGTGGTTATAAAATAGATAATATTGTCCGCAACATTTTAACTGCTGAGTATGAGGTGAGAGAACCAATTAAGAGAGGAGATAATGATTATCAACTAACGGGTATCGCCAACCCAAAATATACTGTGACCTTAAATTTTACCGATAACAGGCCACCTTTAACAGTACAATTGACCGAGATGGATGAGGAAACAGGTAAACTCTGGTTAACGCATGATAATGGCGATACAGTCTACTATATATCAGGGTATTTTGTATCAAACTTTCCGGAAGATAGGGAAGAGCTTCTGGAATAGATTAATTAAACCCTAATGTGGACAAGCCACATTCTCATTATAAAAATTTTCTTGCCAAAAAGGCAAGAAAATCACTATTAAGGTACTGATGCGGACAAGCCGCATTCATGATTCGTCGCTTTCGCTCAAGTGAGGCCTACAGCCTCATGTAGCTTTCGCTCAAATTAAGGTACTAATTCTCTTTATGGCTATTCTCAAATCGCTTTATCTCATCCCGAATCCTTGCAGCATCCTCGTATCTTTCTTCTTCTACTGCCTTATCAAGGTCCTTCTTTAATATCTCTAAATGCGTTAACTCTTTATTCTTCTTATCTTTCTGAGTGAAGTTATCAATAAGATCAGCCTCTGCTCCGGTAAATACACGACCTGCCTCATCCATAACCTTCTCGTCAACATAAATTGGCGCAGCGAAACGTAAGGCAAGTGCTATTGCATCGCTTGGCCTGGAATCTATCTCTATTTCAGTTCCATTACGCATAAGTATAAGTCTGGCAATGAAAGTACCTTTCCTGATGTCACAAACCTCTATCCTTTTAAGCCCCCACTCCAGATACTCCAGAACATTCTTCATTAAATCATGAGTTAAGGGACGTGGCATCTTAACATTACTTATGTAAAGCGCTATAGCCTGAGCCTCAACAGTTCCTATAAAAATGGGCAGGGTACGATCGTCTTCTTCTCCTTTGAGAAGAATGACAAACCCCATATTCGAAAATAAAAGTTTATCAAATTTTACAGGGATCATCTTTTTTTCCAAAACACTACAATCGGAATATAAGTACCATTTGAATATAATGACTGATTAAGATACAATAGTTTTAAATTCCTTTAATGTCAATTCAAACGGAAAGATTTAAATAAAAAATTGCCAGAAATTTGCCAGTTTACTCTCAAATTTCTGATTTCAAGCTCTAAGATTGGTATTTAAAAGACTTTTAATCTTAATCAAGATAAGGTAGTTCAATCTAATATTGAAATGATTTTCTATTGTTATAAGATTCATATTATTCTAATACTATAATTACTGAAAAAGGAAAACTTCTATGGGAAGGATGATAACTCTGTTTTTTATAATTTTACTTTTACTCGGGAATATTGCTTTTGCTAATGATAGTATTTTTGACCTTTCTAGAGTCAGCTATTTTGATAACTCCCATTTTAGATATATACAGACAATATATAAAAGTAATGCTCCTAATACTAGTAGGTCACGAATCATGCCCGATGAAGGCGAGGTAATAATCGATTTTCAAAGTAGAAAATCAGGTAAGAGTTACGAAATAGCTCTAGTATCGAAACAGGATGATGAGATATTATTCATAACAGAAGTAGTGATGGATAGGCTTGGCAGGACAGAGGAGTATATTTTGAATGACAATGAAAATAGTGTAATTTTAAAATATGTTTCTTACTATTCTGAAAAAGAGGCAGTGATAGAGAGGAGGGGTGAAAATGGAGAATATGAAGTTACTACGGTATCGATTGATGAGAATACCTATGGAATGATGACAATCCCCTATATAATAGGAACAATTGATATTGAGAGTAGGGAAAGGCATATACTCAAAGCATTAATAATGAATGGGAGAAAGATGGATATATTTATCCAAGTGGTGAATAGAGAAGCAATAAGGGTCAGGGATAGGATTTACAACTGCTATAAGCTGGAATGTGGATTTATGGGAATTATAGGTTTATTTGTACCAAAATTGATCTTCTGGGTTGATGAAGGTACTAAGATACCTGTGAAGTATAATATGATGGGGAGTTCAATAATTGAATTAGATACTATATATGATTGAATAAAAAAACTTCATTATATTATTAGTAACAACAAAGAATCTAACAGTCTATTTAAATCCCATTCCATATGTGCAATCTCATCATTTTTTTACTGAATTGAATAGAAAAAGACTTGACAACCGCGCATATTGTGTTACTTTTATAATCATTCGTAACACTAATAATCAATAAATGTAAAAAGGATAATAACAGTCAATAAACTAATTAATTAGTTGCGAAGTAAACACTTTCTTTTCTAAATAAATTTTTAAGTAATTTCACTAATTGTTCAACAGAAACTAATTATGCGAGGTTTCATTATGAAAAGGATTGTGGTTTTATTTGGCTTACTGGTATTGTTTTTCAGTTCTTCTTACAGCATATTTGCACACTTTCAATACCTTATTCCTTCTGATGATATCATCATTCAGGGTGAAAGCAGGTCTTTAAGGGTTGACCTCATTTTTGGTCATCCATTTGAAGGACACTTTATGCATATGGCAAAACCTGTTCAATTTGCTGTTAAGGTGAGAGGAAAAACTACAGATCTTTTGTATACCCTCAAGCCAAGGGAGGTTGACGGGTTTAATGCCTATTATTCGAGCTACAATGTAAAACTTCCAGGTGACTATGTATTCTGGGTAGAACCTTCACCCTACTTTGAACCTGCAGAGGAGATCTTTATTGTACATTTTACAAAAGTTGTTGTTCATGCTCTTGGGCTAGAAGAGGGGTGGGACGAAGAGATCGGGTTAAAAACAGAAATTATTCCTCTAACTAGACCATATGGAATATGGACAGGAAACGTTTTTCAGGGAATAGTGAAGGCCTTTGGTAAACCTGTTCCCTACGCTGAGGTTGAGGTAGAATATTTTGCAAATGGTAAAGTTAAGCCTCCTGCAGCCCCCTTCATTACACAGGTGATTAAAGCTGATGCCAATGGTGTTTTCACATATGCCTGTCCCAAAGCTGGATGGTGGGCCTTTGCAGCATTAAGTGAGGATAAAGTAAAAATAAGACACAGTGATGGAAAACATTATCCTGTAGAAATCGGTGCACTATTCTGGATAAAGGTGCATGATATGCCGTAATATTCAAATAAAGTTTAAGTCTAATACTTTTAATAAGGTAAATAAAATGCATATTTCTGAAGGAGTTCTGAGTTATCAAGTCCTGATTACAGGCGCTGCAGTTGCAACAGCTGGAACTGCAGTGGGACTAAAGAGGATGGACTATGATAAAATCCCGAGAGTGGCAGTACTTTCCTCAGCATTCTTTGTCGCTTCACTTATACATGTTCCCATTGGACCTTCAAGTATACATCTTACACTTAATGGGCTTATGGGGCTTCTTTTAGGGTGGACCTGTTTTCCTGCTATACTTATTGGACTTATACTCCAGGCACTGCTCTTTCAGTTTGGAGGACTTACTGTTCTTGGGGTGAACACAGTAAATATGGCTGTTCCTGCACTGATTGTTTACCTCCTCTTTCATCACTTTATTAAAAGAGAAAATAAAATAATATCAATTGTAGGTTCTTTCCTTTCAGGAGCATTGGCAGTAGTTTTATCGATCACATTTGTTGCGGCCACCTTGCTGTTTTCAGGAGAGGAGTTTATTCAAATTGCGAGGGTCACGGCAGTGGCACATCTCCCATTAATGGCTATAGAGGGTATTATAAATGTATTTGTTATCACACTATTAAAAAAGGTAAAACCTGAAATTCTGGTGGTTCCCCATGTTGTTTCACAAAAAGCATAAACTCCTTTTTTGTACTTGTTTCCTTTTATTCATTGCCTCAATATTTTTTTGTGGAAAACCAGCACTTGCCCATAAGGTAAATATATTTGCCTATGTTGAAAATAATACAATCTTTACAGAGAGCTATTTCCAGGATGGCAAGAGTGTTATTAATGGGAAGATAGAGGTTTATGATAGTAAAAATGTACTCATTCATACAGGACAGACTGATAGAAATGGTGAATACAGCTTTAAAGTACCAAAGGTCGATGACTTAACTATTGTACTAGATGCCACATTAGGACACCGTGCAATGTATGTGCTCAAAGCAGATGAGATAGGTGAAATTTCTATACAAGAAGAACCTGAAAAAAGCCCAGAGGAGATTGAGGTTTATAAAGAAGGTGGGATATTGAATAACCAGATACAGGATTCTAAAATAGCGAGTGATATAGGTCTAGAGGCCATCAGGAATGTAGTCCATGAGGAGGTTGAAAGGCAGATAAAGCCTCTTACGAAGAATATAGCACAATTGCAGAAGGAGGTTGGCTTTTCAATAAGAGATATTTTTGCAGGTATTGGATATATCCTGGGCCTTATGGGGCTCGTACTTTATTTTAAGAGTAAAGGAAGAAAGTGATAGTTGAAAGGTTTTCTAAGGGAAACTCCCTCTTCCATACAATCGATCCACGGATAAAGATCTGTATCGCTCTCCCTCTTGTATTTGCTATTGCCCTGTCCAATAATCTCATTGTTATTACAGTAAGTTTAATTGTTGCAATTTCATTTATGCTATTAGCCAGACTGAATTTGAGGTTTGTGGTTAAAAGCCTCCGTGTGCTTTTTGTATTTATTGCTCTTTTATGGCTCTTTCTGCCAATCAGTATACCTGGTAATGCTGTTTGTGTAATTGGTCCAGTAACCCTGAGTGCTGAAGGATTATTCAGGGCGCTTTCAATAACTATTAAATCCATTACCATCATACTATTAATTATTACACTTCTCTCAACATCCTCTGTTTTTACACTGGCACATGCCTTGAGTCATCTTCAAGTTCCAAGAAAATTATTGTGGCTTTTATTTTTGAGTTACCGCTACATCTTTGTGCTCTATGTAGAATATTTAAAATTGAGAAACGCTCTGATAATTCGTGGCTTTAGACCAAAAACCAATATACATACCTATAAAACCTTTGCGTATTTAATAGGCATGCTCCTGGTCAGGAGTTATGAGCGTTCAGAGCGTATTTACAATGCAATGCTCTGTAGAGGCTTTCAGGGGAAATTTTATCTTCTTGACCATTTTGAGATCGGTAAAAAGGATATACTTTTCCTTGTATTAATGACACTATTCTTATTTGGAGTCATTTGGTTTGAATGGATAACAAAGATAGTATAATAGAGTTGAAGAATTTAAGTTTTGGATATTTAGATGGCAATCCTGTGCTCAAAGGCCTCAACTTTAATTTGAGAAGAGATAGGAAGGCAGCATTGATAGGCCCGAACGGCTGTGGGAAGACAACCCTTTTTCATATTATTATGGGATTGCTCAGTCCTTCGACAGGTACGATCAAAATATTCGGAAAAAAGAGGAAGGAGAATAGAGATTTTTTTGAGGTAAGAAAAAGGATTGGACTGCTCTTTCAGGATTCTGATGATCAACTCTTCAGTCCAACAGTTGCTGAAGATATTGCTTTCGGGCCTTTAAATCTAGGTAAAAGGAGAGATGAGGTAAAGAGGATCGTATCTGAAACATTGAGCCTTTTAGATCTTGAGGGCTTTGAAGATAGGGTAACCCATAAACTCTCCGGTGGAGAAAAGCAGCTCGTTGCTCTTGGCACCATACTTGCTATGAAACCGGAGGTACTCCTCCTTGATGAACCAACTACAGGTCTTGATGAAAAACATAAACAGAGGTTCATTGAAGTGTTAAAAAAAAGTGTAAATTCCTACATTATTATATCCCACGATCGAGACTTTCTTGGTGAAGTGACTCATTGTACATATACGATGAATGAAGGTAAGATAGATCAATTTAATTAGGTACCAGCTTCTAGTTACTGCAGCCCTATGTTTTTTGGTTAAATTTAACAAAAGAATCTAATTATGGTTTAACAACTTTATTATCAATCAGCCATATCAGCGATTCATACACCGCTTCCATTGATGTATAGCGCGGTTTGTAGCCAAGATATTTTTTAGCTTTTTCGATACTGCAGTTGGAACTGCGAAGAATATGACCCCACGAATACTCTATATCTTCTTCTGAGAAACCTTCTTTCCATTCTTCTCCAGCTGAAAATTTCAGATGAGCCTCTTTGTTAAACCACGATGCCACAGTTTCCGCATATCCTCTGAGCGTTATGGCTGCTTCAGAAACAACATGAAAATCTTCACCTAAAGCATTTTTCCAGTTTGTTAAGGATTTTATAAATACCTGAGCCACGTCATCAGCATGTACATGGTGAACTGTTTCCAGACCAAGAGTAGGAAAATGAATAGTTTCTCCTTTGATTAGGACATTAAAAACCTGTGGATTAAAATTCCCTAATGGATTTATTGGATTCCATCCAGGTCCTACAATATGACCAGGATGTAGAATGGTTATCGGTAATTGATTTACTCTCGACTCTTTCAATAAATACTCCGTCATCCTGGCCTTTTGAATACCGTACTCTCCAAATGGATTCATGTTCTGACCTTCTACTGTTGGAACAGTGATACTGTGGCCGTGTATCCATATCGTACCAGTGAAAAGCATATGTTGAACCTTTCCTCTCAACACCTCAACAAGATTTTGAGCATTCTCAGGTGTAAAGCAGATCATATCAATTACAGCATCCGGTTTAAGATTCAGTATTTTTTTCCCAAAAGTACCCTTCCTTTCTTCCTTCTCCTTATCGATAACTACCTTTTCCACCTGATCCCAGGCATGGTGGTGTTGGTATGGTTCTCGATATCCGCGGCTCACTGATATTACATGATTATGAGCTTCTACAAGCCTTGGAACAAGGAAAGTTCCCACATGACCTGTAGCTCCTATTACTACAATTCTCATAAGATACTCCGTATCTCAATACTCCGTTTCTCATATTTGAAATCTTTTTATTCAGATAAGAATAATTCATATTCATCAGTTTTTGCCCTATATTAAAACGATATTGAATTTTTCTTATTTCAACAGACTTAACATTGCATGAAGCATATGAGAGAACAATCTTATATTTGAAATTCAACTTAATTATTCTATCACAACTGCTGTACCATAGGTTAAGATTTCCGAGGCATTTTGCATAATATATGAGCTGGTAAACCTGACATTAATAATTGCATTAGCGCCCAATTTTTCTGCATCCTCTATCATCCGGTCTAGAGCCTGTTCTCTTGCCTCAGCCATCATCTTTGTGTAGTCAATAATTTCACCTCCAGCTATATTTCTAAAAGCAGCCATAATATCTCGACCAATGTGACGTGCCCGGATAGTATTTCCTTTCACTAACCCCAAAACCTTTTTAACTTTCTTTCCTGACACATTTTCAGTGCTTACTAATATCATTTTTCAACCTCCTTATATCTTTCCCTTTTGCGCATGTAAACTTGCTCTCTTATGATTGAAACCAGAAGGACTATAGCCCCACCTATAAAGACAAGTATGCCAATTTTTAAAGCCAATGGTATATCAGGATTTTTGATCAATCCTTCAACTAATTTATAGGCTCCCATAAAGATTAAAATGATTGAGCCAATTGAAAAAAGAATCCAGCCAATTTTCCTCTCCAATCTGTTATATAGGGTAAACCAATAGGTTTCCCAAATTTCCTTGGAAGGTTTTTTAAACTCCACTTTTCTTAACACCTCCTCTAATTTAAACTCTTTCTGACAATCTAAGCATTCCTTTAAATGCTGCTCAACTACTCTTTTTTCTTCTTTATCTAACTCTCCTTCCATATAAAGAGAAATTAATTCTTTTATTTTTTGATGTTTCATTAGAGATACTTTTTCAATTCCTTTTTTAGTTTACTCTTAGCATAATACAGGGAAGACATTATGCTCCCTATCGGTTTATTCAATATCTGAGCAATTTCCTTATATGAAAAATCTTGGAAATAGCGCAGAACAATTATCTCTTTTTGTTCCATGGAAAGATTCTCTATTCCTTGCCACAGTATCTTTTTCATTTCTCTATCTTCTTTCTCTGTGTTTAAAATCCTCACTCCATTTAATGGAACTTCATTTAGCCTTTTTCTTTTTTTTATATAATCGAAGCATAAATTTCTGATAATCATGTAAAACCAGGGAAAGAATTTTCCGTTTATGTCAAAATTCTTTATTTTCCGATAAGCTTTAATAAAGGCTTCCTGCGATATATCTAAAGCATCCTCCTCATTATGCACAAATCCAAGAGCAATGTAGTAGGCCCTTTTCATATATCTATCAACGATTTGCCGATAATCCTCTTTATTTCCTTTTTTGATCTGCTCAAGAACCTCTCTTTCATTTATCAAAGAATATTCTTTCACAATTACCCTTTTCATTAAACTTTTATTTCATTTAAATATACCTTTATTTTTAATATTTTATTCAAAAATCTTTTATTTTGTTAAGGAAATATGATCCTCGTTTAAATCACATCGAGTTTCAGCCGATTTTAAAAGAAGCCTTTACTTTGTACAATATTCTATTATATATAGTAAAGCCCGTTTATGTGGACAGTTGATGTATCGGAATGATAATAGGAGAAGAACGATTGAGTCTTGCAGACAGGGACTATATGAGAAGAGGTTGTTCAGATCAGAAAAAAAGGTCTGTCAAACCCTCTATCTACAAACGCCTGATGTTCCTTCTCTGGCGTATTAAAGACCGTCTCTTTAAAAAATCGAACCACTCTTAGTAGTTGTGTCTGATGCACAGAGCTTTCAGCTTGATTGTCCAGACTTATATGATGGCAGGCTTTTTGCAAATTCCTTTACATGATAATCATACTCCTGGCTTTGCAGGACGATCTCTGTCGGTTTGTCGAATCTCAGAGTGATCATGAGATGACAAACTGAATTCTCGCCAGAACCATGAATATGGAGGAGGTAATATAATGCCACAAGCCCGAAATCATCTTTCAGGAAATCCACAACTTTTTTAAAACATTCTTTGAGTCATACTCTCGATTACCGATAATCTTACCGCCAATGACACTCACCTCAGTTGCTCCTTCCTGTCCATGCATGTGGGATACTAATTCTTCGAGTTTGAGTCCTGATCTATGAATAAAAAACTCCGTCCCATACTCTAGTGCCTCAAGGGGATTAATTTTGGTTTTAACCGATAGGTTCAACATCTTCCAACTCCTCATTACTAAGTTGAGCCTCGCATGTCAATATTGGTCAGTAGTTTCTTCCCCCTCTTCTCATTCTGAAGACCCTGGTCTCCTGCAGGAATCTCTCGTCTATCTTCAGGATATCCCCATCGTGGTGATAGAGAAGATCAGCACGGGTTATCTGGACACCGGTACCTGCCCTCTCTATTGAAAATGCAGTGTGATACTCACTCACTATACTCTTTAGCTTGCTCATGGTTCTGGTATCGATTAGATCGACCTTGCCATTGCAGTCGCACAGATAAACCTTGTCATCACTTAGTACATTGACAAATAGTACTGTTCCCCTCACTCCTGCCAGTAATGTTGGTGTTTTTACCTGAAATGTATTTCCTCTCCTTACAATACTCAGAAACCATCCCTTCTTTACCGTTACCCGATGAGCTGCAGCTATATCGTTCATCTCAATAACAGTATTTTCTTTCATATGAAATATTGCATAATCTTTTATCTCAATATCTGCTTCTGACTGATCTCCAGTTTGGATGGTGTCACCTTCAACAATGCTGGCTCCTACCTCAGCCCGAATGCCGTTTATGAAGAAATCACCAGAGATAAAGCTTACTCGCGCCTCTTTTGGTTCAATCCAAGGCTCAGGCTCGGCAGAGGAAAATAGTCTAAATGGAACCTTCGTGAAGAGTGATACGAGAGCTAGAGTTATTCCTTTACGAAAAAACTCTCTTCTTTTTATTCTTTCCATGTCAACTCCTTCCGTCTGTATTGTTTAAACATATAATACAGTGACCTGTACAAAGCAAGCTCTTAGTGTCCTCTTTACACAAGATTGACATGGTGCGATTTTCCAAGGTATAAAAAAGCGTCAATAGTAATGGCTTATTCTATGGATTACAGACTTTGCACGGAATATACCCCTTATCCAGGGCCTCCTTTCGATTCTTAAACCATATTTTATTTTCCTCTTTTATCTTCTTTGCCCATTCACAATTCGGATAATGAAATTTATTGGAATTAATACTGCCTACATATCCATTTTCAGATACTGCTTCTATTTCAGAGGCATCAGATCCTTGTGCAACAGGAGCTTTTTCCATGCTTTTTTCATCTTTATAAATACAGGTATCCACATAGTTTCCATCCCAGTACTTTAAGAACTGTTCCTTATAAATGCGGGCTATCTCTTCCGATTCTATAATCAGGATATTCTCATCATTTTCCAGATCAGCGCGGGCAGTCCAGTTATAAGAACCTGCGATAGTGATACGGCCATCGATGATGCAAAACTTGTTATGCATAATTCCTGACCCGCCTATTAACCTCACATTTATACCTTTATTTTCTAAATAGCTAAACTTTGAGTATTCATAATGAGGCTGTTCTTCATCAAGACAAACTCTTACATCCACACCTCGATCCTGCGATCGTATAAGAGCCTGCGCGATTGGGCGTGAAGTAAAAAAATACATTGCAACAAAAACATACTTTTCTGCCCTGTCAATTGCTGCCACTATCTCTTTTGCACAGTTATCCTGAGGTGAAAACAGAACCTTTATCTGAACTTTGGAGAGTGAGATTGTTTCACCATAGACGTAGTAGTTAATCTGAATAAATGAAAGGGAGATGAAAACTATGGTAAAAAGCCCTAATTTTTTAAGTTTTTTCTTCATTGATGAACCTTCTTTCTGGGTGTCGATTTAAATACTTAATATACTGATCAATTTTCATGGTTGTAAGCATGCTTTGTTATGGATTCGATATTCAATTATCTTTTCATCAGCATTAAAGTTTGTTACGTCATTTAGCCCTAATGAATGCACAGCAATATCGATTAGTTCTTTTTCTGAAAAGGTTTTTGACCCTTCTTTTTTTATATAATACAGCCCTGTCTCTATTAATGCTCGTTTTGGGATGAGACCAACTATTTCAGATCCTGTTACCTTTAAACCTAATATAGAGGCTTCCTCAATGGCCGCTTCAAAGGCGTGATGCATATTTGTTATGTGATAATCTGTAAGATTTATAGAAACCTGTGCTCTTTTATAATCATCAACATACCACCCTATGGCTTTACAATGTTTTAATTTCCCTGGAATCCTAGCTTCCTTTCCATTTTCATCCCTGAAAGATTTCCCACTTTCTCTTATTTCTACTGCTATTTTATGTGCAAGCATTCTGTCTCTGGAATTTAGGTTTATATTGTAAGCAATTAAAAACTTCCTGGCACCGATTACTGTAGCACCAGACTTCTTTACCCGTTCGTTATATTCAAAAGGGCCGAAATCCGGTTTCCATTCAGTTTTTGCAAGCTTTTTTTCTAAAGCCTCATATTCTCCTGAACGGATATCTGCAAGATTCTTTCTTCTTGGTGTACTTGCCGCATATTCATAAAGAAAAACCGGGATATTCAGCTCTCTTCCAACCTGCTCCCCAAGAGCTCTCGCAAGTTCAACACATACCTCCATGTTTGTATCAGATACTGGTACAAAAGGACAAACATCACAGGCTCCAATTCTTGGATGTGCTCCTCTATGTGCAGACATATCAATAAGCTCAGTACCCATCTTGATAGCACCATAAGCGGCAGCTAATACTGCTTCAGGTTCACCAACGAAGGTATAAACTGTCCTGTTTGCAGCATAACCTGTGCTTATATCAAGCAACGATACCCCTGCAGTTGAGCCTATAGAATCTGATATTTTATTTATTATTGCTCTATTTCTTCCCTCGGAAAAATTGGGAACACATTCGACGATCTTCATAGATGATCCTGGATCTTTAACTTCAGATGTTCAATCAGGTTTTTTAGTAAAACTACTTACTTGATATGATTCAGATAAAACCAAAACCGCAGCAAAAAAAGTCTTAATTTTCGCAGAATATACTTCAATATTAGTGGAATCTTTATGTTCCAAAACCGGTTATAAAGAAAATAGTTTCTAATTTTGTGACTGGCAACATCTTCGATTACATATTCTTTTTTAATGAAAACATGTTTATAATCTTTATATAGCTTTGATTTTATAGTTATTATAATTTTTAAAAGATCGTTAAAACGTTATTTAAATATCTTTTTCCAAAAAGGGAGAATACGTGATGATAGAAGATATTAACGTTTCAGATACTATGGCTATTAAGCTCGATATAGAACTCCCCAAAATGCAAAAATTTGTGGAAGGTATAAGACGGGCCCCTGATAGAGGTTTCAGGCTCACTCAGGCACAGACCGAAATTGCTTTGAAAAATGCACTGCGATATGTTCCAGATGAATTGCATGCCTTTCTGGTACCTGAATTTTTAAATGAACTTTTTACCCGTGGGAGAATATACGGCTATCGATTCCGGCCAGAAGGAAATATTAAGGCCAAGCCTCTCAATGAATATAGAGGAAATTGTATCTCTGGAAAGGCATTTCAGGTAATGATTGATAATAATCTTGATTTTGATGTTGCACTTTATCCATATGAACTTATCACCTATGGAGAGACAGGAAGTGTCTGCCAGAACTGGATGCAGTACAGATTAATAAAAAAATATCTTGAGGTGATGACTGATGAGCAGACCCTGGTAGTAGAATCGGGTCATCCGCTTGGGCTCTTCAGATCTAAACCAGATAGTCCCAGGGTAGTTATAACAAATGCTTTAATGATTGGAATGTTTGACAATCAAACAGACTGGGAAATTGCAGAACAGATGGGTGTTGCCAATTATGGGCAGATGACTGCTGGCGGATGGATGTACATAGGACCGCAGGGCATTGTACATGGGACATATAATACAATACTTAATGCAGGGAGATTAAAGTTAGGAATGGATCAGGGAAAAGATTTGAGAGGTCACCTGTTCGTATCCTCAGGTCTTGGCGGGATGAGTGGCGCCCAGGCAAAGGCTATTGAAATAGCTGGTGGAGTCGGAATTATTGCAGAGGTTGATTTTTCAAGAATAAAAACAAGACGCGAACAGGGGTGGCTGAGTAAAGTTTCATCAGATATGAAAGAGGTTTTTGATATAGCCAATCAATATTTAAAAAATAAAGAGCCAGTTTCGATTGGATACTATGGAAATATTGTTGATCTTTTAGAGTATATCACAAAGAAGGGGATAGAGGTCTGTCTCCTCTCTGACCAGACCTCATGTCATGTACCCTATGATGGGGGATACTGTCCGCAGGGGCTCAGTTTTGAAGAGAGAACCGCTTTGCTTAAAACAGATAGGCAAAGGTTCAAAAAGCTCGTTGATAGGAGCTTAAAACGTCATTTCGAATTAATAAAAGCGCTTGTTGATAGAGGGACATACTTTTTTGACTACGGGAACTCCTTTATGAAGGCTGTTTATGATGCCGGTGTAAAAGAGATATCCAAAAATGGTATAGATGAAAAAGATGGCTTCATTTTTCCATCCTATGTAGAAGATATAATGGGGCCCCTGTTGTTTGACTATGGTTATGGACCATTCAGGTGGGTGTGCTTGAGCCACAAACATGAAGATTTAATAAAGACAGACAGGGCGGCAATGGAATGCATAGATCCTGATAGAAGGGCACAGGATAGAGACAATTATATATGGATCAGAAAGGCAGAGGAGAATCGGCTTGTTGTCGGAACAGAGGCAAGGATACTGTACCAGGATGCAGAGGGAAGAGTAAAAATTGCTCTGAAGTTTAATGAGATGGTTCGAAATGGAGAAGTAGGGCCTATTATGCTCGGGAGGGATCATCATGATACAGGAGGGACAGATTCACCGTTCAGAGAAACTTCAAATATAAAGGATGGAAGCAATGTGATGGCTGATATGGCTACTCAGTGTTTTGCCGGTAATGCTGCAAGAGGGATGACTATGGTTTCTCTCCACAATGGTGGCGGAGTTGGTATTGGGAAAGCTATAAATGGTGGATTTGGATTAGTTCTCGACGGCAGTAGAGAGGTTGATGATACAATAAAATCTGCTATGAGATGGGATGTTATGGGGGGTGTTGCTAGGCGTGCATGGGCCAGAAATGAGAATTCCGTTAAAACCTGTATCGAATATAATAGAATCAATAGAGAGACAGATCATATAACAATCCCCTATATAGCTGAAGAAGATTTGGTGAAAAATGCGGTATCAGAGGCATTTAAAGATCGGGGATAATGCTCAGTCTCTGAAAGAATGAGAGAACGAAACTAGTCGCCGGTGAATAATTGCCAATATTCTCATTCATAGAATAACCGGCTCCAAATTAGTTCTTTAAACTTTTATATTTCAATGAATTATATGATATCCATTTATTTATATCTTTAAGAAGCAAAATTATTCAACAGGAACTAATTATGAATAAAGGGAACTTGATAATAAAAAACGCTGCACAGCTTGTAACCTGCAGCGGTTTTAAGGCAAAAGCAGGAAAAGAAATGACAGATCTGCATATAATTCCAGACGGAGCAGTCATAGTTGAAGATGGAATAATAAAGATTACCGGTAAGACGTATGACATACTGATGCATTATGATGAAGATGCATATAAAGTAATAGATGCTTCCAAAAAAGCTGTTCTGCCCGGATTTATAGATTCTCACACTCATTTCATTTTTGGAGGATACAGGGTTGAAGAGTTTCAGCGGAGACTTCAAGGTAACAGCTATATGGATATAATGCAGGAGGGTGAAGGTATAACAAGCACTGTCAGAGCCACAAAAGAGGCCACAAAGTCTGAGCTATTTCTGACTGGGAAGAAGAGATTGGACTCTTTATTGTCTTTCGGTGTTACAACTGTTGAAGGTAAGAGCGGGTACGGTTTGGATTACGATACGGAGATAAAGCAGCTCGAAGTTATGAAAGAGCTCGATAGAGTTCATCCTATTGATATAGTAAGGACCTTTTTGGGAGCTCATGCAGTACCGGAAGAGTACACAGGAAGGGAAGATGAGTATATTGATTATATTATTGAAACTGTACTGCCCTCTGTAGCAGGAAAAAAGCTTGCAGAATTCTGCGATATTTTCTGCGAAAGGAATGTCTTTACTGTTGAACAATCGAGGAGGTTGTTGCTTAAGGCAAAAGAGATGGGAATGAAACTAAAGATTCATGCTGATGAAATAACAGCATCAGGAGGAGCTGAATTAGCCGCTGAACTCGGAGTTGTCTCTGCTGACCATTTGCTTTTTTCTTCTGACAAAGGCATAAGTGATATGGAAAAGGCTGGTGTCATCGCTACATTACTTCCATGTACAGCTTTCAGTCTGAGAGAGAATTATGCAAGGGCCAGGTACATGATCGATAATAGCTGTGCTGTGGCGCTGGCTACAGACATGAATCCAGGAAGCTGTTTCAGTGAATCCATACCTCTTGTTTTTACTCTTGCCACCCTGTACATGAATATGAGTATTGAAGAAGCAACTACAGCTTTGACTCTAAATGCTGCTGCTGCTCTTGGGAGAGCCGATATGATTGGTAGTATAGATGCTAGCAAAAAGGGTGATATTGTAGTTCTTGAATTTCCATCCTACAAATACATTCCCTATCATACAGGGGTGAACAGCGTAGAAAAAGTTATAAAGAATGGGATAGTTGTCTATGATAGAGAAAAAGGGGCAGATTAACCATCTAAAAAATCTATAGAAGTGAGCCCGCTGCCCTTTCCACCTCATCGAGTATACTCCCATTTTCGATCAGATTTCGAATCGCTTTTATATCTTCGTGGTAACGGCGGTCCTCCGTGATGGGTGAAACCACCTCCCTGATCACCCTGCATGCTGCCTGGATTCCAATACCTGGTTTTAAGGGAAGGAGGAAATACAAACCTTGAGTTGAAGCCAGAAGTTCCATGGCCAGAATATATTCAACATTTTCCAGAATCTCTTTTGCCTTCCGCGCCGCTGTTGTACCCATGCTCACATGGTCTTCTTTGTCCGAAGAGGTAGGAATGGAATCCACACTTGCTGGAGAAGCTAGAAGTTTATTCTCAGAGGCCAGCGATGCAGCTGAGACCTGAATCATCATAAGCCCTGAATGAAGCCCCCCCTTGTCTGTCAGAAAAGGGGGGAGCTCGCTGAAGACTGGATTAAGGAGTTTTTCGATCCGCCTCTCTGAAATTCCTCCCAGTTCGCTCATGGCTATCCCCATAAAATCCATTGCAAAGGCAACGGGCTCCCCATGAAAATTCCCCCCAGATTCCACCTTATCTTTTTCCGAAAAGACCAATGGATTGTCTGTGGCAGAGTTAATCTCGATGGAGAGAGTACTTCTTACATAGTTCAGAACATCGCGAACTGCCCCGTGAACCTGAGGAATACACCTCAGGGAATAGGCATCCTGGATCCGGGGGCACTCTTTGTGAGAGATTGTGATCTCACTTTTTTCCATCAGTCGATGGAAATTCTTCGCCACCTTCATCTGGCCAGGATGAGGACGGACAGCCTGAATATCAAGGTCAAAGGCGGTAAGAGTTCCCCTGAGAGCATCAAGTGTTGCTGCTCCGACAATATCTGCAATCTTGGTCAGCCTCTCGGCCTTGAGCAGGGCAAGGCTTCCCAAAGCAGTCATAGTCTGGGTTCCATTGATCATTGCTAGGCCCTCTTTTGCCTTCAATTGGAGGGGAGAGATGCCGGCCTGTTTAAGAGCTTCAGCACCGCTAAGCTGCCTGCCTCCGTAAATCGCCTCTCCTTCACCAATAAGTACGGAGGCCAGATGCGCAAGGGGGGCAAGATCACCACAAGCTCCTACAGAGCCTTTCTGAGGAACTACAGGATGGACTCCTCGGTTTAAGAGGTCAAGCAGTTTCTGGACAAGCTCCAATCCAACACCGGAATTCCCCATGGAGAAAAAATTGGCGCAGAGCACCATCATTGCCCGCACCTCCTCTTTTGGAAATGGCTCCCCGACACCGGTACAGTGGCTCCGAATTAAATTTTTCTGCAATTGCTCTATCTGGCTTGAATCGATGATTACATTAGAAAGGGCACCAAAGCCTGTGTTGACACCATAGATAGGCTTACCCTTACTCAGAGCCGATAAAATACATTCCCTGGAGCTCTTTATCCGCTTTCTGGCCTCACTGGATAGTGAAACTGAGGCTTTTCCTTTGGCAACACGCTCAACATCCTCTGGTGTCAGCGAAAAACCGTCCAGCGTAATCTCTTCTTTTTTCATTTTTATAGCTAAATTGCTCCTTTCTGATTAAACTCTTTCCTGGATCTATTGCTCCAGGAGGGTTAAAAAGATCTGCATTTTAATAATGAAAGAAAAGCCTGAG
Organism: uncultured Spirochaetota bacterium; assembly: GCA_964424795.1. Taxonomy (GTDB): domain Bacteria; phylum Spirochaetota; class B62-G9; order B62-G9; family DRHN01; genus CAYRKG01. The sequence continues at coordinate 27,096 of CAYRKG010000055.1, forward strand.
TATGACAAGGAAAAAATAAAATCTCATTTTAATGAAATAATACTCTGACTATTACAGCCTCTTATCTTCATTTTGGGCTTATTTTAGGGATCGTGAATTATAAAACTTCTGTAAAGACGATATTACCTCAATAACGTTGCTTTTTTGCTCGATTACTGACATTATATTTTTATGAGATACCTTAAAATACTATCATACATTTTCTATCTACTTGTGCATCTTGCAACTTACTCCAACGCAGAGGTAGAGATAGAGCGTATTCTTTATGTTGATTCTGAAAAGGGCAACGACTCTAACAAGGGCACAAGTCCTCAGGATGCCTTCAAAACTATCACAAAAGCGGCTCGTGAGATCAAGGGAGGAGACAAGCTGATTGTCGCTCCCGGAGTCTATTACGAGAGGCCCATATTCTCTGAGTTGGGAACTTCAGAAAAAAGACCTGTATGGATAATCTCGGAACGTCCAGGTGAAGCAATCATAAGCGGAGCATGGAAGGAGGCTGCCGAAGGAGAAGTAAAATGGAAGCCGGAAGGTGGCGGAATCTACTCGGTTGAAAGAAAGCAACCTTCATTATTCGGTTGGACTGAAGAAAGGCAATTTCTCTTCAGGTATATGAAACTCGAGCATCTTCAAAGCAGGAAGGTTCCGACCCGAGGCCGGGATGGTACAGTGACCGGGCCTGAGTCTGGTTTTGTCTGTGAAAAGGGGAGGCTCTACCTTCGGCTTCCTGGCGGTGTAGATCCTAATGGGAAGCGAATCATGTTCTCTTCCCCCACATGGGGAGAGAGGCCGGAAGAGGATTTGGTAGAGATCGATTCTCCCTATGTTATACTCGACGGCTTTCGCATACAAGGTAGCGGAACAATTGGTGTAGTCTTTTATGAACCTAACTGTGTAGTGCGAAATTGTATTTTCGAATATTGTCGCGGAGGTGTGGGATTCAGTGATAACAGTCTGGCCGAGTGGTGTGAGTATTCCTATCCAGGCTTTTTCGAGTTTGCCAAAGAAACACAGAATAGTAATGGAGGAAGGCTGGTCGTCTATCCATTGGTAAAAGAATATCATCCTGAAAACTGGTATGAGGGCAGCCTGGTGTATTCTGTATCCGGAAACAGGGATCCATCGCCCCGGTGCTTGAATGTCCATCATTGCTTTGTACATCAAGTATTTGATGGTTTGGTTCTTGGAGGGTTCGATGACAGCGAAGCGCACCACAATGTCTTCTTAAATTGCTACGACAATTGCGTGGAATTGGAAACGTGGCAAAAGGCAGGGAGATCAAAGAACCTCCACTTCCATCAAAATCTGCTTCTGAGCTGTTCGGACAGTCCGATATCCCATCAGGAGCCTAATCACCTCGAGGGACCACACTACATTTATCGAAACGTTATTGTTGGATACGACGAGCATGGTTGGAATCCGTGGACGATAATCAAGTCTGAGTGCTATGGTAAAGGAAGAGGTTTTTACTATTTTCACAACCTCTTATGGGTTGAGTCAGCAGAGATGTACTGGAACGAAGAATACTGGCCTCAGGAATGGCTGCAGAGCTTTGAGTTTAAGAATAATATCTTCGTTTTTACAGAAGAGCTGGAAAGTCCCAATGGACCTCCTGGCTCTGAGGACTTGTTCAAAGCAGCTGGCAATATTGTTATAGCACCTAAAGCTGACAGAAAAATCCTTGATGCGCTCTTACGGAATGGAGGTATAAGGCTCCGTAGTATGGAAGAGTTATCCTTTCGAGACGCCAGTAGTCTTGACTTTGGGCTAACCCCTGGGAGCCCTGCAATAGACAGGGGTGTGAGGATCTCAGGGTTCAACGATAACGCAAGAGGCGAGCCTGACATCGGTCCTTTTGAGCTTGACGATGCAGCTGGTTCCAACTGGCCCCGCCCGCGAAAAACGGTTTTCAATACCAGTCTTCCAGTGATGATTGCTGAGAAAGAACTTCCTGCGAGACTTGTTGAACAGCCCACCGAATAAAATGCGGGATTGCTTTGTACATAGGGCCTATTCAAAAGCCTTTGGGTCCATTCATCCTTCTCGTGTTTGTAGAAGTATTCTTTCTTTAATAAACACAGAAATGGAAACGTCGGATAATACCTTATGACTTAACGGATAGAGGTATAGCAATCCACGCTATCAAATAGGTTATCAGTAAGGGAAAAATCCCTGATACCAGACAGATAAAAACACAGACCAGTCTAACGACTGTTGGGTCGATTGAATAGACCTCCCCTAATCCGCCACAGATTCCGGCAATCATTTTATTTTTCTGCGAGCGGTACAATTTTTTCATAATCTCGTCTGTCAGATATTTTCTGACAGTATAGGATTTCAATTCACGCCAGTCAAGAAAAAAAGGAATGTGGTTATTAAGAAGTAGTATTGTTTAGTTTCTTTGGTTTTTATTGACTGGTCGAAGTAAACGCTGTATTCTGAGAAAAAAAGAGAAGAAGGGGTTAGAAGCGCAATCTGCTCAAAAGATGGTCGTTTTTGGATACCACTTCTAAGAATTCGATTTAACCGCATAAAAGAAAGGGCCCTTTGGATACCGATCGATCGAATTTGTAAAGCCGGTATGGGATTTTACTAAGATGTATCAGGTGGTGAATGAAGAATATGCTGAAAGGCTTGTTGGGGGATTCATCGAGCGCGAAAGTTTTTCTCGTCAGAAGAATATTTATAGTTTACCTGGCCCCGAAAAAGGCAAAAAAAGGGGACATCTTACTTTTTTATGAGATTTAAAATG
>CAYRKG010000056.1:0-4260 GCA_964424795.1 uncultured Spirochaetota bacterium
GAAAGCGTGGCAGCTATCACACTCCTGTACAGAGTGGTCTTCTGAAAATACCTCCCAGTGTCTAAGCTGATCCGGTGTGAGAATCCCGGTTCCCCTGCAAAGGGGACAGCTACTTTCAAGAGCAGCAAGAATCGCAGTACGTATGAACTCTGACCGGTTCGGTATTCCTTCCATTGCCTGCACTAATTTTTCATCAACTTTGAAGGTGATGATCTCCTCTTTTTTCTGCCTTTTCATTCAGATCTCCTCAATTATTACTTTGTATTACAATTATAATTATATTACTTTGTATTACTATAGTCAAGGAAATAATGTCACGATTTAATTATAAGGGATAAAAGAGAGTTGCAGTCAGTAGCAAAAGAGGAAAATTGGTGTCTGCTAAGAGATATTACTGTCTCATAAAATTTATAGAAAACTAGAGCCATTTTGGTAATCTCAGGCGTGCAGTGCAGAGCTTACAAAAAGAGGAATCCTTTCTGTCAGTATCAATGATACTGTTAGAAAAGAACATTATACCTTCAGTGCAAGATGTGAATATTTCCAATATGAATATTCATTAGACCTGCCTCTTTTGCTGCTTTGAGACATCCTTCTGCCTCTCTCTTTGATGTGTATGGTAGGTCCGGCATGTAGAAGTTAGGGGCAAATCCTAGAAGAGAATAGGGGATAGATCGATCGAGCCTGGCTATGAATTTTGCTATATCAGAAACCTCTTTTTCATCTATATATCCTGGAACTAAAAGAGTGCTTGCAACAAGAAATGGTGGCTCTTTTCTTTTAATAATATATTTTGAGGCTAGGGTGAAGTTCTCAAGGGTCTTTCTATTTGTTATACCACAGAGGGCAATGTGCAATCCCTCATCATATGCCTTGAGGTCAAACTTTATACAGCCGCCACTTTTCAATGATATCTCTGCCATCTCTTTCAAAAGATCTGTACTCATGCTTCCGTTGGTCTCCCAGCAGATGCGAAGAACCCTATTTTTTGCCTTTTCTAGAGCCTCTTTGGATACTTTAATGGCAAAGGGGAGCTGGGGTGTGGGGTCTCCACCGAAATAGCAGATGCAGGCAGTTCTTCCATCAACGCCATTGGTCAATTCATCCGCTCCTGATTTTGACGCTCTTGTTGATTCTTTTCTATAATGCCAATTCTGGCAGAATAGGCAGTTGAATGTACAGGCATGAAAAAAGACTGCCAAATTTTTATAGCCATATTCTGGAGTCCGGGCATAGGAAAACCCGGGATATCCACAATCTGTTCCTGCAGGACAAACCCATTTCGCTACACAGTTTGTTGGAAGGTTATCATAGTACCAGCTAAAGTTTCCCTCATTCGCCCTCCCTCCTACAAATTTCCCATCTTTATTGAGCCTTACCCCGCAATACCCCCTCTCTCCTTCAGAGACCTGGCATCGATTGACACAAAAGGTACATTTTAATCCTTCATCTGTCCTGGGAGGCCTTGGAGGAAGGCCAAACATCTCCCTTGAGCGCCCATGAACTTTCTCAATATGAGATCTGACTTCATGAAAATGAGAGCGGATACAATCCAAACAGAGCCCAAGTTCAGAAGATATCAGCATTGACTCTCTGTGACAGTAAATGCACTTTGCCAAATTTAGCTCCACCTCCCTGGAATTGGTACCTTACAATAAGGGCATCTTCCTTCAATAATTTTATACTCTCGTATAGTAAAATCATCTCTCTCGATTAACAATCTATGGCAATGGTGACAATAGGTATTTCCAGCTGGATGGCCAGAGACATTTCCTATGTAAACATAGTCAAGACCCCTCTCAAGGCCAATCTGTCTCGCTCTCTCAAGTGTGGCCACTGGTGTACAGTCGATGTGGGATAGTTTCAGATGAGGCACAAAGCGGGTTACATGCCAGGGGGTATCAGCGCCTAATTCGTTTACTATCCAGTTGGCTATCCCTTTAAGCTGAGTATCATCGTCGCTTAATCCGGGTATGATATTGGTGACTATTTCAACGTGCATATTCAATGCATATCGAGCATGTTTTGTTGCATCAAGGATCCCGATATAGTCGGGAATTCCAGCTATCTTTTCATAAAGTTTTTTAGAGAAACCCTTAATATCAACCCTAAATGCATCGAGATAGGGTCCTATTTTGTTCAGAGCCTCTATGGTTATGAAGCCATTGGTGACGTAATTTGTAAGCAGATCATTTTTTTTGGCCAATTTTGAACAGTCCAGAGTATACTCAAACCACACTGTAGGCTCGTTATAGGTAAAGGAGAGGCCTTTACAGCCTTTGTCTTTTGCCAGAATAATCGATTCTTCAGGAGATATATATTCAGTCGTGGTCCTGCTCTTTTCTTCTGTGGGTAATGACATCTTTGCATGGGCAATCCCCCAGTTCTGACATCCAGGGCAGAGAAAGTTACAGCCAAGAGTGCCAAAGGATAACCAGTAACTCCCGGGATAAAAGTGGAAAAGTGGCTTCTTCTCAATAGGGGCAGATGTAAGGGTAGAGACCTTAGCGTAGGCAAGGGTGTAGAGCTTTCCATCCTTATTCAAACGTGTTTGGCAAAAACCATACCTGCCCTTTTCTATCATACAGTGCCTCTGGCATATATTACATCTGACCCTCTTGGCCTTCTCTTTATCATAGAGAAGTGCTTCCTTCATATTTTAATTTCCAATCCTTTATAATTCCGGAAACAGTGAGTGTGAAATGAATCAAAGTGTACAGATGTTATCCCTCAAGAATCTGTTCTGCTTCCTCTCGGTAAGAATCCATTACATAGGATATACCGGATACCCTTGCTGCCTCTTCTATTAGGGCCATCAGGTCTTTACGAGCGATCTTATCAATTCTGAAGCTTCTTGTTCCTGCCATCAACTCCTGCAATCCAAGTTTCAACTTTTCTGTAAATGTGTAGATACCAATTGCACCAAGGGGCAGCTCTTTTATTGTATTTTCACCATATTTCTGCTTTAATAATTCGTAAGTAATAAAGATATGCTCGGGCTTATCGCCATACTTTGAAACTGTTTTTGGAAGCTTACCCTTCTTAAGCCAATCTTCAATATTCTTGCCTACCTTACCTGGTATCGTCAAAGCCCTTCCCATACACACTGCTTTGAAAAATGGAGCTCCCAAATCTAATACCTTGAAGATATGATCTTCGGTGGAAAAACCTCCTGCCATGGCCAGACTGGGCACCCATTCACCCTTTGAAGCAAGCTTCATACAGAACTGGTAGGCCAAACACTGAAGGTAGAATGTCGGTACACCCCACTTAACCATCATCCGCCACGGGCTCATTCCAGTACCCCCGGGCGCACCATCAATGGTTACAAGGTCAGGTCGTGCGCTTGATGCCCATTTTATTGCCATTGCAAGTTCCCGTGCGCCGTATGCCCCGGTCTTCAGGGTTATGCGAGGAACACCATGCTGTCGTCTCAGGTTCTCGACTTCACGTAAAAAGGTATCTTCATGGATAAAACCGAGCCTCGAATGGCGCTCAAACTCCTTAATCGCACCTGCCTTGAAGGCTTTCTGGATATTCTCAAGAGCAGGATTAGGCTCAACAGTATACCCCCTGTTATGAAGCTCAAGGGCTTCCTCAAGTGATCGGATTTTAATCTCTCCACCAATACATTTCGCACCCTGCCCCCATTTAAGCTCTATTGATTTAACATCGAGTTTTTCAGTGACGTATTGTGCAACTCCAAACCTGGAATCCTCTACTCCCTGAACATGGAACAACATCTCTTGACCTGTTTGCCGTATGTGTGGCATCTCCTGAGTTTGGTCTCTGTAAATTCATACATTTAACCTCTAATCTTTTTAAATAGTGTTAGCTTATTTTTGACGTATATCTAGAGCTATCAATGTAAACTCAGGCAAAATCAAAACATGAACAGATATATACTATTATAATCTTCTAATTTCAATGATATTCATCTAAGCCATCACTTTTATCATGGTGAGCTTCGTATATTTTGAAAAGTCTCATACAAAATACGTATGTTCAGATTTAAGTTCTTTTTAAATATGTATAAATGACAAATTAAAAGAAAACGATAATATAAAAAGAGTATTATGCTTAAGCAACCCTCTGTTTCACGAAAATATTTATCTTTGTGTTATATTATTATAGGGGTAGACAGAGTTTTTTGGCCAGTATGTAAGGATAAAAAATGAGAAAAAATAGCTTAAAATCAATATTAGTCTTTACAGTTATTATTCTTCTATCTGGCTGTGGATATGTAGAAGAGACTGAGTT
>CAYRKG010000056.1:4360-24606 GCA_964424795.1 uncultured Spirochaetota bacterium
CTATGCATTGAGTGGGGATGGGGTAGGGAGTTTATCGATATTGTCAGTATCTGGGTTAGGAGGCAATGTTTACAGGGTAGTGATGCAGGGTACATCTGGTGATGGTTCTATAGTGCTTACGATTAGTGATGTAGGAGATATAGCAGGGAATGCACTTACGGATAATACTGTTACATACACGGGCTGGTGGGACACTGACTGGGCAAGGAGGCGTAAGTTAACGTTTGACAACAGTGCTCAGGGTGAAGATCTTGTAGATTTTCCTGTACTGGTTAGGCTTTCTAGTGCGAGGATAGATTATGGTATGACACAGGGTAGTGGAGAGGACATAAGGTTTGTGGATGGTGACAGGGCAGTGTTGAAGCATGAGGTAGAAGAATGGGATGAGAGTGGTGATTCATGGATGTGGGTAAAAATTCCACAAATTGAAGCTTCATCAAATACAGATTTTATCTGGATGTATTACGGTAATGCAAGCGCTAGTGACGGGCAAGATGCGCAAAATGTGTGGGATGTTAATCATGTTGGAGTATGGCATTTAAACGAAGGAGGTACAGGAACAAGATTTGATTCTACAAGTTATGGAAACAATGGTACTACTGGCGGTTATGATGGTAATGAAGCAATAACAGGAAAAATTAGCGGAGCTGATAATCTAGACGGAATTAATGAGTATATTAATGTAGGCAGTTCAGCTAGTCTCGATCTTGGTACTTCATTTACTGTAAGCGCTTGGATTAAAGCAACTGCACTAAAAAATTACGCAGGCATTGTTGGTAAAGATACAAATATGGGGTCTCCTTATTCATATATGTTAGTTTGCCATAATAATGGAACCATTGGAGCCTACTATACGGGTGTATGGAATTTTTCAAGTAATGCTGGAATATCAGCAGGCAATTGGTATTATCTTACATGGGTACTTAATGGGGGTAACATATATTATTATGTTAATAGCCTAGCATATGGTTTAGATTCCTTCCCGTATGTAGACGACTCAAATGATATAACATATTTTGGAAGTTGGTATAGTGCCAATAGTAATTATGATTTCAATGGCACAATCGATGAAATTCGCATTTCAAATACAGCAAGGAGTCAAGACTGGATTTCAGCACAGTATTTGTCTATGAATGACAACTTTATTACCTTTGGAGACGAGGAATAGATCAAAACATGTATCCTGCACTCACCTCTATATCATGATAACTCTCGCTAATACTCCCTTTATTTATACTGTACAGACGATACCCTAGGCTAAACCTGATTCTTTTTAGGTTGTAATAGGTACCGATGTAAAACTCCAGGGATGATGGAGCTACTCCCTGTCCTAAAAGAAAGAGATAGTTGAATTCCCCTTCAAAGCCGAAATCTCTGAAGAAATCATTCTTGATAAAGCGGTATATAACCGGATCTGATACAAATACCCCGATTGACGGACCATTTATCTGTTTGAAATTATAGGCCCCTTGAGCCATAAGATTTTGAAGGTAAAAAAGGTGATAGTTGAGTCTCGCACCGACCGTTAACCTGCTGTATACATCCTCAAAGAAGAAGGTGCGGAAGCGTGCTGATACATTCACTCTGTGAATGACAAAATTGATATTCTCATTTCCATATGTTTTAAGTGGATATCCTGAATAGTCCACTGAAAGGCCTAGCCTTTTTCCCAGAAAATCAAAGTAGTACCTTGCATCCAGTTTTGCCCCAATCATTGATACTCTGCTGTCGATGTAATCCAGTTTATTGCTATTTGCGAATGTGTAGGATGTTGAAACCTTTAACAGGGCAGTATCGTACCTTTTATAAGGCTCCTCTTTCTCTTTTTCCGCTATTTGCATGGCAAGCTGTTCTTCACCTTTCTCCTCCTCTTTTTTGGCAAGGAGCTCCTCCTTCATCTTTTCTTCCTCGACGACTTCCTGTTCAATTTCAGCTATTTCATGTATGGATAGATATAGCTCTCTGGCACGGATATTTTCAGGATCAATTAGGATAGCCTCTTCTAAATACTTAAATGCACTCTCAAACTCCCTGTTGCCTATATCTATAAGCGCTTTCTCTGTTAGTAAATCAGATCTCTTTTTCTTTCTGAACTGATCGATCTCATTGAACAATTCTAAGGCTTCTATGTTTTCACTGTCTGATTCCAGGATCGCATTGAGCTCTTCTAAAGCCTCTTCGTAGTTTTCGTTATAATACTTTTCGCGCGCAGATTCAATTGACTGGGAGAGGGAGTAGAGTGGCGTGATTGTTATTATTGAGATAAATATTAGCAATATCAGGAACTGTCTTCTCATTACTTTCATAGAGTTCTATCTCTCATATAAGTTATAAATGGGAACTACCTTCCCAAAAGACCATAGAAAAATGGTATCTTCCTCTTTACCTTTACCTTTCTCAAAAATGTATTTGTAATCATTCTTAAACATTCCTTTATACTTCCAGTTTCATGAAGTAAAACGATCGGCACTCTCTTCTGTATTGATTCAATCACCCTTTTTGAGTCTTCTACAATATATCCAAGGAATGAAAGAGCTGTTTTAATGTGAAACTGATTTACAGTATTTGATATCTTCCAGAATATCCTAGCAGCACTTTGCGCTCCATATGATTTATTGATTACTATCTCAAAATGTAAGCCACGCCTTTTCTGAGAGGCGATTTTTATGACTTTATAGAGGTCAACAAGAGCTGTAACCTCAGGATTTGTAATCAGGATATTACGGTCAGAATAGAGAATCAACTGAAGGTTCAGATTATTCAAGCCTGCCTGGGTATCAATGATAATAAAATCATAATCCGTCTCGATCTGACTGAGTCCAACTGCTATCTTTTTGAAATCTTCATCCTGGATGGTAAGAATACCTTTCAAATCATTGCCTACATAGAGAGCATCGACACCACCGACTCCCCTCTGAATAACGTCGTTGATTGGGATCCTGTTCTCAAGGAAATCTAAGAACCTGCCACTTTCATCGATATCTAAAAAGAGGTTTACATTTGAAAGATTAATGTCCGCATCAAAGATGAGAACCCTGTATCCCCGATTCTTCAATTCAACCCCGAAGTTTACTGAAAAGAATGTCTTTCCGATTCCACCCTTGCTCCCTGAAACGGTTACTATCTGTGCTCTTTGTTTTGATCTCTTATACACAACCAGGTCTCTATTTTCTATCATATCTCCTCATCCATTTCGTCTTTATATAGCTCAACAAGTGTATTAAAAAGATCCCTGTCGAAGATCTTACCGGCAAGTTTCCCCATCATCTGAAAACATGAGCTTATTGTGAGTGCAGGACGGTGTGGCCTTGCAGAAGTAACAGCATCGAAAAAGTCAGCAACTGCAAGGAGTCGTGCAATAGGTGGTATTTGCTCTCCTTCCAATCCTTCAGGATAGCCGCTGCCATCGAGTCTTTCATGGTGGTATTTTATACCATCAATGAAGATCTGAGGGAGATCGACATGCTGGAAAAGCTTGAGGCCACTTTCTGGATGAGTTTTTATGATCGCGAACTGTTCTTCCGTGAGTGTACCTTCCTGTTTTAATATTGAATCATCGATCTCGAGATAGCCGATATCATGAGCCATTGCTACCTTCTTTACAACAACGGGATCTAATTCAGGGACTTTTAGCGCTTGAGCTATCCTGAAAGCCACCTCAGCCACTCTCTGGGAGTGATTGACCCTGCCAGTTTTTGTGTCAGCCATTCTGGCCATATTGCGCAGTGAGCTCAAGCTCAGGGGATCTGATACATCTCCACCCTCCTCAGTTTCTGGAAATTCTTCTTCGTGTGAAACTTCACCAGGAATTCCACCAGGCATTCCACCAGGAGCTTCACCCTCGCCAGATATTCTCCTTACCATACGCCTGCTTTTTTTTCCAATATCTATATCCCCATCGTGAATGAATGGGAGCAGTATTTCAAAGGCGTTGTCAAGTTTGCCTTTATCACCCTCCCCGATCCTTTTTTCTACGATGCTAAGAATCTCTGATTTTACTTCATGGTTGAGCTCTGAAATGTATCCCTGAATAACATCCCATGAGCGGTTGCCCTTTTGGAATTCCTGATAGAGTTCCCGAAGGCGTTTAGCTTTGACTATTTCAGAATAATTTTCATCAGTAATAAGTTTTGTTTCGTCTATCTTATCGGTATACTCAAGGAGGGTTTTTGGCTTTGATTCAATGGAAGGGAGAGGTTCATAGTATGCTGTTTCATAGGGGGTAATTCGTCTTTTCAAGAGCATGATGAATCCAAGAACAATGATAATTGCTATCACAATACCCCCTCCAACCAGTATCATCAAGGAACGGCTGAACAATTTTCTATCTTCATCCTGTGCCTGAATTATATCCATAAAGTTTTTCAAAAAATACTCTCTCTCATCCCTCTGTGCCTCTATGCTCTTATTGAGTATGCTCTGGTTTTCCTCCACGTTTCTCAACAGAGCTACCCTCTCTTCTCTCTGTGCTTGGATATTTTGATCGAAGATTCTCCGACTCTCCTGGACATTATTCAACAGGGTCTTTCTCTCAACACTCTGTGCCTGGATATTTTCGTTAAGGATTCTCTGGCCCTCCTCAACATTTTTTAAAAGCCTTTCCCGCTCAAGATTCTGTGCTTCAATAATCTCGTTGAGCAACTTCTTGTTTTCTTCATTTTGCTGCTGAATGAACTTGTCCATATCAAATGGCAGCTGAACCTCAATCCTCTCAGGTTGAACAGCCGCTATCTCTTCTTCTTTTAATTTTGGTTCAACCACTCTTTTTTCTGGATATACACGGGTAACCTCTGCCTCTTTTTCCCTTAGCCTCTTCTCTTCTTCAATGCTTTTCCTTATTATTATCAGTTTCTTCTGCACTTCCTCATCCTCGCCAGCGAGAGCGATGGCCCTTAAATAATAGTCCTCGGCTGATTTTAGGTCTTTTTGTTCATAATCCATGTTTCCCTGTTTTACGAGAGTATTTATCAGCATCTTTCTGATTTTATTGTCTTCTGGTTTCAACCTGTAGGCATTCTCAAAATCAACGATTGCCCCTCTATAATCTTCAAGGATGTATTTCTTAAGCCCCTCCTTGTATAATGTCGTTGCAACGTCATCTTCTGGATAGAGATGTATTGGGAATAGTACCAGTAAAGAGGTTAGTGCTATTGTAAAATAAAAAGTGCGAGTTTTAATCATTTTATTTTTATCCATATATTTAAAGAATTGTATACATTATAGTACATTATATATTATCGAAAAAAATAGGTATAGTTAAAAATAAATTTTATAGCTCTATACACAATACTACATTTTATCACAAAATACAATTTTAACAATTCCTACAGCTATGGTGCATAGAGATAATTATTAACTTAATAACGATTCTTTTACCTTTAGTGTTTTATCACAAAGTGATGAGAAGAATAAACTTAAACCTTAATATATTTTTTTCTTGACATACAATAGTCTATATGGTAAAGTAAATATGTTTTCGAACAGTGTTCGCTATTTCGAACAATATTTCCAATGAAGAGAGAAGTTAAAAGGTGCATGAAAAGGGAATTGTAAAATCAGTCTGGCGAGCGATTAAGATACTTGAATCATTCAACAGTGAACAGGGTATGAGTGTTACAGAGATAAGTAAAAGACTGAAATTTCCGAAGAGCAGTGTACATGAGATACTTGCCACACTTGTGACTGAGGGAATTTTAGAGAAGGATTATAATAACAATAATTATCATCTTGGTCTCAAATTATTTGAGTTGGGTAATAAGGCAAGGTCTAATCTTGAAATTCGTAGGATTGCCACTCCATATCTTAAAAGACTTAACACCGAGCTTGATGAAACCGTCCATTTAACAGTCCTGGATAATTGGGAAGTTCTGTACATCGAATGTTTCGAGTCAACAAAGAGGCTCAGAACCTATTCAGTTATAGGGGTAAGGGCCCCCCTCCACTGTACTGCAGTTGGAAAGGCAATAATGGCTTTTCTTCCACAGGCTGATATTGAAACCATAATACGAACAAAAGGATTACAGAGGTTTACAGAGAATACAATAGCTGAAAGAGAGTTACTCCTTGAGGAACTGGAAAAGATAGTTCACAATGGCTATGCTATAGATAATATGGAGCATGAAGAGGGGGTACGGTGCGTTGGTGCTCCGATACGAAACTATTATGGTGCTGTATTTGCATCCATAAGTGTTTCAGGGCCTTCACAGAGGATTAAAACTGAGAAAGTTCCAGGAATAGCGAAAATGGTCATTTCAATAACAGGAGAGATATCGAAGAAAATGGGATATACCGAAGAGGATTAAAAATAGCTTAACCGTATCCAAATACAATAATTTGATCAGAATATAACAATTATATATGTGAAATTGATATATCAATTTGAGATATATCTAATTTAATAAAATATTTTAAAGGAGGTTAAGTATGAAAGTAAAATTCCTAGTTTTTCTTGTTGTTTTTACACTGCTTGCACCTTTTGTCTTTGCTGGAGGTGCAAAGGAGGAGGCTCCGCCACCTGAGAAGGAGGTTATAATCAGGGAGGTAGAAAAGGCTGCTCCAAAGCCGATTAAGCTCACGTGGTCTTCAATAAGTGTGCCCGCAGATGCCCATACAAAAGCGATGTGGGTCTTCAAGCATGAGCTGGAGAAGATTTCAGATGGACACTTTGATGTAGAGCTCTACACATCGGGCCAGATCTTTACGCAGGAGGGCGAACTGGCGGCATGTAGAGAGGGGACTCTGGATATGGCCTATTTCAGTGCCAACTGGCTTGCAGAATTCGTCCCTTATGTAGGCATGCTCGGTGCAGTGTATACCTTTAGTGGTTACGATCATATGGATAAAGTTCTCAATGGCCCAATTGGAAAGAAGATTTTTGAGGATGTTGCCAGAGAAGTTGGTGTACGTCCCCTTGCTGCCTTCTACCTCGGAACTAGAGAGCTTAACCTGGTTGCAAAGGTAGGTCCGGTAAGAACTCCAGACGACATGAAGGGTGTCAAACTCAGAACTCCTGCCAGCCCAGCGTGGATCGCTCTTGGTAAAGCTCTTGGTGGCAACCCAACACCAATGAGCTTTGGTGAAGTATACATGGGACTGAAAACCGGTACTATTGAGGGTCAGGATAACCCGCTCCCCACGGACAAGAATGCAAAGTTCTATGAGGTTACAAAATACATAGTTCTTACAGATCATGTAGTAAATTCAGTATGGCCGTCTATAAATGAAAAGAGGTGGAAGTCATTCACTTCTGACGAACAGGGATTAATAATGCGGGCAATCGAGGCAGGGAGAAAAGCCTGTGCCGAACAGAATCTGAAAGCCGAATCAGAGCTTGTTGATTGGTTCAAGGAACAGGGGATGATCATCATTGAGGATCCCGATAAGGAGGCTTTCGCAGCCTATGCCAAAAACTCCTATCTGACAGAGAGCAAGGATATTTCAAAGGATTGGGACATGAAGCTCTACGAAGAGATTCAAAAGATGAAATAAGGAGTCTCTATCACAGTAGCCTGCTGTATACAAAAAGCCCCATCTTTTAAGGTGGGGCTTCTAATTAGTTCTTGGTAAATAATTACGCTTCTTAAAGGTAAAAATAGATTAATATCATATAATTCATTGTGATATAAAGGGTTAAAGAACTAAATTGGTTATTTCATCCCCTAATATAAACGTGTGATATTTGATAAGGTGCCTATTTTAATAACAATATTCGATTACAATTAATAACCAATTCGGGAGCCGGTTATTCTATTAATAAAAATATTTTCAATTATTCACCGGCAACTATTTAAAAGGAGAGAGAGTCGTTATGGAAAAGAGGAGTAATTTCAAACGATCAGGGTCTTTTATACTCAATTTTATTGAGATCTATTTACCATCAGTTGTGTTTTCTCTATTATTTATTGTTTTTATGATTCAGGTATTTTTCCGCTATTTTCTCGTTCCTCTAACATGGCCACTTGAGTTTACACTAATTGCTTTTATATGGTTAACACTCTTTGGCGCCTGCTTGGCTAAGCGTCATTCCTCTCATGTAGTGTTCACAATGATATATGATAAGGTTAAACCAAAAACTCAGACTTTGATGAGAATAGCTGGCAATTTGTTACTCGTTATATCATTCGGTATCGCTCTGTACCCATCCTACAAGTACGTTGCCTTTATGAGTTTTAAAAAATCAGACGTTTTAAAGATTCCGATGAACATTGCATTTTCACCTTTCATCTGTTTTTTGATTATCATGATCGGACGGTTCATCTACGATCTTCTCATTGATTTAAAAAAGCTCTTCAGAGGAGAAGTTTAGGATGAATTTCCCGCTGCTTGTCTTTTTATTGGGTTTTGCTTTGACATTCGTTATAAGAATACCAATTGCTTTAGGTATGATAATGACCTCGATATTCTATTTTGCCCTTGCTCCAGGACCGGCTACAGGTATCGGAATGGCAGCCACACAGTTTCTAACAAATCTAAATGTAAAATTTATACTCATAGCTGTACCTCTCTTTGTTTTTGCTGCCAATGTGATGAATACAGGAGAAGTTACGCAGATGGTTTTCAATTTTGCAAACACTCTTGTTGGGAAGGCCAGGGGTGGTATGGGACATGTGAATGTTATTGCTTCTCTAATCTTTTCCGGTATGACAGGCTCAGCAGTTGCCGATGCATCAGGATTGGGAATTATGGAGATTGAGGCCATGAGACAGCATGGGTATGATGACGGCTTTAGCTGCGGTATTACAGCTGCATCCGCAACCATCGGTCCAATCTTTCCTCCAAGTATACCCATGGTTTTTTATGCGATGCTATCAGGTGCTTCAATTGGCGCACTGTTCATGGGAGGTATGATACCAGGTATACTAATGGCTATTTTTCTGATGGGTTATATCGCATTTATTGCAAAGAGGAGAAATTACCCCAGAGGTGTAAAGTATACGCTCATAGAGTTTATCAAACATACAGCACGGGCATTTCCAGCTCTTTTAACACCGATCATCCTTCTCGGTGGTATATATACGGGATTTGTAACTCCAACTGAGGCTGGAGCCTTGGCTGGATTTTATGCACTTCTTATATCATTTTTTGTTTACAGAGCCCTGGGCCCAAAGAAGCTGTGGGGTGTAATAACCGACACCGTAAGAACGACTGGAACACTCTCTCTTATTGTGGGGGCTGCATTCATCTTTTCTTATATTGTTGCTATAGAACATATCCCTGATCTTTTTGCAGGTGTTCTTTTAGGAATCACTGAAAATAAGTATGTACTCCTTTTAATTGTTAATATCCTTTTCCTTATCCTTGGTATGTTTATCGATACAATGTGCATAACCCTGGTGTTTATTCCTATGGTGTTGCCCCTTATAGAGGCACTTGGAATTGATCTTGTCCATTTCGGTGTTGTTGTTGTACTGAATATGATGATTGGTTTATCCACTCCTCCATTTGGGATGCTTCTCTTTATTGTATCAGGTATTTCAGGGACGCCTCTGAAGACAGTAATAAAAGAATGCCTTCCAATGACTTTTGTACTTATTGCTGTTCTTTTTCTCATTACCTATATTCCCGATATTGTCATGTTCATTCCTAATACATTTATGAAATAGGTTAATACACACGATGAGTATTCTGAAATTGCGAAACCATATACCGATAGCTGCACCGGCAAGAAGAGAGCCGGTAGACGGCACTGAATCAGATATGAGAGTTTCCCTGGGATTTGAGCCAAAGTGGTTCCACAATAGATGTGGAGTTGAATTTCTGGAAAACTGGCATAAAACCCCGACCGTTCGGTACAGGAGTTTGAAAAGGATGAAGGAGGAGCTGGTAAAGGCTTTTCCGAAAGTTCCCTACTGGAACCTCTCAAAAAATAATGATCTTTTTACCATCTCCGGGTGCTATGGAGCATATGTTATTCCACATGCATTTGGTATTCCTCTTGTTTATGCCCCTGATCGATGGCCCGTATTAAAAGAGGGGGAGAAGCTTGATGTTCAGGAGATTGAAAGGCTCGATTCCAACAAGATCCTAAAATCCCATGTTGTGGAGGATCTCTTTAATCAGATGGATGTTATCGAGCGTGAATGGGGAGTGATACATGGATACCTAAACTGGCAGGGTATTCTCAACAATGCCTTCAACATAAGGGGACAGGATATTTTCCTGGATATCTATGACAAGCCTAATTTTGTTCACCGATTCTTTTCGCTTATTTGTGAAGTTATGATCCGCTTTGCAAAGATTGTCCAGGAGAGACAGAGAAGATCTGGATTTTATATTAACCAGCTAAGCGTGAGTAACTGTGTGGTTAATATGATCTCGCCTGAACAGTACAGAGAGTTTGTTTATCCTTATGATAGGAGAATTGCCATAAGTTTTGAGAGGTTTGGAGTCCATACCTGTAATTGGGATATAACACCCTATATTGAGGTTTTAGAAAAGTTACCCAAACTGGGCTATCTGGATATGGGTATCATGTCTGATATGCCAAGGATTCGAAGGCTCTTTCCAGATACAAGAAGAGCGGTGATGTATTCCCCCACTGCTCTGCATGCTGCCTCAAGAGAGAGAATCAAGAGAGATATGGAGAAGATCTATAATGAACTTTCTCCCTGCGATGTTGTTATGGCCGATGTTCGGTGGGATACAGAAGATATAAAGGTTAATGAATTGCTTGAAATATGCAGGAATCTCGAGTCAGGGGAAGGAGAGTAAATAAGTTATTCCTTTCACAGGAAAAGAAGAATATAGGGTAGATAGAATATAGGGTAGATAGAATATAGGGTAGATAGAATATAAAGAAGAGATATTGTATAATTTTTTTAATTATTTCATATAAAAAAATAGCTGAATATCAAAATTGAAATGGAGAAGTAATATGGATAAAGAATCTCTGGTTAAGAAATTTGGTAGAGTTTTAATTCCCATAGTAACACCCTTTGATAAAGGTGGAGATATTAGCATCTCTGACCTCAAAGGGGTCCTCGAGCATATACAGCGAAATAATCTGTCAGATTCTATAATAGTTGGAGGCACAAATGGGGAGTTTGCCTCTCTCACCATAGAAGAGAGGATAAGAATTTTTAAAACTGTTCGTGAGGAGGTACAGGATCAGCCGGTGATTGCAGGTACCGGGACACCCTCTACAAAAGAAACGGTTTACCTGACAAAGGTTGCAGAGGAAATGGGGATGGATATGGCTATGGTGGTAACACCTTACTACAATAATCCCGGCTCCCCTGGTCTCTTGGAGCATTTCACAGAGGTAGCGAAATCAACGAAATTGCCAATAACACTCTACAACATCCCGATTTTTACAGGAGTCAATCTGGAGCCTGAAATTGTACAGAAACTTTCAAGAATAGATAACATAGTTGCCATTAAAGAGGAGGTAGCACTCAATCCTACTCAGGTTACAAGGTTTATTCTGGCCACGAATGATACATTTCCTGTTTATTGCGGGGATGATACGATGGTTCTATCAGCTTTAAGTCAAGGGGCAGTGGGTGCTGTAAGCGGAGGCTCTCACATAATCGGTAGAGATATGAAGAAAATGATAGAGTTATTCTTATGTGGTAAATTAAAGGAAGCTCAAGAAATACACAATAAGATCTACCCATTATTCAGGGCGTTTGGTGGTGAAGACAGGGTTAATCCCATTCCCCTTTTAAAGGAAGCGCTGAACCTTATAGGGGTTAGGGTGGGAGGACCAAGGCTTCCGCTTCATGGAGCGAATGATAAAGAGAGAGATAGAATGAAGAAGGTTTTGAAAGGCCTTGGCCTGATATGATAAGGATATATTGTAAGTAATTGTGATATTCAAATTTATGATATCTAAGGAAGGAAAATGAAGGCAGCCTATTTAGTTGCACCCGAAAGATTGGAAATTCAGGAGATAGATAGACCAAAAATCAAGGACAATGAAGTATTGGTTAAGGTTAGGGCATGTGCGATCTGTGGTACAGACCTCAGAATCTATGAATTTGGACATACAAAGATAAAATATCCAGCTATTATTGGGCATGAAATATCAGGCACAGTAGAAGAGGTGGGGGAGGAGGTTCGGGAAGAGATAGATCCAATCAAAGTTGGGAGCATGGTAATGGTGACTCCTGGAATTCCGTGTATGAAATGTGAGAACTGCTTTAGAGGCCTCTTCTGTACAAATAAGGCTGCTATAGGCTACCACTACGATGGTGGTTTTGCTGAATACATGGTTGTTCCATATGAGGGAACAAAGAACAATATTTTTCCTTTACCTGAAAACATAGATCCTGTCGAATTTTCTGTTTCCGAACCTCTAGCATGTGCTATCAATGGGTTAGAGAGAATCGGTGATATCCCCATTAACGGGATCGGATTGGTTATCGGAGCTGGTTCTATTGGTGTAATGCTAGCAAAGCTGTTACAGGCAAGGGGATTATCGTTGATTATGATAGCAGACATAAACCAGGATAAATTGAACCAGGCCCAGGGTTTTCTTGGAGGTGATTATATCTTTATTAATAATTCAAAGGAGGACTTGGTATCCGCTACCCAGGAGATCACAAAGAGGAAGGAGTGCAATATAGTAGTTGTAGCATGCTCTTCACGGGAAATGCAGGAATTGTCACTAAGGCTTGTTTCATTGTATGGCAAGATTTTGTACTTTGCCGGTTTACCGCCGGAAGATCATATAATAGATTTTGATAGCAATCTGCTTCATTACAAACTGTTATCAGTTTTTGGGACATACGGTTCAACCCTCTATCATAATTTACTTGCAGTGAAGTTAATCTCCTCAGGTTTTACAAAAGGAATCATAACCCATCATTTTCCTCTTGATCAGATCAAGGAGGCTTTTACCTTTGCTCTGCAGGGCAGAGGTTTAAAGATTATTATTGAACCTTAGTATCTTCCCATTGAGACCGCAGGTCTCAATTTGAGCGAAAGCGACGTGAGGCCGAAGGCCTCAATGTTGAGCAAAAGCGACGTGAGACCATAGGCCTCAATTTGAGCGAAAGCGACATAATCGAGAATGCGGCTTGTCCGCATTAGTACCTTAATAGTAATTTTCTTGCCTTTTGGGCAAGAAAATTTTTACAATCGAGAATGCGGCTTGTCCGCATTAGGGGACAGTTATGGATTATTTAATAGGGATAGATATAGGTACAACAGGCGTCCGGAGTGTTATAATTGACAGTACAGGTAGGGCAATAGTAAAAGACACTGTCAATTATGAATACAGGTTTGATCAGTTTGGATTTATTCAGGAAGATGCAGATCTATATTATAAAATGGTAAATAAAACAGTTCAAAATGTCTTAAAAAAGAGAAGGATTGATGTTCATAAGATTTCCGGGATTGGCATAAGCGGGATGGCACCCGACTCCCTGCCAGTCGATTCAGAGGGGGAACCTCTCTATCCATGTATTCTGTGGATGGATCGGAGGGCAGTAGAGGAGGCAGATATAATTAGGAGGAGGATAGGCGAAGATGTTGTCTATAGAGTTACGGGAAACTGTATAGATCCATACTACTCTATGGTAAAGATGCTCTGGATAAAGCGAAATGAACCGGATGTCTACAAAAAATCTTACAAAATTCTGAATATCAAAGATTATATAGTTGGCAAACTCACCGGAAGTTTTGTCACTGACTGCAGCCATGCTGCTCTAGCAGGGATAGCCTATGATATTCGTAAAAATTGCTGGAATAGCGAGATATTACAAGATATTGATCTGGATATTTCGAAACTTCCCGATCCTTATCCCAGTGAAGAAGTTGTAGGAAGAGTTACTAAAAGTGCAGCTAATAACACAAATCTTAAGGAAGGAATTCCAGTGGTAGCAGGTATGATCGATTCTGCTGCAAATTACCTTGCATGTGGGATTGTCAGTGCAGGAGATAACGCTATGTCTCTTGGCACTTCCAGTTGCTGGGGTATTTATCATGAAGATGCTATTTTTACAAAAAAGATGAATATTACAAATGCTCCCTGGAATCACAGGGCTTTTCTAACAAATGCAAGCCAGGCATCAAGCGGGGCCGTCTTTAACTGGCTTAAGGATACCTTTATTAAAAATAGTAACCTGAAGAATAGGTATGATAATGGACGATTATTGGAGCTAATGGAGAAGGAGGCTCAAAGAGTTTATCCAGGATGTGATGGGCTTATGGCTCTCCCCTATTTTATGGGTGAAAGAACTCCCATATGGGATCCATATGCAAGGGGCCTGTTTTTTGGGTTGACTTTAAAGCATTCATTAGGACATCTTTACCGGTCAGTTGCTGAAAGCATGGCCTTTAATTTCTTAGCCAGTATGCTCTTAATAAAAGAGGCTGGTCTCAATTTTAAAGATGAAGTGATTGTCACAGGAGGGTGTGCAAAAAGTGTTCTCATACGAAAGATCCTCGCTGATATTCTAAATTTAAGGATTCATTATGTGAAGGCTAATGGAGGAGCGGAATATGGCGATGCATGGCTCGCTGGTAAGGGGGTGACGGTTTTTTCAGACTACAAAAGATTAAAAAACAAGCTAGAAATTCTTGATACCCATGAACCGGATCCTGAGCTAAATGTTTATTACCGTAATATTTTTGATGATATTTATAAAGAACTTTATCCCAGGTTAAAGAGTCTTTTTAAAAGGCTGAAAGAGCTTTTTTAAGATAAAACATTATTGGAAAAATCTTTAAGTTCATGAAAAGATGGGTTTGAATCAATGAAAGTCCTTGTAACAGATATGAGACATCTCTCCATAGAGGAGGAGGAAAAGGTTCTCGCTCCTCTGGGTGTGAAAATTGATACTACCTTTTCAGAATCGGAAGAGGATCTTATCAGGAATGGAAAGGGGGCAATAGCTTTTCTTGCTTCCTATGCCGAGATAACCCGAAGAGTGATGGAATCATTACCTGAATTAAAGATTATCTCAAAATATGGAGTTGGAGTGGACAATATAGATATAGAGGCAGCTACAAATCTGGGAATATTTGTTACCAACGTTCCTGATTACTGTGTAGAAGAGGTAGCATTGCATACACTCTCCCTTATCTTGGTGGGATTGAGAAGGGTTTGTTATTACGGCGGAGAAGTAAAAGGGAAAAGGTGGAATGTAAATATCGAAAACGAGAACATAAAAAGGCTCTCTCTATTAAGTTTGGGTTTATTGGGCTTTGGACGTATTGCCAGAAGGCTTTCACTGTATATGGAAAGCTTGGTAAAAGATATCTATTTTTATGATCCTTTCATTAAAAGCTATAATAGAGACCTGAATAACTTTTACGCTTTAAGAAGTATTGATGAATTATTTAAAAGAGCTCATATCATTTCTATTCATATACCTTTAAACGAAAACACAGAAAGATTGGTTGATGAGAGGGTACTCTCAGAAGCTCAAGGTATTATTTTGGTTAATAGCAGCAGAGCTGAGATTGTAGATAGAATGGCAGTTATGAAATCGTTGGAATCAGGAGAGGTTTTATTCTTTGCCTCTGATGTATTCTGGGAGGAACCTCCGAATTTCAAAGATATGTCGCAGTTGAAATTCTTACAGAGAAGAGACGTTTTGATAACACCTCATATTGGCTGGTACTCAAAGGAAAGTGAGAGGCTTTTAAGGAGAAGTGCTGCTATGGAAGTGGCGAGGGTTATTAAGGGCTATAAACCTAAAAATTTGGTGAATAGGGACGTGCTATATCATACGAGAACAGGACAGTAGAATATTATTGGTCAACTCTACCTATATAGCACAGTAACTGCCTATATTGAAATCGATTTATTTCCATTTTAGAAATAGATTTTTATAAAGACGGGGGATTAAATAAATGGTAAAGCAACGTAACGAAAAAACGCTTGCTGGCGTTATTCCTGCTCTTATAACACCGGTTCATGAAAATGGGAAGATAGATTTCAAGCTTCTTGAAAAACAGGCCTCTTATCTCTCGTCATCTGGTATAAACGGCTTATTTATAGGTAGTACAACAGGTGAGGGGCCCGGCCTTTCCGGGCAACAGAAGCTTGAAATCTTTGAGGTAGTAAGGGGAGTGGTGGGAAAAAAGCAGATTTTATGTGCCGCATGTATACAGTCTTCAACAAGGAGGGTAATTGATGAAATACGATCAATTGAGTCCCTTGAACCAGATTTTGTCGTTGCAGTGACTCCATTTTACTATACTGTTTCCCAGGATGTAATTATCAGGCACTACAGAGAAATTGCATTAAGCTCTCCTTTTCCTGTTATCGTGTACAACATCCCGCAGTGTACTCATAATAAGATTGAGCTTGATGCTATTTTAAAAATTGCTCATATAGATAACATCTGTGGGATAAAGGATAGCTCTGGTGATTTTATCTCTTTTACAAGAGGTCTGCGAGGAGAGGTTCCGGATAGTTTTTCATGGATTCAGGGGGAGGATTATCTGGATGGTCCTTCTCTCATCCTTGGAGCTCAGGGTTTGGTTACCGGGCTTGGAAATGTATGGATTGAACCCTATGTTGAAATTTACAAAGAGGCAAAGAGGGGAAATATCTCAGGAGTTAATGAATTTCAGAATAAGATTGATAAGCTATATGGAATAATAGGAGTAACTGGAGGAAAGGCGATTCCATCAATAAAAGCAGCAGCTTCTATACTCGGTAGAAGTAAAAGGTGGATGCTAACATCGTCCTTGACGCTTGATAACGATGAAATCGAACTGGTTAAACAGGTGCTTGAGGAGTTAGAGCTGGTTTGATTTTCTTCTGAGGATTGTGGTTTATGTGAAAAGCTCCTATGAAAGATATTGATATTTACCTTTTGATAGCGAGAAGAGTTGATTTACTTAATTTTTATTGCAAAAAATATTTTTTGTTATAATAATATACATAATAGTATATGAACGATTCAGGGGACAGTAATAAAAGGAATAATAATCCTGGGTCGTGTACAAGCAGAAATATCCAACAATATCATCATCATACTTGCTACGATCCGGGCATTATGCCGGGAGAGTGAGCTTTCTTAAATCTTTCAATTCTGGCAATCATATAAGTATTACATACTTTTGAAGAAAATGGTGGATCCTATTATACTGCAGACTATTGTTAATATTAATTAAGCCTTGAATTCTTTTTAAAAGACTGTAAAAATGGAAGTGTAATGTTTCCTTGATAAAGCTATACAGGAGGCTTTCAATGAGACAGAATTGTAGGAAAATAAAGGCAGGTAAAAAATTTTTTCTATACATTTCGATGGTTGTTTTGGTAATAGCATCACTTCCATTCTTGTTTTCATGTACCTCAGCGGTAGATATAGGAGAGGCCAACAAGGTGTTGACATCATTCAGTATCGTATGGCCTGCCGGATTCGAGAATAAATGTATTACAGGCGTTCCGATACAAGTAACAATCAATGCACTTGACCAGTTTAATGAAGTATTCACCTCTTGGAGCGGTAATGTTTCAATAGAAAAAGAGTATGGGAATGTACAGATACAGCCTGAAACGGTTGATATAGTGAATGGTTCAAAGCAGGTGGACCTTAGCATTACTGTTTTAGATTCAGAAGATGAGAAGATAAAAATAAGGGTGCGGTACGAGGATATCTCTTCAGGGTGGAGTGCTGAAATTACTGTGGAGTATGTATTCAGCATTGCAACTATTGATCCAGCTGATGGCTCTATATTAGTGGGGCATCAGAAGATTGTAATCTCATTCAATGATGATACGGATAGAAACTCTCTTGTCCTTGGTGGAGATTTACAGAATGCTACTCCTGAATGGGAGTCTGTGAACTATACAGATGATAAACTAACATTGAGCGCTAACTCATTCTGGCCTGAAGGTGATGGTAAGACACTGACAATTCAGTGCGATATTTCAAGTGGTGGTCAAACTGCGGATGCAAACCTGAGCTATGATGTGTTTCATGGGATGTTTGTGAGAACTACTGATAGTGATGACAGCTATACTGGCACTGCTGATCAACCTAAAAAGACTATAAAAGGAGCGATTGAAGGGGTTGTTGCAGAGGGCTACTCAACTGCAGCAATACGTATTGCAGAAGGCACCTATGAGTCAGATTACAACAGCAGCGATGAATCTGTCATTACAATGGTGGAGGGCATATCTGTATATGGGGGTTACTCAGAGAATGACTGGGATTTGCGGGATACTGAAACGTATGAAACTATTATAGAAGATACGAGTTCGAGTGGAGGGAGTACATCAGTTCCCAATCGGGCCATCTATTGTGACAGTAGTATAACAACGAGCACAATCATTGACGGTCTATCGGTAAAGATGGGGAAGGGGGCCTTTAATTCAGCGATTTACTGCGAGGGCTCTCCAACAATTCAGAATAGCAGTATAACTGGCAGAAGCTCAGGGGCTGATGCAGGGCCGGAACAGATTGGAATATTTAACAGATACTCGACAGCATCTCCAATAATCCAAAATAATACCATAGATGCGGGTTGGAATTCTAATACAGAAGGATGCGAGTCGATCGGAATCTATAACATGACGGATGCATCACCTCTTATTAAGAATTGTACCATGATAGACGGGGGTGACGGCGACCTGACATATGCCATATATAACAGCAATGCTGATCTTTCACCCTATCCTCGTATAAACAACAATACTTTAGATTCAGGGTCTGGAAGTGAACATAACTACTGTATCTACATATTCAACAGCAGGCCGTCAATAGATGGTAATGAGTTGAGTCCATCCGCAATTATGACATCCACATACGGAATATTTGAAGGAGCAGAGAGCAACTGTGATCCTGAAAAGGTGAGAAACAATAATTTTAATTTTAACTGGGGCTTCTGGTATTACGATGAGGGTGGTTCGACTCAGGTGGAGTATGATAACTGGGATGTTGAGGGAAATGAAATTTCAACGATAGAAGGAAGCAAATTACTTCTCGATGCTGCATGGGGTAACTATTCCATTTATTAGTATAAGTAAAGAAGGAGAAAGAAAATGCTAAAAATTGGTGAAGCATTAGAAAATTTTGACCCGGTAAACTTAACAAACTGTTTTACTAGTAATAACGTACCAATTAGTAAGGTTAACGGGAAGATAGGAATCGTATCCTTTATTGAATATACCAATGGCTGGGACTGGCTGAAGAATCTCGTGTTGATTCACAACGATGCCGGGATAACGAATAAAATACATATAATTGCTGTGATTTTTCGCCATGGAAGTCCTCTAACTGATAATATGATACGAACAAAGATCACTAACGATCCCTTTGGTTTCAGCAGTTATATTAATTTTAATACTGTCAGCAATTTCGATGTTGTTGCAGATGTGAGTTCGCTTGATGGTCAGATTGATAAAAATGCTACTGTTTATGAGAACGGTATTGTAAATGACACGGCTTTCAGCGGCAGCTCAAATGGCAAGACCTGGACTTACATCACAACGAAGGATAATATAATCGCCGATAAATGGCATACCAAATGTACTACAAATGGAAATCCGATATCATTCAATCGTATAAGAATAACAGGCGTCAATCCCTTCGACAGCGCTGATTTTGGCTTAACTGAGAGTTATGTAAAGCAGCGTGTAAGAAATCTGGATGCTGCTCCCACAATTCTCTATGCAGACCCTGAAGAGGGGACTACATTTAACTCCTTTCCTTCTACTGTTGAAGTAATTTTCTCAAAGCCTCTGGATGAGACTCCTGCAAACGCTGGTGGCAACTATGTCCTTGGAGGAGGGGGTGTCTCGGCAGGATCAGGGGCTGCTTCGGGCCCGGTTTATACAGGTGCCAATAAAATTGAGAATGTTGCAGAGCTTACATACTCGGGAGTAACATTGGTTGATACTCCCAACGACGATGTTAAAATTACTGTAAATAATACTAATATCAAGGATACGGGGGGAACTGCTCTCGCAGGTGATAATATCATAGATTATACAGCAGATCTTACTCCTCCTGTTGCAGGTTTATCCAATCTACCTGCTAATCCCACTAATGTAGATAGTATAGATGTAACAGTGGGAGGAGCTGGTGTAGTTGCTTATAAATCTAAGTTAGACACTGGGAGCTGGAGTGGTGAGACAGCAGTGGGGACGAAGATACAGGTCACAGGATTAAGTGACGGGTCACATACATTATCGGTTATTGGAAAGGATGCTGCAGGGAACTGGCAGTTAGTAGCAGATGCTACTAAACACACATGGACAGTGGACACGCAAGCCCCTACTGTCTCATTATCCAATCTACCTGCTAATCCCACTAATGTAGATAGTATAGATGTAACAGTGG
>CAYRKG010000056.1:24706-27918 GCA_964424795.1 uncultured Spirochaetota bacterium
GGCAGTTAGTAGCAGATGCTACTAAACACACATGGACAGTGGACACGCAAGCCCCCAAGATCACACCTGTCGATCCTCCGGTTGATGAAGACGGCGAAGTGGCAGGCAACGGTTTCAGCGACCTGTCAACAATAACCGTGCAATTCGATGAACCAGTGATAAGTGCTCTGACCTCAGGCAACCTGAATAAGGACAACTTCAGCTGGACTGGAGGAGGAGCTTCAGGTACCGATCCGCTTGACGTTGTAAATGTACAGCCAAATGCAAACTACACAAATGGATATGATGTTATATCCGATGGTACTCCACAGGGAGGGGACTGCATCCTCCACGCCGACAACGTGGTCGATGCTGCATCCAACCCCTGCACCGATACAATACTTTACAGCGGCAGGAAGCCCAAGGACATTGTTCTGGTGCTGGACTATTCAGGCAGTATGGGCGATCCATCTTCTGTTGACCCGTCACTGGAGAAGCATGAATTTCTCAAAGACTCAGTAGAAAAATTTCTCCATGTCTGGTGCCACGGTTATACCGACAGCGGAGGCACTGAGTGGAGCACTGGATATGCTGCCAACGGCGACAAGGTGAGCGTTGTTTTTTTCAGGAGTAATGCCCATATTCGGCAGAATCTTCCTATTAACAATGCTCTGATACCAATCATGTCTGACGGCGACGTTAATAAGGATGCGGTGATAAACGACGTGAACGGTGAGGTGGTGACAGGCTCCACTGCCATGGGCGCAGGTCTAGGCAAGGCACTCGAGATACTGGATTACAGACAGGCTGGTCCCTTCGCCCGGGACAGGTATATCATCCTGTTTACAGATGGCAGGCAGAACCGCCGGCCTTTCGCGCACATAGAGGGAAACACCATCCGCATCGACATTGATAACAGCTTCGACTGGGCTGCTAACGGGTTTGTCGAAGAGTATGGACAATCCAGCTATGCTGGTGATATGGGCGGCAATGACATGATCATCGATAATCAGAGTATCCCAATCTACACTCTCGGTATCGGGCTTTATGATGACTATCCAGTGTACAGCACTATACTGGCCCAGATTGCAAATATAAGCGGTGGAATATCCTTTATTGATACGCAGGTGAACACTCCTGAGTGGCCTACAATCGAGAGGATGTTCATCGATGTCTTTCA
This sequence comes from uncultured Spirochaetota bacterium, assembly GCA_964424795.1. Classification (GTDB taxonomy): domain Bacteria; phylum Spirochaetota; class B62-G9; order B62-G9; family DRHN01; genus CAYRKG01. The sequence goes on from CAYRKG010000056.1 coordinate 25,866, forward strand.
GGACATCTACAGCGCAAGCTCGCCACAGATTGTCGGAAGGCAGCAGGGTGAGTACAGCGATGACATGCTGAACAGCCTGGAATTTGCTCTCAACCGATCAGCAAAGCGGCTAACCATCTGCTTGAGCTGGCTTGGAAACCGCCCCCTCGATTTTATGCTTAAAAAAGGTGAGAAAATCATATCCATAAGGGACGCCATAGTCGATGATCGGTATAAAATCGCATCCATTATCTTTCCCCACAGTCAGCCTGTGCGGAAAATACTAAATGTTGAGGGGCTTTCATTGGCAGAAATGAGACTGATTGCTGCATTTTCCATGATGTATGAGATTCCCATGGAGGCAGAAGCGGCAGTTGAGGTCTTGCCCGGCGCTGTTTCTGGTGTAACGGCTCCTGTGCACACCCTCTGGGAGCACATAGAGCCCGCAGGGAGCTGGGAGATCATCGTCAATAAGGCAATCCCCCATCATCAGGATGGGATACCGTACCACCTGACGGTCATTGCAGATGAAAAAATGTTATTTTTAGATTACATCCTGTCAGGTAAGATCTTTGAAGTCGGAAAAGCAATTGATCTTGGAGTACTGATAAACGAAGCAGGCTTTCCGATTGAGTTTCTCCACAATGCGGAGGCTATAGTTACACGCCCGAATGAGGCCCTAGGGAACGTTCTTGCACGATACAGGATAAAGGCTCCCTCTGTTGATTCGAAGTCTGATGATGGCTGGTCTGCCATGAAGGAATGTATCAGGGCGCTGATGCAGAATCCCAAGGCAGCAGAAGACCTGAAAAAGACCGTTAAAGAAACCGTCACTCTCAGGCCGGTTTCAAAGAACAGAGCTCTCACGAGAAGGTCGGATCAGGGACTTTTTCGTGCAAGTTATGAAAACACTTTAGTCCCAGGAATCTACAGTATCGAGTTCAGAATAGAGGGGACAGGCAAGAAAACAGGTACATTTGAAAGGACAGCTTCAAGAACCGTTATCGTCCGTACCAAGCTAGACAAAGCTTCCAGTCAGTTAAAAGGCGAGTATTTAGAAAAGAAGAAACTTCTCAAGATCAGCTGTGTACTTAAAGATAAGTTCGGAAACCTTCTTGGTCCTGGCTATCGTCACAACCTCAAAGGAAAATTATCCGGACGTATAATCAAAGATATTACAGACACCCTAGATGGTTCCTATAGCATCATAGCTAAAGTGTCTGGAATTGATGAATTGTTCAAAAGTAAGCTTGAGATACAGTACGAGAGCACTGTGCTATTCAACAATATTCCGGCCAAGTTGATTGAAGAGATACCTAAGAGAGGTGGGAAAAAGGGTAAAGTAAAGTAGCAGCCATGATAGGGGGTTATTTTTTCCATACGAACTTTTTGTAATTATTGAAAATCTTTTCCTCGTACGGGTAGATATCGTAGATGATCTCATGGGGCTCGAACCAGAGCTTGATTTCTTGTTCTGCTGATTCGATTGAATCGCTGGCATGGACTACGTTTTCGAATAAGCCTGTTGTGAGGATCCGTCCGTACTGTCCTCGAATGGATTCAGGATCTGCCTTTTCAGGATTAGTATGTCCGCAGATTTCCCTGATCTTTTCGATAGCGTTCTTTCCATAGTAAACGAGAGCCATGACCTTGTTTCGCCTGTGCAATTTTCCAGTAATATAATCGATGAGTCTAGGATAGAACTGTTTACCCTTATGCATTTCGTAATGTTTTTCAGCAAGCTCTCTGGAGACACTGACCATTTTGGCTGCGATAATTTCAAGCCTTGTTTCACTGAACCGCGTAAGGATATTTCCAGTTAACGATTTTACAATTCCATCAGGTTTTATCAGCACCAATGTTTTTGTGTCTGGCATCGATAAACTCGCTGTTAAAAAATAATCAATCTTTACAGTACTTATATTAAAGCATATCGATATTTCGTCAAGTAGTTAAACCAGTATATTTTTAGTACCTTAATTCTGATTTTCTTGCCATTTATATAAAAAATCTTTTCATTGAGGCCGTAGGCCTCAATTTGAGCGGAAGCGACGTGAGGCCGTAGGCCTCAATT
>CAYRKG010000057.1:0-25002 GCA_964424795.1 uncultured Spirochaetota bacterium
TAATCATCAACCGAATCATCAACTTAATCGTCAACCTCCTGCCTGAAACCGATCTTTCTCCTTTGCTTTTGCGGTGGTGCCATAAGCTGGCGGATTGCATCGAAAATAGCTTTTATCTCTACATCATGCCTTTCTATCTTTCTTTCTAGTTCAGCTAATTTATGAGCAAGTTCTTTGTGTGTTGAGAAGATTTCTCTGAGTTTTACAAAGGCCCTCATTATAGCAATATTAACATGGATAGCCCTTTCACTGTTTAATACACTGGATAGCATAGCCACACCTTGCTCAGTAAAGGCATAGGGTAAATACTTACGGTGTTGTCCACGACCAGTTTTTAAGGTCACAAATTGTGACCTTAAAGAAATATTCTCCTTTTTCGTGAGATGAAACATGAAATCATTAGGAAATCTGCTTATATTGCGCTTAACCGCTTGATTTAGAACTTTAACTGACACACCATAAAGTTCTGCAAGATCACTGTCCAGCATGACTTTTTGGCTTCGTACCAGATATATCTTCTTTTCAATTATCTCTATGGGAATCAGTGCTCTCATTTGCTTTCCATCTTGAGGTCGCATTTTGTGCCCTTAATTTTTATCATTTCTTAATAGCCCCAATTTCTTTTAAATACCCCTCAAGCTTTTCATCTACATCTGCAATCCTCTTTTCAATTTGGGCAAGTTCTTCCCATTCTTTTGCAATATCAATTTCCTCTATTTCTTCTTCAGGGAAAACGTAAAGAGTAACATTTAAATTGTATTCATTTTCCTCGATCTCTTTTTTATCCACTACTCTTGAAAATCCCTCTTCGTCTCGATATTCTTTATATGCTAATACTATCTTTTTGATATTCTTATCACTCAGTTGATTGAGCTTTCTAACATCCGGATGTTTTTCGAACTCATTACCTGCGTTGATAAAGAGTATCTTTCCCTGCCGCTTTTGTTTTTTATTTTTATTGAGAATTAGTATTGCCCCTGGTGCGCCTGTATTATAAAAGAGCTTTTCTGGCAAGAGTATTATTGATTCTATTAAATCAGCATTCACGACACCTGTCCGTATAGCTTTTTCCTTCCCGCCTCTGAAGAGGCATCCATTATCAATAACCACTCCAATCCTTCCACTATCGTCTTTGCCAGAAGAAACCATGTGCTCAATCCATGCCCAGTCTGCTGATTGTCGGGGAGTAAAACCGTAGCCAAACCGATCTTTCCAGAAATCTCCTTTTTTTAATATATCTTCATTATATCCGTCCTGATTCCATGGTGGGTTCGCAATAACAATATCATGTTTCTGAATACCACTCTCATCCTTGAACTTTGGATAGAGCAACGTATCACCAAGCATTAGATTGATATTCCTGATATCGTGAATGTAGAGGTTCATCCTGGCCAGTGCGAGTGTCCTGTGATTCGCTTCCTGCCCGTAAATAAATAACCTTTCTGCTTGCTCTTTCCCATGCGCATCCAGCACATGCTGAAAAGAAATGATAAGCATTCCACCGGAGCCACACGCAGGGTCATAAACGCTCTCTCCAGGCTTTGGATCGAGGATCTCCACAATGAGCTTAATGACTTCTCTTGCAGTGTACACTTCACCTTCTTTTGCCTTCTGAGGCGCGAAATAACGCAGTATCCATTCATAGGCATCGCCAAGTATATCAGGGGACACATGGTGAAGCGGCTTTGCACTGAAAAGCTCAACTAGCTGCCGTAGGATTTCTGCATTCTCACGATTGCTGGTGAACTGGACGAAATCGACATTCTCGAAAACATCTCTAAGCTCTGCATTGTTTTCAGCAAGGCTCTTCATTGCCTTTGAGAAGTTCTCAGGTAACCTTGCTGGATCTTTTCTTATGTTCTCCCATAGATACTCTTCAGGGATATTAAAATCGTGGTATATAGCATTTGTTGCTTCAATATTAGCCTCCTCCTCTGAAAGGCCATCTGAGAGCGCTTCTTTGTAAGCATTATCAAACTCCATTTTCCATTTATCGCAGATTCGTTTATAAAAGAGGAGTACAAGGATAAAGGTGTAATCAACCCTTGTTCTTATCAGGTCTGCTGCACTCTTCAGGAGGCTTTCAAGATCAGCTCTTGTTAGCTTTTCTTTATCGATTGCCAGTGTCTCTGTTATGACAGATTCTCTGCTTTTTAAGGTATATATTCTCTTCCTAGCGTCATCAGGATCAAATGCCACCTTAAGAAAGCCCCGTTTCCTCAGCTCAGATAGAAACACGTTGATCTGGTTTTCACTATCATGCATCTTCTCCAGCAACAAATTAGATGCATCTTCAAAACGAAATTGAGATATATTATATTTTTCCCATAGCATATTGTACCTTTTTTCGAGCCAGGAAGGTATCATAAGCATTTTCCTTATTAATTAATTATATAAGCATTTAAAATATTAATTTATATAATTTAATAAAAATTGTCAAGAAAATCTATAATCAATTTTGAATTTAAAGATATGATATAACTTAAATGTTAAATTTTTGGCATAAATACATGAAAAATATTATTCTTTACCTTTCTCTATTCGCTTATAAAGGATTAAAAGATTAAATATGTGGAGGCTTCAATCATAGGTGAGCATAAAAAACTTTCATCTAAATATTTTGAAATCATAATCTGTGATTTCAAAAAATTACTTTTATATGTATTATCATTTATTATTAAACAAAAGATTTTCGTATTTTATTTACCGTTATTGTATTGGGGGGAATGGGCTCGCCATATACGCTTAAAGCTAATACTAAAAGTTAAGTGATAGAAAAATAGGCGCTGTCCCTATTTTTCGAGCTCTCGCGCAACAAAATCTCTTATCTTTTGTTTTTCTTCTTCTTTAATTCTATCAAAATAAATTGCGATATTATAGGCTTTCTCTTTCTGAGATAATTCTTCCTCAACCCGTACTACAACTCCTTCACATCTCACCTGTTGAGATGGATACTCTTCCTCCTTTTCGATAGAGGGTAATATCATCAGGACCTCAAACCTCGTCATATAAGGTATAAATCTATCAACCGTACAGTACGCTCCATTGCAACAGATATTTTTTGTTTCAGTAACAACATCATAATCCTGCAAGCTAATCTTGAATGGCAAACTTTTCACTACACGTGGGTATTCCCTTTTTTCAACTTTCATTCCTGCTTCCTTTTTTATACTATCAAGATAAAATCCTATCATAAATAATAGTTAAAATCAATTGCTAAATTACCGATGATTCTTTTCCATAGATTACATGTCAAGTTTATCTGTTCTTTGGTTTTTCATTTGCTATTTACAAACTTTATTATAGAATTAAAAATAGAGCTTTTAAAATTTTAATGCAGTTTATCGATTTTATATTGATACAATGGATACTCTATATTTTAAATACCTGGCTGCAGTCAGGTTTAAAATTCGTTAATTCATGAAAAAGCTTGAGATATATTATCACATAGCCTGCATGAAGCACTGGAAAAGGGTTGTTCATGAGCAATTAAATCTGCTCAATAAACAAAACATCGATAAAATTAACGCAGTTGTTTTGTTTCAACACTGGAAACAGCCGTATCTGGTTAAAAAAATCGCCTCAATGTATAAAATCGACGCAAAAATATATCCTGTCCGCGGTATTGAAAATTACGAACATCCATCCTTGCGCATAATTCAGAATAATTCAACTGGCGATGTTCTCTATTTTCACACAAAAGGTGTTGCAAACCGAACGAGATTAAATGAAAAGTGGCGAAAATATATGAATAAACATCTGATAAGCAATATTAATAATGTACATAAACGTCTTAACAATGGAAATTTCGATGTTGCTGGGTGTCTATATCTTCACGATAGAAAAAACAGGATTAAATATGATGGAAAATTGCAGGACCGTATCTATTTCGGTGGCAACTATTGGTTAGCAAAGGCAGATTACATCAGAAGATTACCTGATTATGATGAGTTTTGTAAAAATCCTGGGCCTGAAGAAAAATACAGCCGCTGGCTGGCTGAACTCTGGATCGGATTGCCCGAGCATAAGGCTTTAATGCTTGATCAGGATAATATACTGAGTGTTTCAGAGGCCATCGATAAAGTAAAGAGGTTTAAAAGAAGACATAAGTAGAAATGCTTTTCCCTCGATTATGGATATAGCAATTTCATAAAGATTTTTCAAAATTTGGCAGACATAAGGTACAGATTTAATAAAAGCTCCTATTTTATCTTTCTATGTTATACAATTCTCTTTTTCCCTTTGGTATAAACATGCCCTGCAGGAAACCACTTTATTGGCAGCCCTTTAATAGAATCGCCCAGTTCCTTTGAAAAAAGTCGTAATATAGCCATACTGGGAAGATCGGCCTCTTTTACAGATTCATTCAACGATTTATAGTAGAGAATTGTATCAGGTGTGATAAAATCAAGGGCGCAGAATAAACTATGTGAAGCTCCACTCGGACGGGTAATAACATTAGATGGATCGATCTTAGCTGTAAATCCTGAAAGCTCAACCATAATTGAATAGCTTATATCGGATGGTATACTGAACTGTGCGGGTGAATATTTTTCCTCCCGATAAAAACCGTTCTTTGATTCTACAGTTACTTTTACTCCCTGAGGCTGAGTCCGAAAGTTATGGGCATCCGAATTTTTATAATCACACAGAGCACATCCAGCAAATGCAACTAGAACATCCATTTTTATAAAATTCTCCAGAGTAATATACTCTAAAGGATATATAGCAAAATTAGTACCAATTTACTTCATACATACTAATCATAAGTCTTTGTATTTCGTTATTTATACATCAGGAATATTCAAATTAAAGAACTGGAAGGATTTATGTTGTAAAATATACACACAGTTTATACAAAAAATCTAATTTTCAGTTATCCTGATATTGACAAGCCACAGTCAGATTAGTCGCTTTCGCTCAAATTGAGGCCTGCGGCCTCACGTCACTTTCGCTCAAATTGAGGCCTGCGGCCTCAATGAAAAAGAGCTTGTTTTATTTTTCAGCTGATATATTCTTTATAAAACAGGAAAATCTAAGGAGATTCAAAAAATGCCAGATGGAAAAAAGGAGATTAAGGTTGAATACCATAAGGATATTATCGGTGGAGTGTATGCAAACACAATGAATATCATGCATACCCCTGAAGAGTTTATTATGGACTTTTACTTGGTTGCCCCGCCTTCTGGAGTTGCAACAGCGCGTGTTATTATCAGCCCTGGTCATATGAAAAGAATCATAGCTGCAATGAAGAAAAACATAGAACTCTATGAAAAGAAGTTCGGGAGTATCAAGCCGGCAACTGAGCCCAGGCATGATAAAGAAATTGGATTCAAACCGTAAGCTTTAAAATACCCCCTGTTCACCTCCAGGACGATGCTTCTGTAGTGATTTCATATTTTACTCTTCGTAACCATCTTCTCCATTCTTGATTCTCTCCATATATTTCTCATGGAGAAAATGAGTAGTTTTTCCAACTTTACCATTACTAATCTTCTCTCCGTCCACCTGCGTTACCCCCAAAATGCCAAAGGTTGTCCCTGTTATAAAAACCTCATCTGCTCTCCTAAGCTCTTCAAGACTGTACTTCTCCTCTCTACAGACTATTCCCTCTCTCCTTGCAGTCTCAAGGACTATCTCCCTTGTTATGCCTGATAGAATATGTGGCCCCCTTTCCCTTGTTAAGAGTTCATCCTTTCGTACAATGAAGATGTTTGAAGAACCTGCTTCGTTAACGAACCCATCTTCCACAAAAATGGCTTCAAAGACCCCCTTTTCCTTGGCCTGCTGCCTGGCAAGCACGTTCGGTAAAAGATTCAGTGATTTTATATCCCTCCTCGCCCATCGGGACTCAATTAGTGTGATCACTGCAACACCTCTCTCATAATGCTCTTTTGGTCCCTCTTCAATGAAACGAACAGTGATCAGTACCGTTGGCTTCATGTTATTAGAAAAGGTGTGCTCCCTAGGCGCTATGCCCCTCGTTATCTGAAGGTATAAGAATGCATTCTGTATTTCACTCCTGTAATAAGCCTCCTCAATCCTCTTTCTAATATCCACGAGGTCTACACCCCTGATATCAATACCGGAGATACTCCTTTCAAGCCTCCTCATGTGCCGCTCCACTGCCCAGAGCCGTCCTGAGTAGCTGCGAATCACTTCATAAACACCATCTCCAAACAGATACCCCCTGTCGTTAATAGAGACAACCGCATCATCTATAGGACAGAACCTTCCGTTAAGAAAAGCGATCTCAGCCATAGTACCCTCCACTTTTATAATACACAGATTGGACAGGTTCAAACAAAGGAACTCTTCTTACATTTTTTTACTAAAATAGTATTTTTATTATCAGGCAAATGTCAAGTAATCAACAATTATAAACATAAAATTTTATTTTTACAAACCTTTAGTTAAATCAGCTATTGATTTCAATAATCATCAATGTTAGAATTATAAATGTTTCTATCGAAATATATATCCAATTTAAGGAATGATATATTCTATTAATATTTTTATAGTGAAGATAACTTTCTCTGATGCAGAATCTTTTCACAGATCTATCAAAAATAAATAATCTTTAGGGGGAATAATGGATGTAAATATAGTTATTCTTGGATCTCTGGACACAAAAGGAGAAGAATATACTTTTATTAAGAAGCATATTGAGAGTGCAGGATGTAGAACTCTGGTAATTGATGTGGGTGTGGTTGGGCCGCCCTCTTTTCAGCCAGACATAACGCGCCAGGAGGTGGTGAGAGCTGCTGGAGATGATTTTAAAAGATTAGTTAAAGATGGTCCTACGAGGGACAGGATAGCTCCTATAATGGCCAGAGGCGCAGCTGAGATAGTTAAAAGACTTGTTTCAGAAGAGAAGGCTCAGGGGATAATCTCCTGCGGAGGTACACAGGGAAGCACCCTTGCGTCAATTGTTATGCAAGAGCTTCCAGTTGGATTTCCAAAGGTTTTAGTTTCCACTATGGCCTCTGGCAATACTTCGAATCTTGTTGGTATTAAGGATATAACAATGATATTCTCCGTTGCCGATATCATGGGTTTAAACAAAGTTAGCAGAATTATTTTGGGCCGTGCTGCCGGTGCAGTATGCGGAATGGCAAAAGTGGAAATTGAGAGGACAAAATCTGAGCTTCCACTGATTGCTATTACAACTGTTGGGATTACAACCCCCGGTGCAATGAAGGCAAAAGAGATTATCAATGCAGCGGGTTTCGACACTATTGTCTTTCATGCAGTCGGAACAGGCGGGAGAGCAATGGAATCATTAATGAAGGAAGGCCAGATCAATGGCGTTTTGGACCTTGCAACAATTGAGGTTATTCAGGAGATGTTAGGTGGATATTTGGCAGCGACTCCTGAACGAATGACAGTTGCAACAAAGCTCGGTATTCCCCAGGTGATCTGTCCTGGAGCAGTAACCTGTAATACATATGGGCCCCCGGAAACGATTCCTGAAAAATTTCGTGGCAGAAAGCTAGTGAGACATAGCTCATTGTATACAAATGTGAGAACAAATGCTGATGAATTAAGAGAGCTTGCAAAGGTACAGGCAAAGAGGGTTAACCCAGGCAAGGGTCTCATCGAATGGTTCATTCCTATGAAGGGGTTCTGCTCCTATTCGGTTGAAGGAGGACCGCTCTATGACCCTGATGCAGATAAGGCTTATGTTGATAAACTCAAGTCAGAGCTTAGGGAAGATATTCCTGTTTATATAAGAGATCTCGATATTAATGCTCCAGCTTTTGCAACTGAAGCAGCAGAGCACCTGATCGATATGGTAAAAAAACATCTAAAGGGGAGAGGCTAGATTGAGTCTCGTTCCATTTGAGGATTTAATCAGAGACGCTGAATTAAAGGGATATGCTCTTGGTTATTTTGAGACCTGGGATATTCAATCACTTATAGGAGTGATTCGCGCTGCTGAAGCCTCCAGTTCCCCGGTAATTGTCGGTTTCAGCGGGGTTTATCTGCCTGAATTATGCCATGGTGAAAAGAGGTTGCTGCGGATCTATGGTAATGCGGGCAGGGCTGCTGCTGAAGAGGCTAGGGTACCTGTTGCTTATGTTTTCAATGAATCTCCATATCTTGACTGGGTTTATGAGTCGATGAACTGTGGCTTTAATCTTGTTATGTACTCTGATGATAGTTTACCCCATGCTGATATTATTAGTAGAATATCCACTCTGGTAAAGAGAGCTCACAGATTGGATATAGCAGTAGAGGCTGAAGTCGGTAAACCTTTATATACACCCCGGGTCGAAGAGGCAGAAAATTCAGTTACTGATCCAGAAGAGGCAGCGATGTTTGTAAATAAAACAGGTGTCGATGCTATTGGGATTGTTGTTGGGAACAGACATCTTGGCAGTGATGAAAAGATTATATTGGACATTGAACTCATAAAAAGATTGAAGAAATTGGTAGAGGTTCCATTGGTACTTCATGCCGGTTCCCATGTAGAGGACAGCTCTTTAAGAGAGGGAATAAAAGCTGGTATCAGGAAGGTGAATATCGGCTATGCAATAAAAAAGCCAGCCTTTCTTTCAGTACAAAAGAGGGTGCATGATACAGGGAAGGATTATCCCGGTTATGAGGTTTTGGGCACAGGTAGAAAAACCGATGTGCTCGGTGAGGTTGGCTCGGCAATTTATTATAAAGTAATAGAGAAGCTGAAAATTTTTGGTAGCGCTGGCAGAGCACGATAAAACTTTATTAATAATATTCTGGAGGTTAAAATTGTTAAAAAGATTTAAGAGAGATGAGGTTTTAGAAAGATTCTGGAATGAAATCAAAGCAAAACACCCGCTTTTTATGGCAAGCTGTGGTTCAGGCATAGTTGCAAAATTTCTCGAGAAGGCTGGCTGTGACATGGCCGGCGTTTATAATGCCGTTAAGTTAAGGAACGCTGGTGCTGGTTCAATGATTGGAATGTGGCCGGTATCTGATGCAAACGGACTGATGTTTGAATATGCTGCTCGAGAGATAATGCCTGTGGTGAAAAATATGCCTTTAATGGCTGGTGTTAATGCTAATGACCCCACAAGGGAGATATCCGTATTTTTAGAGGATTTAAAACGAATCGGGATAATTGGAGTTAACAACTTTCCAACTGTGGGCTTAATTGATGGAAACTTTCGTAATGTACTTGAGCAGACCGGTATTACATATGACAATGAAATAGAAATGCTTAAGATGGCCAAGGAAATGGGGATGGTAACGGTTGCCTATGCCTTTAATACGAGTGAAGCAGAGAGAATAATTAAAGGAAGTAATCCACATATATTTATTTTTCATGCCGGGACAACTATAGGGGGTTCTATTGGCTATGACCATCCTGATACTGTTGAGGATACAGCAAGAAGAACACAGGAGGTATATGATGTTGCTCGAAAGATCAAACCGGATATTATTCTCTTAACTCACGGTGCAGCTTTGTCTACTCCAAAAGACGGTCAGTATATACTGAATCATACTAACGGCCACGGTCTCCAAACAGGGTCGGCAACAGAGCGATTACCTATAGAAGAGGCAATTTTAAAAGTAGCATCCAAGTTTAAAAATTTAAAGATCAGAAAGTAAATCCTGTTTTCCTTTAATCATTTAAATAACAAAAGTTGTATATAATAATGAAATGTTCTTTGCATCTGGATTCCTGCTTTAGCAGGAATAACAAAGTGAGTAACAGGAATAACAAAAGGACAAATAGTAGCCACTTTTATCATCAATAGAACAGTACTATCTATTTTATGATCTGTAAAAAAGAGAAGAGGTTAATCTCGCACAGGAACCCATACTTTCCCGTCTTCCTCGAAAATGACTGTGCCGAACTCTTTCGATAGTTTTTTCAGACGCAGTACAGTATGCTTGTATTCTTTATCAACTGCATGGTTCACCTGCATGTTGGAAATGATTACCGGGATTAAATCTAACCTTATTATGCCTGCCCAGTCAACCTGCACCATATAAAAAAAAGAGAGATCGTTTCTCAGAGATGGCGTGACATAATAGTCATCCACAAAGTCCCCTGTATCGTACAGGATGAGCTTATCTTTGTAGATTTCAATACCCTGGAATATGTGGGCGCTGTGTCCATGGAGGATGTCAACACCGGCATCGATCATGCGATGAGCGAAACTGATGAATGTTTGATTCGGCCTCGTCCTCATGTTAGGACCCCAGTGGATTGTTAAGATGAGAAAATCTACCCTGTTCCTAATATGTTTAACCTCTGCCTCAAGCTCTTCTGGTGTATTCACATTCACGTAAAATGTGCCGGACCTGTTTCTACCTGCTTCCCAGTTTGGTTCGTTGTCAGTACAACCTATTATGCCTATGGTTAACCCCTTTTTCAGTATAATCAGGGGCCTTCTGGCTTCATCTATGTTGTGTCCTGCGCCCACGTAGCTGATACCTGCGTCCTCCAGTGTAGTGAGCGTTTCGAGCATACCTTCAGTATGAAAGTCCATGATGTGGTTATTGGCCAGATTGCATACATCGATCCTCGCTTCTAGCAGACATTGAACCTTATCAGTATCAGCTTTGAAGTTAAATGTCTTTGGAACCAACCGTGTACTCCTTGTAAGGGTGGTTTCGAGGTTTATAAGATTCAGATCCGTGCTATGCAGTACATCAAGCATGCTCCCCCAAGGATACCGGTAACCTCTTATAGATACGGCATCATTAACGAGACGTCCAAGCATTGTGTCTCCAGCAAGACCTATTGTTACGATTTCCCCAGGTGGAATTTCAAGCTCCCTTTCAGGCCTTGTATCTCCTGCAGCAAAATGAGAGATGTATCCGACACAGAATAGAATAAATCCTATTAGCCACATAATAATAAAATAGCGCATAGCTTTTTTATACCTTTAATTATCAATATTTGGCCAGAGACTAATGGTCAAACTCAGAGAGTCTTTTACATGTTAAAATATATTCTTTTTCTAGGGTGACATCAACGATAAGCTTCCATTGCGACAATTTCTTTTTTCCTTTACAATAATTTTATTAAAGTTTACCCTGAACATAAAAAGCTTATGATAAGTCTACCGCTCTTTAAAGTACTTTATTCTTTTTATTTAATAACATTTTTGTTAATTATGATTACCAATAAAAAATGGATAATAGATACATTACTGCATAGAGAAACCGGGTGCGTCCCTTACAACTTCATGTTCTCCCCTCCTGCACAGGAGGCACTTGAGCAATACTATGGAACAGCAGATATTGAAGAAAAACTTGTGTTTCCTATACGCATGTGTGCACCAAACACTATTAAACCTCTCTATGCCCATCCACAGAAGTTTGGCAGTACTATAAAAGATGAATTTGGTGTTTTATGGTCTACAAGTGAAATTGATCGAGGCTCCCCAATTGGACCCTGTCTTCATGAGCCTGATCTTTCTAACTACAGCTTTCCAGATCCCTCTGAAGAATACCGTTTTGAAGGACTAGTCAGATGGTGCAAAGAAAAAAGAGAGCACTATACTATACTCTGGGTGGGCGACCTCTGGGAACGAGCAACTTTTATGCGCGGTATGGAGAATATCCTCATGGACGTAGCTGTTAATCCAGGGTTTGTCGAGGCCCTGCTCAGAGGTATTACCGATTACATAATCGAAACGATGGTTATTCTATTTAATAAGTGTGAATTCGATGGAATAGCCATAAGCGATGACTATGGAGGTCAACATGGAATGCTCATCTCTCCTGAGGATTGGAGGGAGCTAATCAAACCCTGCCTGGCGGATATTTACTCATTTGCCAAAAAGAATGGCCGTTCAACCTTTCATCATAGTTGCGGAAATATCAGACCTGTAATTTCAGATATGATTGATATTGGCCTCGATATCCTTCATCCCATACAACCTGAGGCTATGGATATCTATGAACTTAAAAGAGAATATGGTCGTGATTTAACCTTTTGCGGAGGGCTTGGCACCCAGAGGCTCCTGCCCTACGGTAGTCTAGCACAGATACGTGATGAAGTGAAAAAGCTCAAAGAGCAGATGGGAAGAGGAGGGGGATATATTCTTGAGCCTGGTATTACCATTCAGGCTGATGTCCCATTGGAAAACATAGTGGCAATGATTGAAGAGGCTATGAAAGCTTCATAAACGTCAGATTGAGTAACAGGGTAATAATAAAAGAGGTTTTACCATTGAAAATCCTTTTTGCCCCTAAAGAGTTTCCCCATAGCAGAGTTATCGGGGGACCAATAATTATCTACAACCGAATAAAATATCTCTCCCGAAACCATAAGGTTGGTTTGGCCTCTTTTATCCGTGATAATGACAGGAAATACTTAAGCTCTATTGAGCCTTACCTTCACGACCTTGAACTGATGCCCTATCCCCCTCCTCGAAGCTGTTTGAAAAAAATAAGAGATTTTTTATTTTCAAAAGTACCCCCATACATGTGTAACACCAAATCCCAAAAGATGAGAGAGGCCATTGCCCTGATGACATCCCGCGGGGATTATGACGTTGCAATTGCCGAATATACAGTGATGGGTCAGTATGTGCACCGCAACCAAGGAATCAATCCTCGCACCAAAAGAGTAATCTCATGCCATGAATGCTATACCATTGCCCGTAAAAAGGCCCTTGATTTTTATGGCCCTTTCTCCAGGCCTGGATTTCAGTCAATGCTCGATCTGTACAGGCTGAAATCCTATGAGTTTGAGATGTATCGAGAAGCTGATAAGGTACTTACGCTTACTCCTGAAGAGAGGGAAGGCCTATTAATGTACGATCCTGACCTCGATATCGAGGTTGTCCCCCATGGAGTAGACATTGAGCATTTTGTGCCGCAGTCAGGAAGAGTGCAAGAGAAAGCGTTAGGCTTTCTTGGCAACTATCCTCACAATCCAAACCGGGATGCTGTTATCTATTTTCTAACAGATATATGGCCGCAAATTAAAAACTATATACAGGGGATTAAATTCTATGTGATTGGCAGGGGCCCCACTGATGATATCCTGGCCATAGCGAAAAAGGACCCTGATATTTTTATCACAGGAGAGGTAGATGATGTTAGAGAATACCTCAAGAGACTGAAGGTCTTTGTTGCTCCTATCCGACTGGGTAGAGGATTCAGAGGAAAGATACTCGAGGCCATGGCAATGGGAATTCCAGTAGTTACCACCCGGCTGGGAGCAGAGGGCATGCCGGTACATGAGGGTGAAAATATCATGTTTGCCGAAAATCCCGAAGAGTTTACCCGAAAAACAGTCGAGCTTTTTAATAATGAGAAGTTATATCAAAGTATAAGTTTAAATGCAAGGAGTCTTGTTAAAGAGAGGTTTTCCTGGCAAAAAGGAGTGCAGATACTGGAAGATGTACTTCTAAGTCTGATCGAAGGTCATTAAAGCATTGCCCTGAAGCCCTTTAATGCCACTCACAATTCAAAAAACCCAATACCTCCCATGTAATGACAACATACAGTTTATCCCATTAGTTCTTGGTGAATAAACCCCGATTTACCAACAACTATACGGCCGAATATTCCTAACTTTTTAAATATAGACAATTACCAATGAACCTGCCAAGTTCAAGAACCTGTTACGTTCGAAGAACGCAGAATCTGATGCGTTATTCACAAATTTATTGGTGAATCATTAACCAGAAACTCATTATTCAAATAAAGTCTCATTTTCCGGATGATAATCCCACCTAACTTTAAGACAAGGTATATTTTTTAGCACAATTATTCAAATTTAATATTATCAATAAAAACTATAGTTGTGTATATTGTATCGCCCACATCAGAAACTGAAAATGAGATTGATATAGGACTCCCCAGTTGCGATATGTCAACGGATTTCGATACCCATCCTGTATTGTCAGCATCATCAAGTGTACTATCAGCTGTGATATATGCATCTGGAAGAGTTACAGGTGACGAAGCAGTCGTACCCACAATATTTACAGAAGTAACTACCACTGAGTGAGATGCTGTAGGGCCACTCACAGAGACAATAAAGGTATCGTCAAATTCATCACCGACATATTCATCAAACTCTGCTGATACAAAATCGTAGCTAAAGAGCAATGTATTTTTACCTCCGGGGACAGTAATACTGCCTGTCGTAAGAGTAGAAGTTGTATAGCCCAGTGCTGAAGATGCACTGACAACCCCCGAACCCGATGAAATGGCCGCCATCTTTGAGCCCTCAACAGCGGAGATATCTCCCTGAGGCGAATCAACTATCGCCCCATCACCGGCAAATGAGAAACCTTCACTTCCAAGTTCAAAACCAAGATTTCCTGATGCAACAGGAACAGATTCCTCCTGAGTTGTAAACTGAAACTCTGTATCGGCTCCCAACGTATTTCCCCCATCATCTTCAATACCGCCTGTACTATTCAAGTTGACTGTAATATCTGTATTTTCAGAAAGAGCCTGAAATGGGACGAACTTTAAAATTGTATTCCCATCGGTATCCAGTTCACCACTGTAGGTACCATATATCTGCTCATCAGGCGATTTTGACTGGACTAATACCTGTATTGCCTGATCATTTACAGTGGATGGATTGATCTCGTCATTGAAGAAGATAACAATAGTTGTTGAAGGATCGATTCCTGTAGAATTGTCAGGTGGGATAGTTTGAACTATATCTAAAGCATCTTCATCTTCTGAGTCAGGTGTAAAATCCGGAAAATCACCTATTACGCTCCCTGATGTGCCATCCGTGACCGCACCAACTTCTCCATTGCAGCTTATGCAGAATAAATAAACTACGACAAGTGAAATTAAAATAAACAATATCCCCACAATGTCGATTCTCATTGACTTTTGTAATCTCATATAACCCCCCATTTATTATTTTTTACTGAAAAATCTTAAAACGAATTTCTAAAAAATTGTAACACAAAAACCAATGGATATCAAACTAATTAATTAGTCTGGCATTCATATATTTCTTATATTGTTAGATATAAAAATTTGAAGTTATACTAAACTGTAAAAATATAGGAAGGAAAACGGTTATGAAAACTATCGATGTATTTCCCTGTCATACTGCGAAAGGGAAGATCAAATTTGGGGATATCATGCTCTTTCAATATAACCCTGAACTGAGGGATGAGCTGGATGGAGGAAAAATAACAGAGGAGGATGCATTAAAACTCTTCAGAGCAATGCTTCTTCAGAGAGGTTTTGAGTATACGATCCGTGACCTGGATAGTAAACGTTTTGTCCCATGCGAGGGTTATGAATTCAGCGGTTCGACACATCTGAGCGTTGGACAGGAAGCGGCACAGACAGGCGCAATCTGTGCTCTGACAAAGAATGATTATATAGCCGTTCATCACAGGGCACACGGACACTGTATTGCAAAGGGACTTTTCGCATATTATGAGATGGATGAGAAGGCCCTAAAAGAGGTCCTCAGTACTGCAGAGGAGAACCAGTTCTCAGTTGACAAGTACGACGATCTTCTTGAAGCAGTAATAGACTATCATCTCTACAGAATGGTGGCTGAAGTACTAGGAAAGGAGGCAGGTTACTGCAGGGGAAGAGGCGGTGGAATGCACATAGCAGATTTTTCCGTAGGACACCTCGGGGCCAATGCTATAGTAGGAGGGAGCTTTCCAATCGCAACAGGAGCTGCTCTCGCAGTCGCAAAATTGAAAGAGGACAGAGTTGTGCTCTGTGCAATCGGTGACGGTGCTATGAACAATGGAGTCGCACATGAGTCCATGAACTTTGCGACAATGGCCCAGTTTGATCAAGGTCTACCTATTATTTATTATATCGAGAATAACCAGTATGGAATGACTGGCCAGCAGAAGGGTGAAGTGACAAACATTGAGTACCTCTCGCAGAGGGGTGCTGGATACAACGCCTCTTCAATGCACGCTGAGACCATATGTGGAATGAACATTCTGACTGTTCGAGATGCAGTAAAAAGGGCACGAGAAAAATGTCTTAAAGGTGAAGGCCCCATCCTATTGGAGGCAAATACATACAGGTTCTGGGGGCATAACTTCAAGGACAAGGGAGTTGCCTACAGAACTGAAAAGGAAAAAGATGCCTGGAGAAGGCACGATCCTGTTGAATGGTTTAAGAGCGAAATAATAAAGAATAACATCATAACCGAAGAGGAAGCGGAAGATGAATGGAATAAAATTCGTAAGAAGTTTCAGGAACTTACGATTCTAGCAGCACATAGCAGATATCCTGATGTTAAAGAAATAGATGCTGGCCTGTACAGTGATACCAATAGCAATGATATCGGTGATAAGTATAAAACAGTAAATCTCATGAAAAAACCACGTGAGTACAAGAGGGACAGTGAGGGTAAGATCCTTGCGAGGCATGCTGTTGCCGAAGCTCTTACAGAAGAGATGATAAGGGATAAACGTGTAGTTCTGTGGGGAGAGGATATAGCAGCATATGGTGGTGCATACAGCGCAACTCTCGGTATTCTTGACACCTTCGGCCCTGACAGAATCTTTAATACAGCTATTTCAGAGGCCACAATTATCGGTACTGGAGTTGGCGCTGCAATGGTTGGATTGAGACCTGTTGTTGAGATCATGTATATTGACTTTATCCTAATGGCCATGGATCATGTTGGGAATCAGGCAGCAAAAACCAGATATATGTTCGGTGGTCAGTCAACTATTCCCATCACCATAAGGACAACTATCGGCGGTGGAAAGGGATATGCAGGACAGCATGCTCAGAGCCTTGAATCGATAGTTACGCAATTCCCAGGCTTAAAGGTGGCAATCCCTTCAAACTCTTATGATATGAAAGGGCTTTTAAAAACAGCAATAAGGGATGATAACCCTGTATGCTTTATAGAACACCAGTGGGTCTATCTTGAAAAAGCGGTTGTACCTGTAGGTGTCGACTACACAATCCCATTCGGTGAGGCAAATGTTGTGAGAGATGGCAAGGATATCACAGTTGTTGCCTATTCAAACATGGTTTCGAGGAGCCTTGCAGCAGCTGAAATTCTAGAAAGGGAAGATGGGGTGCAGGTTGAAATTGTCGATCCCAGGACCCTTGTTCCTCTTGATGTAAAAACAATTGCAGATTCTGTAAACAAAACAGGCAGAGCGGTAATCATAACACAGGCACCTTATACCGGTAGCTTTGCAAGTCATATATCCCATGAAATAACAAGAAGCAGTTTTAAAAATATGAAATGCCCGGTGAGGATAATTTCGGGGTACGATGTTCCACCACCGATGTCACATCCCCTGGAAGTTGAAAATATGCCCAGTCCAGAAAGAATAGCCCGTGGTATAAGAGATACATTAAAAGAACAGTAGTACATAGTTAGTTCGTGGCGAATAATTAGCTTTTAGTAATAGAAATAGTAATTTAATAAAATAAAATCCATCGATATATGAGAAATTAAGAACTAATTAGTAGTTGGTGACAGTATCACCAACTACAGGATTGGTTCTTTTATTTTTATAAATATGTAATATTTAATATGATGGCTATTTCAAATATAAGCTAATTATTATCAAGAACCAATTCGGGAGCTGGTGGAGATTAGAGCATTGCCAAATAAGGATTATTCACCAGCGACTAATTACTCATTTAAAGCTGAGAGTGCGCCTGGCCTTTATACTATTCTATAAAATGAACAGGATTAAGGGATACATTGAGTTTTAAAATGGGTTAAGCACATACACTGGTGTATCAACAGGCATGTACTTTATCTGAGGAAGTCCCTTCAGCCTGTCCATAACGATTTTCGCATTCCGCCTGCGTCTTGGAAGATTCCAGGAATCGATTCTCTCAAGTTCAGCGAGTCCTATCGCTGACTGTATCTCTGTCATTCTGTAGTTCCAGCCGACCATATTGTGTATATATGGTAGCTTTTGTTCCATATCAAGGAGGTTCAGTCTCCCCTTTACATCATACCCATGGTCCCTAAAGCTTCGAGCCTTCCACGCAAGCTCCTCTATGTCAGTTGTCACCATCCCTCCTTCTCCGCCTGTAGTGATTGTCTTGTTCTGGCAGAAACTGCAGGCTGCTATGTGACCGAGAGTACCTGTCTTTTTTCCCCCTGTAC
Organism: uncultured Spirochaetota bacterium; assembly: GCA_964424795.1. GTDB lineage: Bacteria > Spirochaetota > B62-G9 > B62-G9 > DRHN01 > CAYRKG01. The sequence goes on from CAYRKG010000057.1 coordinate 18,056, forward strand.
TCCCCTCCGAATGCCTCAGCATTATCTTCGATAACATACAGATTATACTCTTTCGTAAAATCTGAAACTCTATCCGTATCACACACATTTCCGTAGAGATGGACAGGAATAATTGCCCTTGTACGTCTATTTATGAGTGCCCTGGCAGATTCAACATAAATGCAGTGATCTTCAAGATTAACATCAGCAAATCTGGGTATCGCTCCTGCCTGAACGACAGAAAAGCTTGTAGCAATAAAGGTATAACTGGGGACAATAACCTCATCTCCGGGACCGATACCCAAAGATGTAAGTGCAACATGCAGTGCTGCTGTACCGGTTGCCACACTGATAGCAAATTTGCTTCCCTGCCAGCGGGCGAACTCCTTTTCAAACTCCATTCCTTTTGGGCCTGTCCAGTAGTTAACCTTCCCCGATTTCAGGACCTTGACAACCGAATCCATTGCCTTCTCATTAAAATTGGGCCAGCCTATTAAGTCATTTTTAACAGCCTTTGAGCCTCCTTCAATAGCTAATCTTTCTTTCATATCTTGCTCTTTTTAATGATGCTACAGTTTTACTATCTTTCCCGTTTCTTGTGACCTGTATGCTGCATAAATCACTCTGAAATTTTCAAGGGCCTCTTCACCGCTGTTCATCGGCTCTCTATTATTCTCTACTGCATCAATGAAATCCTCAACCTCAGCCATATACATATCTTTAAGATCAGCCTTTAATTCGATCGTCTTTATCTCTCCCCTTTCCTGCTGGGCATCGTATTTTCTATCACCCTTCTGAAGACAGGCTACCATTCTTCCACCAGCTGCCTGTGATATAGTACCCTCTGCAATAAGGCTTCCCTTTGTCCCGTATACCTCAAGCACACCTCTTGCAGCCTCGTCAGGTATATTAAAAAATGAATCGCAGACACCATAGGCCCCATTTTCAAACAACAGCAAGATTACCCCTGAGTCCTCAACCGGATAACGATGCGTCAATGTTCCATTAAAAGATGAAACAGCCCTCACATCCCCGAAGAGATACCTCAAAATATCGACCGTATGTATCGACATATCCATCAGAGCACCGCCCCCACCCTTCGAGGGATCCTGCCTCCATGCACCATCGATGACAGGATACCAGCAGGTTAGCTGTCCTCTCCCCATCACAGGCTGTCCAAGCTCTCCATTTACAATCATCTGTTTTGCTTTAATATGATAGCCGTGATAGCGCATCATGAAACCAACCTGAAGTGTTACTCTTCTCTTATTACAGTATTCTATTATCTTCTCCGTCTGTTTTACTGTCAGCCCCAGAGGTTTCTCGCAGAGTATATGCTTTCCAGCATCAGCAGCTTTCATTATCTGTTCATTATGTATGTAGACAGGGGTCCCGATATATACTGCCTCGATATTATCGTTCTTTAAAATATCATCTTCATTTGTATAGTATTCATCAACACCATACTTCTGCGCAATATCTTTGGCAATCCCATTATCTATATCTTCTACGGCTATTATATTTACTCTGTCCGACTTGAGCATTCCTGGAATTGTTCTCCTGTCCGTAATTCCACCGCATCCAATTATCCCAAAGTTCATCTATCATCTCCCTCAAATGTTTTAATCATTATTATAACGGGCACTTTAGTTTGTTGTCTTCTATAAGGGGAAGTATTACAGCAATTCCAAACCTGTAAATATTACTAAAGTTACTATGAATAACTTTCTTTACAGATGCCAGACTCCACTTATCTTCTCGCCGCAGAAGGTACATGCATCATTGCTAATATTGTACTGTATTATCGTGTAACCTTTTCTTTCAATAACAATCTTACCGCACTTTGGGCAATGAGTATTCTGTGCATCTGTAGCAGGTACATTGCCTATATAAACATATTTCATCCCTGCATCAAGTGCTATCTCTCTTGCTTTGTTTAATGTTGCCACAGGTGTTGGCGGAAGGTGAGTGAGCTTGTGCATTGGGAAGAATCTTGAAAAATGCAATGGATAATTATCATAATTGTTTTTAACAAGCCAATTACACATCTTCTTTATCATACCAAGGTCATCAGTCCAGTTTGGCACAACCAGGTTTGTTATCTCAAACCATACATTCTCTTTTCTGCAGATTTCTAATGTCTTTAATATTGGCTTTAACTGGCCAGCATTAAGCTCATTATAGATTTCCTCTTTGAAGCTTTTAAGGTCAATATTTGCTGCATCCAGATATTTGCAGAGGTCCCTCAATGCCTCTTCATTTATATAGCCGTTTGTTACCCAGACATTCTTAAGTCCCCATTGCGATGCAAGTTTTGATGTATCATACATGTATTCATAGAAAGCTGTTGGTTCTGAATATGTGTATGCAATTGAGATACAGTTATTTTGTATTGCAGCTTTAACAACTGCTTCAGGCATTAAGTCATAGTTGCTCGTTTCTTCTGGCTGGGATTGCGATATTGACCAGTTCTGGCAGTTCAGACATCGGAGATTGCAGCCAGCTGTTGCAATCGAAAATATTGGTGTTGAGGGAAGAAAGTGGTACAAAGGCTTTTTTTCAATTGGGTCGATATGAACTGCACATGGATTTCCATAAGCCAGTGTGTAAAGCTTTCCTTCATAATGTACCTTGTTCCTGCAGATACTTCTGTCATGAGGCTCAAGTATACACATGTTAGGGCAGACATGGCACTGAACATTTTTACCAAGCTTAACCCAATGATAGCCCTCTTTGCTCCATTTCCAGAGCTTATCAGGAGCTTTCTTTTTGAATACAGACGATCTCGCCTTATTGCTCTTTTTAAAGGTAAAGCCGTAAAGGCTAAGCCCAGCTATGCCTGCTAGCGATAATTTAATAAACTCTCTTCTATTGATCTTTTTATTAAAAACACTATCTGTTAAGTTTTTCTGCATCCTGATGACCTTCTAATCTTGTACTCGATATATAGATCATTTCCCCCTAAGAGCTTAAGTCAAATCTTTTTAAGTTAATAGTGCTCTTTTATTAAATACGATGAATAGGCTAATGATATTTACTGCTGCAATAAATATGCATACTTTTACAATTCCTATTAGTGGTATTAGTAATGCTGATACAATTAATGCGCCGATGCATGCTCCAATAAGGTCAGCATTATAGAGAGTAGCTGCTGTATGAGAGATACTTTTGAAATGCAGCTTTGATGCAAGTGGGAATTCTGCTCCAACGATTATTGCTAACATCAAGGTAAGCACAGGAATGATAATCTGTGTGCTAATTGATATAAGTAACGGGCTCTTAATCTTACCTAGAAAAAAAAGTATAACTGGAAGAAGAATTGCCAATAATACAATTAATGATTCAATCATTATCAGATGGTTTATATTTGCCATTTTTAGTTTTTTATTCATAATAAAGGCACCTATTGCAAGTCCAAGCATAAACATCGTTACTATAACCCCAATCTTATGATAAACATAGCCGAATAATATCTGGAAACCAATCAAAAGTATGAGCTCTAAAGATGATGCCGTAAAGCCTGTTGTGAATATTGCAAAGGGAATTGGCTTTATTTTTAGAAGATACAGCACCATGATAATTATCATAATGGAAAAAAGGATTGAATAGTTGTATTTGAAATGAGATATCCAGAAAAGGAGATAATAGTAATATGTTATTGGTGTAAAATCTCTGTTAATACTTACTTTCTCCTTTAGCGCATCGTACACTGTTTTTATTCTATCCTCAGTAATCTTTCCAGGAAGATAGTATTTATTAACATATTCTGTGGCGATATTTTTCCCCTCAATTCTTTCAGCAATTCTGTATGTGAGACTACTATCTGAAGCTATGAAGAAATTTACTTCACCTGGAACTATGATAATATTCTTGAAATTATTTTCTAGTGTCCTGAAAAGCGTAGAGTTAAGCTTTCTCGCCTCTTTTGCCATATAGTTTTCCTGTGAGCTAAGGCTCAATGAAACAACTGCTTCCGGCTTAAGAATTTTCTTAAGCTCCTTTAAGAACTCATCAGTATAAAATCTGTTCAGTTGTGCTGTTGAAGGATCAGGAAGGTCAATTATAACAACATCATATCTTTGTTTTGCCTGCTTTACAAACAATCTTGCATCGATGTTTATTATATTAATTCTTTCATCATTAAGGTTGTTCGTATATCTTTTCCCAATCTCAATAATCAATGGATCAAGCTCAACATAGTCTATTCTCTTAGGGTTGTATTTCAGAATTTCTTTTGTAGTTCCCGCTACACCCCCAGATATTAAGAGGATATTTTCTGGATTATCGTGCTGCGACATTGCATAATGCACTGTTTCCTCATTTTCAATCTGGTTTTGCGTGGAAAATAGTATGAGACCATTTTCAAAAAAATTGAGCTGATCCTCTGTTCTTGTCACAACAAGGTTGCCGTATAATGAGTTTTTGTTAAATACAATATCCTGCCCCCTGTATTCTAAGGCTATGGTTTTGCTGTTAAAGTTGATTATTATGATTAATGGCGAAAGAATTAGTAATACTATTGAAAGAACCTTTAATAATTTTTTATTCACAAAATTTGAAAGCAGTATTGCTGCAACAAGATTAAGCAGTAATATAAAGAAAGACATCTGAAAAGGATTGAGCAGATAGATGAGCACAAAACTGAATAAAAATCCTCCCAGGATATCACCTATATTGTCAATAAAATAAACCCTGCCAATTGATGCAGGATCCTGTTTTTTTGCATAGATAATGCAAAACAGTGTGAGCAGGCAACCTGAGATAAGGCAGTAGGGCAAAAGCAGGATTAATGAAGTGAGAAATATCTGTGTAATCCCGATTAATGTTCCTATTGGAAAGATAATGCCTCTTAAAGATCTTATAATGAATAGATGAGCTACAGGAAGCAGAGCAACAAAGACCTGGCATATTATTAGGAATCTTACTTTGTCCTTTATCCTATCCGTGTACTTACCAAGCCATGAGCCAATTCCTGTCAATAAAAGCCAATTTGCAAATATTATTCCAAGGACAAGCTCATTGCCATAGAATACAGAAAGAAGCTCACGAAGGATGATGAGCTGTGTAATTATTGAGGAAATACCCAGGGCTGTTATGGAGAAGAACAGTAGCTTCTGCCACCTGGAAATTTTTTTTTGATTCATAATATTAATATAGCAGATTATATAAAAATAAAAAGAAGATGTCCAAAATTCATGAATAAGTTATATTTGGTAAAGGAGGGTAAAATGAATACCCGCAACGCATTGCTCTTATTCATAGGTGTTAGCATAATCACTATCTCTATAATATTTATTCCTCAATTACTAAAAGGGGCGAAGAAAGAAAGGCAGAATATCGTAGAGCCCTCTTATGAAAAAGATAATAACAATGTATCGGAGGTTAAAGAGCCTGCTGTTTCTGGTACATTTTATCCTTCTGATCCGCAGGTGCTTGAAAAAATGATTGAGGGATTTTTTTTAAATGTAAAAAAAGACAAAAGCATAGAGGAGATTCACGACCCCATAGCCATGATTCTAGTTCCCCACGCAGGATATGTCTATTCAGGCCAGACAGCTGCCTATGCTTTTAATGCAATTGAGGGTCGGGATTATGAATCAGTAATTCTCATAGGATGTCCTCACAGGGTGGCGGTAAGCGGAGCTTCGGTTTACTGCGGGAGAGGATTCAGGATTCCCTTTGGTATTATTTCAGTTGACAATAAACTTGCGTGGGCCATAGTTGAATCATCGGATCTTATCAGCGATAACGAAATACCACACATTCCTGAGCACTCGCTTGAGGTTGAGCTTCCATTTTTAAAGAAGGTCCTTGGAGATTTTGCTATAGTTCCGATCCTCGTTAGTGGTAATAGGGAGATGCTCGACCGTGTTGCCAGGGCTATTTTAAAGGCAATTTCTGAGACATACGGCACTTCAAAGAGTATCCTGTTCGTAATTTCAACTGATCTCTCCCACTATCCAAAAGAGGATGATGCTCTAAAATGTGACAGTGAGATACTTCAGGCCTTCTGCACCCTTGATGGCGATGAACTTGTAAAGAAAAACAACGAGATCATGGATAGAGGAACAGATAACCTCTTCTGTACCATGTGCGGACTCCATGCAGCATACGTTGGGATAAAGATTGCAAATGCCATCAATGCAAACAGGGCATATATTCTTAATAGATCCACAAGCGCAGATGCTGGAGTAGAGGGTGCCTCTTCGGAAAAAGTTGTGGGTTATGGCTCAGTTGTGATTACATATACGGAAGGTAATATTACTCACAGGAATATTCAAACCTTTGACGCACTCAGTAAAGAAGAACAGGAATACCTGTTGATGATTGCACGTCGTTCTCTGGAAGAGTATATATTGAAAGGCAGAGTGCCAGATATTAATATTCCTGAGAAGTACCAGAAGCATCTTTCTGAAAAGAGAGGGGTATTCGTTACCATCTATAAGGGTTCAGAGCTTCGAGGTTGTATTGGAAACCATATGCCAGAAATCCCTCTCTGTGAGTGTGTCCAGAGAATGGCCCTGGAAAGCGGATTTAATGATCCAAGGTTTTCTCCATTGAAGGAAGAAGAACTTGATGATATTCGCATCGAAATATCTGTTTACCTCACAGGGGTAGAACCAATTGAATCCATCGAAGAGTTTGAAGTTGGTAAACATGGTATTATTATGCAGAAGGGCTCAAGGAGCGCCACTTTTCTTCCCAAGGTTCCTGTAGAACAGGGATGGGATAAAGTAACAACCCTCAAATATCTCTGCTTAAAGGCTGGATTAGAACCCAATGCATGGAAGGATGGTGATACAAGATTCGCAGTATATGAAACACAGGTTTTCTGTGAGGATTAAGAAGCTTTAGATGATTTTTTTTCATAATAACGACTTTCTGACTCTATATATTTTTGCAACAACTCTTTGAAGAGTCTGGGAACTAACTTCATCCTTTCGGGTGTTTCAACATAGGCGATTCTC
>CAYRKG010000058.1:0-24794 GCA_964424795.1 uncultured Spirochaetota bacterium
CTGTGGTGATGGTGACAGGTTTCAGTCAATTTATGGGTGAGGAGACAATAAAAGCTCTGGAGTACGGGGCGATCGGCCTTGTGCGTAAGCCGAAGAGATTGAGCTCTCAGAATATAATAGAGATAAAAAGAGAGCTCTTATCGAACATAAAGCTCGCATCCCGTGTAGATGTAAAAAAGCTTACTCCAGTAAAAATACAGGAGATTGAAAATAAAGACAGCAAACCAGTAGCCAGAACGACAAATAAGATAGTTGCCATAGCCAGCTCATCCGGGGGGCCGAGAGCACTGAGCCAGGTAATTCCGAAGCTGTCGGAAGATCTGCGTGGAGGTATCGTGGTTGTTCAACATATACCTGCTGAGTTTGTCTTTGCTCTTGCTGAAAGGCTTAATCATGAATCGATCTTGGCGGTAAAAGTTGCAGAAGATCAGGAACCAATACAGCAAGGAAAGGTTCTTGTTGCACCCCCGAACTTTCACTGTATGATTGAATCAAAGGAAAAGGAGGGGGAATTGATTAACCTCATACCTTTCTCAAAGCAAGATAAATACCCTCTGATCACGGCTGATAAATTAATGATTTCTCTTGCGCCAATATACGGAAAGAATGCAACAGGAGTAATCTTAACAGGAATGGGGAATGATGGCACAGAAGGGTTTCGCTCCATCAAGAGATACGGTGGGTACACGATAACAGAGGATAAATCCACCTGCATGGTCTATGGGATGCCAAAGTCAGCCAATGAAGCGGGCGTTGTAGACAAGATGGTTCCATTACACAGTATAGCAAAGGAGATATTGAGAGCAGTGAACAGATAACAGTGTATTATTTAAGTGGTGGATAGTTAAAGAGAGAGACTAGACTCTCTATTAATTTTCGGGGGGTTGCGTGGATACATCCGAGTACAAACAGCTCTTCCTGAGTGAAGCAAAGGAGATCCTTGATGCATTGAATAATCTCCTTGTCGATCTTGAGAAAAATCCAAAGGATTCGGGATTGCTCAATGAGCTGTTTCGCCTGAGTCATACCTTAAAGAGTATGGCCCAGACTATGGAATATGAGGACATCGCTCGGCTTACACATTCCATAGAGGATACCTTCACCCTGTTAAAGAGTAGTGACCTTAAAGTAAATATAGATACAGTGAATCTAATGTTCGAATCACTCGATACCCTGAGTGATTTAATAGAAGAGGTAAAAAAAGGAGAATTGAAAAATGCAGATGTAGCTCCATTGCTCGAGAGATTTGAAGTCCTTACTTATAACATACAAAAAAAAGCAGGAAATCAGAAAAAAATAAAAAGTCAAAAGGAAAGGACTTCTCACTTTAACATTAGAAAAATGAAGCAGGCTGAGGAGATATTCCCCATCAGAGATTCTCAAACTGTGCGTGTTCCCCTGAACAAAATCGATAGTATTGTAGACACGGCAGGAGAGCTGGTTATCAACAGAATCCAGCTTTCACAGATCGTAAAGACCTCGGGAAACAGTGAGCTTGAAGAAATTGTTGATGAGATTACAAGATTGACTTCCCGGCTTCAGGATCAGGTGTTGCAGATAAGACTTGTACCATTGGAGTATATATTCGCACCTTATCCCCGGCTCGTGAGAGATACTGCAAAAGACTCGAAAAAGGAGATAGATTTTTTTATTGAAGGAAGCGACATCGGTATGGACAGGAGCATTCAGGACGAGATCAATGAACCCTTGCTCCACCTTTTAAAGAATGCAGTTATTCATGGCATTGAGGGAGCTAGAGAGAGGGAAAAACAAAAAAAAGCGGTAAGAGGCAAGATAAAGCTTACTGCAAAGAGGGAAAGAGATTTTGTTATTATTGAGCTCTCCGATGATGGGCGTGGCGTGAACACCAATGAAATAAAGAAGGTTGCGCTTGAAAGAGGTATTATCACAAAAGATGAGCTTCAATCATTCTCTCAAGAAGAAATAGTGAATCTTACAACCTACCCTGGTTTCAGCAGAATAAAAGATGTTACTGAGAGTGCTGGAAGGGGAATGGGATTGAATGCATCGAAAATAAAGATAGAGTCCCTGGGAGGCACATTCCATATAGAATCCACTCCCAATAGAGGCACGAAATTTATCATCCGATTGCCTTTGTCAATGGCTATTATTAAAAGCATGCTCGTCGATGTTGATGATGAGACTTTCTGTATTCCTCTTTCCTATATAATTGAAATGATTAAAGTCACTGCAGGGGAGATTAGATCCATTGATAGCCAAGAGATAATTTCTTATAGAGACGTGGTACTTCCTCTTATCAGGCTTAATAAGATATTTGGATTCCGTGAAGACGAAGAAAGGGGGAAGGAGGAAGGAATAGGGAAGATAGATTCAGAAAGCATCCACCGTGCAAACGAGGGTAAAGTGCGATCGTCCATTGTCAATCATATTCCAGTAGTGGTTCTTGAGCAGGGCAGTAAGAAGGCAGGGGTAATCGTTGATAGTGTATTGGGACAACAGGAGGTCGTTATTAAGCCTCTAACAGGACTCATGAAAGCAATAAAATACGCATCTGGTGCTACAATCCTGAGCACAGGAAAGGCAGCTCTTATTGTGGATGTATCATCTTTATTTTAAAAAAGGATAATGATTGTGTTGACAGATCTTACCCAACTACAATTGGACGCGCTGAAAGAGATTAGCTCAATAGCTTCCGGGAATGCCGCTACAAGTCTCTCATCGATACTGGGAAAGAGAATAGATATCACAGCCCCTGATATCACTGTAGAAGCTCTTGAAAATGTACCGGAAATTCTTGGAGGGGCTGAGAAGGCAGTAATGGCAATCTATCTCATTGTTAAAGGCCGGTTATCGGGAAGTATCCTTTTTATACTTTCGCCCTCTGAATCTCTGGATCTTATCAACATTCTCACCAATCAGAAGAAAGAGAAAATTGAGGATCTGGATGAGATCAGTCTGTCAGCTATTAAAGAGCTGGGAAATATTGTAACAGGACACTACACCACGGCTCTGTCACATATTCTGAAAACAAGAATCGACTATTCTGTCCCGGGATTTGCCAATGATATGCTGGGAGCCATACTGGAAGAAATTCTCGCCCGTATGTCTTTAGAATCACAGTATGCTGTAATAACCGAAAGCAACTTTTTCGTGAGCGGTGATATTCACAAAGGACATCTTTTTTTCATCATGCCACCGAAAACTTTGCTTGCTATTATCGATGCTCTCGGTGATTTGGAATAAATAAAGAAAGGATAACAAAAGAAAAATCAATGTCAGGGATAATTGATAATGACGAACTGATGAAAGTGTTTTATGAAGAGTCGCAGGAACTTATCGATAAGATGAAGAATGACCTATCAACTTTGAGTATAAAAGATAAAAGAAAAAAAGTAGATGCTGAGACAATTCAAACTAGAAGAATCCATCCCGAAAAAGAAGAGTATCTACTTATCTTACGGAATCTATTCAGATATGCGCACACTCTCAAGAGCTCTTCAAGAGCAGTCGGTTTTGGAAAGCTGGAAGAAGTAGCACAGGCACTGGAGCGTATATTCAAAGAGGCAGAGGTGAAGTCTATTGATATTGATAATGATATTATCTCCATAATATCTGAGGGTATTACTATATGTGGCAAACTTCTAAAGAGAGAGAAAGTCTCAGGTTATAAATGTTTGTTAGAGCAGTTAGAAAGAATTACTGGTAATTAAGGTAGATATAAAAATGAAAGCCGAAATTATCAAAGTTCTCTTAATCGAGGATAGCAAGTTTGCAATCCAGCTTACAAAAAAGATGCTTGATGAAGAGAAAAGCGATCGGTTCAATACTGAATTGAGATGCGCCGATAGTCTCGCAGCTGGATTGGAGTATCTCAGGGGCGATAAGATCGATATTGTCCTGTTGGATCTTACCCTGCCAGATTCGCAGGAATTGAATACCTTTAAAAAAGTAAAGGCCCAGGTTCCAGATATACCGATTGTTGTTATGTCCGGCCTTGAAGATGAAAGGATTGCAATGGATGCAGTCAAGAAAGGGGCGCAGGATTATCTCGTAAAAGGTCGGATTGACCGAAATTTACTAAAGCGCTCCATCCTTTATGCAATAGAGCGCAATCGTGCTGAGAAACAGATACGAAGGCTCAATTTAGAGCTCGAAAAAAGTCTTATGGAGCTCAAGGAGGTCAATAAAGAGCTCGAGGCATTTTCTTATTCAGTCTCCCATGATCTTCGGGCGCCGCTGAGAGCCATCACAGGCTTTTCTAATATACTTCTGGAAGATTATACAGATACGCTCGATGCCGAAGGAAAAAGATTGTTGAATGTTATCCAATCGAATACAAAAAAGATGGGACAGCTCATAGACGATCTTCTCTCATTTTCCAGGTTAGGGAGAAAAGAAATAAAAAAGTCAAATGTCAATATGGAAGATCTCGCCAAATCAATCTTCGAGGAATTAAGAATCATCGATCCTGAAAGAATAACAAAATTAAATCTTCAAACTCTCCCGCCTGCTCGTGGAGACCCAACACTGATTCGTGAGGTATTCGTAAATCTCCTGACCAATGCCATAAAGTTTACAAAGAACACACTGAATGCAGTCATTGAAATTGGTGGCGAGTCTAAGGGCAGGGAAAATATCTACTATGTAAAGGACAATGGTGTTGGTTTTGATATGGAGTATGTGAACAAGCTGTTTGGGGTGTTTCAAAGACTCCACAGCGACAAAGAGTTTGAAGGAACGGGAGTTGGTCTTGCCATTGTACAGCGAGTTATACACCGACATGGCGGAAAAGTGTGGGCTGAGGGAAAGGTCAATGAAGGGGCGACATTTTATTTTACACTTCCAAAAGAAGAAGGAGATATATGATGGATGCAAATGCAGTTGAAATACTTTTAGTCGAAGATAACCCTGCGGATGTTGAGCTCACACTCAGAGCGCTTAAGAAACACAATCTTGCCAATAAAGTGTTTGTGGTGAAAGATGGGGCTGAGGCACTGGAGTATATCTTTGCTACAGGTAGCTATTCACATCGTAAGATTGAGAACGCTCCTAAAGTTATACTTCTTGATCTAAAACTACCCAAGGTCAATGGATTAGAGGTCTTAAGAAAAATAAAGTCCGATGAACGTACAAAAGTCATCCCAGTTGTTGTACTTACCTCTTCAGCTGAAGAGCGGGACATTGTTGACAGCTACAAACTTGGCGTGAATAGTTACATTGTCAAACCAGTTGATTTTGACAAATTCCTCAATGCGGTGCAGGAGTTGGGGTTCTACTGGGTATTGCTGAATAAACCACCATGTTAAACAAAATAACTTGGAGAAGTATAATGAAAAAGAAACTTAAAATTCTCATACTCGAAGATGTTTCTACAGATGCTGAGTTAGTCGAGCATGAACTATATAAAGAAAAAATAGAGTTTTCATCAAAGCGTGTTGAGACAAAAAAAGACTTCCTTAGAGAACTCAAATATTTTACACCTGACATTATCATCTCGGATTATAGGCTCCCGCAGTTCAATGGTATGGAGGCACTGGAGCTGGTTAAAAAATTAGCTCCATCCATCCCCTTTATCATCTGTACAGGTTCAATGAACGAAGAGACTGCTGTTGAGTGCATGAAGGCAGGAGCATCAGATTATATAATAAAGGAACATCTAGTCCGCATCAGTCCTGCTATTAAAAGTGCGCTTGAAAGCAAACGAATAAGAGAGGAAAAAGAAAGGGCAGAGAAGGCTCTTCAGCTTTCTTCTCGAGAATGGCAAACCACTTTTAATGCCATCAATGACAGCCTTTGTCTCATAGACTTAGAAGGTAAAATCCTACGATGCAATAATGTTATGACAAAATTAGTTAAGCTGACTATAAAAGATATCCTCGGACAGAAATGTTGCAGACTCATACACAACAGATTAAAACCAATGGAAGTGTGCCCTTTTGTTCGTATGCTTAAGTCATCCCAAAGAGAAACACATATTTTTCAAAAAGGTAATCAATGGTATATTTGTTCTGTAGATCCAATATTTGATAAAGCCGGTAATCTAGTTAATGCTGTATTCATTTTATCAGATATTACCAAGATAAAAGAGGCTGAAGAAAGGCTTAATAAAGAACGTAATCTTCTTCGCACTCTTATTGATAACATACCTGACCTTATCTATATCAAAGATCCTGAAAGCAGATTTAGCCTTGTAAATAACGCAGTAGCTAATATAATGGGAGCTAAAATTCCAGATGAGCTTATTGGAAAAACAGATTTTGACTATTATCCTCATGAACTCGCCTCACACTATCATAACGATGAACAAGATATTATCGAAAAGGGCAATCCAATATTTAATAAAGAAGAAATTAATATAGATTCTGATGGTAAAGAGAGATGGCTTTCAACAACCAAAGTACCTCTCAAGGATAATTACGGTAATGTGATCGGTATAGTCGGAATCGGTCGCGACATCACCGAGCACAAACTTGCAGATGAAAAAATTGAAAACCTTGCAAGGTTTCCTTCTGAGAATCCATCCCCTGTGCTACGCGTCAGGAAAGATGGTTTGATATTATATGCCAACGATGCAAGTCTGCCTCTGTTGAAATATTGGGGCTGTGAAGTTGGTCAATCTATAACTAATCCTTTGCAACAAATAATCCTTAATCCCTTTAAATCCAATCAGAAGAAGGTCATTGAGCTAGAGTTCAAAGACAAGATATTTTCATTTGTAATCGCACCATTTATAGAAGCTGGATATGTAAATTTGTATGGAAGCGATATAACTGAGCGTAAGGAGGCGGAGAAGGCGCTCAAGGAGAGTGAAGAGAGATTTCGACTCACGATTGAAGCTACCAGTGACGGATTGTGGGAAAACAGTACTGATCACAAAAAGGATTTCTTCAGCGACAGATTCTTCACCATGCTTGGATATGAGCCGATGGAACCTGATAAAGGATTCGATTTTTTTAAAAGCTTGGTGCACCCCGATGATGCCGAAACCCTGTGGAAGGAGTATAATGCGCTTAATGAACCCGGACTTGACAACTATTCAGTTGAATTCCGATTGAAAGCAAAGGATGGTACCTGGCAACATATTCTCTCTAGAGGCAAATGTGTCAAAAGAGATGAGAAGGGGAAACCAATGAGAATTGTGGGAACACATACCGATATCACCGATCGGAAGCTTGCTGAGGAGGCACTGCGAGCAAGTGAGGAGAGATTTGCTCTTGCAACGCAGGGTACGAATGATGGGATTTGGGACTGGGATATTAAAAACAACTCGCTATACTGGTCTCCTCGTATGAAGGGGTTAATTGGGTATGTTGATGATGAACTTGAAGTTGACTTTGATATGTTTACATCAAATCTGCATCCAGACGATATAGAACCTATACAGATAGCAATAGAAGCTCACCTCAAAGATCGAGTCCCGTATAATGTAGAGCATCGACTGCGTACAAAATCGGGTGAGTATCGATGGTTCCATACTCGTGGGGAGGCTGTCTGGGATGAAGCAGGAAATCCCTTTCGAATGGTTGGATCCAGCACTGACATAACCAATCGAAAACAGGCCGAGCAGGTACTAGCAGAATCAAAACAAAGACTTTCACTCCATATAGAACAAACACCCCTGGGTGTAATTGAATGGAATCTGGACTTTAAGGTCACTGAGTGGAACAAAGCTGCAGAAAGAATCTTTGGATTCTCAAGAGAAGAAGCTCTTGGGGATCATGCTGTGGAGTTGATTGTTCCAGAGAGTGCTAAAAAAATCGTTGACAAAGTATGGAGTGATTTGTTGGCACAAAAAGGTGGTATGCGCAGTACCAATGAAAACATTACAAAGAGTGGAGATACTATTATATGTGAGTGGTACAACACACCTCTCGTAGATGAAAATGATAATGTAATTGGTGTAGCATCTCTGGTACAGGACATCACAGAACGATTACAAGCAGAAGAAGAGCTTCGTAAACTATCAGTAGCTGTTGAACAGAGCCCTGTAGTTACTGTTATTACAGATACGAAAGGAAACATAGAGTATGTCAATCCTGAGTTTACAGAATTAACAGGATATTCCTACAAGGAAGTCATTGGAAAGAATCCACGCATCTTGAAGTCTGGAGAACATTCACCTGAATTTTATAAAGAGCTATGGGACACTATTACGTCAGGCAAAGTGTGGCATGGTGAGTTTCACAACAAAAAGAAAAACGGAGATCTTTATTGGGATTATGCATCAATTTCACCAATTAAGAATGAAAAGGGAAAGATTACTCACTTTCTTGGAGTAATGGAAAATATTACCGAACGAAAAAGTCTGGAAGGTCAGCTCCAGCATGCTCAAAAGATGGAGGCAATTGGTAGGTTTGCAGGGGGTATAGCTCACGATTTTAATAACATGATGACAGCGGTCATCGGATTTTCAGATTATCTGATATCTCAGTTTAAAGAGGGAGATTCTACACGCTCGATTATTGAACAGATAAAAAATGCCGGAAACAGGGCTGCTTCTCTTACACATCAATTGCTTGCCTTCAGCCGCAAGCAGGTAATGGAAACACAACTAATAGATATCAATACCATAATCACCGATATGGAACAGATGCTCAAACGTCTTTTAGGAGAAGATATTGATCTTCAGAAATCTTTGAACACCAAGTTTGCACTGGTAAAGGCAGATCAGAGTCAAATCGAACAGATAATTATGAACCTGGTAGTAAATGCGCGTGATGCTATGCCCGATGGAGGGAAACTTATAATAGAAACCTCAAAAACTGAGCTGGATGAAGATTATTGTCAGAAATGGATTGATATTCAGCCTAGCAAATATATAGTGCTTACTATCAGCGATAATGGATGCGGAATGGACAAAGATACTCAGGCACACATCTTTGAACCATTTTTCACAACCAAGGAATTTGGTAAAGGTACTGGTCTTGGGTTATCAACAGTATATGGTATTGTTAAACAAAACAATGGCTATATTCATGTATATAGCGAGCCAGATAAGGGTACTACATTAAAAATCTACTTTCCATCTACAATTGAGGATAAAGTCGATATAGGTATAAATCAGGAAGCCTCTCAGGAATCCTTAAAAGGCTCTCAAACTGTTCTTGTTGTTGAAGATGAAGAACTCGTAAGGCAAATAACGAGCACAACTCTTAAGGATAATGGCTATACAGTTTTAGAGGCTTCAAATAGCAAAGAAGCATTACCGATATGTGAGAACTATCCCGGTAAGATTCATCTCCTGATCACAGATGTAGTAATGCCAGGTATGCAGGGTCCATCCCTTGCAAAAAAAATTCTCTCAATACACCCTGAGATAGGTGTGCTCTTTATGTCAGGCTATACTGACAAAGCAGCTGAACAGTTAGAACTACTTGATCATGAGAGTCATTTCTTAGAAAAGCCTTTTACTCCAAAGAAACTTCTTTCAAAGATAAAAGAGATACTACAGCAAGATTTGATATATAAGGAGCAGGACCGTTGACAAGGATTGTGTACTGTCATATAAGGTGTGGTCGAGCGATCTTGGTGATCCGAAGGATCGTAAAGATCGCCGATTTCACCTTACAGAAAAAATAAATCTATAGTATTAAAATTGAAGGTACCCTGTATTCTCAGATCGTGACGATCTACGATCGTGACGATCTACGATCATGACGGTCTACGATCATGACGGTCTACGATTATAATGAAATTCGATCTGACCGAACGATTCTGACACAGGTAATCTTATAGATTCTCAGCCTCTATTTTCCTTCTCTCTCTATTGAGGAAGAATCGAACCCTTTCTGCCTCATGGGGAACAATATAGGGAACATGACATATCTCGATATAAACACCTGGAAAAACCGTACCCTGCGCAATGACATCTGCCTTTTCGTTTTTATCCAGCTGAATTACAAGTGATTTAGCTGCATTATTTAATTTATGAATATGATCCTTGATCTTATCTCTCATCTCTATAAGCCTTTCATTATTGGAATCACTGGATTTAATTCTTCCTTCAATCTGCTCAAGCTTTAATGCTAAGGCAACTGTTTTATCCTTTATCCATTCAAGCTTCTGCTGTATTGTGTGGTCTATACCACAATGAATCTCTGTTTTGATTCCCATCTTTGTTCCGATTTGATTGGCTTCTAAACCATTCTGAGCAAATATCTTTCCACCAACGATAATACTCTTCTGCCCCATTTCTAATTTATCAAGGGTACGGACAACTGAATGAAGAATGCCTGTTGAAACGTAAATGGAATCCCTGGCCTCAACGTAGCAGTTCTCAATGTACTTTGCTTTGATTGTTCCACCAACCTTTACACTCCCCTTTTTTCTCCCTATTATCCCCTTGTCCACCATGAGATCTTTTTCACAAATTATATCTGAAGCATCGAGAGTCCCCTTACAGATGATTGTACCGCCTGAATCAACTTTGAATCCGTCGCTTACCTGTCCATGGATAATAATATCTCCTGGAAAAGAGATATTTCCTGTTTTATAATCCACATCTCCATTCACCTCAAAAATCTCATATACCCACACATTGTAGTTAACATATTCAAACCTTCCATCACAGGTAGACACAAAGTTGCCATTTACATACTCTGTGTTCTTACCAGGTTTTATTTGAGTAATGTGAGTTTTTTTATAGGGAATGAGTTCACCCTTCACAGTCTTCCCGAACTTTCCCTCTTTTTTTGGTACAAGATGACCAAGTATTTCACCCTTTTTTACAAGTATATAAGATGTACGCTCTTTATAGTCCAAAGAACCTTCTTCATCCTCTGTCTTTTTAGGTTTTTCCTGAAGATGCTCTTCAATAACTAAATGCTCTGGTACTTCATCAACAGGGTCCTCTCCACGAGCAATGATAACATCGTTTATCTGGACCTGCTCATTATTACACTCAGATATCTTACTATTGATCGTATCCCAATCTATACCATGAACAATGCCGAATTCCTCAAGCTTGCCCTTTACATCCCATTCCTCAACAGGGATTCCACCTTCACCAGGTGGATAAAAATCTGCTTTAACTTCCATATCATCTTTTAAAACCCGGATCTCTACTATACCATCAACAACTGGACCTACCTCAAGCCCAAGCGTTTCAATCTCTTTTTTCTGAATCTCACTTTGAATCTTTGCCTGAGTCTCTGTTGCTATCTCCTGTTGCAAATCTTCTACTTTACTATCTTCGATAAGCTCATCTGCACTCTTAATTAAATCTTCTGTCCTATAATCTTTCTCTTTTTCCATTTTACGGTAAACTTCGAGCATTCAACTTCAATTAAAATAATCAATATTTTTTTAGTAAATATCAAATTCTTTCAATAGTTGAATCTACGAAGTCCATTACAACCAAAGGTTGTCTGGCACTCCCATATTAATTATAATAGAATATTCTTTATTATCTATTTATTTGTATAGAACATAATTACCTTTATTTAAGAAAATCTAATATTTTTGCAATCTCAAATGGCTTTTTAAGCAGAGATGCTGCACCAGCTTCCATTGCTTTTTTTGCAAGCGGATCAGTAGGATATGCTGTTAATATAAGGATACGCGCTTCTGGCTTAACCTTAATAATTTCCTCGGTAACTTCTGCACCATTCTTCTTTGGCATTCGCAGGTCACAAAGGATCAGATCATAATCATTGTTTTTTGCCTCTTCTTCTCCTTGTAACGGATCATTGTGAGTATTTACATCATACCCCATATCCTCAAGTATTAATTTAATTGCATTCAGAATCATTTCCTCATCATCGATTACAAGTATCCTCTTTTTCATCTATTTCTCCTTCATGAGCAGGTAAAAACCAGGAAAAAAGCTTATAATATTATTATAATGTAATTATAACAGAATTTGCAAGGAGAGAGGAAAGAAAAAATTGTTTTTAATGTTCCATAATCTGTAATTTATTCGCATAGTTAAATATAATGTACGATAATATATATAAAGGATCATGCATCTCATACAATATGTCAAGGATTAAGTGTGGAAAAAAAGCAGACAATTCTAGTGGTTGATGATACTGATCTAAATAGACAAGTTCTCATCAATTTCCTCATACCAATGGGTTTCTCTGTTATTGAGGCAGAAGATGGCGAAGAGGCTCTCAAACGTTTCCAGGAACACAGTCCTGATCTCTTGATTCTCGATCTCAATATGCCAAAGCTCGATGGCTTTGATGTATGCAAGAGATTGAAGTCGAATCCTGAGACAAAGATTGTACCCATTATAGTAATAACAGGTTTGTCTGATGACGATAACCACCTCAAAGCACTTGAGATGGGTGCCGATGACTTCCTGGCAAAACCGTTTAACATACATTTCCTCAAGGCAAGACTCAAGTCTCTTCTTTCGCTGAAAAGACTCCATGACGAGAATATGGAGTATCAGAAGTTTCTGAAAAAGAGTAATTTAGACTTAATGCAAAAGGTGATCAATACACAGGACGTCACGATAGTGGCCTTAGCAAAGCTGGCGGAGTTCCGGGACCCTGAAACCGGTGAGCATCTGGAAAGAATGAGAGATTTTGCAGGAGAATTGGCTTTGGAATTGAGCGAGCTACCAAAGTATCAAGATTACATAACCGATCAATACATAGAAAACATATATAAATCAACACCACTTCACGATATAGGAAAAGTAGGTATTCCTGATAGTATACTCTTAAAACCCGGTAAACTGACACCTGAGGAATTTGAAATAATGAAAGGACACAGTGAGATTGGAGGAGATGCAATAGGCTCAGCGATTAAGCTTACAGGGATGAAAAGATCATTCCTTGATATGGGACAATCTATTGCTTACTTTCACCATGAAAAGTGGAATGGTATGGGTTATCCAAAGGGATTAAAAGGAGAAGACATTCCTCTTTCTGCACGAATAACGGCACTCGCAGATGTATATGATGCCCTTACCACAAAAAGGGTGTATAAGCCTGCTTTTTCTCATACTAAGGCAAAAGATATCCTCGTTGAAGAGACTGAAGCTGCATTTGATCCTGATATAGTAGATGCCTTCTTGAAAAAAGAAAAAGATTTTAGGAATATTAAAGAAGAGTATAAAGATAGAAATAGCTCCAATGCCTCTTGATAGCTGATGGTTGAAAGCTGATCGCTTTTACCTAACGGACAAATCCTAAAAAGCTCCCAAATCCTATTAAAATATAATCAGTTTATTATTCATGAAAATATCTATTGTTATTTTTACAAATTGAGATATATTAATAGATAAATATGTAAAAAGTAAGTGATTTTTTACCTATCAAAAGATTATCAGTCATAACAAGAGATCGAAATACTAGTATTCTTACTAATATCAAATTATGGGGAAAAGAATATGAACAGGGATGACATGAAAAATGAAAGAACTATGGTAGCCCTCTTTGCAGATTTTAGAGGCTTTTCGCACATGTTTGATGTACTTCCAGCGCATAAGGTTTATAAGTTCACAAACAGGTACTTTAAGACTGCATCGGAAATTATCGAAAGGTATAAGGGAGTATTAGACAATATAGTGGGTGATGGCTTGATGGCGATATGGGGAAAAAATACCTTTGCCCCCAAAACACCATTCTATGCAGTGCGTTCTGCACTGGAGATGAGAATGGCTCTCCTGAGGCAGAACATTCAGTATAAGTGGGAGGCCCATTTTCCACTTGAAATCGGAGTTGGTCTTGCAATGGGAAAGGCACTTCACTGTATGGTTGGACCTTCCCAAAAGCCTATTGATACTGTATTCGGAAAACCTGTGATCCTTGCTTCACGTCTTGGTGATATTGCAAAAAACAACGAGATCTACGTGGGAGAAGAAATAGCAAATACAATAAACAAATGGGCAAAGCTACAGAAGTTACCGAAAACCAAGATACCTGGTTTTAGAGGCTCTTTTCTCATTTATAAGGTTGATGGATTGATGGATTTTTATCGGAAGAACGGGGAGAGGCGCAAATCGAGCTTTATCCGTTTTGTTGTTCCTGAGATTGTCGCAATGGTCTCCAAAAAAAGCGGTGTTAGAAAACCAGCCATTCTGAGAAACCTCAGTCCATCCGGGGCTGGAATTGAAATTGTTCAGAAAACAAATGCTCCTATTAGTGAAGACGATGAAATTACACTTGATTTAAAAAGGTTCGAATTTCCAAGCTTTACTACCCTCGATGGCAGGATTGTTCAGATACATACGATATCTGAGGAATCAGATGAAGTAAGGAGTCTATCTCGAGTTGGCATTGCCTTTATTAGTCTGGATCCTGATAAAAGAAGAGTTCTGGAACGGTTCAGTGTTGCAGAACCAAACTAGTTTTTTGACTGAAATTATATACTCACCTCTTTAGAAACCTATAAAAAAATTAAGAAAAATAGATAGAACCTATCCATTATTTATGTAAGCCCCGGCATATTTAGCCGCAGTTATAATGGCCTGGGTCATGCTTACCTCACTGGCAGTACCAGTTCCGGCAATGTTAAATGCGGTTCCATGGTCAACAGAGGTCCGTAAGAATGGTAGCCCCAATGTTAAGGAGATTGCTTTTTCAAAATCAAATGTTTTGACTGCAATATGCCCCTGATCGTGGTATAAGGACAAAACAGCACTGTATTCTCCCTGTATCGCAAGATGAAATACTACATCAGCAGAAATAGGACCTTCGACTCTATATCCCATTGCCTGTGCCTCTTTCACTGCAGGAATTATATGCTTAATCTCCTCATTACCGAATAAGCCGTTTTCTCCACAATGTGGGTTTAAACCCGCGATAGCAATGATAGGATTTCGAATACCAAGCCTTTTTAAAGCACTCGCACATCGTACTATGTATTCCAGTATCAAATTTTCTGTAATCGATTCTATAGCATCAATGAGAGACATGTGACGTGTCAGGAAAAATACATTCAAACTCCTCACATGAAACATGGTAAGCGGATCAGGGGATTTAGTTAAGCCTGCAAGAATTTCAGTATGACCTGTATAGTTAATATTTGCTTTTTTAAGAGATACTTTATTAATTGGTGGTGTTGTAATAGCGTCGACCTTCTTTTGCAAGGCCAGCTGTACTGCTCTTTCAATATATTCATATGCCGCTCTGCCGCATAATCCATGTGCTCTCCCGACCACGAATTCATTGATTTCGATATTCTTCACATTAATAAAATCAATTGTACCGTTTTTATATATCCCCTCTTCCGGTGAAGATATTTCGTTTATATCAGTATTTAGACTGCAGAATTGTAATGCTTGCTCAATAACAGTCCAATCCCCTATTAAACAGGGTCTTGTCTTTTTATATAGTTCTTGGATTCTCAGTGATTTAACCGCTATTTCAGGACCTATACCTGCTGGATCTCCAATCGGAATTGCTATTAATGGTCTTTTCATGTATGTTTTTATATAACCTTTAGTTGATAAACTAAATTATACGTAAAAAACATAATAATACTACGATTTCTTTACAAATTAATTACAGCATCAATATTCTTTTAATTTCACAAAGCTATTTTACCTATGTATATTCCAACTCGTATGGTATAATCATACATGGAGGGTTAGTAATGTCTAAATCTTTAAGCGCAAGTGCTAAAAAGGTTCAGAAAACACTAAAGACTCTTGGATTTCCACATCAAGTGGTAGAGCTCCCGAGTACTACACGTAGTTCTAAAGACGCAGCAAAGGCTATTGGATGCCAAGTAGACCAAATCGCAAAGTCTCTTATCTTCAAAGGCAAGCATACGAAAAGGCCTATATTGGTTATCGCCAGCGGTCCAAACCGTGTGAATGAAAAGAGGATTGCCGAGTATCTCTCTGAGCCTGTTGAAAAGGCGGATGCTGATTTTGTTCGCCAGCAGACCGGCTTTTCCATCGGTGGTGTTCCTCCAGTGGGCCATCTAATAAAGCCTGTTTCATTTATTGATGAGGATCTTCTTAAGCATGAGGAGATATGGGCTGCAGCCGGTAATCCAAACGCTGTATTTATGCTAAATCCTGATGACCTTCTAAAAATGACTGGTGGCAGTGTGGTTTCAGTAAAGTGAGTAGAAGTATGAAAGTTGAGGCTCCTGTAGATGTAATGTTCAAAGCATCGGATGAGGAATACAGGAAAAAACCTCTTTTTAAAATTGAAAAGATTAGCAAGTTCAATGCTTTTCTGATAAAAGTTCTTTAAGCTTATTAAATGCCTTCTCAATATTCCTGGACTTACCTCCACCTCCCTGGGCTAAATGTGGCCTCCCTCCTCCACTGCCTCCCATGATAGGGGCGATTTCTTCTAAAAGTTTCCCTGCATGTAAACCACTTTTAATAGCATCTTTAGTTACAGAAAGGACAAATGTAAGCCTATTATCATTGACAGAGGTAATAAGGGTTATGCCCATCTTCAGTTTGCTTTTTATTCTGTCTGAGATCTCCCTCAATTCATCCTGAGGGCAATCTGTAAGCCTTAACAATACAAGGTTGTATTTTCCTGCTTTAAACGCGGTCTTCTCAGAGTCAAAGAGACTATCAATATCCCTTTTTGTCTCCTTTTTAATCCTCTTTTCAAGATCACGAATCTTATCCTGAAGTCTCTTCAGGTTATCCAGAATGCCATCAGGGGCTGTGTGTAGCAAATCTGAAACTGATCTCAATAAAGTCTCATTCTCTTTAATTAGATGAAAAGAGTCCATTTTAGTTACAGCTTCAATCCTTCTCACCCCTGAAGAGATGCTACTCTCCTTTACTATCTTGAAAAATCCTATATCCCCTGTCCTTTCTGTATGGGTGCCGCCGCAGAGTTCATTACTTATATCATCAATTTGGATAACCCGTACCCTTTTTCCATACTTTTCACCAAAGAGTGCAGTAGCTCCCATTGATTTTGCCTCTTCTATCGGTATATTGTCAAAGGCTTCAACAGGCAGGTTCTTATGCACTGTCTCGTTTACAATCTCTTCTATCTTGTCCAGCTCCTCTGTAGTAAGTGGATTATAATGATTAAAATCAAATCTGAGTTTTTTAGGTGTCACAAGAGAGCCTGACTGTATCGCATGGCTGCCAAGTACCTTCCTCAATGCATAGTGAAGAAGGTGTGTTGCAGTATGGTTTGCCATAATCCTTTTTCGACGTACGCTGTCTATTAAACCGGTATAAGGTATATCCCCTATTTTGCCCTCTTCTATCATTCCAATATGGATGTATATATCCCCCATCCTCTGGACATCATCTATCTTAATCCTTATTCCCTCTCCCTCTATAAACCCTGTATCAGCCACCTGTCCACCAGCTTCACCATAGAAGGGAGTTTTATCAAATACGAGAAACACCTTATTATCCTTCATCCTGTACTTTATGAGCTTCATACTGTCCTGTTTCATATGTTTATATCCTGTAAAAACTGTCTTTACGTAATTTTGAAATGTCACCCATTCACCATGTTCATAAGCCCTCTGAAACCTCGATTCTTTATGTGCACGCTCTCGTTGCCTGGCCATTTCCTTTTCAAAATCTCTTTTATTAACTGTTAGCCCCTTTTCTGCTGCCATAATCTGTGTTAAATCAAGAGGGAAACCGTATGTATCGTGCAATATAAAGGCCTCTCTTCCAGGAAAGACCATAAGATCGGATTCTTTCAATCTCTTCACTGTTTTATCAAATTCAGAAAGTCCCCTGTCAAGGGTTCTCATAAATAGCTCTTCCTCACTAACGATTATCTTCTTAATAATATCCATCCTCTCGCCAAGTTCATGATACGTATCCTTCATCTTTTTTATAAGAGGGTCAATGAGCTGATATAAGAAAGGTTTATTCAAACCTAATAGCTTTCCGTGACGTACTGCCCTTCTCAGAATTCTCCTTAAAACATAACCTCTCCCTTCATTTGATGGAACTGCCCCATCTGCTATGGCAAATACAAGACTCCTGATATGATCTGTAATAACCTGATAAGATACGAGGCCTTTTTGATCATTATACGGTACTTCTGATATCTCTTCTAATTTTTTAACAAGAGGGATAAATAGATCTGTCTCATAGTCTGAAGT
Organism: uncultured Spirochaetota bacterium; assembly: GCA_964424795.1. Lineage (GTDB taxonomy): Bacteria > Spirochaetota > B62-G9 > B62-G9 > DRHN01 > CAYRKG01. Next base: position 17,995 of record CAYRKG010000058.1, read on the forward strand.
TACTCCCTGCAATACAGCAAGAGTACGCTCAAGTCCCAGACCTGTGTCAATGTTTTTTGCAGGGAGGGGAACAAGTTTCCCTCCAGGTTGTCTGTTAAACTCCATGAATACGAGATTCCAGAGCTCAGCAATTTCACCACTATCGTAAGCCTTCTGAAAGTTTTTATTTTTATAAGGAACATAATCATAATAAATCTCAGCGCATGGACCGCAGGGGCCTGTTTCTCCCATACTCCAGAAGTTCTCCTCATCACCTTTTTCAATATCGCCAAGCCTAATAATCCTATCTTCATCTACCCTAATTATGTTCATCCATATCTCATAAGTCTCTTCATCATCTTTATAAATGCTCACCCATAGATTTTCTTCAGGAAGAGCGAGCTCTTTTGTAACAAATTCCCAAGCCCATTCTACTGCCTCTTTCTTGTAGTAATCACCGAAAGACCAGTTTCCGAGCATCTCAAAAAAGGTGTGGTGGCTTCCATCTTTCCCTACATCCTCGAGATCATTATGTTTTCCACTTACTCGGATACACTTCTGTATAGAGCACACCCTTTTAAACTCCGGTTTTTCTAACCCCAGAAAGATATTTTTAAACTGATTCATACCAGCATTTGTAAACAGTAGACTTGGGTCATCAATGGGAATAACCTTTGAGCTTTCAATAACCTCATGTTGCCTTTTCATAAAAAAATCTAAAAATAATCTTCTTAACTCAACTGACGTCATCACTGAAGTACTCCTTCATCAATTCCTGGATAATCTCAAAATCAAAACCGCGGTTCTTTAAATGTTGAAATAGCCTTCTTTTCACAACTCCAAGAGGATAGTTTTTTAAAACATTCATCCTTTTTCCACAAGCCTTCCTTGCCAGTTCAGATTCTTTTTTCAATTCAAGCTTTTTATTGCATACCTCTTCAATAATTTTATCGTCTACTCTTTTTTCTCTCAATTCATGTATTACCCTCATTCTACCCATAGGTTTATTATTTAGGATATTGTCTACCCATTTATATGCAAAACTTCTATCATCTACCAGCTTATCATCTTTGAAAATGTCAAAAACCTCATTTACAATCTCCCTGTGAAAACCTTTATCGAAAAGCCTTCTTTTAAACTCGTACTCAGACCTGTCTCTGTAGGATATTAAGGTGTATCCATAATCACGGGCACGGGCAAATTCATCCTTTTTTATGAGTTTATCTATCTGCTTCTCATCAATACTGTCGTTAATATGAAGATCTGAGCGCCCGAGAGTATCTAAATCTAATGAAAAAGCATATTTTCCATCAACATAAATGGAAACCCTGCCTTTTCGAGACTTCTGAGTTTTTATGTCTGTAATCGTCATATTTTTCTAATAGTATATTAATAAGAACCAAAAGAATAGTATAAAATAAGGAAAAAAAATCTCCTTCTTCTGGGAGATGGTAACCTTAAAACCTTTTTCTTGACGTGAGAGCCACTTTATACTATCTTTCAGCCTGAAATCGGAGTCCATAGATGAAAACATATACAGTAAAAAAGGGGGAAGTAGAGAAAAAGTGGTATTTAATCGATGTAGAGGATAAGGTTTTAGGAAGAGTTGCAAGCAAGGTAGCATCTATTCTCAGGGGTAAAAACAAACCAAACTATACCCCTTCTATTGATATGGGAGATAATATTATTATTATTAATGCTGACAAAGTGAGACTCACTGGCGCTAAACAATTTAAAAAGGTATATTATAAACATTCCGGATATCCGGGAGGAATTAAGAAGACCGGTTTCCTTGAGATGATGAAAAAAGAGCCGACATTTGCAGTGAGAAATGCTATTAAGGGGATGCTTCCCAAAAACAGGCTTGGGAGAAGGCAGCTTTTGCATGTTAAGATATACGCTGGAAAAAACCATCCCCATGAAGCACAGAAGCCTGAAAAATTGGAGCTATAGACAAAGCGGAGGATATTTGTGCCAGAGAATTGGGTTTTTACCACAGGACGGAGAAAAACTTCGGTAGCGAGAGTAATGGTTAAGAAGGGCAAAGGAAAAATCCTTGTTAACAGTAAGTTACCCGAGGAATACTTTCCAACAAAAAATGAAGTTGCATTAATTAAACAACCTATTGAGGCAACGGCAAGCAGATCAAAATGGGATTTTAATATTACAGTTCAGGGTGGGGGATTTTCTGGACAGGCAGGTGCAATACGGCATGGAATCGCAAGGGCTTTGGTTGAAATAGACCCTGATTTGAAACCAGCCATCTCAAAGGGAGGATTTCTTACAAGGGATGCAAGAATGGTTGAAAGGAAAAAGTCCGGTCAACCAAAAGCTAGAAAGAGATTCCAGTTCTCCAAGAGGTAAATCGCTTTTTATACAATCTCTTACAATTCTTTAGGCTCATTCGGGGAATGAGCCCTACATTTTTTTGCATATCTTATGAGCGCATTAAAAATAGGAGTATCGGCAAGCAGAAGTTTATCAAAATCAACAGCAAAAAAGCTAGATTATATTGAAATAAAGAAGATATCAGAGGAAGAAATTTTCCACTTTAAGAAATTAATAGAAAAACCTATACTCTTCCATCTTCAATACTCGTTGGATGACTCATACTATATACCTTCGGTCTCTGATTTTAAACAGTTCTTTGTTGAAATTTCTAATGCCTATAAACTTGCCAGGCCACGATTAATCTCTCTTCATTTTGGGCTTTCAGCTCCCTATATCTCTATTGATCATGAAAGCTTTGTTGCTGTTGCAGAATCCAAGCCCCTGACAAAGGATGTAATAGTAAACAACATCGAAAAAAATCTTGAAGGCTTAAAAGCAACCTTCCCTGATTCTCATATACTTGTAGAAAACCTTGAATTTATTCCAGAGGCAATCTCTAAAGGAGCATATCGTTGGATTCAGGATGCAGACTTTTTTTCATCATACGTATTAAGATGGAAAAAGATGGGAATACTGGATGGAATTGTCTTAGATATAGCCCATGCTCTTATAGCAGCTGGAAACCACCCATACTACAACGGCATAAAAATTGATCCTATAGATACTTTCGATCATTATATAGATCTGTTGAGGAAAAAGAATGACCTATTACACTACTTTGAAAGATATATCTCGAAAATGCCACTTTCGCTTATAAAAGAGATACATATATCAGGAATATCAAGACTCTCAAATGGCGTATGGGTCGATTCCCATGGGGAGATTGGAAAAGTTGAATTAAAGGCTATTGAAACTCTTCTGGATCTTATCATATATGATAAAGAAGATATTCCAATAATCCTTGAGTACTCAAGAGATACAAATAGAATCCCATGCCAGATAGATACTCTTAGAAACTTTGTGCAGAATTATCAATAAAAAAACTTTAAACTTCCGATGACTAAATTTAAATATTGAGAGGAAGGAGAAATGTCAAATAAGATAAAAATTAAAGCAGGAAACAAAAATCTAACTGCAGTGCTTAATAATAGCAGGTCTGCAGAGCTATTTTACCAGAAACTCCCCCATAAAATTAAAATGCATCGATGGGGAGACGAGTATTATGGTGATTGCGGTTTAACTGTTGAAAAAGAAAGAGATGCACGTTCAGATATGGATGCAGGAGAAATTGCTATATGGCCGGATGGAAATGCACTGTGCATATTTTTTGGTCCAACACCTGCAAGTACCACTGATAAACCAAGGGCAATATCACCTGTAAATCCAATTGGAATAATAGAGGGAGATTTCGAGTTCCTCAAAGGATTACCCACTTCCATTGAAGTTGAAGTTGAGAAAATTTAAGAGCTTAAACACACATTTTTGGAAAATCTACATTAGCTTTTAATAAAAATGTGTTATAATTAGTTCTTGATAAATAATTCGTTTCCTTAAAGCTAAAAAGAAATTAATAACATAAAATTTATTGTTATATAAAACGTTAAAGAACTAAACAGGAGCCGATTATTCTATGAATAATAATATTGACAATTACTCACCGGCGACTAATAAGAACTAAATATTACCGATGACTAATTATTTCGTAAGGAATACGAAAGTATAATTCACAGGATGAATAGATGCTACTCAATAAAAAAAATCTTATAAATATCGTTACCTGTTTTTTACTTTTTATTATAATAACTGGCTGCACAGTAACAAGCTGTGAATCTACCCCATCTACTACAAAATCTTCAATTTCAGGGGTACTCACAGTACCGATAACAGGTGATCAGATCTATGAATCAAATGACAGTTTTAACGATAACCTGACTGATGCTACAGAGATTTCCTATGGTGATACTGCGCACGGGAGTATTGGCACATATACTGATATTGATTTTTTCAAATTTACAGGGACAGTAAATGATTATATTATCATCGATATTGATGCAGAGTCTTTTAACTCTTCTCTTGATTCCATTTTATCTCTATATGATACAGGCCAAACTCTTATTGCCCAAAACGATGACTACCCTATAGGTGCGACTGATGATCCTGATAACTATCTTTTCGTTCTTGATTCTCATATAGAGATCGAAATGCCATCCAGTGGTACATACTATATTAAAGTAGAGAGTTTCAGTATAACAAGCGGTAGCTACAAGCTCAGATTATTCAAATCCTCAACAGCTTCAGATGCCGCAGCAGCGGGAGTAGCGTTTACACAGGCAGATTTCATATCTGATGAAATTATTGTCAAATATAGTGCCGGTGTTGATATCCAGCACATGAAAAGCATTGCAGGTGGCTATAATGTAATCAAGAGTGATAGCAATATTGAAAGAGGAGTCCTGTGTTTATTAAAGCTTGAGAGTTCTGAAAAGGCTCTCTTAAGCTCGGACGCTGTCAAGGACAGAACTTTGAATGAAATAAAACGATTACAGAGCCTCCCCAATATTGAATATGCTGAGCCTAATTACATATATAAACCGCTTTTTACTCCGAATGATGAGCACTACCATTATCAATGGCACTATCCTTTGATAAAACTCGATGAGGTTTGGAATGAAGACCTGATTAATAATATATCAGATGTGATCGTTGCTGTGATTGATACAGGAATTGGGCGAAGCAATGGTACGAAGTCAGGCACGAACCACGAAGACCTTGGGATTAGTTTTGTTTACGAATACGATTTTATCTCTGAGCCCAGCATTTCACTTGACGGAGACGGAATGGACAATGACGCCACAGATCCTGGTGATGATCCAAACGGGCGATTCTCGAGTTTTCATGGAACACATGTTATGGGAACAATAGGAGCAATTACAAATAACTCCATCGGGATTGCAGGGGTTGCTGGAGGAAACCAGAATGGTGCAAAGATCATGCCTCTTCGTGTTCTCGGTGCAGGTGGGGGCGCAGTTTATGATATCGCTCAGGCTGTTTTATATGCAGCAGGTTTGGAGAACGGTTCGGGACAACTGCCCGGCCAAAAGGCAGATATTATTAACATGAGCATCGGCTCAACTGCTAATTCTACTACACTCGAAAATGCAATAAACGATGCCTATGATGAAGGTGTCCTTATTGTAGCTTCAGCAGGAAATGAAGGTACAAGCGTGCCCTACTATCCTGCAGCATATGTGAATGTAGTCTCTGTTACAGCGGTTGGTCCAGGGGCTGAGCTTGCATCTTATTCAAGCTACGGAAATACTGTTGATTTAGCAGCACCTGGCGGTGATATGAGTGCAGATATGAACATTGATAGCTATCCGGACGGAGTGCTGAGCGCACTCATGGATCAGAATGGATCTACATATACCTCTATTTATAGCTTCATGCAGGGAACCTCAATGGCTGCCCCTCATGTTTCAGGTGTTGCTGCGTTAATGAAAGCTGCGAATGCATCTCTTACCAGCACTCAAATTAGAGATAAATTACAAAGTAGCGCTATTGATATAGGACAGGCTGGCTATGATATCTATTACGGCCATGGGCTTATAAATGTCTATGCATCTGTAAAATCTGCAATGGAGGCGACTCAAAGCCCTGTGCTCTTTCCATTCCCCAAGGCTGTCAAGCTCTATGGTTCAAATCCTGAAGACAGCTTCACCTTAAAAAATATTGGTGGTACAGGAGCTATTTCAGTTACCAGTATTACGGCAAGTCAGGATCCAGAAGGAATGGTATCGGAAATCTCTCCAACATCAGGCACAGTTGAATTTTCAGCTAATGTTACACTGACCACAGGTGGAGTGGAAGATGGTAGAAACCACTATGCAATGTTAGAAATAGTTTGCTCATCAGGGAAAAAGGAATATGTCTATGTAATATTTAACAGGGATGGTTTCACCGGAATCACTGAAAATGAGGATATTGGCAATGTATTTGTTGTAGCCCTCAATTCTGAAACATTTGAGCCAATTGCTCTAGATGTAACTACATACAGTAAAAATTATATATATACAATCGAAGGTTTAGATACAGGAAGCTTTTTAATCGTTGCAGGCACAGACAGGGATAATGATATGTATCTCTGCGACCGAGGAGAAGCGTGTGGATTCTATCCTGTATTCGGGAATCCAGAGACAGTTGAGCTTGAAAATGGGGTTAATATTACAGGTATAGATTTTCAGGTGAGCGATGATGCCCTTAGTGGACCGGGAGCAACGTCATTAAAGGGGTTAAATCTTGAACAGGGAATCAGAATCCCGAGGTAAATAAAAAATAGGACAAAAAAATGCAAATGAAAAATAATAAAATATTTATTATCTGCATTCTATTCATTTTCTCTTTTATAATGAATGGAAAACCACCTGAAAAGAGCTCGATTTCATATACGATACTGGAAACAGGGGACACAGCACAACTCAACAACACTGAAC
>CAYRKG010000059.1:0-23132 GCA_964424795.1 uncultured Spirochaetota bacterium
GAGTACCAGTCCGAGCGCGATTCCCATAGCAAACTGCCCCTTTCCTGTCTCGAGAGCTATAGCAGTGGTTATTGTTCTCGTATGCCACTTTATATTCCCACCTATCATCATTGAAATACCGACTTCCCCTATTGCACGCCCATAGGCCGCAACAGCAGCCGCAATAACCCCATACCTTGATTCGTAAAGTGCAGTAAGTGCAGTTCTCCTCCTCCCGGCACCAAGGGTCAAAACCGTCCTCCTGAAGCGAACATCAAGGTTTGATACTGCAGTGGCTGTCAGGGCAATAACTATTGGAAGAATTAGTATGGTCTGAGCGATTCCAATACCAGGTATGGTAAAGAGAAGGCAGAGGCTTCCCAGAGGTCCTCTCCTTGAAATCAGCGCGTATACAAAAAGTCCCACAACCACGGTAGGAAGTGCAAGAAGGGTATCCACTACAGCACGGATCTGCCTCTTGCCTGGAAATTCGTAGTATCCAAGCAGAAAGCCAAGCGGGATCCCGATGGCAAGTGCCGCCATTATTGAGAGTGAAGATACCCTTAGAGTTGTGAAGACCGCAGAGTAGGTCTCAGAATCCCCCCGAACAAGTAGCCTGAGTGCTGTGGCAAACCCTTCTGCAATGTACCCCATACTTACCTTACCGCGCATTAGGTATAAAGAGTTTTTTTCCAAGCATGGTGAAATCCCCGATGAGTTTCTGCGCTTTATTAGATGTGATCCACTCTATGAATTTCAGAGCATACTCGTACTTTACGGATGGACAGTTATCAGGATTGACGGCAATCACACTGTACTGATTCTTCAACCTTTCATCTCCCTCCACGATGATGACGAGAGGTGGATTGCCTCCTTTGTTAACTTCATATTTAATATATGTTCCGCGATCGGTGAGAGTGTACGAGTCCCTTTCTTCGGCAATATTGATGGTTGCGATCATCCCCTGGCCTGTCTGGATGTACCAGCTCTCCCGATCAGGAATGTCAAGCCCAGCATCCTTCCAGAGACTTATTTCTTTTTTATTAGTTCCAGAATCGTCTCCCCTGCTTGCGAAAAGAGCTTTTCTACTCGCGATACTATTAAGAGCCTCATCAACCGATTTTTTCTCTATGCCAGCGGGATCGCTCTTTGGGCCTATAATGATAAAGTCATTGTACATGATCTCACGACGGTCTTTGCCATATCCATCGTTAACGAATTGTAGCTCTGCGTCCGGTGCATGAACCATGAGGATATCCACGTCGCAGTTCTTCCCGAGGGCAAGTGCCTTCCCCGTGCCAACAGCCACCCACTGAAGCTCGATCCCTGTGTCGCGCTGAAAAACAGGAGCAAGGTAATCCAAAAGGCCTGTATTGTCCGTGCTGGTTGTCGTTGCCATTCGGAGTACAGGAGCTATGGAATAACCTGTAACTGGCAAGAAAGCCAGAGTGACAGTAAGTAATAAAAGAAAGAAAGCTAAGCAAAGTCTTTTCATATCGTTTATCCTTTAGATAATTGATTTTTTGGATAAAGAACCTTGCCCGTTTGCCTGCTGCTGTATCTTGCCATGGTAGCAAGAAGCTCGAAGAAGGTCTTTGACTTGATAAACTCTATAAAAATCTGAATGTTTTCCTCGAAGTAGCTGTCCTTGTACACAATCATGTCGAACCGCTCTTCGAAGAGCTTTGTGAATTCGAGGTTGAAGTAACGTGCAACTGGCTCAGCAGCCACCCCTACGTCAACTCTTCCGCTCAGAATGGCACTCGCCACATTGAAATGGGTGTTGACTACCTCGTCATACCCTTTAATGCGCTCTTTTGTTATACCATCTTCGACAAGCATACTGTCTACCCGTTTTCTTATACCAGACTCAGGCTGCCTGTTAATAAATCTGAGTTTCTTCGATGAGATCTCCTCAAATGAGCTCACTGGCTTCTCTCTGGATATAAATCCGATCGTCCTGTAGAAAAGATTTATGACTGCAAGCTCATCCGGGTTGTCAAAAAGTGCATTTATAGCGGGAAAGTTATAGTCGTCTGCTTCATGATCGTAGAGATGGCTCAGGGCAATATGGCAGAACGATTTTTTCAAAAGCCTGAGTCCCTCACCGCTTCCAATGCTTGCTGAAAAGAGAACAAAATCGTGATGAAGATCATGAAGAATTCCCTGGAGAGGATACAAGATGGGATCATCAGAGCCTGCAATGAGAAGTATGTTCTTTGCGAGGGCAAATTCGGTAGAGAATTTCTTTAATGTATCTTTTGCCTTTCGATGCAAAAATCCTTCGAGGTCTTTTTTCGGGAAAAGCCATTTGCCAGTAACCTTTGTACAGGGAATCTTTCCTTCCTGTGCGAGTGTATATACCTTCTTTTCATTGATGTTGAGTAGCCTTGATACATCGCGAGCTGAGATGAACTGTTTATCTGGTTCCATTGTTATTATTAGTTATTTTATTCTAAAAAAATTAAAATTCTTGAATAAAATAATATATAATCCTTTTTAATCCCTGTCAATAATAATTTTTGGTGGCTATATAAGCTCATATATGAGCTGAGCTTTGACATTATAGTTACAGAAAAGGAATAAAACATAATAAGCATCAATAAAGCTAACCGGATTATCCTCATCAATGTAATCTTCAATAACTTATGGAAAGAGTAAGATCTAATTTCGATTAATTCCTTTTATAGCCAATAAAATCTCCTATATTCTTCTTGACTTAAGTCAGCGAAAAATTGCACTATATCAAAGAGTTTTCACACAGCCTATAGCTTGAGTAGACACCTTCTCGGCGCTAACGCACCTGTGAGGGTGCTGCTCAGCTGAGTCGTTATGAAACTGGGAGGAGAATCATATGCCAAGTGTACAGGTCAATGTTTGGGAAGGTTGGGGAGAAAAAAATGCCAAGACTGTTATTCGCGGAGTAACAAAAGTCTTTACCGATATGGGACTCCCTGCTCAAGCAGTAGAAGTCATAATTCATGAAATACCAAAAACCCATTGGGGGATACAGGGAGAGCCTGCATCGGTGGTCATGAAGGATATAGAGCCGCCGGTATAGAGTACCGCAATTAGATAAGGTTAACTTTGAAAATATCAATACAGTTTCCTCTTTTAGACTGTCTCTTCGAGAAGAGATTGTGATAAACTACGGATTCTATTTTCATTTTGGTGATACTGGATAAAAAGGCGCTGCACCGGACTGGTAGTAACGCTCGAATTTAAAGGTTCTACCACTCTCTATTCTAAGCAGGAAAGCTTCCATTTATCGTTTTGCCAGCCGGTGAGCTCAATCGTTGGCCTTCATAAAACCGGAAATGAAAGACCCAAATAAATGGATTCAATAGAGAAACTCATTCAACGAGTTCAAAAGACACAACATGGCTTTTTGGACATTCAAAAGGTGGCAGATGAAGTATTTGCTGGACACGCAGCCAAAGAGAGCCTTCAAATTGCCAAGAAATTGCTTAATTCTGAGATTTACCAGGCACGCTCACTGGCAACTTTCATCCTTGGCCGATTAGCAGCTAAGTCAAAGGAAAGCCTTGCGATTCTGAAGAAACGCGTGAGCCAAGACAAAGATTGGCGCGTACAGGAGATTCTGGCGAAAGCCTTCGACAGGTATTGTGCTGATGTTGGTTATGAACATGCACTCCCCGTTATCAAGGAATGGTTGGCAGATTTCGCGCCTAATGTGCGGCGGGCAGTCACGGAAGGGCTGAGAATTTGGACTGGACGTCCTTACTTTCAAAACCATCCAGAAATAGCCATTCAGTTGTTGAGCCAACTTCGAAATGATGAGAGCGAATATATACGGAAATCTGTTGGGAACGCGCTGTGTGACATAAGCAAGAAGCACAAGGAACTGATAAGAATTGAATTGCAACGATGGAAAATTGAAAACAATCGTATTACTGTAGTAACAAATTAGTTATTCCAAAAGATATCGATTTATGATTACAGTAAATACAAAGGAATTGGATTTATTATCGAAAATAATTCAACCGGTTAATTTCAAAGATAACGAAGTGAGTTTTAAAACCAACCACACACTACTCATGAATGTTATACACGTGGCGGATCAATAAAAAATTAATTAAGGGAGGAAAAATTGCTGACAAAGTATTTAGCAAAAGCGCTTATTAAACCCACCAGGAGACCGATCATTAAAAACCCATCCGACTACGGAATGGAATATCAGGATATTGATTTCAAATCAAAAGATGGAACGGATCTTAAAGCCTGGTACATTCCAGGGAAGTCCGATCAACTTATCATAATGACCCACCCGATGCCTTTCAACCGTTACGGATTTCATACCAAAGGGCAAGGATTGATTAGAATAAGCAATGTCGAAGTAGAACTGCTGAAGACAGCGAAGCAATTAAACACTGCGGGGTATAGCGTTTTTTTCTTTGACTTTAGAAATCATGGAGAAAGCGACAGAGCCAATGATGGTGTTTGTGGGGTGGGATACTACGAATGGCAGGATGTTGTTGGCGCAATGAATTATGTGAAGTCTTCACCGGAGCTGAAAAAAAATAGTATAGGTTTTGTGAGTCATTGTATGGGGGCAAATGCTACATTGATAGCTATGGGTAAAGAGCCTGTTCTTTTTAAGGATGTACAAGCGGTTGTTGCTATTCAGCCAATTTCAATGAACGTATTTGTTCCTCATTATCTTAGAGATAAGATGCCTATCTTCAGAAATAAAAGCTCACAAATCAATGATAAAATTAAAGCAATGGTTGGATTTGGATTAGAAGATATGTCGCCTGCTAAATACATCAAAGACATAAAAGTCCCTATATTATATGTACAGGTAAAAAATGACCGATGGACGGATCCATCGGATATACAGGGCTTCTATGACAATACTATTGCTCTCAAGGAAATCTTTTGGATAGAAGGCGATTTGGAGCGGTTTGATGGCTATAATTACTTTGGCGAAAATCCAACAAAGATGCTGGAGTTTCTGGAGAAATATATGGATAGAGGTGCAACACCCGCCTGACCAGTGTGAATGAACCTAGAGCAAGATTCAACTGGAAGGATTTAGAATCCAGGATAATATACGAAGGTTTAGGTATTTTGGATGTTAAGAGGTTCTTTCTCACATACTTTTACGCCTATTTATGTAGGAAGAGCTGATGGAAACAAAAAGAACATATTCTATAAAAGTAAAAGACAGGCATGTCTAACAATCACTTCCAGCCAGCGCGTGATCGCGCGGCTGAAATGGGTTGATTCACTTGCGACAGCTGCAGGTTGACTTCAGCTCATTTGTAAGGTACACGTATGAAATGAAAAATCAGTAGGAAGCAACAGAGCATGATACGAAGATTCAGAGCAATCGTTATCACAGCTTCCATCGAAGCAACTATATGTGCTACCGCACTATATTCTCAGACACCAATGAATTATGTCTTTTTCGGCAGAGATCGTGAACAGATACGAACATCTTCTTTCTTATTAAATCAGTTCTTCTTAAATCAGTTCTTCGTTGGCGCCCAGATCACATATCCATGGAGACTGCTGGAGCCAAAACAAGATCAATATGATTTTTCGATCATAGAAAGTGATTTGGAGTGGCTAAACAAACATGGTAAAAAACTGTTTATTCAACTGCAGGATGTATCATTTGATGAATCTATCATCAATGTTCCAGACTACCTTCGGACTGTTTCTTATGAAATGGGAGCTAATCGACAGTATTACTTCGCAAATGAAAGTGATGATAAACCTGAATCGGCTGGTTGGGTAGCAAGACGATGGGATAAAAGGGTTTTTACACGTTATAATAAACTACTCTCAGCATTGGGAGCTGAATTCGATGGACGGATTGCAGGACTGAATATGCCGGAGACGTCTGTTGAGTTCGGAAGTACTGGTAAATACTATCCACCAGGGTTTACTCCATCGGTTTACCGTGATGCAATCAAATCGTATATGAGAGCTGCAAAAGATGCTTTTTCAAAATCTGTGATAATCCAATATGCCAACTTTATGCCAGGTGAGTGGCTGCCTTGGGATGACAGGGGTTACCTACGTTCCATATATGATTATGGTAGATCCATAGGAGTCGGACTTGGAGGTCCTGATCTACAGGTATATAAGAAAGGACAGATGAATCATAGGTATGCCTTACTTCCCACTGTTAGTGAAATTATCCCCACAGGCATTGCAGTACAATATGGAAATTATACAGAGATTAATCCAAAAACCGGCAAACGTGTCACCATAGATGAGATATATAGATTTGGAAGAGATTTGATTAAAGTTGACTATCTCTTTTGGTCGATTCAGGAGCCTTACTTTAGTAGGGATCTGGTACCATATCTCGAAAAGAATGCCATGAGATGAATGAACATAACGGGTTGTTGGGATTGACCGTTAAACTTGTGTTTAATTAGAGGGGCCTATTTTCACTGATATGTAAGAAATGAGGATCAGGACTTTTGTGACCTTATCGAAGGGTGGTGTATTGTTTCTTTTGCGGCATTCCAGTATTTTGTTTACTTAGAGTGAGTGTTTGCACTCACCAGGGTCAGTGATTATTGCAGGTACTCGCATTTCATGGCAGCATTAGCGTATAAAATCTTCTGTAAGCAATCCGGGCGATTGAAGATCGCTGATTGCCGGGGTGCCTGATGATATACTGGCTTAGTTTTACCCGTGCCTTATTACTATAAGCAGGAATTGGAGCGGAGTTGTGCACTGAAAACCCAGAGTGTTTTCATGAAAGAGTTTTCAACGCAAAACTGTATGCCGCAGAATGCTGTAGAGTAGTCCACTGTCAACAAACAGCTTAAGTACCCGTCTCCTGAAAGCTTTGGTGAGGCTTGAAGTATATTATAATATAATCAAAACTTGTCATTTTCAAGGTAATACTATAGGTTGAAAACAGGTTAAAACACAAGGATGTCTAACCTAGGGTTGAAATCATACTTAGATGGTAGTATCATACGAAAACTAATAGGGAAGTAGATAAATGAAGACAGCAGTACTTGAAGAGCTTGGAGAGATAGCGATCAAGGATGTTCCTGAGCCTGCATACAGTCACCGAGAGGCTGTCATTAAAGTTAAATCATGCGCTGTATGTGGCTCAGATAAAAGGAGTGTTTTGCAATGGGTAGTCACGGTTTGCTTCTTCACCATCATAGGAGAGAAGTTGAGCTTTTAGAAGATCAGAAAGTGCATGGAAAGTGTTATATATCAAATATTTTTCCCCTTCAAGAAATTCGTAAGGCCTTCCTCTTCCATGAGTCAAGAAAAGGGTTAAAGGTCGTTGTAAAGCCTGGAGAGTATAATGAATAAGGTAATGAAGATCGCACCTTCCATGATGTGTACGAGTTATCTAAACCTCAAGGAGGAGCTTGATATCTTTATCAAGCATAGAATCGATTACCTTCACATTGATATAATGGATGGCCACTACGTAACAAACTTTTCACTCGGTCTCGATTTCTGTCAGTCTGTTTATTCATACACTGGTATCCCCCTCGATATACATCTTATGATAGAAAAACCGGATATGTTTATAGAGGACTTCTCTAGGTTCGAGAATGCAATAATAAGCTTCCATCCGGAGACATGTTACCAGCCGCTTCGAACTGTAAAGGAGATTAAAAGGCGAGAAGTACGGGTAGGTATCGCTATTTCACCTTCGATTTCCCTCGAAACAGTTAAACATCTGATACCTCATGTGGATATGGTCTGTGTGATGACAGTTCAACCAGGGTATGCTGGGCAACGTGTTTTTGAGCCGGCACTTGGTGAGCTTCGGAGAGTTTCCAGATACATCGAGGAGAGCGGTTTCGGAATTGAGGTTGAGGTGGACGGGAATGTAAGCTGGAAAAACCTCCCAAGAATGGTAGAGGCCGGGGCAACCATCTTTGTAGCAGGAACTTCATCAATATTTGAGCTTGGTGGTGACTTGGAGAAGAACGTTAAAAGGTTCAGGAAGGTTTTGGATGAGTCTGGTAAAGGTTGACCTAAAGGAAAATTAGTCGACCGTGCTGCTTGAGACAGCCATCGAAGATTATAAAAATAGTCTTTTCAATCTTACCATAGCTTATAGATTCGACGACCTCCGGGTGTTTTTTTAATCGATACTTATGCTGTTCTATCTGTCTTATTGATAAATCCTATTTTCGTTTTAGCCAAAATACTGCTTATTTACTGAGCAGTACCCACCGGGGAATAAAAAAGAGCATAAATCTGGTCATAGTGGAGGTTATACTCTATATTTACAGTATATTCAGTAGCTAGGGAACATCAAGTCATTATCAAGGAGGGTGGATAATATGCATGAAGATAGAGAGTTGACAGGCAAGGTTGCTTTGGTTACAGGAGGAAGCCGCGGAATTGGGCGGCAGATCGCACTCACCCTTGCCAGGCAGGGTGCTGACATTGCGGTGAACTACCTCAGAAGCGTAAATGAAGCGAACAAGGTTCTTTCTGAAGTGGAAGACTGTGGTTCACGGTGCATAACAATACGTGCGGACGTATCAAAGAGCAGTGAAGTTGCACGTATGAAGAATATTATTATTGATAGGCTTGGCATGGTGCATATTCTGATAAACAATGCTGGAATAGCGAGACCGCAGCCAATCGAGAAAATTAGTGAAAAGGATTGGGATGAAATAATCGAGACAAACCTTAAGTCTGCATTCCTCGTGACACAGGCAGTACTTCCAGAAATGCGTACAAAAGGCTGGGGTCGAATAGTTAATATGTCATCCGTTGCCGCTCAGATTGGGGGTGTTGTTGGTCCACATTATGCGGCATCCAAGGCAGGTTTAATAGGGTTAACACATTCATATGCATCCCTTCTGTCGAAAGAAGGAATTACGGTAAACACCATCGCTCCTGCCCTGATTGCGACTGAGATGGTTACACGTAATCCAAACGCACGGCCAGACCTGATTCCCGTTGGACGCTTTGGTACTGTCGAAGAGGTTGCTGAGGTCATTGTAATGCTTGTGCGTAATGGTTACATAACAGGCCAGACAATCAATATCAATGGAGGTTGGTACATGGGTTGATCAGAGGGACAGTTAGCTAATACACCGCTCTTTGAGTAGTTTCATTCTTAAGACATCTGCAATCTCATGGAACTTATGTCCAGATATATCATTTAACAGCACGATACATTGACAGAAATTATTTTTGCTTCCTTCGTATTCAGCTATTCTGCCCTTTTTATATATTTTTTGTAATTCTTAATTGAAACATCCCCAAGATATAAGTCACATCAGAGGTTACTTAGTATAGAAATATAAAAAGTATTGACCCCTTAACCCTTTAATGAATAACTTTGTTGGAATCTTGTCAACTGTATCATTTCAAGATCGTTATTCATTTCTATATAATCATGCAAATATCTCTATTGCTATGAGTTAATAGTATGCCTCCTGATAGATACACCCGCGTAAGAGCAGCTCTTCTCGCTGTATTCGTAACGGTTCTCTGGTCTTCTTCATTTGTATTGATAAAGATCGGTTTGAAAGAGATCCCTGCTGTTATCTTTGCTGGAATAAGGTATTTCCTTGCATTTCTGATTCTTCTTCCTCTGATTCTCTTTTCAAAAGAGCGAATTTCATCTGTGAAAGCCCTCACTCTGAGAGACTGGATTCGGTTGCTGTCACTTGGTTTATTATTATACACATTTACACAGGGTGCGAACTTCATCGGGCTATCCCTTCTCCCTGCTGTAACAATAGGGATTATCTTTAATTTTACTCCGTTCATAGTAGCATCTGTGGGGGCGGTTATTCTTGCAGAAAGGTTTACGAAGTATAAACTGCTCGGGTTAGCTTTCTTTGCCATAGGCCTTTTTTTCTTTTTTTATCCGATTGACGTTCAAAGACCACAGTTCGTGGGTATTTTAGTTGTTATCTTCGGGTTATTCACCAATGCAGGATCATCGATTCTGGGTAGGAGTATAAACAGGGAAAGGAGGCTTCAGCCTCTGGTTGTTACAACTCTGAGCATGGGGTTTGGCGCTTTTCTTCTTCTCATTACCGGTCTTGTCATAAGCGGTTTTCCGAACTTGAGCTTAGCAAATTGGTCCATTGTACTGTTACTTGCGATTATGAACACCGCTCTTGCATTTACGCTCTGGAATCGTTCACTTAGGACACTCTATGCAGCTGAGTCGAGTATTATCAATAATACCATGCTCTTTCAGATAGCAATCCTTGCGTGGATTTTTCTCGATGAAGTGATGTCTCTACACCAGATAATCGGAACGGTTATCGCAGGCTGCGGAGCAATTGTAGCTCAGATTCGCTATTCAAAAAAGGAATAATATTTCAAAACTAGTACAAGTATTGTTTTCTTAATTAAATATATTGTAATGTAGCTAGGTAAATAATTCGTGAAGTAATATCAATGATTAGCCAAAGAAGAGCCACATTATTTTCGTCAGTACTTACAGGTAAAAAGCCCAGACAATCGAATATGATGCTACCTCTGGTACTATTACCTTATGTCTGTCTTTCAAACTTCGATACTCATTTATGAGTACTTTGGGCCAGAATGTCCCATGAAAATCGCTCTTTTCAGATCAAGTTTTATCCTCTCGTTTTCGAAAATCCTTGAGATTGAGTTTTGCAGGCGATTACAGTGTTATTGGCGATCTCTCTCTTTCTGAACTGCAAGAAAAGAAAGCTGAAGAAGAGTGATGGTGATAGGGGGCGTAATAATCACGAAAAGATTTTAAAAGGTCAATGAACTCTCTTCTCTTTGTTTCCATAGTGGTACAATCTTACCCTATATCTTGATATAAATTTTTCACCTGATAAATGCAGCCATTACCATTCCCATTGGAATTGAGGAGATGATTAAAACACTGAAGCTCTTAAGGAGGTGTATTCTATGAACTTTGGCTAAAGCAATGACAGAAAGAAACACAATCCATGCAAAAGGTATGAAAAATACACGAGTCTGTTCTATCCATCCTGGCCATGGAAGCTGGTGAATATTGAGAAATGAAAGATAGAAAGTTTCGGGAATCCAGTGAAATATTAGTGATGGTATATACATAGTATAGCTTTGGGAAGCGAAGGTTGCATCAAAGCTTCCTTTACCTCCCATCGCCTTTGATACGAGATAGGCAAGCCCTGCGTATGACAGGAATCCTGCATAACTTACAGGAATGGTTGTGAAGGTCTGGACGAGATACCATTTTTCAAGAGGTATAATCAATAGAGGTTTTGATGTAGGTTGGCGCCCTTGAAGATAAGCTACAAGTACTGTGATTGAATAAGCAACACTAAAGGCGAAGATAAACCAGAAACCGGACCAAAGGCCTTTTTCATCTTCTTTAATCTCTTCTGTGGCTTTAAAGGGGTTTAAGATAAATCTTATGAGATAGTAAACTATTCTAATTTTCATGATTAATCCTCGTTGGTCAACTTTCTTCTGGATATCTTGACCTCTGGAGTATTAATATTATAGAACATTCTAGATATAATAAAAGGAATTATAATATATACATTTTGCTATCCTTTATTATTGGGAAAGTGATTTTTTACCCGGAGAGTGATATGAAACCAGCTCCCATCCTTCTTCTCCAGGCTCATCAAGCTCTTCATCAAACCTCTCTGTATCCACTTTTCCTCCATCTTACCCCCATGTTCTAGTTGCCAAGCTCCTATACTCCCATCTCTCCATAGTATCTACTTTCAATTTAGACATAAAACCTGCTACCCTTCTATGATAGAGCCGGATTCTTTCTATATTTTTTTATAAAAAGACCTGTAAGATAGGTTGAAAGAAAGATCAGTGCAAATGGAAGCCAAGTACCTAAACCGCTAGCAAACATCTCAAGGCTCTTTTGGATAGCCAATGCAACAATGAAAAAGTCCACAATCACAACGAACCCCAGGAATATCACAGAAGTTAGTATTGGACCTGTGAAATTGTACTTTTTAAAATACAACAGAGAGAGAAGGGTGAAAAATACTGGAGCGAGAACCGCATGTAAGATAAGGGCATTCATTAGAGACATAACATTCATACCGATCCCAATCGTTGCTGCGCACAGTGCCCATCCAGCTAGTGCATGTAGAAATATTACTACGATCTTTATAATAAGCCCTTTTTTCATGTATCATCTCCTTTCATTTTCTTAATAGTAATTTTTTCTTAAAAACAGATTTGTCCTGTTACTATATGAGAGGAGGAATTTGACAGGGTCTTTTCTACACCGCATCCACAACTCTTCAATATCTTCAGAAGCTCAGGAATATATTTTAATTTGTATATAAAAAAAATAAAAGTTCTATTATAATAGTGTAACTATAAAATTCTCTGGAGAGTATGATCAGTGTCAAATAATGAGTACAAAGTATATAGCTATAGGTGGGTTGTGCTCGGAGTATTTTCTATATTGAATCTCGTGATTCAGCTAAACTGGATAACCTTTGCGCCCATAACAGTTGAGTGTATCTCCCTCTACAATACGAGTGCATTCTGGATACTGTTCCTTTCCATGTCCTTTATGATAGTGTACCTCGCAATATCTGTGCCCGCATCACTTGCCATCGATAGGATCGGGATCCGTTGGGGAGTTGGGATAGGCGCTGTTCTTATGGGACTCTTCGGATACATGAGGGGTGCTTTTGCTAAAAACCTAACAATGGTCATTATTGCACAGTGCGGGCTGGCTGTAGCACAACCTTTCATCCTTAATGCCATAACAAAGGTGGCTGCAGAATGGTTTTCTGTTGCTGAAAGGGCAACTGCAGCAGGGATTCCTACTCTTGCTCAGTTTGTGGGTATAGTTATTGCAATGGCTGTGACAGGTCCCCTTGCACAATCCTACCTTCCTGATGGGGTAACAATATTGACTTTGGATGCCGTGAAATCGATGCTTAAAGTGTACGGAGTGATATCCATTTGCTCAGCAGCACTTTTCTTGGTTCTGGCAAAACAAAGGCCTCTAACCCCTCCATGCAGGTCAGCCTCTTATGAGCGATTTGGGGTCTTCCGGGGAATGAGGCATCTCTTTTCTCTCAAGGATATGCTACTTCTCATCGCTCTATTTTTTTTCGGACTCGGTATGTTCAATACAATTACTACCTTCATCGATCTGATACTGGCAGAGAAGGGGTATCTTGTCGGAGGAAATGAGGCGGGGAACATTGGTGCTGTTATGCTCATTTCAGGGATAGTAGGAGCTGTCATAATCCCTGTGATCTCTGATAAATTGAGGAAGAGAAAGAGTGTGCTGATAGGATGCCTGGCTGCACTCATACCTGGCCTCGTCGGTCTGACATTTATGAAACAGTATGGATTTCTCTTGATCTCTAGCGGGGTATTTGGATTCTTTCTTCTCGGTGTAGCACCTGTTGGTTTTCAGTACGCTGCAGAGGTGAGCTGTCCTGCTCCTGAGTCAGCTTCTCAGGGAATGATCCTCCTCTCGGGACAGGTCTCTGGTATACTTTTCATTATACTCATGACGGTCTTCGGTAATGTTACTATAAAGGCTCTTGCCGATGCGAGAGTAGCTGCAGAGAATATAACGCTTACTCCATTCATGATATTCTTCATAGGGCTCGCAATTGTGAACCTTATCTTAAGTCTGCTGCTTAAGGAGTCACCCATGATTGAGGTGTATTAGTAGTAAAACCGTGATACATATTATTCTGTACTTGCCGTATCTCTCTGCATAGTGATCGTAATACTGTTTTTTAAAATATGAAAAATGATCTTTGAAAATATTCTACTGGAGAAATAACTTTTCTTTGAGATATCCTAGGTAACGGCTGGTCATGAATGTGAGCGGCTTCGCCGCTAAGAGGAAATATTCAGATAGCTGTATTAGAACATTGTTTAGTTCAAGGGTTTGGGCTACTCTCTGCCTGGCAGCAGCTCTGTAGAAATATTTACCATGTTCAGCAACCTCCTCCCTGCTTTTTAATGTTACTGCTTTCAGGCATGAGGCCGAATACCTCTTACGAGCATCGATGTAATCGGGAAAGATCCCTGTTATGAACAGACAGATATCAGCTATTCTCTTATAAGATTGAAAACGCTGGTCTTCGTTGATCATCTGACTATATTTAATAAGGCTGTCAATATCAAAGTCACTGAATTTGAATCTACGCCAGATACCCCGTCTAACTCGAATAGCCACGGAAAAGTTGTTAATCCTCACAAATGACACAAGCATATCTGTAAGGTAGCTCAGCATTCTCTTTTCATTCAACAAGTTCACTACTTCTTTACTGTCAAATATAATCATCTGGTGCCTGTCTTGATGTTCAACTGTGTAGGACTGGTGTTCCAGATCGTATTTTACCCTGTTGAGGAGAACTGTAAAGAATAGAGATGGAGAGACCCTTATGAGCGATTCCGGGTTATCCATCAGATACTTGAACAGTTTTTCATCTGTGAGCATTCCCTCGAGGATATCCTCATCATCCCTGAGAATCCTTACCATTCGTTCCTTATCCTTATATCCGGGCATAAGAACCTGTACTATCAATAGTAGATCCCTGTCACTAAAGGTTCTGCTTAATTCATGCATGTCTGATAATCCCTGATGCGGACAAGCCGCATTCTTGATTAGTCGCTTCCGCTCAAATTGAGGCCTACGGCCTCAATGAAAAGATTTTTTTGCCATAATGGCAAAAAAGAATTATTAAGGTACTAATGTCTTATTATCTGGATTATAATTTATTAACTACGAGAATTCAATAATTTCTTAAAATAAAAGATTGGGTTTATAGATAAAAGGTGTTCTGTAGAATTATTAATCAGTATTGCCTTTCCAGATTAGATATAAAGCGCCCACAGATGTTTGAGGGCCTCTTCAAGACGCTCTCCTAGAGCCTCTCCCTGCTTTGTTGTCACATCATCTTCATTCTCAAAGGCAGCATAAGGAATTTTTATCCCCTGAATATGGAGGAAGTCAGGATCAGGAGAAGAGAAGGCCTCCCAGTCACTATCTTTATAAAGTGTTTCCATATGACTATCAGGCAAGCTGTGTTCGAGTATACTATCAGGCTTCAGTGGGTTGAAACGCAGTCTGTTCTTTCGTTTAGACTCCTTGTATGAAACATCTATATATAGTACTGCTGAAGATTTCAGGACCTCAAGGCTCAGATTCTGAAATGCCCGGGTGAAACCGCCATGTTCAGAGCCACGGGAAAATTCAATAATCGTGGTAAATCGATCGTGATATAGAGGGTCTTTCTGTAAACGTTTTTTATATTCCAGACAGATTCGCCTGATGAGAAGGTCCCATAGATAGATCTCTTTAAAATAGCCATCACGAGTTGTATGTAACCTCGGTTTGCCTATTTCTTCGAGAATGCTATCCTCCTCAAACCAGGACCAGAGCATAGGAAAATCATCGATCTCCTCAAACTCTCCGATATGGAAGCGCCTTTCCCGTTCGTCTCTGTTAATACTCTTGAGATAATGGATAAGCTCGCTTTTACCGGCAGCTGGCCTTCCAATAAGTATCAGGGTATTAAATCTATTTCCTTTTTTCATGATCTTTAGTAGGAATATTCACTTCCCCCAATAAACTCCCTCAGAATAGAGTCCCCTGGAACAATACTCTCATCTTTCCATTCAGTGATTTCTTTGAATATTTCCAAGACCCTTTGAGCCCTTCTTAGAGCATCCTCTCTTTCCGGATCATCTTTGAACTCTTCAATAAACCGGGGAAAGAAGCTACCCAACCGGTGCTTCATAATGGGAAGTTCATAGGCAAGAAAGCTGTTTACAATAAAATGAGCCTTTTGAAGCCTGGATACGATATACCGTAGTTCAGAGCGGCGGACATAGTGCCAGTGGCCAATGGTCTGCTTGGGGCTGTAGTTTCGATATTGCATATCCCTTAATATTCGGCGAAGCATTCGAATATCAGCCCAGCGGATAAACCGGTTTTGTCTGTCCTTGATCTGGGATAGGGTTTCTATATAGAGCTTAAACTTCCTCTCCTCAGATATTCCATCTGTCATTTCATCAAACAACCCGTGAAGTGAATCGATAAGAACAATCTCTTTCTTACCCAGGGCAAGCTCTTCAGAGATTCCCTCCCTATTTCCGGTTTTAAAATTGTAGTAGGGAACCTGAATGGTTTTCCCGGCCAGAAGCTCCTGAAGATGCTCGCTGATCATTCCCAAATCGATTGCCTGAGGAGTCTCGTAATCGTAATCGCCGAATGAATCCTTAAGCTGATCCTTCAGGTCGTAGTAGTAGTTATCTACATTAAGGGTAACCAGAGAGTATCCTGCTTTTCTGAGTCCCTCTCCGATCTTGATTGTTGTTGTGGTCTTTCCTGAAGACGAAGGGCCAGATACTATAATAATCTTGATATCGTCGATCCTGTCCAGAATCATCTGAATGGCATCATCCACTTCCCCCTGGTAGAACTCTTCAGATGAATTTACAAGCTCCCTGTAACGGCCCTCTTCTATAATCTGACCTATCTGTTTTAGAGATATACATTCATGTTCCACACCCCAGGCGAGGGCTAACCAGAGTTTTTGATAGGGGATGTTATCCGAGGAATAGGTAAGGCTCTGCTTTCCTATACGTTTAAGGGCATGCTCATACCGGTATATGATGTATGCCTTGGCTGTTTTTGCATGCCCACGTTCAATCAGACACTTTTCCACAAGGTCCTGTACTTCTTCGACAGTTGGATAGCTTTCAGGATGCTCCCTCGATTTCAGCCTTGCAATTACATCATTAGTAACCTTTTCAGCGGTTTGTCGATCACGACCCCCTACTGATATGGCTGCAGAGAGAATCGCATGAGTTATCTTATCGCGCTTAAAGGGAACAGTCCTTCCATCTCTTTTTATAATTTTTTCTATCATATGATATTCTCTACACGAAGCGCTGCCTTATCTCGGCACTCGCATAGTCCAGGATAGCTACGGTAATTGCAATAAACCAGACTGCGATACCTGCTGCTCGGTAGTCTAGAAGGCGGATGTACTGGACAAGGAGAAAACCGATCCCGCCGCCACCTACCAGACCGATGATTGTGGACATACGGACGTTTATATCCCAGCGATAGATAGAGAATGAAACAAAAGGCGGTATCATCTGCGGTACTACAGCATACCTGATGATCTGCAGGCGTGTTGCTCCTGTGGCCTGTATGGCCTCAATAGGACCAGGGTCGATATTTTCTATGGCTTCAGAGTATAGCTTCCCAAGTGCTGCAATGGAGTGAAATGTGAGAGCAAGAATGCCGGCAAAGGGACCGAGTCCAACCCAGACCACAGCAATGAGTGCCCAGATTAAAGGCTCAATGGATCGAATGATGTTCAGAATAGTACGGGTGAGGTAGTAGATTGTCATTGTGACCCAGGAGCCTGACATCAGGTTCCGTGAAGCTAGAAAACTCACCGGTACAGAGAAGATGATGCCAAAGAGCGTTGCCATCATCCCCATAAAGATTGTCTCTGCCATTTTTCCGATGGTAAGCTTGAGGGGATCAGCAGCAATAAGCCCTCCTATTGACGAAATCTGACGAGCTTCTACTTCATGAATCTGGCGGCCCCTAGCACTCGGGGGTATAAGCCTGTAGGGCATTACAAGATCGAATTCGAATGAGCCCTCAGAGTCGGTCATGAGAGTAACGTATTCTCCCTCCTGACGGGGACGAAATTCATTACCTAGAGAGTCTTTCCACCATATCTGGGTTTCGGTATTAGGTGCAAAGCCTTTGCCGTAGAGAGTGATGGTAGAACCTTTTATAACCCTGTTGTTTTCGTCCAGACTGGAAAGCTCTCCACAGCTTGGGTCTGCCATCAGATAGGGTTTTCCTGGAACCTCTTCAGGGGGTGGTGGAGGGTTATCTTCACAGTGGATGAGAATTTTGGCACCTGCCGAGATCTGTTCTGTTTCACGCGTAACAGCTGCCTTCCACGGCCATAGTACCCTTGATAGTGGCGGCAATGCATCAGGGGCCTCAGTCACCATTTTATATAGGTTAATTTCACTGATCTGCCAGCCTAATGTAAAAAAGATGATAATGATTAAAATAAAAATACCTATGCCACCCTTTTTACCTGGGCGAGTCTGCCTATGAGCATCCCAGGCGTTCCAGAGCCATAGGATCGCTGATGAGCAGATAAGTAGGCCCACAAAGAAGGGGCGACGGCTAAATGCCTTTATAAACTTGGCAAAAATCCCGATCTCTCTATGCGCTAAAAGATGAACCCTCCAGATGAGTAGCCCCATGCCACCACAAAGTGAACAAATGAGGAGTACACCCCTACGGACCTGTCCGGCTAAGACCTGACCCAGCCCGGGAATAATCAGTGATACTACGGCCGCAACAGGACCTGGCACAAGTGACTTTTGATAATTCTTATCAACCATCACTCTGCCCCTTTTGTTGTCAGGCCTGCACTTACACGTTCCGCCTCTTCACCGTATATCTCCTTGAACTCATTATCAGACATGCTTCTGATTTCCTTCTGGTTTCCACGATAGACGATCTGCCCCTCTCTAAGACCGATAACCCGTGTTGCATAGCGCTGAATCAGATCCAGGTAGTGAAGACTGCACAGAACAGTTATCCCCTCTTCCTGGTTCATCTGCTCTAAATAGCCAAGGATGGTATGGGCAAGCACAGGGTCAAGAGATGCTACAGGTTCATCAGCCAGAATCATACGGGGATTCTGCATCAATGCTCGCGCTATTCCCACCCTCTGCTGCTGGCCACCACTCAACTCATCCGCCCTTTTATGAGCCTGGTCCACTATTCCTACCCTCTCAAGAGCCCGCATCGCCATTTCACGATCCTTTTCAGGAAAACGATATACAACACTCGTAAATGGATTCACATAACCCAGCCTTCCTGAGAGAACATTGGTGATGACATTTGACCTTTTAACAAGATTGAAATGCTGGAAGATCATCCCGATCTGGCGACGGATCTCACGTAATTTTGCTTGATCAGCAGCGGTGATATCAACACCATCCCAGACAATCTTTCCCTCAGTAGGTTCGATTAACCGATTAATACATCGAAGGAGAGTAGATTTTCCAGAACCGCTAAGACCGATGATGACAAGGAATTCCCTAGGCTCTACCTCAAAACTTATTTCTCGAAGCGCAACTGTCCCGTCTTCATAGATCTTCGTAAGCTTTTTTATTTCAAGCATCATTCCCCCTGACTAAATCAAGGGTGAGCAAAGGCTCACCCTTGATCAACTATTCTGTTGATTATTCCTGTAACTCATCGATACTGAGACCGGCTGCCTGAAGCACCTGCCTGAAGGGATCGTAAAAGGTATCATCATGCTCTTCAAGTGCTGTCCACTGATAGGCTGTTTTCAATGCCTCTTTTCCCTTATCAGTTTCTGCAATTTCCAGAAGAGCCTTGACGATCTTGTCACGTAAATCCTGTGGCATTGAGGAGACAAACTGAACGCCATCGTTTGGGATATCCTCAGTAACCTCAATGACTATGACCTTCTCCATTACATCTGGATAATCTTCCTCAATACGTGTTCTGGCGTCTATGTATGTAGCCCCAGCATCCACATCTCCGTTGTATACTGCGGCCACAACAGA
Source organism: uncultured Spirochaetota bacterium (assembly GCA_964424795.1). Classification (GTDB taxonomy): domain Bacteria; phylum Spirochaetota; class B62-G9; order B62-G9; family DRHN01; genus CAYRKG01. The sequence goes on from CAYRKG010000059.1 coordinate 19,543, forward strand.
GTCGTGGCTTCCAGCATCAACGATCTCTCTAAGATCAGTATCAGGGTTAACTCCTGCAGCGCGCATTGTGAGCATTGGGATAATCCAGCCGCTTGTTGAAAGTGGATCAGGGCGTGCAAAGGTCTTTCCTTTAAGGTTAGAAACCTTTGTGATACCGCTGTCTGCCCGAACTATGATCTGGCCGTTGTAAGTGGGGCTTCCATATCGAACAGAAACCAGAGCAGCCTCAGCAACACCCCGGTCTGCTGCCAGAACATAAGAAAAGGTTGCCAGAGATGCCATATGGGCTTCTGGCGGATCACTCGAAAGTGCCTCTATAACGCCAGCATACTCTGTGGCAACATTTGTCTTGAAGTAGAGACCAGTCTTATCGTGTAAAAGATCAGCTACTGACTGGGCTCCTGCTGCCACCCTCTCCATCTCCCCTGATGGGACGAATGCCCAAATAATGGGATTCTCTTCAGTTCCCAGCGGCTCTTCTTTTGGAGCGCCTGCAAAAGCCAGGGGCAGCGCTACCAAAAAAACAGCGAGTACGAGAATTGCTCTTTTTAACATTTTTCCCTCCCTTAAAAGATTTTTTAAGTTCTATAAAATGTTGCCCATCATGAAGCCCCGTTTCCGGGTGCTCTCTGAGCCTTAACAGAATAATAGAACTATAACATATATCAACAATTATGTCTTCAATTATTTTTTAAAATTAGAAAAAATTAGTAACTTAAGTATCGATGAACCTGACTTTTAAGATTTTTCCCACAAATTATTTTTCTTGACATAATAGTGCTACATAGGACATAATTAGAGCACTCATAAAGCGAAATATAAGGGTATTTTGGGGATCGTTAATATTCAATGAATGAAAATCTCGATATTCTATTTATTTCAGCCATTGCTAAAATGACCAGGAGGATGATTGTTCTATATCCAAATAATCGTATTGGAGGTGAAATACTCCAATGGAGGAAGAACAGGTTCTTTTAAAGCTCTTCGGGCTTAAGCTTATAAGTTTTAAAAAAGCTCCAGATGGCACATTTATTGGCACAGGCTTTTTAAATCCGATTCTTAAAAAGCTCTCACTTTTAACCATGCTAATAGTTCAGGCCAGGTTCTATAAACAGTACAAGAACCTCGGGAGGTGGAAGGGCAAAAGAGTTGCAAACTCCTTTGCTCCTCCAGTTGGATCGCGTCCTCAATTCAGGGCCCTGAAAAATCTTACAAAGTCACACCTTTTTGGAAGGACCTCTCCTGTATCTATGACATTTGCGGTAACTTACAGGTGCCAATGTCATTGTGTTCATTGCAGCGCAGGTCATCATCTGAAAGATGATGTTGAGGAACTATCAACAGCAGAGGCAAAGAAGCTTATCGATGAAAGTCAGGGCCTCGGCATTACTATCCTTGCCTTTACCGGGGGAGAACCCCTGCTTCGAGATGACCTATTTGAGCTGATATCGTACGTGGACCAGAAAAAGACCTTGCCTATCATGTTCACAAACGGTCTTCTGCTTACGGATGATAACGTTGAAAAGCTGGTAAATGCCGGTTTGTATTCGCTTTTTGTATCTCTGGACAGTCCTGTTCCAAAAGAACATGACCGTTTGAGGGGGATGCCCGGCCTATTTGATGCTGCTGTTGAAGGTATTAAGAAGATGAAATCAAAGGGGGTATTTGTAGGTATCTCCTCCTACGCTACTCGTTCAGAGACTGAGAAAGGCATGTACAAAAAGATGCACAAATTCGCACAGGAGTTGGGTGTCCATAACGTCATGCTTTTTGATGGTGTACCTACTGGAAATATGATTAAAGATACAAGTGATGTGCTCACAACGGAACAGAGAAAAGAGATCTTGGAGTATTCCGATTATATTTTTAGCCACAGCATAATACCGCCTCTTTCCTCTATGTCGTGGCAGAACTCTCTGGGAGCTTATCTGGGAGGTATCGGCTGTCTCGCTGCGAATCTCCAGTACTATGTTTCAGCATACGGCGAGGTGGCACCCTGTGATTTTGCGCCTCTCTCTTTTGGTAATATTCGTAAAGAGACTCTGAAGAAAATATGGAGAAGGATGGTTACTCATCCGGCATATAACCACAGAACCAATATCTGCAGGATGCAGAATACAAAATTTCGACATTTTTATATAGACCCCATCCCCGACGATGCCGCGCTTCCTTACGATATAGAGAAACTTCCACGTGTTGATTATCGGAAAGAAGTCGTGTCAGAGAAGAGGTGATCGGTAAGCTCATTTTTCACCGTTTTTGCAACTCTGTAAGTTTGCCTTATCCAGCTATTTCAACTTTTCATTAAAAAAATTGCTGTTATCTGCCCTCTTTTTAGTATGTATTGTATTTAGAAACCAGCTCTTTTTATTTATAATAACATCGTATCTGGCAATCTAACTTCGATTACCTTCAATTTAAGAAATATTTTATTTCTTGACAGTAATGATAAAAGCTTTTATATTAATAAAGAATGATCGTTCGTTCGTTAATAATTATTCAGAGAAGAGATTACTTATGAAGATACTAGTTACAGGAGCATTCGGAAATGTTGGCATCAGTACTTTAGAGGAGCTCTTAAAAAGGGATTATGAAGTCAGGGTTTTTGAAAAAGAGACAGCTAAAAATCACAGGATAGCAAAAAGATATAAAAAGAAAGCGGAAATTGTTTTTGGTGATTTACTGAACATAAAGGACATAGGTGAGGCAGTTATTGGAATAGATGCCGTCATCCATCTTGCTGCAATAATTCCTCCTTTGGCCGATCAGAGACCAAAATTTGCTGAGTATATCAATGTGGGAGGTACTGAAAATATTATCAATGCTATCAAGAGGCAGGAGAAAAAGGCAAAACTGATCTATACCTCTTCCATAGCAATTTATGGAGATCGGGTAGAATCACCTTTGATAAAAAGAGAAGACCCTCCTCACCCAAACCCTGATGATGAGTATGCAAAACAGAAGTTGAAGTGTGAGGATATAATACGGAATTCCGGGATAGAGTGGTCGATTTTTCGGTTAACCTACATTGTTTCTCCCCATAAGCTTCAGATGGACCCCATAATGTTTGAAATGCCTCTGGAAACTTCCCTTGAAGTTTGTAATACAGAGGATGTTGGATATGCCCTTGCAAACTCAGTAGAAAATGAAAGAATCTGGGGAAAAATTCTCCACATTGGAGGTGGAACAGAATGCAGGATTACTTACAGGGCATATTTCAATCGTATGATGGAAATCTTTGGTATGGGCAGGGATTTTTTACCTGATGAAGCGTTCAGTAAAGGTAAATTTCATTGTGGATTTATGGAGACAGATGAAAGTCAGAAATACCTGAACTATCAAAAACATACACTGGAAGATTATTTTCATCAGGTATACAAGAGATACAGGATCAAGAGGCAGTTTATTAAAATGTTCAGACCTTTTATAAGGTGTTACATTTTAAAAAAGTCACCTTATTATAATAGGGGTATCATACAGATTGGGAAAAGGCTATTACAGCCTGAATAGGTTCTATTGGTTCAATTAAAGAATAAATTCAAGTTGACTGAGTTTTATGCGGCAATAAGAAGCCGCAATAGTTCTTTGAA
>CAYRKG010000060.1:0-23095 GCA_964424795.1 uncultured Spirochaetota bacterium
GTGATATCTCTAATTCATTGTGAGAATTTATCTTAAAAACATCGCAAATGGCTTTATATTTATGAAAATGACGATTTTATACAACAAGCACCGAAGCTCCTATTATTTCTCCGCTTCTCAAGGCATCTAGAGCCTCATTGGCTTTTAAAAGGGGAAATGGCTGGACTTCTGTATGAACAGGTACCCTGGGGGCGATTTTAAAGAAATCCTCACCATCCTTTCTGGTAAGGTTTGCCACTGACCGGATAGTTCTCTCTCCCCAGAGGATCTTGTAGGGGAAGGATGGAATATCACTCATATGTATTCCTGCACAAACCACAACCCCTCCCTTGGAGACAGATTTGAGTGCAATGGGGACAAGTTCTCCAACAGGCGCAAATATAATTGCTGCATCAAGTTCTTCAGGTGAAGGAGTTAAAGAATCGCCTGACCATTTTGCCCCAAGTTTAAGGGCAAACTCCTGCCCTTTCTTATCACCAGGTCGGGTAAAGGCATAGACTGTTCGTCCCTGATAAAGAGCTATCTGAATCAGTATATGGGCAGCAGCTCCAAAGCCATACATACCAATAGTCTGTGCTTCTCCTGCCATACGGAGAGAGCGATATCCAATAAGTCCTGCGCAGAGAAGGGGTGCTGCCTGTATATCAGGGTAGCCTTCCGGGATAGGAAAGCAGAAGCGTTCATCTGCAACAGTATATTCTGCATAACCCCCATCTATATGGTAGCCTGTAAACCGGGCATTGTCGCAGAGATTCTCAAGACCCTGTTTGCAAAGCTTACATACTCCACAGGTTGATCCAAGCCACGGAACACCGACCCTATCGCCCTCTTTAATTTTCTGAACTCTATTTCCAACAGCTTCAACTCTTCCAACAATCTCGTGCCCTGGGATCAGGGGAAGCTTTGGCTCGGTTAGCTCTCCATCGACAATGTGTAAATCAGTGCGGCAGACACCACAGGCCTTTACACTTATAAGAACTTGATAGGGACCAGGGGACGGAACAGGGGTATCTAACGCTTCGAGCTTGCTGCCAGGTTTTCTGAGAACCATTGCTTTCATTTGTATACTCCCGGTATAAACTAGTAAAACCATATATTGGAGTAGTGAAAAAGTCAAGGCAGGGTATTTACTTAAAAATAATTAGTGCATCTTTCTTGACATTCATTATATATCAGGTACAATAAAAATCAAAGACCAAAAAATTTATAACCTCGAACATCTGGATAATCTCACCGCAGGTAATAGAGTAACTATTCGTTGAATAATTTTGAGGCTGCTGCATAGTGAAGGGCTACTGCATAGTTAAGTAAGAGAGATTGTATGAACGTAAGAGAGCGCTTTATAGAAGTTATGCAGAATATTAATACAAATGTGGGCTACCCGAAATGGGAGCTTGGATATTATGGCGAAACCATAGATCAGTGGTACAATGAAGGTCTATCCATGAATAAATATCCAAGAATCCCAAAAAAAATTTCAACACCAACGGCGTCACTTTATCATACTTCCTGGAACAGGATTAAAGGGAATAAACTCCCTAAAGGCATTGGAGTAGTTGGTGGTGGCTTATACTGGCCAACTCAAGGTTTTCCAATTGATAATGATGTAAAAAGCGCACTCAATATGGATATAGGTCAAATACTGGTGAATGTTAATCAGCTGTTTCAGCCCATGTTTAAAGTTGATATCTTAGAGGAAGATGACAATTCTTTGATCTATATAGATGTTGATGGTGTTAAGAGAGAGTTTTTGAAAAAGAATGGGGCAAAGCCTGCAGGGATTGAATGGGTTATCAAGGATTGGAAGAGCTGGAGAAAATTAAAGGATGAAAGACTTGACCTAAAAAATATTAGGGAGAGGTTTCCTTCAAACTGGGATGAGCTTGTTAAAAGGTATAAGGATAGAGACTACCCTTTAGTATTGGGTGGTTATCCCTATGGCTATTTTGGTACATTGGCACATTTGATTGGGGATGAACATCTTTTCTGCCAATATTCTGAAAACCCAAAACTTATCCATGAGATACAGAACACATTTACAGAATTATGGATAGCTGTCTATTCTGAAGTATTATCTGAAATCGATGTTGATCTTTTTATCTACTGGGAAGATATATCTGCTGGAAGTGGTTCATTGATATCTCCTCAAACTGTAAAAGAGTTTATGCTTCCATATTATAAAAGGCTTACTGGATTCTTGAAGGAACATGGGGTGAATGTAATTTTTGTGCACATTGAGGGAGATTGTTTTGAAATAATACCTCTTTTTATAGAAGCTGGAGTTACTGGATTGTATCCAGTAAAGGTGAGCTCTGGAATGGATCTTGTGAAGGTTAGAAAATACTTTCCCAGGTTACAGTTAATGGGCGGGATACCGAAGTCAGATATTCAGAATGGAAAAGATAGAATTGACGAGATACTTGAGCCTGCGAGAGAGGTATTGAGATATGGAGGATACATACCTTTCTGTGAAGATTTCATACCACCTGAAATGCACTGGAATGAGTTCAAGTATTATAGAGAGAAGTTAAACAGTATGCTTGAAAGCGCTAAAGCAGGAAACTAAAAATCATCTCCGATTGCAAAAGACTTTTTGCAGGGAAATTTTCGTTTTACTTAGAATAAAAGTAAGCTTATACCGTTATTATCTTTGAACTTTAAAGATGACCTTATTAAAGAATTCTTCTTTAGAAACTATTCTATTAAATACTTCAACTCCATCCTTTAACACTGGAGTATGACTTATAAGAGGTGCAATGTTTAACCTTTTATCCATGTAATTCAGTACTGTACTCCAATCATCTTTTCCTCTTGGAACAATTTTTGAATTCCAGGCTCCATAGATTGTAAGTTCTTTTCTAAGGATTCTGGATACATCTTTTTGTCCAATATAAAGATCTTCACCCATAGTTCCCAGAAAAACAATTTCACCGAATTCCCTTACAGATTGAATACTCTGACGATAGGTGATTGGTAAACCACAGGCTTCAACAGCCTTATCTGCCCCTTCGCCTCCAGTTATATTAAAGATAGTGGTTACTGGCTCGGAATCCTCTGTATTTATTGTTGTGAATCCCATACCCTTTGCTATTTCAAGCTTTTTTTCGTCAATATCTATAATTATTATCTGATTGCATCCACATATTCTCAGCCATTGAGCCGTCGTATTACCGATAGGCCCCCCTCCATATACAACAGCAGTTTCACCTCCCTTAATGTGGAGCTTTCTCACTCCATGTAATGCTACTGCACATGGTTCGGTCATTGCAGCATGGATGGTATCAACATGATCAGGGATCGGAATGAGATTTTCCTCAGGGACATATAAATATTCTGCAAATCCACCATCGCAGCGGGATCCGAAATAGTTATAGTTGCTGCACTGGCCATAATCTCCCATTTGACAGGCCTTACATCTTTTACATGGAAGTAAGGGATAGGTAACAACTCTTTGACCCTTTTTATATTTTCCACCTGTCAATGGTTTTTCTATGATCCCGGAAAACTCATGACCCATTATGAGCGGATAGTGATATGCGCCGTTTTCGAATCCTCTGTGAATATCAGATCCACATATTCCTGATGCTACAATTTTAATAAGATAGGAATTACTGCTGATTTTATTGGGCATGGAAACATCACGATATTCTAAGAGGGCGTTCTCTTTTAAAACAAGAGCCTTCATATGCTAATTCCTCAGTGTCAGATATAGAAATACAATATTGCCATATTTGATTGAAATTTGATTTATATGTTAGTATTATACGAAAAAATAGGATTTCTGGTCAAGATGGTCTTTTTTTTTCTGGCTCTGTAAGAGATGATAAGGATGGGGGAGAGGTTACTATGAGTTGGCTTGGATTGGAGGGAAAAATAGTAATCATTACAGGTGGCGCTTCTGGAATCGGCAAGGCTTGCTGTGAGGGCTTTGCCGAGGTAGATGCGAAGGTTATCATTGCAGATATAGATGAGAAAGGCGGAGAGAAGGTAACCAATGAACTGAAGAAGAAATTTGGTGGCGATCACATTTTCATAGCAGTGGATGTTGCGAGCAAAAAGAGTGTGGATAATATGATTACTGCCTCGCTTAAGGCTTTCGGGCGTATAGATATACTATTAAACAACGTGGGGATAAATATTCCGCGTTTATTGGTTGATCCGGATGGAAAAGAGGAATTGACCGAAGCTATATGGGATAAGATCGTAGCTATCAATCAGAAAGGAGTTTTTCTTTGCGCCCAGGCAGTGGCGCGTGAAATGATAAAAAGTGGCAGAGGTGGGGTGATTATCAATATGGCTTCCGAAGCGGGTATGGAAGGATCCGAGGGACAGAGTGCTTATGCAGGTACCAAGGCTGCGATATATACGCTGACGCGTTCATGGGCAAAAGAACTTGGAAGGCACAACATAAGAGTTGTTGCTGTGGCGCCAGGCATTCTGGAAGCTACAGCGTTGAGATCCGAGGAGTATGAGCGCGCTCTTGCCTATACCAGGGGTATTACTGTTGATGAGCTCAGGGCTGGATATAAGAAGGTGTCCATTCCACTGGGAAGAAGTGGCAGGTTGAGTGAAGTGGCGAGTGTTGTCTGTTTTCTCGCATCCGATCGTGGAGGGTATTTGACCGGCACTACAGTGAACGTGACTGGTGGGAAATCGCGTGCCTGAAAGACTCATCATTTTATTGCCAGATACTGACAGGATAGACTAATTAGAAAAATCGAATTACACCAAAATCTTTGCGGCAGAAATAAATATTGTATGCCTTCATTCTATCCTTAAAGGTTATTATTGTGAGAACCTATAGGATTAAGAGGCTGCGATAGTGATATTTAGGTGTATAGAGAAGCTATTTATATTTCAAGCTATCCGGGAAGAACATTGCATTGGTGAATTCCTTCTGAAAATCTTTTTGTACAGCTAATTCTATATACTCCGTATTTTTCGAAATTTCACAAGCCTCTTCTCTGAGCTCCTTTGCAACTAAAACCATTTTTGCACCTGAGCCTGCAGCATTTCCGATGAATCTGATCTTTTTCGTGGGTATATCTGGCAGTAAACCGATCCATTTTGCCTGCTCCCTCCTTATATAATTACCAAAGGCTCCTGCCAGGAGGACTTCATTTATATCTTCATCTTTTATTCCCAGAATTTTCTTCATTATCCTGTATCCTGCATAAATAGCCCCTTTTGCAAGCTGTGTTTCCCTTATATCTTTCTGAGTCAATAGTATATCCTCTCCTGTTTTTGACCTGCTTCCTGGAACGAGGATGAATGAGGATGCAAGTTTTTTATTGGAGATTATCCTCTTTCTGATGAAGTCTGGTATTTTTGAAGGCAATTCCTCCCTATTTAATAGTTTACCGTTTGTATTTATAACTCCTGCTTTTCTGAGTTCTGCTATGCTGTCGATAAGAGCTGTACCACACAACCCGATAGGTTTTGTATTTCCTATGGTATTAATTTCCATGTCATTATTATCTATCAACACTTTCTCAATTGCACCATCACTGGCTCTCATTCCAAAGGTAATACGTGCCCCCTCAAAGGCTGGTCCAGCAGCAGTAGAGCAGGCAATGAGCCGTTCTCTATTTCCCATAATCAGCTCACCATTTGTGCCTATATCAATGGCAAACTTAAGGTCACTGCTTTTATGCATCTCTGAAACTAGAATAACTGCAACAGTATCTCCACCAACGAAGCCTGCAATATTGGGCATTGAGTAAACCTTGCCATATCTATTAATATGAACTCCCAGGTTTAATGCTCTGGTCTCTATATTGGATCTAAAGACACCAACATATGGATTAAGAGCGAGGTATTTGGGGTTGAGTCTCAGGAATAGGTGATTCATTGTTGTATTGCCGGTAGTAGCTATTTCATAGATATACTTCTTCTCAATGTTTGCCACATGTGCCAGTTCAACGATTATTTCATTTATACATGAAACGATTCTTTTATGAAGCTCAAAAAGGCCATCCTTATTTATGCTGGCGTAGTGAATTCTCGATATGACATCATCGCCATAGATTGTTTGTGGATTAGTTCTCGATGCAACAGCGAGCTGCTCTCCGGTGTTGAGATCAAGGAGGTAACCGACAACTGTGGTAGTGCCTATATCGAATGCTACGCCATAGTTTTTATCCGATTTATCTCCAGTTTCAATACCAATTATCTCCTCTTCATCAAGTACAACAGTAGTACCGAAATCCCCCTTTCTCAGTTTATCTGGCAGCCTCCGAAGTACGTCAACCGATATCTTTGGATTTTCTGAAGTCTTTCTTATTGCATCCCAGATCCTGTCGAGGTCTGAACGTTGATCTTCAAGTGTTGGTTGGTTTAATTTAAGGTAGAGCTTTCTTATATTCGGTGATAACCTGAGCTTCCTCTCCAGTCCTTCAGTCAGGATCTTCTGCTCAAATAATCTGCTTGAAAGCGGGATCTCAACAACCATATTCCCGGTTATTTTTGTACAGCAGGCGAGAACAGTACCATCTTTAACCTCCTCTTCAGGGATAAATCTTTCAGACCCCGTCTGTTCGTAATCTCCATGAGTGACCTTGACCTTGCAGCTGCCACACACTCCACTACCACCGCACTCTGATTTAATAATAATACCAGCTTCCCCTAGGGCCTCATATATTGTAGTTCCTTCGAGAACGTATACTGTTTTTCCCTCAGGAGCAAAGGTTACTTTATACCTTTTTGATCGCATTTTCTCCTCAACTATAAAAAATATAAGATCACTTTAAGTCAATCATATCGTTTAGAAGCTTATCCTCTGCCTCCTTTGTCCACTCGCCATTTTTGGACAGAAGAGCGCCAATTTTGGGATGCTTATCCTTCAGCTTTTTAATAGAGGTTAGATCCATATGCTTTATATGGGGATATACAATGATTTTACCTGGAAATGTTCCGGTTCGTACAGCATCGATACCATTCCAAACATCGTTCATACCTGAAATGCCAGCCACGGAACTATTTGTATTAAGTTCACCCTTTTCTACCTTTCCCAGGGTATATTTCATATCTTCGATTGTAGAGCCACTTGACCCGATAAATCTGACAGATTTTTTTGCCACGTTTTTTATATCCAACCTTACGATCGTTCCTCTTGATACCCCTGCAAATATATTGAGTATAGATCTATCTCCAAGATAAGAGGCAGCATCCTCTATAACAGCCGGGATTGCGGCAAGGCATATAACGTAATCAAAGAGTTTGCCATCATTTATCCTCATAATTTCAGATTTGTATTCGTTCACATTTTTAAAGTCATCTGGATTGAGAACATGAAAATTAATTCCTTTCCCCTTTGCCTTTTCACTAAATTTTTCACATAGTGTTTTTATCCTTTCTGAAGCAACATCTGTTGCGATAACTGTTTTTGGGGGATTTTTACTATCCAGGATAAGCTGTACATGCATCTGACCCATAGGGCCTCCTGCGCCTAAAAGCAAAACACTTTCTCCCCTTAAATCGTAATCAGGATTTTCTGTATACGGTGTACTCACATCTGTTCCAAGGCTGCCAACAAAACAGATGCGGTCGTAGTGTATCTTTCCAGCATCAATTTCCACCCACTGAGGATCTTCTTCTTTCGCCATGTAGTTCAATATTCCATAGGGATTAATACTATCAGCAGCCTGTGAGACTGTTCTGGAATCCGCATCACCAAGAATAATAATGTCATCGAAGCCTCTATCGTCTGTGTATTTGGTTTTGAGGCTCTTAATATCTGAACTATTTTCAATTAATATATCAATCGTTTTATTTAAAATGCTACCGGTAATTCTCTCCTCTATTTTTTTTCCTACCTGTAATAGGATTATTGACTTTGGTAAGCTCCTTCTAAAAACATTTTCAAAATTCCAGTTTTTATCATCTTCTCCTGATCCAACGATAAGGAGAGTTCCATCTTCCTTTATCCCCTCCCTGTGCTTTATTCTGTAAGCAGCCACAACACAAGCCCACGGTTCTGCGAGGGCAACCTCGCTGTAACTCAGATCTTTTCTATGAACCGGTATAAGGTATCTGCCCTCATCGCCATCCAGTACTTCCTTCCCTATTATTCCGTATTGAGATAAGCCTCCAGGTAATATATAGCCGTAGGCTTTACTTTTACCTTTGTAATAAAGATCAGCCTCAATAAGATACTTTTCACCTGGCTTGTAATGTTTTCTCCAGTTCTTTCCAACCTTTATTACTGTAAGGGATACTTCATGCCCCGGAATTACAGGTTCTGTTCTTAAGTCTCTACCCTGTAAGCGAGGGTGGTCCTCTCCAAACTTGATGATCTTTGTATCGGAAAAGCAAAGTCCTACAGCATCGCTTCTTACCAGAATTTCATCATCCTTTGGTTCAGGAACAGGAATTTCTGTTGCAGATTTGTTGTCACCAAAGTTATCCATTCCCTTTCCATAGATTCTCCATGCAAGAGATTTTTCAGGAATTTTATAACTAATACTCTTATACTTTTTCAGATTGTTCATAGATCAACCCCCGATGATTTTTATGTAAAATATTAACTTCTGATAAATAATCAAGAATCATGCTCCTTATAGGCCCATGTTAGGAAGGCTACTCAGATATTTAAGATAAGCTTTATTGTAATAAATCCAGTCCTTTATAATCTTCCCACCTGCAAACCTCATTAGTGTAGGGCGTAGTGTAGGGAAATGAGCCTTTGTATATGTTTTCTTAATTGTAGTTGTAACGATATTAAAAGTAGTATTCAATGCACCTTTTATTGCACGAGGAAATGAATAAAAATCTTGAAAACATCTTATGGTTCCCTGCTGCAATTCGTCAGCAGTCATATTTTTTGGTCTAAATACCGCATGCAGGCCATCGTAAAAATCCCATTTTTTATGTAGAAGTCTTCCCTCTTTTTCAAACTGAGAATAGGTCCTGCTTCCTGGAATGGGAGTTAATATACAGTATTGAACATAATCCAGACCACTTTTAATGCTAAAATCAGAGGTTCTCTTAAATACGTCTTTTGAATCAGAATCATTTCCCAGTATAAACATTCCATGTATCTCTATACCATTATCATGAAAAACTTTTATTGAGCGTTCGATATCCTTCAAACTCTGATTTTTATGCATCTCTATTAAACTTTGGGGATTTATAGATTCTAATCCAACATAGACTGTAGTACAGCCAGCTTTTTTCATTTTTGCAACAAATTTAGCTCTTTTTGTTACTTCTGTTCTTACCTGTGTAGACCAGGGTCTGTTAAAACCAGCTTCAATCATCAGGTCAAGCAACTTATCTGTTCTTTTTATATCAGCTGCAAAATTATCATCAGAGAAAAATATCACACCCTTTTTATATCTCGAAATCTCATCAATTACCCTTTGAGGACTTTGAGTTCTATATTCTCTTCCAAACATTTTTGTAACAGAGCAGAAATTACAATTGTAGGGGCATCCTCTTGAGGTCATTATAGAAAAAATATTTATTTTCTTAGAATTTTCTATAAGATTAAAATTAAGAAAAGGAAGATCATCGAGGTTATTATATCTTGATGCATAGACAATTTTTTCTTTTATCTTTCCCGATAAAACATCAAGAATAATGTTTTCACCTTCTCCGACAATAATTTGATCAAAATAAGGTTCAACATCTTCAGGAATCATGCTTGCATGAATTCCACCAATTATAACTCTTGATTCAAGATCATAATATTTTCTAATTTTCCTGTATTCACTAGCTATTTCTTTGCCTCTGTTAACAGTAGCAGTTAAGCAGCTTAATCCCAGGATATCAATTGTAGCCAGTTCTTTTGAACTTATTTTCCTTCCAAGTATATTTTCATTAACTACAGATACATCATAACCAGCCTGCTGGGCTACTGTTGCAAGATAGCAGGGCCCTAAAAGGGGAATGGTCATAAATTTATCAAAAACATTAGAGTTCGCACCTCTAGGCTCTACAAATAATATTTTTTTATTCTCAATTTCCCCCAATTTTCACCTTCATGATTATTTAGGTAATCATAATTTAATAACTTTTTTTAAAGATAGACAATGATAGATAATCACAAAGCTTTAAAACTATACGATACATATAAAAGAGGCCTTTTCCATTTATATAAAATGGGAAAAGATTTCAGTCTTAGACTATTTACCTTGCTATAGCTTACTTTCCAGATCTCTATCTTCCAAAGCCTTGACAGTAGATTTCCTTTTATTATTATGTATAGCTTGAGGAGGTAGAGAAATGGAAGCAAAAAATATACGAAAGCCATTTTTCGAGGATACTTCAGTAGGAAAGATGAAAGAGCGGCTCTATAACATGTCCGATTATGAAATTGATCAAGCACTTAAGGAATATGAGATTCCTTCGCCTGGCGAGCTAGAGAAGCCTGGAACTTACATTCAGAGCACTTTAAGAAAGGAGCTAGTAGAAAACCGCCGAAGGAACGATATTGTTATTGTTCCTGTAGGCTCTACAGAAAATCATGGAGATCATACGGTTAGCGGTTTCGACACTCTCCTAGGGACTCGTATTGCAGAGGCAGTTCGTCGTAAGACAAAGAAAATATGGTAAATATGGATTATGCTGTGGACACAGGTCCTATGTCTGATTTCAAATACCTTCCAGATGGACATTTTGATAAATCTGTTGAAGATCTCTATAGGCCAAACACGTACAAATCGAGGGCAGGGGACATTCCCCTTGAGCTTTTGGCCACTCCTGAAGCAATTGTGGGCAAAGCCACTCTGGTTAAGGCAGAGAGAGCTAAGCGTCCAGTAGTTGCAATCTGCGAGTATCTGTTATTGCTGCAGAGTGAGATTCTTGAGACATGGCCTGCAGGGACTGTGCCTGATCCGGGTAAGACTACTTTTCGAACGAATAGAGAGATGGAGCCCTATCTCAAGGAACCCGGCAGCCCGGGTTGGAAGTCAATCTTTTCCCTGCCCAAGGTCGGACCTTATTCATAGTTTGGTACAGGCAGAAGTGATCCATGATACATAGGGAGTTTTTGCATCTTGCTCCCCAATTGTGAGGAAAGCTCTAAAAGCAAGAAAATCAGTATTAAGGTATTAATGCTAATGCAAATACCGCGATAATCCAGCACAGCACTATAGTAGCTGTAGCACTGGCATAGAAGACCTTTGGCTTTGAGGACCTGAGTTGTAAGAGCTTAGGACGAATCCCTATGCTTACCTTATATCCTAGGAGTAGAAGTCCAGTACCTATTATAGCTATGACCGTGCCATTTAAAAATGCTGATGTGAGTTTCTCCCCAAGTACCATGAGCGGCCAGTTGCCCATACCTAACATTGAGGCCAAAGCCGCGTGAAGAACAATACCCAAGTATCCTGCTGAGATACCAGTTGCTACACGTATTTTGATACTACTTTCAAAACCTTTAAACAGCAGGCTGACTAATAAACTGAAGGCCAATGCCTCCAGAATGATTGCTGTGGCTGGGTTGATCACGAATGGGGCAAAGATGGGCCTACCGTAAATAAGGGCACTCAGTGGCTTGAAAAGGGCGCTGACAAGGCCTATCCCAACTACGAGCTTAGGTCGCCTGTAGGTGGCTACAAAAGAGGCCATTATTGATATGCCAATGCCAGCCGTAATTCCTCCTTTGTAGGGGAAGTGAATAAGATGCAAAGCCCCGCCTAAAATAGATTCAAAAAGACCCCAAATTGAGCCGAATACTGCTACCCCGATGAAAGCACTCAAAATACTTCCTCTCTCCGGAAATCTCTTTATTTTTCTGAATAGCTGCATTTTTCAACTCCTCATTTCTAAGTTATAATCAGACTGTTTGTCAATGCCAGATTCGAGTTTTCGAACAGTTTTTAACAAAGACATCAACTCAATAATGAGTTTCTTAACTTGCTTATATAATCATCAATACATGATATTCATGCCTTTTGGCCTATGGCTACCATACGAAGGTTCATACAGCCGTAGTCGCCTTCTATCTCGTGAGGTGAGAAGTCTGTTATAACAGATACATGCCCAAAGCCGGATTTCTCAAGAAGGTCTGTTAGACCGACAAGATCATAAAAACGAATAGAATAGGTTTGATCGCGGATCAAACCCCGGCTTTTGCTGATGATAATCTCATGGGTATTTACTCTACCTTCACACATTTCACGATGCCGGCAGACAATAATATCAGTATTGATCTCATGCCATGCGTTTGGATTAAAGGAGTCCCTTAGAGAGTTGCCGTTCACCACATCTACGAGCACCTTTCCCTCCGGCTGAAGAAGCCGATTAGCCTCGAGGAGGATATCTCTGTCAGCAACAGGTTCTGCAATGTATCCGAGTGAATTGCCCATTATGATCACATAATCAAAACTCTCATCTGGGAGCCTGGTTTTTCTAGCATCTGCCCGGATACAATCGATACGAAAGCCTAATCTATCGGCATGCTTCTTTGCGTGCCCAATTAGAAACTGTGAAAAATCTACAATTGTGCATCCAGTAATCCCTCGGGAGTACAACTCAATGCTGTGACGTCCGTGCCCACCACAGAGGTCAAGTATCCTGTGTCCTGATTTCAGTGAAAGCAGATTACAGAGAAGGTCAACTTCATGGCAGGTTATGCTTGGATCACATACAGAACGGGCATCGGTGAGAAGATAGATATCGTCAAATATCTTTTTCCACCAGTCAGGATCTACCCTGATACTCATTATACCTCCCCACCCGCTCCAAAATTAAAGAGCCCATCAGAAGCTATAACTGCTGGAGAGCCTTTCCATGGCTGCATGCGGGCAATCTCAAGTTCTTCATCCTCTATGTTTACCATAGAATCAAGCTCTCCTGAAAGCCACATCTGTTCAAGGGTCATGCAATCTGACCAGAGTGCATCACAGTAACTTTTAAGTGATTCAAGCTGCCCGGAAGTGATTACCCGGGGACGGAGGGCTACTTTAATGGGGCCCAGAAGATAGGTAAAGCTGTTTTGAATGGCCATCTCTTCCTGCATCTTGGCAACGTTGAAGACATCATTATAGGGCATGTTGAGAATGGCATTATTAATACGTTTTACTGCTTCATAAACACTTATATCCGATTTCAATATAGCTATCGGTTGGACCCCGCCTCCGCTTCCAACATTTGTTGGTACACCTCCATACCTTCCCAGAAAACCGAGAAGCCCATAAGATCCAATTAAACTACGAAAATCTGTCTGACAATGCTCAAGAATTATACTACCCGCTTCAACGTCTAATGCTGGTACAGCTTCGGTCCACAGATCGAGGGGAATCTTTTCCTGTACAATATAACTTCCTTCTCTGAGTGCTGTATTAATCGCCTCATCAGCATTTTTATGTATTCCGCCAACCTGTACGCCCTTGCCTGAATAGCCCCTTTCCGGCTTGAGAACAAGGTTATTCCAGTGTGAACGGCTCCACTCTATCAGGTCATCTATCCTTTCCCCCTGAGGGCCTTCAGTTTTTCGAGGATAGAACTTACGCGTCCACGGTGTTCTTTTAACAATATCTGAATGAAAGCGCTCTCTGGCCCATCCGGTGATAACCTCGAACATACTCTTCACGTTTATGGGCTCAGTACCCCTGGGATTAATAACTCTTTTCTCCCTTATGGCCTGTATAAGCGGTGTAAGGTTCTGTTTGTGGTGAAGTTTTAAAAGAACATCGGTATTAAAATCCATAAAAATAACCGAAACTGGCTGCCGATGCCAGCACACCTTCCCATTTTTTAACTCCAGCTCATTGGGAGACATCAATGCCCCTGAAATGCCACTAATCTTATTCAGTCGCTCTGCAAGATTCCTGTTTTCAGTAACACTTTCCAGAGTTTCCTCTTCTGCAACGACTGCAATTAGTCCTGAGTTTCTCCCCTCAAGGGAGCGCAGAGCCTTGACAAGCATATCCACAAATGCATAAATTGGAAAAAGAAGCGGATGGTCAAAGTCGAGCTTCACATTAATAGGATGAATCTCATTGAGACGTTCCCAGACCATCTTTCCTATGAGCTGTGTAATTCGCTGATAGTCCCATCCTCCAGGGCTCCCTAGATTCCATTCAGAGTGATATCCGATAAAATCCTTCAACCTTTTTCTCTTTATTTTACTGTTTATTCATACATTCAAAACGTTTCGCAATAAGATGGAAGGGAAGCTCGCCACATTCCAGTAACTTTGTATGAAAACCCTCCCTTCCCATATGCGTTCCAAATAACTCCCGCAGCTTCAATATCTCATAACAGCCAAGGCTGTAGCAAAGTTGATACCCGGGGTTTAAGGCAAAGCGCTCTATCTGGTTTTTTGCTTCTCCTCCTGTAAATCCAGCCCCTGTTAAAAGCTCTATTCCCTCCTCCATCGTGAGCATTCCGGTGCACAGACCGATATCGATCTGGCATCGTGCTGCCCTCCAGAGATTTCTCTTTCTGTGAATAAGAAGCTCAATCGGCTGAGTAACGTAGAAGTATTCTATAAGAAGAGACTCGGCATAGCTTGCCCAGCCTTCATAGAAGAGTGGGAGCTCGATCTGCCTCCTCACTGGATTCTCAAGCATCCTCCGTTTATAGTCTAAAAGATGATGTCCTGGGAAGGTTTCATGAGCTGTGAGATATTTGTACTCGCGGTGTAGTCGCTTCATAAGGCTTTTCCAGGATTTCTCATCCTGTTTTTTTGACTGCCTTTGAGTTATATAGAAAAAGCTCTTTTCCCCGGAGTTAGGACACAACGCTGTGCTGAATGATGCCGAACCACGAATTGTCTGGAGATAAGTGGGTGTTTCACAAATTTCGAGCGACATATCCTCATATCCATCAAAAACTTTATCTTTGAAGAAGGAGCGCAGTCTCTCATTTTCCTGCTTATAGAGGGTTATGGTATCCATTTTCCCTAATTCTTGCGGATTATAGGAATTGTACAATTCCTGCCATTTTTTACGAGAATCTATTTCAGACTGAAGTCTGTTCAATTCATTTAAATTGTAATGCCACTGTTCCAGTGCGATCTGAAATATTTCCTGAGCATCCCTGATTGACAAGAAGTGACTTCTCAATGTGGCCTCAAGGATCTTTTCAGTTGAGAGTTGATCTGAATTCCTGGCACTACAGGAATTCAGGAAGTCGCGGAATCTGTTAAGAGATAACCATACTCCATTCAGTGCCTCGGAGTAATCTCCTATATCATCATTCGGACAGTAGTCCTTTAATTCAGTAAGGTAGGATACACAATCACTGAGCATTGCCATTGAAGATTGCATATAGTGTGTGGGTACTGAATGGATATTTTCTGTTGCCTGCCGAAAAAGCACCGGTATCCCGTAGAGACGGGCCAGCAACCTTTCAAAAATCTCTTTTCTGCTCTGTGCCGGTTTTATAATTGCGTGATGCAATCCAGTAAAAGCGATCTTCAGGTAAAGTAGCGGGTTATTCTGCCAGGATTTTTTCTGTTCCAGTTCTATAAGAACTCCCCCTGCACTTGCTCTTAGCAATTCCAGATCAATGAATCTTTCAAGATTACTCTCTTTTAAAGATGATTTGACTCCTTTGAACGATTCTTTATCCTGTATTGAATCAAGTCGCTCAAAATCAGAAATGAATTCTCTCAATTTCATGAGGATTTCATTTATTACATCTTTGCTCAGGTTATCAATGAGATCATAGTAGTGAGCCGCAGCTTCAGCCCTGGGCATGAAGTGAAATTCATCACTTGCACACATTATTGGAAAGTTTTTGGCCATAAACTCGAAATATCGATCAGCTAGTTCCAGAAGTGAATTCTGCAACAGAACATACTCCATAGATTAAATAAATATATCTTCAGCCTGTGAGAAGCTTTTAAGCTGCCAGGAATGTCTCATAAGCTACTATCTTTAGGTAAGACATAGAAAAATCCAAAAATCTTTCAAATATCTTCTGTTTTTTTATCATACTATGCTCAAAAACTCTGTCAAGAAAAAGAGAAAAGCCTCCATGTGGTAATTTTTAGAAATGGAGAGGTTTAAAATTTTTAGCTTGCAATTAATGGAAAAAGGTTTAAATTTAGATAACATATTGATATGGAGGATTAATAATGTTCGGTGGCGGTATTGGTGTTCAAGAAATCCTGGTTATTCTTGTAGTTGGACTTCTGGTTTTTGGGGCAGCACGCCTTCCAAAGATTGCACGGTCCCTGGGCCTGGGAATAAAAGAGTTCAAAAAGACAATTAAAGGTATAGAAGAGGATGATGAAGGTAAGGGAGACAGTGTACGATATGTAAGAAATCAACCCCCAATTAATCAAGGGCAGCAATATCAAAATATGCCCAATCAAGGGAACTATCAGAATACGGGAGATATACCTGGGTCAGGGCCTGGCAAGCCCCAGGATCAGAGTGGTGGTGAAAAGCAAAATCCTGCACAGGATAATGCACCGCAGTCAGGTAACAGTTAAATTTACATCAGAAAACCACTCCAAAAGAGTAGATGATTTTTTTTCATATTAAGGTATGAAAATTCGATCATCAGAGCACTCTTTTATCATTCATTACATGGAAGAACTGTAATCTAATATGTATTGGAAGACAGATTTATCTCCGTAAGAACTTTGTATACCTCTCCGGCTTTTTTGCAACCTATTCCCCTGATATTTTTCAGAGAATCAATAGTGATTGCTGTTTTATTTGCAGCAAGGGATGTGAGAATTTTATTTATGAGAGATTCTCCTATTCCTGGAATGGCTTTTAATTTTGTTGAAAGTGCTTCTCTTTTTCTAAGCATGTAATGATAGGTATTCGCAAACCTGTGGGCCTCATTTCTTACTGCCATCAGAAGACGCAGGGCCTCGTTATTCTTACTCAAAGTAATTGGATAATTTTTCTCATAACAATATATATCCTCTTCTCTTTTTGCAAGGCCAATTATAGGAATATTTTCTATCTCGAGACTAGATAGTATCTTCTGGACTCCATTCACCTGAGGTTTCCCACCATCAACAAGAATGAGGTCGGGTAGTTGCCTGTTCTCATTAAGAAGCCGCTGGCACCTTCGCGCAACAGCTTCCTTCATCATTTCCACATCATTCTGTTCGTTTATATATTTTATCCTGTATCTCCTGTATCCCCTTTTGTCAGGAACACCGTCTACGAATCTTACCATGGAGGCAACAGATAACTTTCCCAGTATAGTAGCAACATCAAAGGCTTCAATGCATTTAGGTTCTTGTTTGAGGTTCAAAGTATCCTTTAAAATCGAAATCGCATTAACAGGATTGTATTTGTATAACTCCTCTTCGAGCTTCTGATATGCATTTTTAGATGCAAGATCGGTAAGTCTCTTTTTGAGTCCCTTTTTCGGAACAGTAAGAGCTACGGTTTTGTTAAATTGCTTTTTAAGATAGCATTTCAGGGCATCGAAACTCTCTATCTCAAAGGGTAAGAGAATATTGTCTGGTATATCTGTGCTTTGTCCATAGAATAGATCGAGGAACTGTTCTAGTACATTTTTCTTACCTATGCTGTTTTCTACCATATAATCTCTTTTACCAATAATTTTTCCTGCCCTCTTGTTTAAAACTGTAATGTTGTATGTATCCATAACCTGTGCTATCCCAATTATATCCTCGTTTTCTCCCTTTATTGTGTTAATTTTTTGTTCCCTAAGAAGGTTCATAAGGGCATAGTACCTCTCTTTTAAGACAATTGCATTTTCAAACCTCTGACTTTGTGCCTCCCTTTGCATCTCACTTTTTATGTGAGTTAAAAGATGGTTTTGTTGCCCCTTCAGAAAAAGAATTACCTGATTAACAAGGTTCTGATACTGATTTTTATCAATCATACCTGAGCAGGGGCTTGAGCACTTCTTAAGATGGTAGTTTAGACAGGGTGTCCATGAAATCTTACGATCGAGTTTTCTGCTACATCTGCGGATTGTAAAAATATCTGTTATAGTTTTAATAGTTCTATTTATAGATGCTACACTGGTGTAAGGTCCGAAATAGTGTGCCTTGTCTTCTTTTTTTAATCTCGTCTTCACTATTCTTGGGAATTTTTCATTAGTTATTTTTATGAATGGGTATCTGTTATTGTCTTTCAGTTCAATATTATATTTTGGTTTAAACTTCTTTATTAAGTTGCTTTCAAGAATTAAAGCCTCAACCTCATTATCTGTTATTATTGTCTCTAGGTTTGCAATATTATGAACAAGGAACTGAGTTTTTCCATTGTTTGTTTTTTTATAGAAGTAAGAGGTGATCCTCTTATTTAGATTTTTAGCTTTCCCGATATAGATAATTTCATCGTTTCTGTTTTTCATTAAATATACTCCAGTTTTTTGGGGTATATTCTTGATTTTTTCCATTAAGTTCATAATTAGTTCGTGTTGAATAATTAGCTTTTATTAATAGATTTAGTAATTTAATAAAATAAAATCCATTGATATATGAGAAATTAAGAACTAATTAGTAGTTGGTGACAAGATCACCAACTACAGAATTGGTCCTTTTATTTATATAAATATATAACATTTAATAAGAACCAATTCATGAGCTGGTGAAGATTAGAGCACTGCCAAATAAAGATTAATCACCAGCGACTAACTATATTCGTCTTGACTATGAAAAACAAAATTAATAAGTTAATTTATTCTTTAAAAATATAACAAACATAAGTTCTGGAGTTAAATGTTTTTTAAGGAGGAGAGAGTTTGGCAATACATAGATCAGTAATAAAGAGGGCGCGTCAGAGTGAGAAGGCTCGTTTGAGAAATAGAATATGGAAATCAAGGATCAAATCTGCAAGAATCAATCTTGAAAAGGCGATCGTGAATAAAGAGGTTGATTCACTGGATAACCTGTACAGGAAATACGTTTCTCTTGTTGATAGAGCAGCGTCGAAAAGAATAATACACAGGAGTAATGCTGCCCGGAAAAAAACAAAAATAGCCCAGAGAATAAGTCAAATGTCAAATTCTAAACAAATAGAAGATTAGTTCTTCATTAATAATTAAGATAAATAATATATGTGTGATTTTAAATAATTGGTGACTATGTCACCAACGTCTAAGAAGAAGTAAAAGGTTATAAGTCTAAAATCTTCAAACTCATCTTGTATTCCAAAATCCTGTAATATAAGCATATCAGGGAAAAAGGACGTCCTTAAATGTATTTGAAAAAATTGTTAATATAGTACAAAATTGGTATTGATATTTATTTAAAGTTATGTATAATTGTTCTGTCGTTTTATTATTTTAATTTCCTTCTTGTCAATGAGATAAAGTTTCGAAATAAAAGTGTATCATTTTGGGGAATGAAAGGAGGGTATTTTGACAAAGGCACAGATTGTAGAGGAAGTTAGTGAAAGACTAGGGCTTACTAAAAAGGATATTGCTGAAGTTATTGACCTCTTTTTTGAGATTATTAAAGAGGGTCTAAGGGAGGGTGAGCATATAGAATTAAGAGGATTTGGAACATTTGAAGTAAAAACAAGGGAAGAAAGGGAAGCAAGAAACCCAAAAACTGGAGAATCTGTAACCGTTCCAAAACGGCGGGTGCCTTATTTTAGGCCTGGTAAAGAATTAAAGGCTATTTCTAGAAATAGAATTGATTAAAGCTCCCATGTAACTCAGTTCTCATTTCATCAATGATTGCCTCAATGGAAACTACTCAATTAAGCTTCATCAAAAATTACAAATTTATTAATAAAAACTTGTGGATTTTTTTAGCCATTTTTTCTGCTCTTTTTTTAAACCTCTCTTTTCCCTATCCTGGAATTTCGCTATTAGCATGGGTATCACTGGTACCTATCTTCCTCATAATAATGACTGAAGGATTAAAAAGAGTAGTCCTTTCAGCTTTGATAACAGGTTTACTGTTTAATGTAGTTTATCTTTTCTGGGTCAAAGATTATAAGCATCCAGCATCTTTGCCCGGCGCGGTTATTGCCGAGATGGGATACCTTTTATTTGCAGTAATTTTATCGTGGCTTTTATACAAAAACATGAGATTTATGAAAGAGATAGCCCTTCCTCTTGGATGGATTACAATTGATTATTTAAAAACAATTGGCTATCTTGCATTTCCCTGGGGCATATTGGGATATTCACAGTATAAAAACCTTATCATTATTCAAATATCGAGCATCTTTGGTGTGTGGGGAATTAACTTTTTGATTGTTTATTTCAATTCCGTTCTATCCTCTGTTATTATTGCTTTAATAAAGGGTAAAGGTTTAAAGAGGAGTCTTATAAATGTTTATGCAATAGTTATTCTCTGTATAGCTTCTCTGATTTTTGGTTTTGTAAAACTAAGTGAGGAGAAAAAAAGAGATTTTATCACAAAGAGAGTAGCACTCATTCAGCCAAACTTTGATCCATGGAGTCCAGACCTTCATGCAAATATTACAGAAGAAATAGAACTAACAAAAAAGGCACTAAAGAGAAACCCGGATCTCGTAGTCTGGAGTGAATCGTCAGTCCCATTTTCATTTAGATATTATTTAAGGAAGAACAATAAGTATGCACGTTTAGTTCATAATTATTTTGCTTCTCTTGGAAAACCCCTCCTTTTTGGCAGTTTAGAGTTTAATGGAGTAGAGAAGAATGGAGAATTGATTGGAGATTTTTATAATGTAGCAATTTTTTACAATAGAGGGAGAATGCAAAATACATACCGTAAAATACATCTGGTTCCTTTTGGAGAGTGGTTTCCTTATAAAAGATTATTTCCCTTTGTTGTCAGGATATTGGATAAAGCAGGAGCAGGTGATTTTACACCTGGAAAGGACTTTTTGGTATTTGATTGTAAAGATTATCGCTTTAGTGCACTCATATGCTTTGAGGATGTCTTTGGAAATCTTGCCAGGAGATTTATTCTCAACGGAAGTGAACTACTTGTTAATGTAACAAACGATGCCTGGACAGGTAGCCCAAAAGCGGAGGTACAGCACTTTTCCATATCTGTCTTTCGAACTATAGAGAACAGGGTGAGTTTAGTAAGATCGGCAAATGGAGGGGTTACTGCATGTATAAACCCATACGGAAGGGTTATAGATAGTATAGCTCTCTTTACTACTGACTTTCTTGTGTGTGATATTCCAATTAAAGAGAGCACAGAAATGACGTTCTATTCGAGAGTTGGAGACCTGTTACCCTGGCTTATTCTAATATTCGTAGGGTCAATGGTAATATTTATACCCATAAAAAAAGTAATTGACAGAATTAGAAATGAAAATAATATGTAAACTATGAAGCAGGTCATGAAATTTACAGGAAAAATACTGATAGTAGATGATGAGAAAGTAAATGTAGATTTCTTTCATGTTATGCTGAGCAGATTAGGTTTTCAGGTTGATACTGCCTATGATGGCGAAGAGGCATTAAAAAGGGTAAAGGTTTTTAATCCTGACCTTATATTGTTAGATCTTCTCATGCCTCGATTAAGTGGTTTTGATGTTGCAAGAATATTAAAGAAGGATAAAAAAACAAAAAATATACCTATCATTATCCTTACTGCTATTGACGATATCAAGGAAAAGGTGGATATGCTTGAATTAGGTATTGAAGATTATATCACCAAACCCTTCAACTTTATTGAGATACTTGCAAGGATAAGAAGTAATCTTCGATCAAAGTTATTGAATGATGAGATGCTCAGGAGGGAAAGAAGGCTTAACTCTATCAGAGATTTTGAAAACTCAATAAAACTATTTATCAGAAATGTTCATGGGCATTCAAAAAACCTTATTGCTGTTTGTAAGCTAGCGCAGGGGAAAGGAGATTCTGAAAGCAATTCTATTACTGAGAATATGATTTCTATTGGAAGAGAACTCTTAAGTAATGTTGGAGAGTTTGAGTTAGAATTCAATAACTTTGTTAACACGAATCGTAAAATGGAGGAGAAGAGTGTAGATATTTCCTCTCTAGATGATATTAAGCATGATTTGGAGATTTAACCGAGACTATTTTGAAGGAGGAGCTATGATTAGTGAGGATAAAAAGGCAATGCTACAGTATTATAATGAAGGTTTAAGGCTATATAAAGCGATGAAGTTTAAGGAGGCACTGAATACATTTAAAAAGGCTCTACAATATGAACCTGAAGATGGACCAACGAAATTATATATTTCGCGCTGTATAGAGCTCAGTAAGAATCCACCTCCTTCTGACTGGGATGGTGTTTTTACAATGACAACGAAATAAAATTCGGAGTGGTATATGATAAAGAAAGATAATTATTCGGATATTAAGGAAGGAGAAAGGGTCGCAACTACTTTCAGCAATTCAACATCTTTTAACGGTGTATTGAAGTTCGATTCTTCTCTGAAAATTGAAGGAAGATTTAAGGGTAATATCGTTTCAAAGGGGAACCTTATTATAGGGGAGAATGCAAAGGTACAGGCTAACATTAAGGCTCATTCGATTATTATCGCAGGGGAAGTTAGGGGGGATGTTGAGGCTTTTGATAGGCTTGAAATGCTTTCATCAGGAAAATTGTATGGAAACATAAAAACAAAAAAATTGAAAATGGCTGATGGTGTAGTTTTTGAGGGAAGCTGCCGTATGCTAAAAAGTATTGGCCGGATAGATAAGATAGGTAAGTCTCCTTTGAAGGGAGTGACAGTCTCCTAACCTGCTCTTATAAAACCTCACATGTTTTAAAAGGTGATTCCTTCTTGGAGATCCATAGATCTTGAAGATCCGCGGATCTTGGAGATCCGTGGATCTCAGAGAGCCGGAGAAGAAATTGTCTGGAAAAACCTTGACTTCTTACTTATATTTTATAAATTAACAGCGATAAAAGGGATTTTCGATACTGCCCATATAGCTCAGTTGGTAGAGCACGTCATTGGTAATGACGAGGTCGCCGGTTCAATTCCGGTTGTGGGCTCATTAGCAATATATTAGGTAGGGTACATGCGTGAGTTAATTGCTTTAGCCTGTGAAGAATGTAAGAGCAAGAATTATACCACCGACAAAAATAAGAAAAACACCCCATCGAAATTACAGTTTAAAAAATATTGTCCGCGCTGTGGGAAGCACACACTCCATAAGGAGACTCATATTAAGTAATAATGTGTGTAGCTGGATTGTATAAAGGCCAGTAGCTCTAACTGGTAGAGCGCCGGTCTCCAAAACCGGATGTTGCGGGTTCGAATCCTGCCTG
>CAYRKG010000061.1:0-22404 GCA_964424795.1 uncultured Spirochaetota bacterium
CCTGAAAGGTGGAAAAAGGTTTACATGAACTGGATGAACAATATACGCGACTGGTGCATCTCACGCCAGATATGGTGGGGGCACAGGATTCCAGTATACTACTGCAGGGGATGTAGTAATGTTTTTGCCTCTGTAGAAGAGCCGGGCCAATGCAATTCATGTGGCAGTAAAGATATCTATCAGGATGAGGATGTTCTCGATACCTGGTTTTCATCACAGCTTTGGCCTTTTTCAACATTGGGATGGCCTGAATCTTCGAAGGAGCTTGAGTACTACTATCCAACAGACGTCCTTGTAACAGATCCGGGGATACTCTTCTTCTGGGTAGCCCGTATGATTGTGAGCGGATTGAAGTTTATGAACGATATCCCCTTCAAGGATGTTTACATTCATGGGGTTGTCATGGATGCTCTTGGGAGAAAGATGAGTAAATCCCTTGGAAACGGGATTGATCCCCTTGAGGTAGTTGAGAAATATGGTGCGGATGCGATGAGGTACACCATTGTTAATATAACGCCTCTTGGTCAGAATCTTCTCCTCTCTATGGATAAGTTTAATATCGGTGCCCGTTTTGCAAATAAGATATGGAATGCATCGCGCTATATATTAATGAATATTGAAGGAGTAGAGCTAAAGGAAGTAAAGGCTGAGGACCTTGACACCTCTGATAAATGGATTTTGACCCTTTATGAAGAAACAGTAAAGGGGATGAATAGATACCTCGGTGAGTACAAGCTTAATGAGGCCTCTTCTCTCATATATGAGTTCTTCTGGCATGAGTTTTGTGACTGGTATATAGAGATATCAAAGGTCAAGCTATACAGCAGTGATGATGGAATGCGATCTCATGCAGCTGGAATGCTGTCCTTTATACTCGAAGGATGTATGAGGCTTTTGCATCCGATTATGCCCTTTATCACAGAGGAGGTGTGGCAGCTTCTTCCGATGAAGATGAAAATAAGGAGCATAATGATCTCTGATTATCCTGTTTTTGATAAACGGAACGTATACAGAGAGAGTATAGAAAAGATGAGTATTCTTAAAGAGATAAACTACAATATAAGGAATATACGTGGAGAGATGAATGTACCTCCGGAGCTAAAAGCAAAGGTTTTAATAAAAATAAACGATGAGAAGGTCTTGCGAGTCATTGAGGAGAATAACGAGGTCATTCAATTCCTCTCAAGGCTTGAAGAGATCACCTATGGAGCACGGGTTGCAAAACCTGAAGGGAGCGCTTCAGCTGTTGGCATGGGATATGAGATTTATCTTCCATTAAAAGGTTTAATCAATATCGAAAAAGAAAAGAAGAGGCTTAATAAAGAGTTTTTGAGACTTGAGGGAGAGATAGATAGTTGTATGAAAAAGATTGAAAGCGGTGATTTTTTGAATAAGGCTCCGGTTTCTGTTGTTGACAGGGAAAAGGAGCGTCTTGCCTCATATAAAAAGGCGTACCAGCGTGTTTCCAGTATACTGGATTCACTGAAATAAAATACACTATTTAAATATGTTTTCTTTTGCTGTGAAAAAAGAATCTTCTCATAAGAAAAATAGAAGATCCACCTTTCTATGTCTAGCCATCCTCCTTTTTTTATTTCTGACATCAGAAAATCTGATTTCTAATGATAGCGAGAGAATCTATCCCCGGAGTTATGGTGCTCTCTACGATTTTAAAAATAAAGGCCTTTCTTTTGATATAGAATGCCACAGTGGAACACCGCCGATTTTGGAGTTTATTCTTAAAGATCCTGCTAAGATAGTAAAAAAGGTCCTTTTTGATTTTGATGGAGATGGAGAGATTGATCTTACAATAGATAATATTGTGAGCAATGATCTGTTTCGTGGAGTTCCCTACTGGAAGAGTGGTAGATATCAAGCCTCTGTATACTTGGATACTTCATATGGAGTATATATGAGAGAGTTTGTTATCTCCTTTACCGATTTTTTATGGGGGAGGGACAACTTCTGCTTTGCAAATGACGGAAAGTTTGAAGATGCAATACATTTTGTTTCGAAAACAGTGATAGACTGGGCTCAGGAGAGATTTGGTTCCTGCACGCAGGATGAGAAGATATTACTCCTCTATGTTATGTACGATATTTACAAGGGAAGCATTGGGCGTTGCTATGGATTTTCTGGAGGGGAAACATACTATGACGGTCATCCCGATCGTTTACCTTACCCATATTACAGTACCTACTCAATCGATGAAAGGGACAGAAGTATAATAAGGTATATGGATTTTCTTCAGAATGATATCGTATTTTCCAATTTTATATCAGGCAGAATAGATCTTCATAAAAAGCAGGATTCTCAAAGCTTGAGGGAAGAGATAAGCAGGATAAAAAGATCTATCGATAGTGGTAAGCTGATAATCTTACCATACCTGAGCAAGAAGATGCATCATTCCATGGTTGTATATGGATATTTTGAAAATGATTTTCGAGATAGAATAACGCTCCTCGTTGCAAACAACTGGGAAAGAGAACAGAGCAACAACGTGTACAGTGAAGATGCGGAGAATATTGTTATACAGTTTACAAGAAGTAGCCATAAGATTACCTGGTATGATCTTACAAGACGTAAATACAGGTATCCTGAGAAGATATTCGCCATTGATGGGGAAGAGAGTTTTTCATTGAATCCTGAGGATTTTTTTTCGCTGCTGAAAAGAAAAAAAGAGGAGCTCATGAAGAAGGATAAGATGCTATTTATAGTGGAAAAGACCGAACATGCATATGTTGTTGATGAGGAAGGAAAAAAGAAGGGCTATAGCAAACCAAAACTCCTCAATGAGCTTGAAGAGGTCTCTTTTAAGAAGATAGATTATAATTACATATTTGAGATTCCTAAAGATAAAGAGTATAGCCTCGTCTTGAAAAAGAGAAGGTACAATGAAGAGCAGAAGAGGTATAAAGAGGTAAATATTTTTGGAATTGTACCAGAAAACGGGACAATAAGATCCTTCATGATAAATGATGTTCCTATGGAAAAGGAATCTGAAAAGATTTTTATAGTAAATAGCAATGGAATATTTGAAAAGGAAGAACTTGATCTTCGTTGATCATATATAAATAATCATGCGCCAGTCTATACCAGAACCTGTTTCAGGTGGTTTAATACTCTCATACAGATGTTCCTGCAAGTGTCTGCACTGTATGTATGCATGCTCACCAAAGTGGCATGGCCATTGGATTTCTGAAGAGAATTTAGAGAGAATTTTGTCCCAGCTTGCTGGAAAGATTGTTCCCTCGCCCTATGGTTATGAGAATGTGGCTTTGAATGCTGGGCTGCATTTTACAGGCGGAGAGCCCTTTTTAAACTTTGATCTTTTATGTAAGGCAGTAGAGATTGCCGAAAGATTAGCTATTCCGTCAACCTTTGTAGAGACGAACTGCTTCTGGTGTGTTGATGATAACTCAACCAGGAAAAAATTACAGCTTTTAAAGGAAAGGGGGTTAAAGGGCATTCTGATTTCTGTTAATCCATTTTACCTCGAATATGTACCTTTCGAAAGAACCGAAAGAGCAGTTCAGATAGGTTATGAGCTTTTTGGTTCCAATATGTTTGTTTATCAGGTAGAGTATTACAGAAGATTTAAAAAGATGGGAGTTAAAGGCAGGGTTACTTTTAATGAGTATACAGACATTGAAGGGGGAAATTTTGCTAGAAATGTAGAGTTCTTTTTCATGGGAAGAGCAGCTTATAAGCTGAAAGAGAAACTCAGTGGGCCTTTTACCCAGCATGAGCCGAGCTATTTTTTCAATGAGCCATGCAGGCCGAGTTTTTTAAGAAACTGGCACAACCACTTTGATAATTACTGTAACTATATACCGGGATATTGTGGTGGGATCTCTTTTGGAGACTGCCGTGATCTCGATAGATTGTTGCAGGAAGGAATCAATCTTGAGGTATATCCAGTTTTAGGATTCCTTGTAAAAGAGGATATAAAAGGCCTTTTCCAGTTTGCCAAAGATTTTGGTTATAATGAATCTCAATATGGTTATCTTTCTAAATGTCATCTCTGTACGGATATAAGAAAACATCTTGTAAAAGAGAGAAGCTTTAAGGAACTACGGCCAGAAGAGTTCTATACACATTTAGATGAATGATTATCCTCTATATGGAGAGAATTATGTCTACAACAGATGAATTGAATCCAAGAGCACGGTTTTTAATGGGACCAGGGCCCAGTGATGTTCATCCCCGGGTGCTCAAAGCAATGGCAACGCCGTTGATAGGACATCTCGACCCACAGTTTATCAAGATCATGGATGGGGTGAAGGAGATGTTACGTCAGCTGTTCCGCACAGATAACGAGCTAACCTTTGCAGTCTCAGCAACAGGAAGTGCTGGCATGGAGACCTGTCTTGTTAATCTGCTTGAGCCTGGTGATGAGGCTCTTATATGCGTAAACGGTGTTTTTGGTAATCGTATGTGTGATATTGTTGAACGCTGTGGTGCGAAACTGATTCGGGTTGAAGCCGCATGGGGAAATCCTATCGAACCTGTTAAGGTTAAAAGGGCTCTTGGGAGTTGCAGGCCTAAACTGGTAGCGGTAGTTCATGCTGAAACTTCCACAGGCGTACTTCAGCCTCTGGAGGGGATAAGCAGAGTAACACACGATGCAGGAGCATTACTGGTCGTTGATACAGTTACCTCTTTAGGCGGAATCGACGTACGTGTGGATGATTGGGGAATTGATGCTGTCTACAGCGGTACTCAGAAATGTATCAGCGCTCCTCCCGGACTCTCACCGGTTTCGTTCAGCCCAGAGGCTGTGGAGGTAATGGAGAATAGGAAGACAAAGGTTCAGAGCTGGTACCTGGATTTAAATATGGTAAGAAAATACTGGTCCGGTGCAAAGCGTGTTTATCACCACACGGCCCCGATTTCCATGAATTATGCCTTATATGAAGCCTTGAGATTGATACTGGAGGAGGGATTGGAGGCAAGATTTGAGAGACATAGAAAAAATCATGAACTTTTACGTGATGGACTTGAAGCCATGGGTTTTGAATATATACCTTCACCGGAGTATAGGTTGCCAATGCTAAACGCAGTAAAGATTCCAAAAGGGCTTGATGATACTACAGTAAGAGCAAGGCTTCTTGATGAGTACAATATTGAAATCGGAGGCGGGCTCGGGGATTTTACTGGAAAGGCCTGGCGAATAGGTCTTATGGGATGCAGCTCTACTGAAAATCATGTTAATATGCTTCTGGCAGCTCTTAGGCAGATTATGAGAATGTAGTGATTTTAGGAGAAAATAGTGAGAGACTTCGAGAGTGAACTGAAAAGTCTTGTCAGAGGAGACGTTTCCTTTGATGAGCTTACTCTGGGAATCTATTCCACCGACGCCAGTATTTACCAGATAACTCCTGTGGCACTGGTCCAACCAAAGGATGAGGCTGATGTCTGCACTGCAGTTAGGGCAGCAGCAAAGTACAATATCAGTATTTTGCCGCGAGGTGGGGGTACCAGTCTAAACGGCCAGGGGTGTGGTAATTCGATGATTATTGATTTTACAAAATATATGAACCAGATTCTTGAATTAAATGTTCAAGAGGAATGGGCTCGTGTTCAGCCAGGAGTTATTCTGGATGTACTGAATGCTGAACTTGCTAGGCATGGTCTTCAATTTGCCCCTGATCCAGCCACAAGCAGCCGGGCCACGATCGGCGGCATGATGGGGAACAACTCCTCGGGCACAAAAAGTATCATCTATGGAATAACATGCGATCATGTTCTGGAGAGTAAGGTCCTGCTTTCAGATGGAACAGTACTTGCGTTTAAGGAAATATCTCCCGCTGAGTATCAGAAAAAGAGTAAGGGAAGTGGAGAGGCAATACGTGAAGCCGAAATTTACAGTGGTTTTAAAAGAATCATAGAGGAAAACCGTGAGGAGATTAAAAGTAGGTTTCCCACAGTGATGCGTCGCGTTCAGGGTTATAACCTCGATGCCTTCACAAATACCGAGCGCTGGAATCTATCCAAGCTCATAATTGGCAGTGAAGGAACACTGGGAATATTTCTGGAGAGCAAGCTGAGCTTGAAGCCTCTGCCAAAGTTCAAAGTGTTGTGCACTGTTCACTTTTCTGATCTGCTTGAGTCTATCCGTACTGTTTCGCCCATTCTGAACCACAGGCCCTCTGCTGTGGAGATAATGGATGAAGAGATTGTAACTCAAGCTCGTAGTAACCTGAATGTCAGACCGCTTACAAGTTTTATCCAGGGTGATCCGAAGGCCATTCTTGTAGTGGAATTCTTCGGCGAGACAGCTGAAGATGCCAAAGAGAAGGCAGAGGCTCTCGCTTTTTATCTAAAGAGCCAGAGACTTGGATATGCCTGGCCGATAATAACTGACCTTGCTGAGCAGGCAAAGGTCTGGAGTGTAAGGAAAAAAGGGCTTGGTCTTATGCTCGGTATGAAGGGAGACCGCAAGCCAATTCCCTTTATTGAAGACTGCTGTGTACCTGTAGATGTTTTACCTGAATATATAGATAGAATATTGAAGTTCTGCAAACAGCGCGATGTTCAGGTTGCGATGTATGCCCATGCCAGTGTTGGAACAATCCATGTTCGACCGGTATTAAATCTTAAAGTACAGGAAGACATCGATAATATGAAGGCAATCGCCGAGTTTGCATTTAGGCTCGTTAAAAAATATCGTGGCTCATGGAGCGGTGAACATGGTGATGGCAGAGTCAGAAGTCCATATTTAGAAAGGTTCTTCGGTAAGAAGGTATATGATGCTTTCACAGAGGTTAAAAGGCTGTTCGATCCAGCAGGACTCATGAATCCGGGTGTTATTGTCGATCCCGTTTCAACAGACAAGCACCTTCGCTACGGTATAGACTACAAGACTCCAACTGCTCCGACTCTTTATCATTACCGGGAAGACGGTTCATTCGCTGCTGCTGTGGAGATGTGCACAGGGGTTGGGGACTGCCGTCAGAAGCTGGCCGGGGCCATGTGTCCCAGCTACAGAGCAACTCTTGAAGAGGAATACTCCACCCGTGGCCGTGCCAATGCATTGCGATTAGCAATGACAGGGCAGCTAGGGCCTGACGGTATGACCAGTAAACGTCTTTATGAGGTTATGGAACTATGCCTATCCTGTAAAAGCTGTAAATCTGAGTGCCCGAGCAATGTTGATATGGCCAGGCTAAAGGGTGAGTTCCTGCAAAATTATTATGATGTACACGGAGTACCAATACGTAAAAGAGTTATCAAAGGCTTCCCTTTAATTTCCTCTATCTTTTCAGGGCTGCTTGCCCCGTTTGTAAACTATTTACTGGAAACATGGCTCTTCAAAAAGGCAATGGAAAAGGTATGGGGATTTGATATGCGTCGTAAATTTCCAGAATATGCCAGAATGCCGTTTAATAGGTGGTTTGCCAAAAGGTCGGAATCAAAGGGTAGTTTTAACAAAACGGTTGCTCTTTTTTGTGATACCATTACGAACCATCATCAGCCAGAGATAGGCAAATCAGCTCTCGAGCTTTTGGAATCCTGCGGTTACAGGGTAATACTGGCAGATGCAGGCTGCTGCCAGAGGCCAAATATCTCTCACGGATTCTTACGAAAGGCGAAAGTTAAAGGTGAAAGTACCCTTCGTAACCTTGATAGATACATCGAGCGGGGTCTTAAAATCGTTGTCTTAGAACCTGGCTGCTGTTCTGCCCTGGTTGACGATCTACCGGATTTAATCGACGACGTGGGACTTGGCAATAGAATAAAGGAAAATGTGATGATGATAGATGAATTCCTCGCTGAAGAGGTTCGACAGGGAAATATTAAATGTCAGTTTGTTTCGCCTTTCGACAAGATTATCATCCATGGTCACTGTCATCAAAAGGCAATTTTGGGCACCACTGAAATGAAGTACCTGCTCGATCGGGTGCCTGGAATGTCAGCCATCGAGCTCGATTCTGGCTGCTGTGGTATGGGGTGGGATTTTGGTTTTGAGAAGAGACACTACGATCTGTCAATGCAGATAGGTGAGGAGCGCCTTTTTCCTGCTGTTCGAAACCACCAAGAGGGAGCAACTGTTGTGGCCTGCGGGTTTAGTTGTCGCAATCAGATAGCAGATGGTACCGGTGTAAAGGCTCTTCACTGGGTGGATACTATTAGAGGAACCTTTCAGCTTGCAGCTTATGATAAATATGAGTAAATTAGATCTATTACATATAACATGGTAGAATGGACAGGATGTATTAAAAAGCTTTTTAGCTTCTGGTATAGAGGTATTTAAGAAAGGTTGGAAAAAACACTTGACAGAATACAGTTTTTATATGAAATTAATAATAGTGATAATCATTATCAATAATGATCTTTTCTAATAAAGGATATAGTATGATAGTAGATAAACGCTGGTATAAAAGATTTAGAGGGCAGGGCTACAGATTAACCATTCCAAGGGAGGCAATTCTTCACGTATTGAGCAATACAGACGAGCACCTCAGTGCAGAGGATATCTACATGGCTGTACATCAAAAGTATCCAGCAATTGGATTGACTACAGTCTACAGGACTCTTGATATATTAGTTCAGATGGGTGTTATTTTTAAGTTTGATTTTGGAGATGGTCGTGCACGGTATGAACTTACTGAACACTTTTCAGGCAAAAGGCATCACCATCATTTAATTTGTACCAGATGCAGTCGGATTATTGACTACACTGATTTTGTAGATGATGAGCTTGAGCTCCTTGATAAAACAGAGGAGGCACTATCAAAAAAATACAATTTTAAGATTACCGGGCATATGATGCAGTTTTATGGTTTATGTGAGGAATGCAAGACTTAATTAATTGCAATAGCTATGATTTATTTTGAGAGCTATATTTTTTTGAAAATAAATTGAAAATGGTATTCATTATTAAATTAAGATGGAGGTGCTATTATGCCGTATGGTGACAGAACAGGTCCTGCTGGGATGGGACCAATGACTGGCAGGGCTCGCGGCTATTGTGCTGGGTATCCTGTAGCAGGATATCTTAACCCAATCTCTGGAAGAGGGGGTGGTAGAGGATGGAGGAATTGGTATTATGCCACTGGTCTGCCAGGATGGATAAGGGCACAAGCAAGTTATCCTGCTTGGGGTGGGGGTGTATATCAGTATACCCACTATCCATACGCTCCAGAAATCACTCCACAGCAGGAAGCTGAAGTCCTGAAAAATCAAGCAAAGATGATGCAGGATGAGATTAAAGTTATTAATGAAAGAATTAAGGAACTTAAAAAGCTTGCGCAAAAAGAAGATAAATCGTAATAAGGAAAGCTTAACAGTGCATCCATCGATTTAGAAGGTTAGTTTTGTAAAAAAATTTAAACGCATGGAGTTTAGAATTACCTAGCTCCGTGGGTAATAACAAGAGGTGTTTTTCATGAAAGTAGCTATATCTACAGATGGCGATTTTGTTTCAGCCCATTTTGGGCGATGTCCATCTTTTACCCTCGTGGATATTGAAAATGGTAAGGTGGCGAAGAGAGAGGTCTTAAATAATCCAGGCCACCAGCCAGGTTTCATTCCCGAGTTTCTACGGCAAAAAGAGGTAGACTGTATTATTGCCGGTGGTATGGGAAGAAGAGCAGAAGAGCTATTTGCCAGTGTGGGAATTGAAATGATAGTGGGCGTAACAGGAGCAGTGGATGAAGTGATTGAAAAGATTATTGGAGGCACCCTTGAAGGAGGCGAAAGTCTCTGCAAACCTGGAGCTGGGAAAGGATATGGTGTAGAAAAAAGTGAATGCACAGATTCAGAAAATGAAAAGGGGAATCATTCATAATATATGGTGCTGGATAAAATGGTCTGAAATAATAAATAATAGAAGCGTAATTTTACAGGTTATTTATTTTATCAATAAACTGGATTGAAGGAGGTACGAACAGTGAATATTTGCATAACCTCGCAGGGAGATAGCATGGATTCGTCAGTTGATCCACGTTTTGGCAGGTGCAGTTATTTTAATTTTATTGATACTGAAACCTTTGACTTTGAAGCAGTTGAGAATCCATATACTAAGCTTTCTGGCGGTGCAGGCGTTCAAGCGGGGCAGTTCATGTCATCAAAAGGTATTAAAGTAGTTTTGACCGGTGATGTTGGTCCCAATGCATTTGAAACTCTCAGCAAGGCAGGGATTGAGATTTTTACCGGCATATCAGGGACTGTTCGAGAAGCTTTGGAAAGTTACAGGGAAGGTAGAATAAAGGCAAGTGAGAAACCGAGTGTTAATTCAAAATTTGGCATGAAAGAGAGGTGATAGGTATGCCATTTGGCAATGGAACTGGACCTGATGGACAGGGACCAGGTAGAGGAATAGGGCGCAGTGGTAGAAGAGGCAGGATGGGTGGAAACCGCCCTGGAGCTGGACCTTCGGGACAATGTGTATGTCCGAGCTGTGGTGAGAAGATATCGCATCAGGCAGGAGTTCCCTGTTATTCTATGAACTGCCCGAAATGCGGCACTCGAATGGTTCGTGAGTAACAGAGGTGATACTGAGAAAAGAGGCTCTTATTTTAATCTATTTTATGGAGAATTATAAGACTGTATGATCATATCAATTGCAAGTGGAAAAGGTGGAACAGGGAAAACAACTGTGGCGGTCAATCTAGCACTTTCGCTGGACAATGTTCATTTTTTTGATTGTGATGTTGAAGAACCGGATTCACATTTATTTTTAAAACCAGATATACAGGAAAAAACGATTGCCTCCATTCCTGTGCCAGAGGTTAATAAAAAAAAATGTACATACTGTGGCAAGTGCGCTGAAGTTTGCGCTTATAATGCTATAGCTGTCCTGCCATGTTCCAATGAGCATAAAGGCGATGTTTTAATTTTTCAGCATCTCTGCCACAGCTGTGGGGCCTGCAGTCTGCTATGTCCCTATAAGGCTATAAAAGAGGTTGATAGAAAAATAGGTGTTATAGAAATAGGTTTCGCAGGAGATATACACTTTGTTCACGGAAAACTTACTATTGGAGAGATAATGTCACCTCCATTGATCAGGCAGGTAAAAGAATACATAAAAAAAGTAGAAACTGCAAAACATGCTGTTGCGGGAAAAAGCTTATTAAATGAAAAAGATCTTCCGCAAATAGTAATCATCGATGCCCCTCCAGGAACGTCCTGTCCGGTCATTGCTTCAGTTAAGGGAAGTGACTTTTGCATTCTAGTAACGGAGCCCACCCCCTTCGGTTTAAATGATTTAATATTGGCAGTTGAGGTCTTGAGAAAATTGATTATACCTTTTGGTGTGGTCATAAACCGATCTAATACTGAAGATAGAATAATAGAAAAATATTGCAGGGTAGAAAATATACCAATTTTGATGAAGATTCCTTTCAGTAGAGAGATTGCCACTCTATATTCTGCAGGAGTACCAATTGTAAAACGCAGACCGGAATATAAAGAACTATTCCGAAATCTATACTATACAGCGGTGAAGATAAAAAATGAAACAGATAGCGATAATTAGTGGAAAGGGTGGTACCGGTAAAACTGTAATTGCCGGGGCCTTTGCTGCTATTGCTAAAAATAAAGTAATGGTTGATTGTGATGTTGATGCTGCAGATTTGCATCTGCTTCTAGATCCTGAAATAGAGGAAGCGCATCTTTTTAAAAGTGGCGAAACAGCCTTTATAGATAAAAGTAGATGCACCCAATGCGGCAGATGTATTGAACTCTGCAGATTCGATGCAGTAAAGGAAGATTTCTCTATAGATACAATAGCTTGTGAAGGTTGTGCCTTATGCAGCTTTGTGTGTCCTGATGAAGCCATAGAGATGATAGAAAACATTTCCGGAGAGTGGTTTATTTCCGATACAAGGTTTGGTCCTATGGTTCATGCAAAGCTTGGCATTGCAGAAGAGAACTCAGGAAAGCTCGTATCTTTGGTGAAAGGAAAGGCAAAGGGGATAGCTGAAACAAAGAATCTCGATTGGGTTATCATCGATGGGCCTCCAGGAATAGGGTGTCCTGTTATCTCGTCTCTATCTGGCGCCAGCCTTGCACTTCTGGTTACTGAGCCGACACTATCTGGGATACACGATCTTGAAAGGGTGCTCGGTGTCTGCCACCATTTTAAAATCCCAGCTCTGGTTTGCATTAACAAATACGATCTTAATGAGGAAAACACCCGCCGGATTGAAGACTATACCTCGACCCAGGGAGTGGAGGTAATTTCAAGAATTCCCTTTGATAGTGTCATTACCGAGGCAATCGCCCAGGGTTTACCTGTAGTGGAACATTCTCATGGTAGGGTCACACACCAGATAGAATTACTATGGCAGAGCATTACACGGGCCTTGATGGGATAGAAGGAGGCGCAGGGGTAATGTCGATCTACGAGCATGAATAATAAAGATGTAGCAAAAGGCTTGGGGTTCTTCGGGATATGAATGACAGCGACAGAGATACAGATGTTCCTTATTCCAAAAATTGATAACTAGCCAAGGTTCTCTTTCATTTTCGAAATGATTTATTTAGATAGATACTGAATCTCGGGCAGTCTCACATGAGATGCAAGCTCATGATGAGGTTTGTCTCATTCAGAATTATTTGAAAGGAAGATAGCTATGCCCATTTATGACTTCAAGTGCCTGAAATGCGGGAGAGTGTCGGAGATACTTCTTCGTGAGGCTGGTCAGGTAATTCGCTGTCCTGATTGTGGCAGTGAAAATATGGAAAAGCTTTTTTCAGCATCATACCTTATAAAAACGGGTGCTCATGCTCCTGGTACTACCTGCTGCGGTAGAACTGAGCGCTGCGATACGCCACCCTGCTCCACAGGGGATGTATGCCGTAGAGATCAGAGGAGGTGACCGGGATATTAGACAATACGATAAAAGGAGTGGAGGATACCCTATGGTAACCGAGGAGCAGATAAAGGAGAGTCTCAAAGCAGTAGTAGTACCTGCTGCTAAAAGGAGTATTGTTGAGTTGAATATATTCCGCGGAATCTCTGTGTCTGAGAGTATGGTTAAAATTAACCTGGCTTCAACAGGGTTAAGCAGTGAAGCTCAGGACTGGATCAAGGCCAGAACGAAAGAGATTATTGAGAAGCTATCTGAAGAGAAAGAGGTGTCAGTGGAGTTTACCGAGGTTAAGCCGTCAGAGCTGAACAGTATCAGACACATTATTGCAGTAATGAGTGGAAAGGGAGGTGTGGGAAAGTCCCTGGTGGCCAGCCTTGCTGCAGTGGGGCTGAAGCGTCAGGGCTTTAGGGTTGGTATTCTCGATGCTGATATTACGGGACCAAGTATTCCCAAGATGTTCGGCATAAACCGACGTCCTGAAGGAAATAAAAGTGGGATGCTACCTGTATCATCGAGCTCAGGAATTGAAGTGATGTCCATTAACCTTCTTTTACCAAGCGAAGATGATGCCGTTATCTGGCGTGGCCCCCTTATTGGTAAGGTAATCACTCAGTTCTGGGAAGAAGTATTATGGGGTAAGCTTGACTACCTGATTGTTGACCTTCCTCCAGGTACAGCTGATGCTCCGCTCACTGTAATGCAGAAATTGCCTATTTCTGGAGTAATTATCGTTTTTACACCTCAGGATTTAACTGCCATGGTAGTCAGGAAAGCAGTAAAGATGGCTCAGCATATGAGTAAACCTGTTTTGGGTGTTGTCGAGAATATGAGCTACCTCTATGTAGCTGAGATAGATAAGAGGATAGAGCTCTTTGGGACAAGCAGGGGGGAGGAGATGGCTCGTGCATCCAATGCCCCACTCCTTGGGCAGTTACCCATAGACCCAGAGCTAGCCAAAC
The DNA here is from genome assembly GCA_964424795.1 of uncultured Spirochaetota bacterium. Lineage (GTDB taxonomy): Bacteria > Spirochaetota > B62-G9 > B62-G9 > DRHN01 > CAYRKG01. The sequence continues at coordinate 13,781 of CAYRKG010000061.1, forward strand.
TCTGCGATGAGGGGTGTATTGAGCGTTACTGTGGGGAGATTGTAAAAAGTATTGCCAGCTCTCTTTCACAGTTATCAACAGTTAAGGCAGGTTAGGGTAGGAGAAAATGCTATGCCTTCATCCTTGGAGAAGCTTGAAGATCTTATCAAAGCTGAGATGAGGAAGTATTATTCTGAGGTAACCATTGACCATGCGATGAATCCGAGAAATGTGGGTGACATGAAGGATGCTGATGGCTTTGCCATGGTGACTGGCCCCTGTGGCGATACTATGGAAATTTGGCTCAAAATAAGAGGCAATACCATTGTCAGGGCCACTTTCCTCACCGATGGTTGTGGTACCACCATTGCCTCAGGGAGCATGGTTACCGAGATGGCCAGGAGTAAGAATGTCTGTGAGGCACAGAAGATTGGCCAGCAGGATGTCCTGGACGCCTTAGGTGGGCTGCCCGAGGAAAGCAAGCATTGCGCCCTTCTCGCTTCAGATACGCTGAAGGAAGCAATAAATAACTATCTGCGGTACTAATGAAAAAAATTGTTATCATTCTTTTTGCTTTTATGATTATGTCTGAAGCCTTTGCCAATGGTATAACCATTTCAATAGTATACAATAATATCGAACACAGTAGAGATGTAATCTGCGCCTGGGGTATGGCCTGTGTTATTGAAGGATTAGAAAAAACTATCCTCTTCGATACAGGGGGGGATGGAAATATTTTACTTTCTAATATTAAGACGATGAAGATTAATCCTAAAAAGATAGATATAGTAGTCCTTTCTCATATCCATGGAGATCATACAGGTGGTTTAAGAAAATTTTTAGATGTAAATCCAAAAGTTATTGTATACATTCCGTCCTCTTTTCCAGAAGAATTTAAGAATAGTATAAAAGAGAGAAATACTCGATTTGTAGAGGTCAGTAAACCAATTGAGATTTTTCCGACTGTTTATTCAACTGGAGAGTTAGGCACCTTGATAAAAGAACAGGCACTTATTCTAAAAACACCACAGGGCATGGTTATTATAACCGGTTGCTCGCATCCGGGAATAGTCACTATTGCGCAAAGGGCTGTTCAAATCTGCAATGATCAAATATATCTCATTACTGGAGGCTTCCACCTTGGAGGTGTCTCGGAGGCGAAAATTGAAAGTATAATAAATGATTTGAAAGATTTGGGTGTGAAAAAGATTGGTCCGAGCCACTGTACAGGAGAAAGGGCGATGGTACGTTTTAGGGAAGCATGGGGTGAGGACTACATAGAGGCTGGTTGCGGAGCTTTAATAGAGCTTCATTATTGAAGAGCCCTTATATATTGGGTTAGTTATCTAATTTTGCGTAATTTTTGATACAGCGTCTTTTACAATTCCAGTCATTTCATAATATTTAATACCTCGGGTTTTAAGCGCTTCAATCATATTAGCCCCGAATTTTCCAGCAACAGTGTTATCCACTTTTTTATCTGCAAGTCATTATGAGAAAGATCCAACCACCACAAACTCTCTCCAGTATCTTGCTAATCATAATAACTCCAGGGTGAAAGCAGTTGAAACGGCAGTTATTATAGCAACCACAAAGCTTACCCCATTTCTTATAAATGCAAATCTTCTTCCAAGCATTAGGCTTTCAGCAGGAAGCTGTACTATTCCAACAGTTACCTATGGTATATTTACACTTTTATCGAGATTAGATTTTCTATCGAATAAGACTGAGAATCGATTAGCATACATTATGAAGATAAGTAAAAGAAATCCCTTATCCATGTTTTCATCCAATGCGGTTTATAATTTTTAAAATAACTAAACTGGAGGTTTTTCTTTTAAAATAAAATTTTTTTAAAGGTACAAGGTAATTTCTATAATTTCAATAAAAAGGTGGAAAAATACTTGACAGAATACAGTTTTTATATAAAAATAATAATAGTGATAATCATTATCAATAATTGTTTTATCTCATGAAGAATATAATATGATAATAGATAAAGGCTGGTATAAAAGATTTAGAGGGCAGGGCTACAGATTAACCATTCCAAGGGAGGCAATTCTTCACGTATTGAGCAATACAGACGAGCACCTCAGTGCAGAGGATATCTACATGGCTGTACATCAAAAGTATCCAGCAATTGGATTGACTACAGTCTACAGGACTCTTGATATATTAGTTCAGATGGGTGTTATTTTTAAGTTTGATTTTGGAGATGGTCGTGCACGGTATGAACTTACTGAACACTTTTCAGGCAAAAGGCATCACCATCATTTAATTTGTACCAGATGCAGTCGGATTATTGACTACACTGATTTTGTAGATGATGAGCTTGAGCTCCTTGATAAAACAGAGGAGGCACTATCAAAAAAATACAATTTTAAGATTACCGGGCATATGATGCAGTTTTATGGTTTATGTGAGGGATGCAAAACCTAATTAATTGCAATAACTATGATTTATTGTAATAACTATATTTTTTTGAAAATAAATTGAAAATGGTAATTCTTTATACTTCATCACAATTTAAAAGGGAGGAGGCACAGTATGTTTTTTGAGGAAGAATTATTAAATAGGGTAATGGATAAATATTATCATGAGTTCGATGAAGATGTATATCGAAAAATAAGCTTAATATTTGTAGAGGAGCATTTAAAATTATTGAAAGAACATGAGAAAAAAATACAGATAAAATATGAAGAAGTAAAAGAAATAATGGATAATTTGAAAAAATCTATGACAAAAGAGAAGGTATAAAGAACGCGTAAGAGTGGGCTGTGTCTTTAAGAAATAAATTAATTAGTTATAATTTGTTTCAATCATAATAAAAAAGGGAAGAATAAAAATTATGTTGGGCAGAATATTTTTTCCGCAGTATAAGAAAGGGAGAAAGGGTATAGAAATAATTAAAGGTGAGACTATACTAGAACACATAAGAGAATTAAGAATTGAGATAGATTCAGAATGTGGCGGTATAGGAAAATGTGGTAAGGATATTGTTAGGATTGAGAGGGGATTGGATTCTCTATCAGGAAGATCTGCTGCAGAAAGACATTTTGAATTAGAAAGCGATGAAAGACTGGCTTGCCAGGCAGAGATTATTAATTCTGAAAATGATATTATTGTTTTTATAAAAAGTTTTGGGAAATATACCATTTTAACAGATGTTCGTGAGACTAAAATCGATCTTAATCCATTTGTAGAAAAGAAGGGAGAGAGAGTTTTTTCCCATACAGGTGAAGATTTAGGTCGCTATTATGGAAAAATACTGGGATTAGCGGTAGATGTAGGGACAACTACTTTAGTACTGCAGGTAATTAACTTGGAAAACAGTAAAACTATTGGAACAATAGCAAGAAAGAATCCTCAAATTGCATATGGGAACGATGTTATTTCAAGAATAGGGTATACAATGACACATAGTAATGGATTAAAAGAATTACAGAGAGTTTTGATGAAAGGCATAAATAACTGTCTGGAACAACTGGAGAATGAAACCGGAGAAAGCATAGAAGAATATATTTATGATGTTGTTGCGGTTGGTAATAGTACTATGAGAGACATTTTTATTGGTCAAGATGTGAGCTCATTAGGTGTAATTCCTTTTGAATCTTTGAACCGAGAATCAAAGATTTTTCGAGCCTTAGATGTAGGTTTAACAATTAACCAAAAGAGTATGGCATATGTTCCTCCTCTAATAGGAGGCCATGCAGGAGCAGATGCTGTAGCAAATATTATTGCCAGCAGAATGTATAAAAGTGAAAAAGTAATGATGGTTATAGATATCGGAACAAATGGAGAAGTTGCAATTGGAAATAAAGAGAAAATAATGACTGCTTCTTGCGCAGCAGGTGGCGCTTATGAAGGAGCCACAATTCCATCGGGAGTCGGAGCCATAGAAGGCGCAATAACAAATGTTTGGGAAGAAGATGGAACCTTAAGATATAAAACAATTGGGGATAAACAATCAGTGGGTATTTGTGGTTCTGGATTGATTGATTTACTTGCTATATTATTAAAAACAGGACATCTCAGTAAAACTGCAAAATTGAAAAATGGAGAATTTTCTCTAACTGATGGAGTCAATATATCGCAAAAAGATATTAATGAATTGATTACTGCTAAAGCTGGACTACGTTCTGACCAGGATTTATTGATGAAATACTATGGTGTACAACCAAATGAAATCAACAGTATATATTTATCAGGAGCGTTTGGAAATTATATCAATGTTGATAATGCTATAACAATAGGTTTATATCCTCCTATAAAAAGCAAAAAGTTTATCATGTTTGGAAATGGTGCCTTGGCTGGGGCAAGAGAAATGCTCCTTTCACAGGAAAAAAGGAATGATGCTGAAAAATTAGCAGCTTTAATAGAACATACAAGACCAAATGAAATAGAAGGGGTAAAGTTTCAGTATATTGTAGCTGATAGAATGTATTTTCAGTAAACCTGGAAGGGTCAGTGGCCCAAAAGACATTATAAACCAAACTGAAATCTTTGTTTATGTAAAGAGTGGCCAGCAGACAGCTGAAAAGTATTTAGCACTCAACCAAAGCTATCCTGAGGCTACAGGATGGCTTCGTGCTTCGGGACGATATCAACTACCTCAAGATGCTGAAGAAAATGGGGATGAAAGAGACAGATCTCCTGACCTCATGCTCTGAAACTTATTTAATTTAGGAGATTTTGGGTATTCCTGATTTTTTTCAAATGGATAACGATCTCGCATTTTAGGAAAGTTTGAAAATATCCAAAACTGTCAATAAAATAATTTCATCAATAGGGATTAGGCTGTACAGGTAATGAAGTATGAGATATGATTTAGATCAATGGATGAATAGCGAGGGAGAGAGATTTTTTAAGGAGATTGGAGTAAAGAGGGGACAGATAGTCCTGGATTTTGGGTGTGGTGTTGGTCATTATACAATACCTGCTGCAAGGGTTGTTGGTATAGATGGCAAAGTGTATGCTGTTGATAAGGATAGCAGGGCGTTAAATCACTTAATGGAATTTGCAGAATCTAAAGGACTTTTAAATATAGTGAAGGTTGATACATCCGGGGATTCGGAAGTCAATCTTGAAGATGATCTTTTCGATGTCGTTTTACTCTACGATGTTTTCCATTCCTACTATTTCAATAATAAATCGGATCGCAAAAATCTTTTAAAGGAGGTACATAGAGTTTTAAAAAGAGATGGCTTTGTGTCTATATACCCAAAGCATATAGGAAGGGGAGAAGTAATAGGAGAGTTGGAAGATTGTGGGTTTTACTTTGAAAGGGAGGTATTCAAAAGACTTATACATGATCAAAACTTTGATATTGGTAATGTATTAATTTTTGGATGCGTCAACTTTTAGAACGCAAAGCAAGATATGTTAAAGACCCCGATGATCAAAGATCATCATGATTTTTGATCAACCTGTACATCTATCCATGCTGCGGTCACGATAAGACATCATTTCACAGCATGCGCCATTTGTATCAATGCAAAGCCTGTAATTTTAAATTTCATAACATTTTCATTAAAAATATATTGACAATGATTATCATTATCAATATAATATATATTATGAAATTTCATGCTCTTTAAAACTTAAAAGAGAAAAAAATATTTTATTTCGTTTTGGCAAATACTTGGAGAATATAGATTTGAAAAGTATAGAAGGAGGTGTAATCATGCCTAGAGGAGATGGAACAGGTCCTGCTGGAATGGGACCGATGACAGGAAGAGCAGCAGGATACTGTGCCGGCTATCCTGTACCTGGATATATGAATCCTTATGGAGGTCGACTGGGTCTTGGATATGGATTCAGTTATCCTAGAGCCTCTTCTCCAGTGCCCTATGGGGGATACATGCCCTATCGCTCATATCCTATGTGGCGCCCTAGCAGGTATTTTGGGTATGGCAGGGGTAGAGGCCGTGGGTGGAGAAGGTGGTAAAAAAGGTATTAATGTAATATAAACTTACATAGAAGGAGGTGTAATCATGCCTAGAGGAGATGGAACAGGTCCTGCTGGGATGGGACCGATGACAGGAAGAGCAGCAGGATACTGCGCCGGCTATCCTGTCCCGGGTTACATGAACCCAGTTCCGGGATACGGATTCGGCCGTGGCTGGGGGCGTGGCTTTGGACGCGGTCTCGGCTTTCGGGGTGGCTATTGGGGAGCGCCTTACGGTGCAGCTGCTTACGGTTATGGCGCCCCATATCAAGTGCCGCCTGTCTACTATACAGCGCCATATGGCGCAAGACCAAGTCCCGAGCAGGAATTGGATGCACTGAAGGGACAGGCCGAATACTTCGAAGATGCTCTTGATGGGATCAAGAAGAGAATCCAGGAACTAGAAGCCGAAAAAGAGCAGAAATAGTACGACTGAATGGAGGGGAAGAGCTGATGCTTCTTTCCTTCCTTGTTCTAAAACAGCTTTTGTATAAAAACCTCTGTACAATGCATAGAATGTTTCAAACTGTAGGCTTCAGATACATGCAGTCTTTGTCGGTGAGGAAAAGACCATGCTGGTTCTTGAATATGTTTACGACAGGATACTTTTAACCTTTAACGGAGGGAATCATGAAGATAGCAGTTACCTCAAAAGGTGGTGGTTTCGATGATCAAGTCGACCCTCGCTTCGGACGATGCGCCTATTTCCTGATTGTCGAAACGGAGACGATGGATGTTGAACCCATAGAAAACTCCAATGTGGCGCTTGGAGGCGGAGCGGGCATTCAGTCCGCACAGTTGATGGCTAATCGCGATGTCAAGGTAGTCCTGACCGGAAATTGCGGCCCGAATGCGTTTCAAACCCTGAATGCGGCTGGTATTGAAGTGATTGTAGGAGTCTCTGGAAAAGTTCGCGATGTGGTGGAACAGTTTAAATCTGGTTCTCTCTCATCAACCCAGGCTCCGAATGTAGTAAACCATTTCGGGATGGGAATGGGAGCTACTCCTTCATCTACGGAGGGCACAAAGCCTCCGGGGCAGCAGATGGGAATGGGTCTAGGCATTGGAGGTGGACGTGGTATAGGAAGAGGCATGGGTCGAGGGATGGGCTTAAGTCAAGGGATCTCTTCTGAAGGCTCCCAACTTCGTAAAGACTCCATCATGCAAGCAGGACAGGCGGGAGGCATCATGCCTGCATCGGTGCAGGAGCTCGATGCGCTGAAGGCTCAAGCTCAGGCGATGAAACAACAGTTACAGGCCATCAATGATAGGATAGCACAGATCGAGAGTGATTCTGTATCCCCTAATCTGATAGCGGTTGTGAATGCCGGGAAATGTAATGCCTGTGGTCTCTGTGAAGAGGTCTGTCCTGAAGAAGCAATTAAAATTGATACTGTGGCCATCATTGACAGAGCCAGATGCACAGGTTGTGGGCGATGCGTTTTGGAATGTCCACCCGAAGCAGTCACCTTGAAAAAGGCATAAGAAGATAGGCGGAAGGAGAGAAATGGAAAAATTAGTCATAGCCGGTTCAGGTCCGGCTGGATTGACAGCTGCTATCTATTCAGCGCGTGCTGATTTAGCTCCGCTTGTATTCGAGGGCCCGAGTCCAGGGGGCCAGCTTACTGTTTCGCATGAGGTGGAGAATTATCCGGGTCTGAAGAGGCCTCTCTCTGGAATGGAATTGATGGACAGGTTCCGTAAACAGGCACAGAGGTTCGGGGCGCGTTTTGATATGGCAGCTGTTGAATGGGTAGTCAAAGTAGAAGATATTTTCAGGGTCCATGCTGGAGATAAAGTTGTTGAGACCAGGGCCTTGATAATTGCTACGGGTGCTGAAGCAAGGCGCTTACAGGTAAAGTCGGAGAAGAAGTTTTATGGTAAGGGTGTTTCGGGATGTGCAACTTGCGACGGCTTTTTCTATAAAGACAAAAGAGTAATTGTAGTAGGAGGAGGAAACGCTGCCATGCAGGATGCGCTGTTTCTTACCAGGTTCGCATCAAAGGTGACTGTTGTGCACAGACGAGAGTATCTGCGTGCTGATCCGATCGAGGTGCAGAAAGCGAAAAAGATTGCAAAGATCGAATGGATGATACCATACATTATTGAGGAGATACTGGGAAATGATCTTGTGACAGGAGCAAGATTGAAAAACACAGAATCGGGTGAGACGTTTCAGCTAGAATGTGAAGGGATTTTCGTTGCCATAGGGAACGATCCGAAAATGGGAGTATTCAAGGACGTGGTCGAGACTGATGAGGAGGGCTTTATCATCGTCCGGCCTGGAAGTACAAGAACTTCTACGGATGGAGTTTTTGCCTGTGGGGACGTTTGTGACCGCGAGTACAAACAAGCAGTTGTAGCTGCAGGACATGGGTGTATGGCTGCAATGGAGGCCGAACGTTATCTGGGTATTAGAGAGTAAATCAGCCAGTATAAAAATCAATATGGCGTTAAACTAACATTGCCGGCGAAGATGCAAGCTGATAACCACTGATAGGGAGGGTATTATGGGAAAGGTAGTGGAAATCACTGACCAAACTTTTGAGGAAGAAGTTCTGAAATCAGAGCTACCCACTGAGGTGGATTTTTGGGCACCCTGGTGCGGACCGTGCGTGATGGTATCCCCCATATACGATAAGCTTGCAGAGGAATATGAGAATTTCAAATTCTGCAAGATCAACGTAGATGAGAACCC
>CAYRKG010000062.1:0-21470 GCA_964424795.1 uncultured Spirochaetota bacterium
GGGACTTTAGATTCTTTATACAATACGAATCTTTACAGCGCAAATGCCTTATATAGGATTGACATATTCAGGATTATAATTAATAATTATTCTGAATAAAAGATATTTCTGTTTAGGAGGCTGCAAAAAAGGCCATTTTCATTATCTGTAAAATGTAAAAAGTAACCTTTCTTTCAACCGGAACAAAGTAAAACCATTAATATTACACCCCACCAATCAAAAAACGTCGGGTAAATAAATTTACTGACTTTTTTGGAGGCATACAGTATGAAAGATGTAAATAAGACTAAAGAGCAGCTCATAAGTGAATTGACGGAATTGCGAAATCAGATCACTGATTATCAGCAGGGGATAAATCTCCATGCAGTGCTTACCTCAATAGATGACCTTGTCTTTTTTATAGATAAGAATGGCATCTTCAATCATTATTTTAAGGGTTCACAGCAGCTTGGTGATCTACATGTAAAGTCAGAGGCATTCATTGGAAAGCATTTCAAGGATGTTTTCCCCACGAATGTGGCTAACTCGATACAGAGCACCATTGACAAAATTAATGCTTCCGGGAAATCTCAGGAGTTTGATTACAGCCTGAAATTGAATGATATGAATCAGTGGTTCAACGCAAAGCTCTCACCACTCAAAGATGAATCAGGCGGAGTGCAGGGAATAACAGCGGTTGTTAGAGATATTACTGAGCGTAAACGGATGGAGGAAACCAGTAGATACATGGCCCTGCATGACTCGCTAACCAATCTGCCTAACCGGGAACTGTTCAACGATCGTTTCAACATTGCCCTGGCTCATGCACAGCGGCACAAGCGAAAGGTAGCGCTGATGATGCTCGACATAGATCGATTTAAGGAAATAAATGATACCCTGGGACACGATATCGGAGATAAGGTTTTAATAGAAGCTGGTAATAGGCTCTTAAAACTCTTACGAAGGAGCGATACTGTTGCCCGAATGGGTGGTGATGAATTTGTTCTACTCGTTGCAGAACTGCATAAAGGAGAGGGGGCCGTTATTGTTGCTGATAAGATCATAAAATCTTTCAAAAGGCCATTTTTGACAGATGGTCATGAACTCAATATTACCCTCAGCATTGGGATTGCTATATATCCAGATGATGTTGAAACAATCGATGCCTTAATGAAGATGGCTGACCTAGCCATGTATCGAGTCAAGAAAAAGGGGAGAAATAACTACGGACGATATGCTCCTTAAATCCTGCATTGTTTGTCGCACTTTAAGAAGTATATCTTTCAAGAGCCTGCATAGCTTTACTTACCGTATCCAGCGGTTTTACTCTGTACCATCTATCAATAATTCTACCCTTCTCATCAATAAGAAAAGAAGAACGTAAAATGCCCATCTTCTTTTTTCCGGAAATCGATTTTTCTCCCCATACACCATATATTTCAGCGGCACTATTGTTAACATCTGATAGGAGTGGAAATCCAAGATTGTATTTCAGATCAAACTTCTTCTGTTTTTCTGGCGTATCTGGGCTGATACCAAGTACAGAAATACCAAGTTTTTTTAAGCTTGTAAGGTTATCACGTACACTACATGCCTGCTTTGTACACCCCGGAGTATCCGCTCTGGGATAAAAATACAGAAGAATCTTCTGTCCATGAAAGTCTGACAAATTCACCTTTTTATTATTTTGATCATAAAGTGTAAAACCTGGAGCCTTATCTCCTTTTTTTAGTTCAGCCATTTTAAACCCCCTATTGACTTTGGATGAAAAACAATATTAAAATACTAAAATCACTCTCCATTAGGTAATTAAATTAAAAAAATTAGCCTCTGGTGTCAGAGTTACCAGCTTAAAAATTAGTTCTTTGTAAGATTTTACAAAATTCTTCAAGAGGATTGTAATATGGATATTAATAAGGGTCTGTTAGACATTAAACCCTATGTGGGCGGGAAACCCAAAGAAGAGGTGGAAAAGAAGTATAACATTAAAGATACAGTAAAAATGAACTCTAATGAAAATCCCATCGGTGTATCTCCCATTGCACTATCATATGCATCAAACATTTTATCCAACGCAAACGTATATCCTGAGAGCTCAAATATAGTTCTTAGAAATAAAATTGCTGAAACTTTCACACTGAGCCCTGATAATATCATTGTTGGCAATGGAGCTGATGAAGTTATTTATTATATTGCAATGAGTCTGATAAATGACAATGACGAGGTGGTTATTCCAAAAATCACATTCCCTATCTATGAGATAGCCTTTAAGATAATGAGGGCAAAGATTATCAAAAGCTCAATGGATGAAAATAAAATAGATTTGGAAGATATACTGAAAAGAATTACAAAAAATACAAAGATTATCGCTCTTTGCAATCCAAATAATCCAACAGGACATGCAATAAAGAAGGACGAGATATACAGGTTTATAAGAAATGTTCCTAGCCACATATTAATTGCTATTGATGAAGCCTATATGGAATTTGCAGACATAGATGACTTTCCAGATACAATCTCAATGTTTAAAAATGGATATAAGAATCTTTTCATAATAAGAACCTTCTCTAAAGCCTATGGTCTTGCAGGCTTTCGGATAGGATATGGTATCGGAGAGAAGAAAGTTATAGAGATAATGCATAGAATAAAACTGCCCTTTAATATAAGCATTATAGCCCAGAATGCAGCTCTGGGAGCTTTAATGGATTCTGAATTTTTACAAAAAACTATCAAAAATACAAAAGAAGGGCGTAAGGACATATGTAAAGCTTTAAATACATTAGGGCTTAAGTATGTGGAATCCAGTACGAACTTTATCCTCATTGATACAGGAAAAGATGGTGATTTAATTACAGAAGAGCTCATGAAGCGCGGGATAATTGTACGAAGTGCAAAGAGCTACGGCAATCCTACATCCATTCGGGTCACTGTTGGAAAAAAAGAGCAGAACAGTAAATTTATAGAAGCATTAAAAGATATCTTTAAAAATCTTGATTAATTACCTGGAATTATCTGGGGAATAATCATCCACCTGATTGTCCATATACCAGATTCATCTTTTGATAAGCAGAGAACGCCTCCGTTCCTGAACTCAACAATCTTTTTAGTCTCATCCTGGCATAGAAGGATCGATGCAAGCCTATTGAGGTGTGGCAGGTGTCCAACGAGCATAGTATCATTATCAACTTGTGAAAGGTTCTCCACCCATCCCCAGGGGGATGAAACCGGACCAAGCTCTTTACCCACTTCTAAACCTGAAAAAGGATTCAGTTTCTCTGCAAGAATCTCAGCCGTCTGTATAGCTCTTGCTTTACCACTGTGAATAATTGTATTAAGGTGAATATCTGATTTCCTTGCTAAAAAGGAAGCTACCTTTTTAATATTTGCTAAACCGATATCTGTAAGATGACGTTCAGGGTCTTCCTCTTTTGCCTTTGCTTCTGCATGCTGGACAAGATAGAGATTCATTCACTAAACCTCCATACTATCTAAAAAGTATATACTATTTGACTATATCTTATCAGAACTACTCTTCTTTTGCAACGATCAATTTTACCTAATCTTATTTTAAATGCATTAATGGCTCAAATTACAATCACCTTTTTCCTATTAACAGAATTTCTTGACTTTTTAATAACAATTACTCACAATAATTAGTGATTATGTAAGGAGGAATAATGGAAAATTCTGAGCAAAATTATGAAATTGCAAAAGAGATTGCAAAAAACAAGGTAGCATTTATAAGGCATTTCATCTTCTATATTTTTATTTTAATCGTTCTTGCAATAATTAACAACATAAGGCCTCATGAGAGTCAGTGGTGGCTTTGGGTTGCTCTATTCTGGGGCATAGCTGTGTGTTTAAATTTCCTGAAAGCGTACATTTTTAGAGGGGGAATGCTCAAGAGACTTGAAGAAGATCTTACAAAAAAAGAGATGGAGAGGATGAAAGATGAAAAGTAAAGGTAGATTTATAAATTATATTGGAATTCTCTTTGGGATCATAAGTCTGGGCATAATCATCTTTTCTTTTCTTTATTTTTTCCATATAAAGCCCCTTCACAGATTAGGATGGCATGACTTTGTCCCCTGGGAACAAGTCCCCGGTGAACAAGTTCCCTGGGAGAGAATAGAAGGCGAGAAGAGGGTTGAAGGAGAGTTCATTAATCTTGAGGTGAAAAACTTCTCAGGGAGTATTGAGATAAAATCCTGGGACAGAGATTATACACATGTACAATATTCAAAGAGAGGACCATCGTCAGATGATATAGAGGTAAAAATGAAAACTGAAGGAAAAGTTCTGTCCATTCATCCTGAATATCTATCAGGGAGAAAAAAGCCCTTCGGTTCGGTATCCTTTGATATTACCATTCCCAAAGGTATAAAAAATATAAGTGCCGAAAGTGTTAGTGGCTCTATAGAGTTGAGTAACATGTCTCCCGAAATAAACCAGAAATTGAAAACAGTTTCTGGAAGTATTGAGACAGATAATTCAAAAGATCTTAATGCCACAACTATCAGTGGCTCTATCGATTTCCTCTTTTCTGGATCAGTATTATACGCAAAAACCATTTCTGGAAGGATAAGAGGTGATATCCTTGACATTGCCCATCAAGGTTCGCTGGATCTCAGCTCAGTATCCGGTTCGATCCATCTTAATGCATATAGAGATTTCAATGCTGATGTAAAGCTTAAATCAACAAGCGGTTCAGTATCTTGCGATTTCCCAATTATAGTAAACTACCAAAAAAGAAATCATCTTGAGGGTACAATTGGAGAAGGTTTGACTCCGGTGAATATAAATACAACGAGCGGCTCAATCAGGATTGAGAAACTGTAACGATTTCAACATAAAATAAAACGATGAGGACAATAAAATATAACCGTTCGGTATAGCTGCTCTCACCGTAAATTAAAAAAATTGCCTTACAGTTTCTCTGGTACACATAGATTTTTGTCATTTGCTGCTACTCTTCCACAAGACTTGCACATCCATTGTCCGTTCTTTACTAGTTCTTTGTATTCGTCCGGCTTATCGTTAAGAAATCCTAAGTTATGAAGATAGCAAAGATGTTCTTCATGTCCTGTGTGTGGCATCTTCACATCATTCATTTTATTCTCCCCTTTAAATTAGAATATTTCATAACATTAAGCTGTAATAAACGGGCAGTCAATAGGATAAACTAAAAAAAGTTTTTAGGTCAACTATCTATATGAATTTAATCTCAGGTCTTAATTTTACATCATTGGGCCTTTAGCCTCTGTATGAAATTCTTAATTCCTTTTATGGATTTATTTCGAAAAGCTTTTTTAAAGAGCTATTAAAAAATTACTTTTTGGAACTAAAAAGAGTGCAGAGTCATGTTAAGCTCTCAGGTGCTCAATTAAAATTTTAATTGCTATTCCTATCAACAATAACCCGCCTATAATTTCGATCTTGTTTTCAAAAAGATACCCAAAAACTTTACCAATCAAAACCCCTATCATAGATACGATAAATGTAACTGCTCCAATTATGATCAATGGTGTAATAATTGAGAGCTTTAAAAATGCAAACCCGAAACCAACAGCAAGTGCATCAATACTGGTTGTAATAGCGAGTATCAATAATACAGAAACCTGCCTATAATCTACCCTTTTTCTGTTCTTCTCCAGCTTTATGGATTCATAGATCATCTTTCCCCCGATAAAACTGAGGATACCAAATACTATCCAGTGATCTACAGCAGATATAAAACCGGTTATTGTTGATCCTGCTAAAAAGCCAACTAGAGGCATGATTGCCTGAAAACCACCAAAAAATAACGCAATTCTCAGAGCATGCTTTATCTTCAGTTCTTTTATCGTTGCTCCACCCGATATGGAAACTGCAAAGGCATCCATTGAGAGTCCAAAGGCAATAAAGAGGATTGTAATAAAATCCTTCATTAACCATCCAATAGAATCAGAGGATCTTAATCTATCTGTTCAGGAAACTTTGTGTAAACGGGAATTTGGATTATACTTTCTCCCCACCTTTGCACAAGGCTTCCCTTTTACCATAACAATATCTGCTGTAAAATCGATCCTTTTCCTGTAAAATGAAGATCCTACGCCAACTGCATCGAAGGGAACGCCAAGGCTCACGAACTTTTTGATCTTCTCTTTATCAAAGCCGCCGCTTACCACAATCTTCACCCATTTAAAGCCCTCTTTATCAAGTGCCCTTCTAACCTTCCATACCAGCTCAGGGCATACTCCGTAAGAACCTTCATCATTGGAGGTTACAGAGGCATCACGCATATCGCCTGCAGTATCGAGCCTTACCCCCCAGAGCCTTTTCCCAAAATGCTTTGCAACTTCAAGAGACGTTCCTACACAATCGTTAGCAAAATCAACGAGGGCTATAAGATCTACATCAGAGGGCATATGTCTTTGGAATGCTTTACATGCTGAAAGAGTACTTCCTCCATATGCTGCAATAAGGCTGTGAGGGATTGTGCCAACGCCCTGAGTTTTATAGAAATATCCGTTAGCATCTGTAGAAACGTTCTTGGCTCCTCCAATCATTGCTGCATAGCCATCGGAGCTCTGTACACTGTAATGATCAAATCGGGCTGAAAAAAAGAGAATAGCTTTTTTACCTGCCGCTTTTACTGCTTCAGAAACCAGGGTAGCTATAGAGGTTCCACGAGCGAGAACGCCGAGATATACAGTTTCAAGATGGGCGAAGGAGGAGTAAACTCCCTCTATCGTTAATACTGTTTCTCTCTTTGATACTCTATCGCCATCGTAGAGCGCCTTTATTATGAGTCTATCCGGGTCAGAAGAGCACAGTTTTAGTATAGCAATTGCCTCATCGATACCGCAGAGGATTCCATCTCCCCGGCTAAACACCTGCATCGTAACCGATGAGTGGTTTCGATCCTTTACAAGAACCTCCCTTGTTCTCGAAAAATACTTGTCCGTATAAAATCCACTCTTAATCTTTTCAACAGGTATATTGAAGATGTCTGGCGGTAATCTCTTCTTCATGATAAAATGAACTTACAGATTCTGCAATTCCTCCTTTGTTAATGTATGAAACCCTCCTTTTCGGATTATCCTCTCTGCTTTACCAAAGTCTTCCACTTCTAAGATCAATACAGCCCGTGTTCCCTCTTTCAAAATAAAGCCGTACGCATTGGATACATTGATTCTTCTTTTATGCAAATATTCGGTAATATCAGCAAGTGCACCAGGTCTATCTTCCATGAGAACACCGATAACGTACTTTCTTGAAACACTGAACCCCTCTCTGGACAGTGCATCCGATGCCCTCTCAGGATTATCTGTAATGATATTAATCAATCCATACTCCCCTCTATCGGAGATAGTTATGGCTCTAATATTGATATTATTATTGCCCAAAACCCGTGCGATTGAGGATATCCTCCCTGGCTTATTCTCAACAAATACTGTTATCTGTGAAGCCATTCTACCCTCCCCTTGCTATATGTTTTTCCTTTTATCAATCACCCTCACTGCCTTGCCTTCACTCTTCGGTAGTGAGTTTGGCTCTACCAGAACAACCTTTGGCTTCATGAGGATTTCGTTTCTTAAATCTTCTGTGATCCTTTTTTTCAGCTCCTCGAGCTCGCGAATCTCTCCGTGGAAAATTTCGGGCCTTACCTCAAGCTTAACTATCAGTGTATCAAGAAAATCAATCTTCTCTATTTCTATGAGATAGTTGTTCCCAACTTCAGGTATATCCATCAAAACCTTCTCAATCTGCATTGGATATATATTCACGCCCTTGATAATGAGCATATCATCGCTTCTTCCCTTTATCCGTGAAATTCTGCGGTGAGTTCTTCCACATGAACAATGTCTCTTATAAACCGAAGCAATGTCTCCTGAACGGTACCGTATAATGGGCATCCCTTCTCTCATGAGAGTTGTAAGTACAATCTCACCCTCTTCACCATCCCTTAAACTTTCCCCTGTGGCTGGATCTATAATCTCAAGAATAAAGCTGTCCTCCCAAACGTGCATTCCGTCTCTGCGGAAGCATTCGAACGCGACTCCAGGACCGTTCATCTCAGATAATCCATAACTATTGAATGCATGTAGCCCGAAAAGCCTTTCGATCTTTCTCCTTGTTCCTTCGCTATACGGCTCAGCCCCCAAAAATGCGATTTTTAATGGAAGATCCCTCTTTGGATCGATCCCCTCCTCTTCGAATATCGTGTATAGATGAAGTGCATAGCTGGGAGTAATGTGGAGGACTGTAGTTTGAAAATCCTTCATGAGCCTGATCTGTCTTCTGGAATTTCCGGATGATGCAGGGATGGTCAGGGCTCCCAGCCTTTCTGCACCGTAGTGGAGTCCCAATCCTCCGGTAAATAGGCCGTAGCCCATCATATTCTGAAAGATATCATCTCTTCTGACCCCTGCCATATACATACTTCTGGCTACGAGCTCAGCCCAGTTATCAATATCATTCTTTGTATGATAAACAACTGTAGCCCTGCCTGTCGTTCCAGAAGATGAGTGGAGCCTGACAAGTTCTTCCTTTGAAACCGCAACCATTCCAGTAGGGTAGCTGCCTCTGAGATCGTCCTTTGTTGTAAATGGTAGCTCCCTGATAGCATCAAGATCACTGATCTTCTCAGGTAATCTCCCGCTGTAGAAATCGGCATTCCTGGCCCTTTGAAGCGTTTTGTTCAGCCTTTCAAGTTGAAGCCTTTGAAGCTCATCCCTTCTCATAGTTTCTATCTCTCTGTTCCAGAACACTTCATCCATCAATCTCTCTCCAGATCCAAATTACCTTTTCAGATTAACAATCGTACATCCAAACCCTCCCTGCTCAGGACGGGCATATTCAAAATTATCCACATATTTATATCTCTTTAGAGTTTCCCAGACCCCCTCCCGTAAGGCACCTGTACCCAATCCATGAATAATCGAAACAGTACCAATATTCTGTAATACTGCATTATCGAGAAATCTCACAACCTCTACCATTGCTTCATCAAACCTCTTTCCCCTTATATCACATGCATTTACCGCCTTACTTTCCATATCCTCTGGCTCATAATCCCACGAATCCTTTAAGTTCTCTGTTTCACCCTTATATGGAGATATATGCTCTTTTTTAACGGTGAGCTGGAAAATACCGGCCTGTACTGTTACCTCATCATCAACAATCTTTGTCACCTTTCCCCTTATCTTTTCTCCATACTCGTGATCAACAACAACCCGATCTCCTATTCGAAGATCTTCGCCTCCTGTTTCATCACTTTCACCACCTGTTATACGCTGTAGTTTCTCATAATCCTTAAAATCCTCTTCAACCTTGGAAAGCTCATCTCTTGCTGCCTTTATCGATTCCTTTGATGCCCTCTTTTCTTTTATCTCCTGTACATTCTTTTCAATCCTCTTCCTGTAGTCTTCAAGCAGGAATATGAGCTCTTTTTCATAATCAGTCCTTATAAACCTTTCCTTTTCCTCGAGGTTCTTTAATTTTCCGGTATACTCTTTTGTTAGTTTGTTGAGCCTTTCCTCCTGCCTTTCGATCTTTTCCCTTTTCCTGTTTAACCTGAGCTCCATATCACTGAGCTTTTTGAATATACCATCAACAGATCTGTCCCTTTCACTGATAAACTCTTTTGTTTTGTCCAGTACAGCCTTTTCCAATCCAAGATGCCTGGCAATCTCAAGGGCATTACTCCTTCCTGGAATTCCCATAACAAGCCTGAATGTAGGCTTACAGGTCTCAGGATCAAACTCCACAGATGCAACTTCAATCTCATCACTATTTAAGGCGTATACCTTGACGCTTGAGAAGTGGGTTGTAACGATTGAAAGAATGCCGTTCCTCATGAGAAAATCCAGAATTGCTGTTCCGATTGCTCCTCCTTCAATGGGGTCTGTTCCTGCTCCAAGCTCATCGATCAGTACGAGGGTTCTTTTACCAGCTCTATCCACAATCTGCTTTATATTTTTAATATGTCCTGAGAAAGTAGAAAGCGACTGCTCTATTGACTGCTCATCTCCTATATCGGCATAGAGTGAATCAAAGAGGAATGTCTTCATCTCTCGGGCAGGCACAGGTAATCCTGACTGAGCCAGAAGCACAAAGAGGCCGATTGTCTTCAGGGTAACTGTTTTCCCTCCTGTGTTCGGGCCTGTTATTACCACACCTGTTTTTGGACCTTCTATTTCGAAATCGATGGGAACAATCTCGCCTTTTATGAGAGGATGCCTCGCCTCTTTTATCATGATCATCCTATCCTTCTCGAGTTCAGGGATTGTACATTCATACTCATTCATAAATCTGTACTTTGCAAGAAGGATATCCATGTGTGCCAGGGTATCCTGAACGATATTCAACCCCTGTGCATTTTTTCCAACTTCCCTTGTCAGTGAAACGAGTATTTTCCTGATCTCTTTTTCCTTCTCCTTATAAAAGAGCCTTATCTCATTGTTCTTCTGGGTGATTGAAAATGGTTCTAAGAAGAGGGTTTCACCGCTTCCAGACTCAGCATGGACAATACCTGGTATCTTACCTTTAAAGCTATGCTTTATGGGAATAACGTACCTGTCATCCTTCATGGTGATATTCTTTTCCTGGATGAACTTCTTTGTCTCAGGAGCGTGAAAATAGCCTTCCAGGACCTTTTCAATGTCGCTTCTGATTCTTCTTATTGCTTCTACAATTTCAAATAACCGAAGGCTTGCCTCGTCTCTGATATTGCTGTGCTCATCAATGGCTCTATCGATCTTTTCTTTTACACTGAACGGTATCTTGACTTTACCTATTAATTTTGCCAGAAGCGGAGTCTCTTTAAAAAGTGGTGAAATGTCCCTTTTAATAGAGATAAAGGATTCAATATTTTCCCTTATGGAAACAAGCTCTTCGACAGGTAAACAGTTATTCTTTATCTGAGCTCTATCAACTGATACTCTTGTATCATGTATCCTGTGGATGTTTGGATAAACTCTGTTTTCAGTGACTGTGATAAGCTCTTTCAGCTCGTTAAATGCGTTCTGTAAATCCTGTTCTTTATCTTTTGGCCTTATCTTCCATAACCTTTCCCTTGCATAGTCGGATATACAGAACTTTCCTATTATATCGATTATTTTTCTGTAATCAAGGAGGGATAGATTATACCTGCTGCTCTTTCTCGCCATAGCTTTAATTAAAAGAATATCTGATGGACTACCAAAAAGTCAAATGATTTTGTGTTCCGATAGAGATGTCTTAAAAGGGGATTTGATATTAAACGTTCTATTTTTCCATTATTCTTTCCTTGAAAGCGACATATACAGGAAATTCTGGGACACAATTGCAGTAAAACAACAGAAATTTATACCATAACCAGTAAAAGAAAACTATCCAATATCAAAAGTCCTATGGATAGAATATTTTATAAAAATTAAAAGAACAATAATAATATTTATTGCAATTTTATTATATAATATTATGATGTAGTACCTATGAAATTAAAAGCAATACAGCAGTTAATTTCCAATAATAATAAATAATAGACAGTACTTTGTGATGTAATAGTTATCGTAAATGATATGCCGATTTGAATTAGGAGATTTAAAATGTCAACAACTATTCAAATTATTGCCTCTATTCTATTAGCAGTTGGATTTGGCGCTATTTTAGGAGCATATTTCCAGGCACGATTTCAGCACCAAAAAGAGGTAAAAGAAGACATCCATAATCTAAAGCGGCAGAGATATGGTGCCATTCTAATTCAAATGCTAACAATCATTAACCCCAAAAGAGGTCTATCTAAAACTCAAGTATTTAGACCAGATTTAAAATCTATTGATGATTTTAAAGAAGAAGTAAAAACTGAAACGTTGAATAGTTTATTGTTTGCAGGTGATAATGTAATAAAATCAATGGTTGATTTTATTAATGATCCCACTCAGAGTTCTTATATCAAAACAGCAGTTACAATGAGAATAGATCTTTGGGGTAAAAAAACTTCAATCGATGAGAAGTTATTTACAAAACTATATGAGTAATAAATAAATCGGCATAGCACTTTCGATAACACGGTATATATGATTCGCTCACTAACTCCCGCTCGACTTTTGTCACATTTTGTCTTCGCCACGATACGGCAAAACATCGTATATGCCGGGAACGTTATGTAAAAGACCCTTGGTAATTTATTATAATGATTATAAGGGGGTATTGTATGACCATTATAAATATTGTAGCAATAGTAGTGTCTCCAGCTATTGCAGTATTAATTAGTATGTGGTTACAAAATAGAAGAGAAAAACGACAACAGAAATTTTACATATTATCAACTTTGTTGTCTACCAGACATACGCCTATAACTGACGAAAATGTTCGTGCTCTGAATATGATTGATATGGTTTTTTACAACAACACAAAAATTAGAGAATTATGGCACGAATATTATGATATGTTAGCAAATGAAGGGCTAAGTAATCCTCTAGGTCATGAACAAAGACAAAAAAAGAATCAGGACCTAATATTCGAAATTGCGAAATCTCTTGGATATGGAAAAGCTATAACTCATTTAGATGTTTCAAGAGTTTATTACCCTGTTGGTCTTGGGGAACAACTACAGAGGTCTGAAGAACTAGCTAATGAATTGTTACGTGTATTAAAGGAATCTCGTGGTCTACAAGTTATCCCAAAGAATCAAGAATATCAAAAAAGACAAGGTAAAGGTAACACCAAAGGTCCTTCAGGTAACTTGGCATAACCGGTAAGGGCAAAATTGGTGCCCTTACCCAAATCGGCTACCTATTTATATATGGCTTTTTTATAATTAAGAGATCACTCATTTAGATATTACTTCTTTATTACATTGCTTCGGTTACAACCATGCGTTATGTGCAATTCGAACACCAGCTCTTTAAATAAAAGTTTTTGCATTACATTGTGAAAATGATTAATATTCAAAATAAAGTGTTTTTTAATTATCATAGGTATGAATAAACTTAGCAAGATATTAGAAAAAATCTTATCTGGTACAAATGACAAAAGCATTGTATTTGATTTAATTTGTAATCTCTTAATAAAGCTTGGATTCCAACAAAGAATAAAAGGAGACCATCATATTTTTTCAAGGATGGTATTGAGGAGATAATTGATATTCAACCGAAAGAGAAAACAGCTAAATCATATCAGGTTAAGTAAATTAGGAAATTGATATTAAAACATAAATTTGGAGAAACCAATGAGTAAGTATAAATATGAGGTGATTATTTACTGGAGTGATGAAGATAAAGCATACATTGCTGAAGTCCCTGAGCTTGCAGGATGCATGTCAGATGGTGATACTTATGAAAAAGCACTTCAGAATGTACAAGTAATCATAGAAGAATGGATAGAAACTGCAAAGTCACTTGACCGTGAAATTCCAACGCCGCGTGGGAAATTAATGTATGCATAGATAATATCCCTTTATTATAATTATTTCCTTGTGACCTCAAATAAATTCTAATTTGATGATTTTTATTTATTTTGTTGTTGTCTTTTTGTGTACATTGTGTTACGATGTAACACAGGAGTAAAAAAATGAAACAAACGCTTACAATTCGGCTTCCAGATGATTTACGAGAAGAGCTTCAACGAATCAGCAAAGCTGAGTCTAAACCTGTTAGTGATCTTGTGAGAGAATCAATAAAAAAGTACATTGCAATCTATAAATTTCGTCGACTGCGAAATAAGGTCCTTCCTTTTGCTGAATCACAGGGTATTTTAACAGACGAAGATGTATTCAAAACAATATCATGAGAATCATACTCGATACGAATGTTATAATAGCAGCATTTGCCACAAGAGGTCTCTGCCACTCAATATTTGAACTTTGTATTGATCGTTACACCATCATCATTAGTGATGAAATACTAATGGAGATCAATGCGAACTTAAAGAAAAAATTGAACTTACCACACACTATAGTTTCAGAGATATTGACTTATTTACAAGAAGTTGCATATAAAGAAGATGTTGATGAGAAAATAAAAGGTATATGCAGAGATCCTGATGATGATAAAATACTTGGCCTTGCTAAAGAATCGAATGCTAATTACATCGTAACAGGTGATGAAGATTTACTTCCTTTGAAGGAGTTTGGTGTAGCTAAAATAGTGACTCCAAGGGAGTTTTATGAGATTGTAAAACAACAAAAGGAAAGTTGAATAATATTATAATCATATTTATTTAGTGACTGACTAAGTACAATTGCATATAAGAAGGCATATACGCTGCACTGCATTTGGCACATTGGCCTTTTTATCTTAGCTTAGTTACTAAAATTCTCAGAAAACACAGAAAGATACTGGGGGTAAGGTGCAACGTGACGGAAGTAGATTCAAATAATCGCAGGATTCAATTATCGGCATTGGTATGTTTATCTCTCATATTTTTGTTGAATGATTTTTCTAATATATTCGTTGGCAATTATATAGTTTGGTTACTTATCGATTATATTTTTGTAAAAATAGTGCCATTGCTAGTTATTTTCTATTTAATTAAAAATCGAGTATGTTGTGTTTCTGACTTTGGAATTAAGAAAATCAAAATTAGACAATTCGTCATTTTGACCATTATATTATCCATAATTGGGATCATTATTGATCAGGTTGGATGGAGATTTCTCGAGAGATTATTACCGAAAACTCAGGTGGGACACTTCCCCATAATTGAGAATCCCATCGTTAATCTGGTTGACCTTTCACTTGGCCTTGTATTGGTTGGTATTATCGAAGAGATTATTTTTAGAGGATTTTGTTTCACGGTTCTAAAGAGGTGTATAGTAAGAATATTGCCTGCCATTTTCATTTCTGCAATCATATTTGGTTTAATTCATTGGTCGTTGGGTGTACATGCTATAATTAATTGTGCCATTTGGGCAATTCTGCCATTGATAGTTATGTGGAAGACAGGGTCAGTAATCCCTGCGATTATTGCACATTTTTTAACAGATTTTGTAGCTTTTTCTGGGATTGTTCCTAATAGTTGGTTTAAATTTATGGTCTAACATGAAAGTAACAAGGTTACTGAAAACTTCTGCTAACACTGTGCATATGCAAAATAAAAAATTCTTAACACTTCATATATATACTTTAAGCTATGTCAACACTTTAAAGAGAAAATGAAGCTGAAATAGTGCTGTTTTTTCCATATCCAGGTTCTTTACTGCTTCTCTATTATATTTCCCAAATATAAAGGTCTTTACAAAGGGAAAAAGATTCTGTATAAGTTGTGAATGAATCCTGCATCTTCAAATGAATCCTGTCTGAAAATTAAAGGAAATAATTATGGGAAAAGATAGACAAAGTAAGATACCGACGCTGGACAAACAGAGCAAACAATGCAAAAAATGATATCGCTCGAGTATTCTTTGAGTTTTCGTTTAAACTTATGACAGGCTTCGTTTACACTTATAATGGTATATGCAATTTGAACATCAGCTCTTTAAAAAAAGTTTTGCATTATATTGTGAAAATGATTAATATTCAAAATAAAATGAAGTTAAAAAAAAGATACATTTTCATAATAATACTTCTATCTATTCTCAGTTATTACTTAATTGAAGTTATTTACGCTCGCTCACACACCATTGATACGGCAAACAAATACCTCTCAAATATTAAAATAACAAAACAGGAAATCACTAAACGACAACTTGAAATATTACTAAAAATCCAAGATCCTAACTTTTATAACCACAAAGGTATTGAATTTAAAACTCCTGGCAGCGGATGGACAACAATAACACAAAGTATAGCAAAGAAATTTTATTTTAAAAATTTCAAACAGGGATTCCCTAAAATAAAGCAAACACTATGTGCGAGATTTGCTCTTCATCCACTTGTTTCAAAGGATGAACAGATTACACTGTTTATCAATATGATGTATTTTGGAAACAACCAATATGGTATTGTCGATGCTGCTAAATATTACTATTCAAAGAAAGTAACCGATCTAACTGAAGATGAATATATATCTTTAATTGCATGTTTGATTTCACCTGCAACTCTAAATATAAAAGACAATCCAAAAGGTAATTTAGAAAGAGTAAATAGAATAAAAAAAATGTTAGCCAATGAATATACACCAAAAGGTTTACTTGATATCACATATGATAAAGAGTAAGAAACATAAAATCAAACGGCACATAACATATAATAAAGGCACTTTGTCAAGGACAAAGATTTCCCCCATGCTGCTGGCAAGCAGCAATTTTTACCTTAATTTTCGTTGGAACTCTATGGGATTTCTCGGGATCCCCTATCTGACGATCTATACGATCGACAGATCGTCAAGATCACCCTGGGAAGATGGTATTCATTTACATGGTAACTATCAAGCCCATATTAACCCATGCTGAAGGGAGTGCCTTTAATAAGTATCACAGCATATACACTATGGGCCAATGCCCTTGCCCTTAGGGATATTGCTCCCTATGGTCGCAACGTCGTATATGCCGGGAACGTTAAACGAAATACAACAAAGATGGAGTACAAAATGGAAGATTTCTCTAAAGAAAAAATTAATAATAGTATTTCTGATAGAAAAAAATTACATACACGTTTTTTAGAAAACTGCAAGTCTTATGGATCCTTCTTAAAACTTGAGGAAAAAACCTTCTCTGATGGAGCCATCTCAAAGAAGCATAAAGAACTCATGGCACTTTCAATTTCTATTGCAACAAAATGTGAGCCATGTATGGAATGGCATGTACAACAAGCTTATTTAGCTGGAGCTAATGATGAAGAAATATATGAAACTATTGAAGTTGCTATAGAAATGGGTGGTGGTCCTGCTGCAGCATATGCTAGGTTCGCATTAAATGCACTTGATTATCATAAAATGAACAAACGATGATTGTTACTTCAACTAATAACGGCTAACCGTTTTGGCTACCGTTGCTCGCTTCATCCAAATTGCTCCCTATGGTCACAACTTTGGATAGCGTTGGAACATTAGATGAAATACCGCAGATAAATATTCATTATGTAGAGGTAAGCCTATGAAAAAATTTAATATTTCTTATTACTATCCTCATGTTTATATTTTTAACTTCCGATGCCTTTTCTAATGATCAAATCCGACAAGAAATAGTTTCGCTCATGAAAAAAATTGGGAATATACACGAAGTGAGGAGCTTGATTCTATGATCAGTTGTTGTTGGCCAGATGTATTAGCAATATTGTACAATTGCCCAAACCGGTCTCTTTCATCATTAATTGCTTTACCTTCTCTGTTCGTCTTTTTGAGTTTGCTTTTCATCCTATATCCCGCTTACGTTGCAACGGTCCCGTTATATGAAATGGCGGCTAAAATGGCTAAAATTAAAAATGTAGGAAATAAATCATGAAAAAAATATCACCATCAATTAAAATCTATATCGGTCTCATCATAACCCTTTCTATCTTAGCAGCGATCAATGTCTTTTTACCTCAAGGTTCCTTCTTACCAACTTTACCAGAACAGGAACTTCCACCTCCAAAGCCAATACTCGCTCTTGTGAATGCAGCCGTTACGCTTATTCTCTATGGAGGCTTGGGGTTTCTTGGATTAAAGCTTTCGCAGAAACTAGGTTTTGCCGATATTTGGGATTTAAAAGTTTCTAATAGGCAAAGATTTTTGATCCCTGCACTTATTGGGGTTGGGCTTGGAGTATTTTTAATTCTTGCCGATACGATTTTTAGCAAATTTCATGCCTTAGAGCCGCTTCCTCACCCGCCGTTTCCAACTTCTCTTGTTGCTTCGGCCTCGGCTGGTATCGGGGAAGAATTGATATTTCGCCTGTTTTTCATCTCATTTTGGGTATGGCTTATTTCTTACGTGATTCTAAAAAAGAGATGGCAAAAGCAAATTTTTTGGATTGTTGCCATCCTGTCAGCTCTCGCATTTTCTTTTGGGCATATCCCTGGGCTAATATTCATTTCGGGCTTGAAGACGATGAGCGAGATCCCAGCTGCTCTTATGACTGAGATTATTCTTCTCAATAGTGTAGTTTCAATTATTGCTGCTTATTACTTTAGAAAATTCGGATTTCTCGCTTCAGTAGGCATACACTTTTGGACAGATGTGGTATGGCATGTTATTTGGGGAGTGGTTTAATTTTACCGCCACTTCATATAACAGCGGATAAAGGACTTACTTCGTTCGCCCAAATCGCCTTCGATAACTTCTTTTATCCGCAAACCGTTAACTGAAATTCCTGATGGAGGAAATAGAAATGGGAAAACACATCTTATACATAGTGGATGTATTCGCTGAAGAAAAATATGCAGGTAATCAACTCGCAGTTTTCAGAGATGTAAAGACACTCTCTGATACTGAAATGCAAAAAATTGCTAAGGAAATGAACTATTCAGAAACGACCTTCATTTTGTCCGAAGAGAAGCGAAACGGTGGATATGATGTTCGTATTTTCACGCCCGAGGAAGAGGTACCATTTGCCGGTCATCCAACACTGGGGACTACTTATGTGATACAACACGAGATAATCAGAGAGCCTGTCAAGACGATAACCCTGAATCTGAAAATCGGGCAGATTCCTGTTACGCTCAATTACATTGGTGAAAATATAGACATTCTATGGATGAAGCAAATGAATCCGACTTTTGGCCTAATTTTCGATCCGGAGCCAATTTCGCAGCTCTTGAGCGTTGATAAAAGAGATATAGACAATAGATTCCCAATTCAAGAGGTTTCTACTGGCTTGCCATTCATCATAGTCCCGTTGAAGAGCTTAGACTCTTTAAAACAGACTAAGATAAATAGAGATAAATACTTCGATTTGATTAGAAATACTGAAGCTAAAGCGGCACTCGGCTTTTGTCCCGAGACTTATAGTCAAGAAAATGACTTGAATGTCCGTGTTTTCGCTGACTACTATGGTGTGCCAGAGGACCCGGCTACGGGAAGTGCTAATGGTTGTCTGGCTGGGTATTTAGTGCAATTCCGTTATTTTGGGGAGAATCGAATTAACATTCAAGTTGAACAGGGTTATGAAATAGGAAGGCCTTCATTGATTCTTTTAAGAGCGGAAGAAAGAGAAGATAAAATAGATGTATCTGTCGGTGGAAGGGTTGTAATGATTGCTAAAGGAGAATTTATATAGACGGCACTTCAGCTAAGAGCGTGTATCTGTTTCGGGTTTATGCCTCACCAAAATCGCCTTCAGAGATTCCGGATACACGCCGAGCGCTATAAGAAATTGCACATTGTAATATGAAAAACTGGATAAAACAATTAAAATATAACCCCATCAATCTATTGATTGAATCTAATAATGCGGCTATAACCTATTTCGCAAAAAGGGATTTGTTATCAGAAAATGTACCAGAAAAAAAATACATTTGGGAATTGCCAGAGCCACAAAAGATTCTAAAAAAACAAAAAATATTAGGATATTGGAAATCAAACTCTCAAAATAGAAAGAAAGCACCAGCAGTTAATTATGATTTGTTTGAAACATTCAAACAATTTTCGAAGCTAGTCGACATGTACGAATTTAACAAAAAGCATGAATTAGTCTATAATGCTGCTGAGTATATTTTTTCATGTCAAACGGATGAAGGAGATATTAGAGGAATAATAGGTAATCAATATGCTCCATATTACACAGGCCTAATTATGTCATTATTAATTAAAGCAGGTTATGAAAATGATCCACGAATAAAAAAAGGATTTACGTGGCTTCTATCAATGCGACAAAATGACGGAGGCTGGGTAATAGGGAGTCCCGGCGCATTTGGACAATACTCAAAAGAAGAGTATAAAATACTCACGACTCATAATGTGGGAACTAAAAAAGATTTTGATAAAACAAAACCGTTCACTCATAGTGGGACAGGAATGGTTATCCGTGCATTTGCTGTTCATTCAAAATATAAAAAAACAAAGGAGGCAAAAACTGCCGCTATTTTATTAAAATCTCAATTTTTCAAAAAGGATAATTCCTCTTCATATAAAGCTGTTGATAACTGGGTTAATTTTAAATATCCATTTTTTTGGACAGATTTAGTCTCAGCATTGGATTCAATATCTCTCATTGGTATTCCTAAAGAAGACAATGATGTACAAACAGCTCTGAATTGGTTAAAAAGCAATCAACAAAAATCAGGGCTCTGGAAAAATACGTATTCAAATATACATAAAACTGTAGCAAACAAAAGGACATTTGAAGCACAATTATGGATAAGTTTGGCAATATGCAGAATCTTTAAAAGATATTATGAAGATTAAAAAACTGTACCACTCCGTTTAACAGCATGTATAAGTTCCGCCTCCGTTGGTCGCTCCGGGCTTCTCCAAATTTTGCCTTCACATTCGCTACAGTAAAAACGTCATATTCGCGCCAAACGTTATGTGACATTGCTTATGTAGAGGTACCAGATTATAAAAAAGATGAAAAGAAATGAGACTTATTATGTAGCAAAAACTTTCGACCATGTGGCAAGGCGCTATGATCGTTTCGTGAAAAGGAAGTTTGGGCTTGAGTTTTATTCCCTTGCTGCAAAATTAGCTGGCGTAAAAGAAGGGGATAAAATACTAGATGCGGGTTGTGGCACTGGAACACTTGCCTTGATGCTCAAAAAACAGGTGGGAAATGAAGGATTTGTAGCAGGAATTGATGCATCTTCAGGAATGCTCGAACAGGCAAAAATCAAATCAAATAAAGAGAAGCTTCGTATCGACTTTAGAGGGGCATCAATTGAAAAGATACCTTTTTCTGATAATTTCTTTGACATAGTTACCTCTACATGGGTAATTCACCAGTTGTCAATTTCTTTAAAAAAGAAAGGCCTTAAAGAGATATTCAGGGTTTTAGGACCAGGAGGGCATTTCTTATTGGTTGACCTTCATAGAATTACTAATCCATTGCTGGCGTTCTTTAACTTTCCTTTTTACTGGTGGAGTGCCGGATATAAAATTCATGTTCGGGGAAAGTTACCCGATCTCCTGACTGAAACAGGATTCGTAGAGGTTAAAATCATAAATAGAATACGAGATAAGATAGATTATATCAGCTCGTTTAAGTCTAAAAAATTGATAAATTCTGTGTAGCTTTAGATTTGAATCTCAAAAATGGGTGAGGGATTGTGACAGAAGAGTTACTGATAATTTTCTTTTGAATGTAAGTCAATTCCTAAAAACTTCATGATCCACAATAGAACCTCAATCTTAAGTAAAATTACTGTAGATAGAGTTTAATAACATCAAAATTGAATAGTAAAAATCGATTTTTCCCTATAAAATGTAGATTACATATACTTATAATTATGAAGTTAAATATGATGGATATTTTACAGTTATATTGCTATGGGTATACTTTAATAATTCATTAAGTATCCGGGGGGTACTATGTGGAAAATAACCGCTCTTGACACAGGAACCATCGAATTTGAGAAATCAATTGCTACATTGCTCACCCATTGTGGTGAAAAGATAAATGTTCCTATTTTGGTTTATCTAATTGAGCAAATAGAGGGCAAGGAAAAGAT
>CAYRKG010000063.1:0-20072 GCA_964424795.1 uncultured Spirochaetota bacterium
CTGCTTTTTTCACAGGCAATGGACTTATAGGTGCTAGGCATGGTTTTGATGCTGGTTTTGATGATTTTTTTGAGCCAAGAAGTAAAGATATTTCATGGGATACGTGGAGTCCTACAGGTAAGGATGAAGATATGTTCTATGAGGGATGGTGGTGGGTGGATGATTTTTTTGATTGGATACGGAAGAACTATCAATCATCTCCCTTTTTTCTCTGGGGGCATTTATATGAGACACATGAGGGGGCTGAGGAGGCACTCTTGAGAGATGGGAGAATCAAGGAGGGAGTGCTTTCTGAAATGAGGTACAAGGATGCTAGGATAAAATGTGCTGATGAGAATCTTATTGGGGGTTTGATAGAGCTTTTTGATGAGCTGAAGCTCTGGGATGACACACTTCTTATTCTGATGTCAGACCATGGGACAGGAGTTGGTGAGCATCCTGCAAAGCCAATTCCCCATCGGTTTGGAGGTTTGCTTTATCCACAGCACAGGAGCATGTATGATCATGACACGAATATCTTTCTCATCATGAGGGATAAGGGTCTACCTTCTGGCAAGAGGGTACCTGGGGTGGTAAGGTCAGTTGATGTTATGCCCACAGTACTTGACTATGCTGGGGTACAGATAAAGAGGGAATATGATTTTGATGGTATAAGTCTATTGCCAATAATAGAGAAGGGGAAGGCAGAGGGGTTGGAGGCGTATTCGGAGGATTTGTATGAGTATCTAAGTGATTATGAGGATGTGGAGCCGAATTTATTGGTTGGGTCGTTACAGTCGATAAGGACTGATGAGGTTAAGCTGATAAGGAATCTAAGCAGTGGAAGGGAGGAGTTTTATAATCTAAAGGAAGATCCTGGTGAGAAGGATAATCTAATAGAAGGAGTAAGGGAGGAGGAGGAGGTTGTTGAATTAAGGAGGAAGCTTAATTCGAAGTTACTGGACAGTAAGGAGATGGTGTATCCATTTTCGGATAAAGAGAGAAAGGAGATTGAGGATAGATTGCGTCGTCTTGGTTACCTTGTTTGATATTGAGTTAGAATTATGGTTTTATCCTTTTAGAAATTTATTTATCTATTTCTCACATAAGTTTTTCGGGTATTATGGAAAGAGGTAAATACAATATGAAAGCTGAAATGACTGTTAAAAGATCTTATCCTATGAGAAAACATCTCAAAATCACAGACCCACAATTCGGTGTTCTTTTAATTCTCCCTGCTTTTTTATTAATTTGTTTTGCAATTATCACACCTCTAATCCTGACAGTTGGAAAAAGTTTTTTAAACTATTCCATAGTAAATCCTTCTGCATCCGAGTGGAATGGCTTAAGACATTATATTTCTTTACTCAAGAATCCAGATTTTTGGAATTCTTGGAAAGTTTCAGTGTATTTTATATTTGGTGTAGTTATTTTGCAGTTTTTAATAGGTTTTTCTGTAGCATTAACACTTAATAATATCCCAATGAAAAATCTTTTCAGGGGGATTTTTTTAGTTCCCTGGGTAGTACCAAAAATAGTTGCTGCTTGGCTTTGGAGATGGCTCTATGCAGCAGAGTATGGGCTTTTAGTATATTTTTTTAGTGTCCTTAAAATATCCACTCTCTCCTTAGATATTTGGGCTGATCCCAGATATGCAATGATGGCAGTAATTTGGGCTACAGTTTGGAGGGGAGCAAGCTTTGATATGGTGATGTTATTAGCAGGGTTACAGAGTGTCCCAGCAGAACTCTATGATGCAGTAGCAGTAGATGGCGGAGGCATTATCCAGCAATTTAGACATGTCATGTTGCCGTCTATGTGGAACATTATAGGGGTTGTACTCTTAATCACGACTGTATGGTCATCATTGGACTTCACTATGATCTGGTCAACAACCCAGGGAGGGCCTATAAACGCAACTGATACATTACCAATATTTATTTACAGGGAAGGCTTTCGATTCTTCAGGCTGGATTATGGAGCTGCTGCTGGTGCAATCCAGCTCGTTTTTTTACTTTTTGTAGCAATTTTGTGGATAAAATTTGCATTTAAAGAATAATCAATAATTATTTTCAAGATGCATACAAATGGGTTATTTATAAAAGAAAACGATTAATCCTAGAGCGTATAAGATGATTTTTGGTTCAAAGTTAGATAAATACTCGATAAGAATAATTAAAGCTATAATTCTAATAATAGGGTTATTCATTATTTTTATGCCTTTTATTTGGATGATATCTACATCTATTAAACCATTAAAGTTAATTTATAAAATTCCGCCTGTATGGATTCCTCGACCCCCAACACTTGATGCTTTTAAGTACCTATTCAGTAGTGTAAGTCTCTTTCCAAAATTCTTTTTAAATTCCATTATTGTATGCTTATTAAATACTTTTATTTCTTTAACTTGCGCTGTTTTAGCAGCATATTCCTTCTCTCGATACAAATTTCGAGGTTCAAAGCCGCTTCTCATTTTTATATTGAGCTCTCAGATGTTCCCTCCTGTTATGTTTGTAATATCTCTCTATGTAATTTACCGACACCTACATCTTTTAAATAATTATTTCGGACTTGCAATCTCGTACTCGAGCTTTACCCTTCCCTTTGCAATATGGATGTTAAAAAACTATTTTGATATAATTCCAAAAGAAATAGAAGATGCAGCTAAGATTGATGGTTGTTCAAGATTTAGAATCATAATCAAAATTATAATTCCTTTAACTGCGCCTGCTTTGATTTCGGTTACAATTTTCTCCTTTTTGGTTGCTTGGAATGACTTACTGTTTGCGATGACTCTAATGCCGGACAATACCAAGCAAACACTTCCGCCAGGATTATTACTGACATTTGTTGGAAATTTTCAAGTCTACTGGTCTGAGATGATGGCTGCTTCTCTAATCGTAACTACCCCTATGGTTATATTGTTTATCTTTTTACAACGCTATGTTATACAAGGGCTTACCGGTGGGGCGGTTAAGGGATAATTTCATGACACATAAAGAGAGATTATTAATGTCTTTAAATCATGAAGAACCGGACAGGGTGCCGATCAGTGTACGGTATACGCCAGAAATGGAAAAAAAATTATTGGAGTATCTAGGTGTTAAGACAGAAGAATTATCATTACATGCATCAGATGGAGGAATTACACCTCATTTGATGGATGATGATGTTTTGATATCAGTCATTGGCCCATGTACAGGCTTTTATTTAAGTGATGAGCAAGAATATTATGATGAATGGGGAATAAAGTGGAGATGTGTAGAAAATGCGGCTGGAGGCAGGTACACAGAAATAGCTGAACATCCATTGGCCAATATTAAGGATCCTTCTAAATTTATAATTCCAGATTTTAAAAGTGAACAGAGATATACTGGGACTAAAAAACTTGTTGAGAAACATGGAAAAGAGTTTGCCATTTTTGGGGGTATCCCATGTACTCTTTTTGAGATTTCATGGTTTCTGCGAGGAATGGATAGGGTAATGCAGGATATGATACTAAATAAAGATTTTTTGCATGCATACTTAGATAAGCTACTAACATGGTCTATTGACGCTGGAACTGAACTTGTCAAAATTGGTGTTGATATTATCTGGATAGGTGATGATTTCGGCGCTCAGGAGCGGATGCTTATTTCGCCTGCTATGTTTAGGGAATTTATCAAACCAAGATATGACAGACTTTTTTCCCTATTAAAACAAATAAATCCTAATATAAAGTTTGCTCTTCACACAGATGGGTATGTTTATCCGATTATTAAAGATTTAATCGATATTGGACTTGACATTTTAAATCCAATACAGCCAAAATCTATGGATCCTGCAAAGATTAAAAAAGAGTTTGGGAAGCATTTAACATTTTGGGGCACGATCGATAATCAAGAGGTTATGCCATTTGGCACAGTTGATGATGTGGTGAATGAAGTTAAGCTTAGATTAAAAACTGTTGCCCACAGAGGTGGGTTAATCATCGCACCTGCACACAATATCCAGCCTCAGACATCTCTGGATAAAGTTTTAGCAATTTATGAAACAGTAAAAAAATTCGGGCAATATCCTATAAATCTATGAAAAAAAGCAGCTATTTTTTATTGATGTTTATTTTTAGAAAGTAGAATGTGGTATAGGTACTAATAAATTAGTGATATATTATGAGTACAAGAGAAGGGGTTTGTATGAAAAGAATAAATGGAAATGGTTATAAAAGATTAAATGTAAAACGACCTGTAAAAATTGAACATTTAAAAATAGGAAGTGTACAGTATGAGATAGTGAATACACCTGAATATTGTGGGAAGATTTTTATTCAAAAGGAGGGGACGACTACTCCAGCGCATTATCATAAAAAAAAACATGAAACGTTTCTCATTTGGTCAGGAAACATGCATATGGTAGTAGATGGTAAGGAGTTTGATATGAAACCCGGAGATGTAATGAGCATTGATCGAAGGATAGTGCATGAATTTACAGCTACAGGAGGGGATACCACTTTTATTGAGGTTTCGACAAGTAGTTCTCCAAGGGACAGTTATTTTGTAGAGAAAGGGATGTGGGAGAAGGTGAACCAGCGTTCGGAAGAGACAACAGACTATGAATGGCCATTTTAGAAAGATATAGAAACAGGTATTAGGTAAATAAAATTTTTGAAGTACGAGCAAAAATAGAAATCCAAAGGATTAATGATATAAGTTATTCAGGTTACTTACAAAAGCATAAAGTGCCTTTGATAAATCTTATGATAATCGAAAGAAGGGTACGAAAAAAATGGCAAAAAAAATGTTATTGTATACTACTCCTGATGGAG
This sequence comes from uncultured Spirochaetota bacterium, assembly GCA_964424795.1. Classification (GTDB taxonomy): domain Bacteria; phylum Spirochaetota; class B62-G9; order B62-G9; family DRHN01; genus CAYRKG01. The sequence goes on from CAYRKG010000063.1 coordinate 4,784, forward strand.
ATATACCTCCGCAAGTAAGACAATCATGGCAAAAATTTGCAGTAGAGTATGCTGCAAAACATAATTTAGATACTATAGAAGATCCAAAAAGATGGGAAGTGCCTGTGATAATTCCAGGAGCTTTTCCTGCTGTTGGGCTACTTTTATATCAGCATGAGAATCAATATGGAAACAATAGAAAGGTCATTATTCAAGCCGGTTATAAGGTCATTATGGAAGTACAAAAAAAAGTGGGCAGATTAGATGGTTGTAAAGAAATCGATTATGAAGGAGGAATGGCAGTTCCACTACACATGCATCCAAAGCTGGTTTATTCAATAAATGATAGAGGTGATAGCAATAATAATGTTTTAATTGGATCTGTGGTGGATGAAGCAAAAAATGAACAAGGAACTTTATATCGAGTAAGATCGATGACTTCAGATGGAAGATACGTCGAATCGAGGATCTATTCTGAGGTAAGAACGCCAGATAACGTACAGTTGCTTCAAAGACCATCTGGAATTAAACTGGCAGAATTACATACTATAGAATCAAAAATTGATATGTACAAATTAGTCGAACAAGGTTATCCAAAGAATATTAATCCCTTAGATCAATATTGTGGAAGTGTTGAGTTTAAAAATATACTTGATAAACTCGACCCGACGAAATTGGCTACAGTAAGGACCGGGAAACAGGAACAATTTATTGGTCATAGTAATACACCTATGTTATTAGGTTCCATAGGTGGGTATAACCTTGATAAATTTGGTATTACGATTCCAAATGCTTTAGAAGATAATATTCCTATACAGTTTCGACACCTCGAAGAATTACATAAAGGAGAAGTTTCAGGTAAGGTAGATTGGCATTGGTTAATGACGGGATATAAAACTGCTGTTGTTGGTGAGCTTTCAGGCAAGCCAGATTTAGGAAAGGGAAGCGAAGATGCAGGAGATTTATTCTTTCATTCAGATGATCCTCTATTTTTATTATTTTTGAGAACGAAGATTGAGGAAGGTCATTGAAATCCAAAAAGATTAAAGCTAATATTTATTAATACGGCTAGAAGGATTGAAAAAAGTGGCAGTATCGAGAGATAAACAGGCAAGATCTTTAATTGAATTGAATCCTGAAAAATATACTCTATCAAATGTTGAAGACCATTTGGATAGATACAAGGAACAGGTGGATTTTCTTAGTATGGGAAATTTGGTAATAGATGTTCAAAAACCTATTACAATTCCCGATTTAAAGATGAAGCATGAGGATTTAGCTGTACCAAAAGAGCATTTTATTAAAACAAGGCCCCCTTTGACAAAAGTGCAACTAGCTACTGTACAGTTGGGAGGTTGTGGGAATGTTGCTAGGCCTGCTGCTGCATTGGGTGTTAAAACCGGAGTTATTGGCTATATTGGTCAGGATATTGAAGGCGAGCAATTTATAAAAGTCATGAAAGAGCACAGTGTGAATGTTTTTGGGGTAATTAGTGACAAAAGATACAGAACGGATGTTTCTTTTATTCCTCAGGATAAATCGGGGATGAGAACTCCTGTAACTTTCTGTGAGCATGTGGGTAAATATTTGGACCCGAATGATCCAAGAGTGATGGAAAGACTGATATTTTTAAATCCCAGTATAGTTCAGATTAGTTATTCAGGATTGTTTGAAAGAGGAGCGGATTTAGAGGGTGGACGACGGTTAGCAAGAGCAATAAAATGGATGAAAGATACTATAGATACATTGGTAATGGTAGATACGCATACATATACTCTTGAGCCTGAGCGGTATGAATATTTAAAACCCTCTCTTGAAGTGGCAGATTTGTTTGTTTGTTCTGATGATGAAGTTGATCTGATAGTGCCTCAATATGGCATTAAATCGGGAGCACATATGGTTGATAAAAGGCAGGCATTTTTATCATATTTGAAAAAGCAATATTGTAAGGGAAATGAAGCTAGGCTATATGCGATTACATCTGCTGAAAAAACTCTCGTCCTGTATTATAAATCAATTGGTGAGGTAAAACAGATCGAATCCAAAAATTGGTTCCTCACGACCAAGGAATATATGCCAAATAATCAGTTTTACCTTATCGGCGCTGGTGATTCATGGAAGGCAGGACTAAATGTCTATATATTACATCACCTGGAGGAATTCAAATCAGGGGATTTAAATATTGAAGAAGGTGTACAGTTTGCAAACTTAACATCAAGATTGTATATCTCAGGAGAAGGGGTTCAAGCGTTCAAACACTACAAATATTTTAATCTGCAGAGATTAATCTCTGGAAAGAAACCTGATATAGATTTAAAACCATTATCAGGATTATACAAGGCACTAGACAAGACTTTTTAATAAGAGAGTTAAACAAATTATAAGATCCAGGAAATACTTTAGAAAATAAATCATTATTAAGTATAATTGGAGCTGTTAGTTAATAAAGCACAACGTTAAGACTATAAAAAGCAATGTGAACTTGGAAAATTAGGATGATGCAGAAGAGTGCTTTCTTAGGAATAGATCTTGGAACAACAGGAATTCGAGCAATTCTCACTGATGAAAAGGGACGACTTTTATCAATTCAAAAAGCCGGGATCGAGGATAGTTTTGTTCAAAGTGATAACAATAAACTTTCAGAACAAAATGCTCAATTCTGGGAACCTGCGCTATTCAAAGTATTGAATAAAATATTTTTAGATATTGATCATTATCATCTTAAGGCTATATCTGTAGATTCTACTTCTGGAACAATTATACCTATCGATAAAAATCATAAACCACTTTATTATGCAATTCTACACAACGATTTTCGAGCACATGTTGAAGCAGACTTCATACGAAGGTATACAAAACTTAATGTAAAACCTTCTTTTGCTCTTTCAAAGGTACTATGGATAAAAAAACATAGACCTGAAATATTTGCCAAAGTCTTTAAATTTGTTCATGCTGCTGATTATATAAATGGAATTCTATCTGGAGAGTATGAAACAACAGATTTTTCAAATTCATTAAAAACAGGGTATGACATATTCCATTGTAAGTGGCCAGATTCAATTAGCTCTATCCTTGAAATACCTAATGAAAAACTTCCAAGAGTTGTTAAGACAGGTGAAGTTATTGGGGAATTAAAAAAAAGCATAAGGCAAACATTTGGTGTAAAGAATAATGTAATGGTTGTTGCTGGAGCTACAGATTCTATAGCGAGCCTATATTCGAGCGGAGCAAAAATTTTTGGAGAATGGAATACAACACTCGGCACTGTTATTGGTGTCAAGGGAATTGCTAATAATTTTATTGAAGACCCTGATGGTCTTATATATGTTCACAGACACCCGGAAGGTTACTGGCTACCTGGCGCAGGAAGTAATACAGGTGGAGAATCTTTGCGTTTATTTTTTGGCAATAATCTAGATGAGTATAATAGAAAGATAGAAGGATTAGCCCCTACGGGCGCTTTAATTTATCCTCTTGTTAGAAAAGGTGAGAGGTTTCCTTTTCTTAAACTCGATGCTATTGGTTTTATCAATATAAACACCTGTGACCCTATCTCTCTTTTCAAAGGATTTCTAGAGGGAATCGCATTTATTGAACGCATAATTTATGAAAAGATAGGGGAGATTGGATATATTGTCGGGGATAGGATATTCTCTATGGGTGGAGGTGCGTATAGTTTACCATGGCTAAAAATACGTTCAAATATTTTGAAAAAGAATATATACAGAGCAAATATAGTTGAAACAGCCTTCGGTTCAGCTATTATTGCTGCAAGTGGAGTTTTTTATCAAAGTCTTATAGATGCGATTGAGAATATGGTTTCGATAGAGTGTATAATAGAACCGGACAATAGAGTAAGTACTATTTATGATGAAATTTATGAGATGTATCTTGAAGAATGTAGAAGAAGAAACCTCCTCTAATGTAACTTATAGTTTGGAAGATTGGTATACATCATTTTTGATTGTATAATTAATTCTTCAAATTTTATTATTAATGAGGCCTAAAGGGTGTCAAGAATAAAGGCACTTATTTTTGATCAGGATGGAGTAATTATTGATTCTGAGAGGGATGGTCACAGAGTTGCCTTTAATAGAGCTTTTAAGGACTTTGGATACAATATAGAGTGGGATATCGATACATATTATGAACTACTCCAAATTACAGGTGGGAAGGAACGCTTACTTCATTACTTTCATACCCAAGGGTTTGGGAAAAAAATAGAACCGGGAAAAGAATACGAACTCATAAAAAATCTTCATAAGAGAAAAACTGAAATTTTTATAGCACTCCTTGAAAGTGGTAAAATACCTTTAAGATCTGGTATTAAAAGAATTATGAAAGAAGCAATGGATAAAAAGCTGAAACTAGGGATTATTACTGCCTCAAACGAAAGAGTTGCTTGTACAATTGCTTATAAAATGCTAAAGGATATTAAGTTCGATTTTCTATTTGCGGGAGATATTGTTAGCAAGAAAAAACCTAATCCAGAGATATATCTACTTGTACTTAATAAAACTAAAATTAAGCCAGAAGAAATTATTATATTTGATGATTCAAGAAATGGAGTTTTTACTGCCAAGGATTTAGGGTTGAATGTTGTTGCGATAACAAATGCCTACACTGAAAGGGAAAATTTTAGTGAGGCAGACATAGTTATTACCTCTTTAGGTGACCCTGTTGGCGAAAAAGGTGAATTAAAGCAAAGCAAAAAGCCAATAGAGTATGAAGGAGTTCTCTATTTGGATCAGTTGCTTGAATATTTTTCAAGTACACATTAGTTTAATAAAAAATATTAATTGTTTCTTATATGAAATAACATGTTTATATCTGTATTAATCTGTATGGAAGAAAAAAGTTCAGCGAAAATATATGGTCTGCCGGTAAATTAAAATGATTTAAAAGAAAATTCTTCATAAGCTGGAAAGGATATAATTAATAAGTAAAAGGATATAATATGATAGTTGTTACAACATTAATATAGCCATTAGGAGGATATAATGAGATTGAACAATGATGAAACGATAAATCTACCAAACATATTAACGAAAAAGCTTCCTGGACCAAAATCTCGCGAATTATGGGCAAAGGCTTCACAAATTATGAAGGGATTCTCAAATCAGGTGCAATTGTTTCCTGTAGCATTTAAGAAGGGTAGTGGAGTTATCCTTGAAGATGTTGATGGAAATAAATATATAGATTTTTCAAGTGGTATATATGTAACAAATTTAGGTCACGCTCATCCAAAAGTGAGCGAAGCCATTACATATTGGGTAAACAACCTTTTAAACATTCATGACTTTGTTACTCCTATTAAGGTACAGGCGTTAGAAAAAATACTAGAAATACTTCCTGAGGGATTCGGGGGTATCCAGTTTTATGACAGTGGTACGACAGCTATAGAAGCTGGTCTGAGAGCTTGTAGAATGTATACAGAAAAGAATGAGTTTATATCATGTTTTACAGATTTTCATGGAAAGACAGGCCATGCTATCTCTTTGAGTCAGATGAACACAGCATTTGGCCCGAGCAGATCTCCTGGATTTTATATGGTTCCTCGTCCAAACCCTTATAGACCCATATTTACAAAAGTGGATGGGACTATAGACACTGATAAGTATTTGGAATTCTATAATGAATTCATTTCTGAGGGAACAGCAGGAAGGATATCAGCATTTGTTTTAGAGCCAATTCAGGGATGGGCTGGTTCAATTATCCCACCTGAAGATTTCTTTCCAAAACTTAAGGAATTTCTAGATAAAAGAAACATCCTTTTATTTGCTGATGAGATTTTAACTGGAATGGGAAGAACAGGGAAATATCTGTGTATGGAACACTGGAATGTTAAACCTGATGTTATTGCTATAGGAAAAGGAGTGGGAAATGGTTTTCCTGTTACAGTTCTTGCTGTAAGAAATGAAATGAGAGATAGTTTAGGTAGTATTTCAGCATCAACGAGCTTTGGAGGTAATCCGATGGCTTGTGCTGCGGTATTAGCCTCGATAGAAGTAATACAAGAAGAAAATCTTTTAGAGAATGCCACTGAATTAGGGCAATATTTTAATAAACGAATGGCAAAAATGAAAGATGACCATCCTATCATAGGAGATGTGAGGGGTAAGGGATGTTTGTTGGGTATAGAATTAGTTAAGGATAAAGCTACTAAAGAACCGTTCGAAAAAGCTGGAACACTTGTTTACCAAAAAGCTTTCAGTAAAGGTTTAGCCTGGATTCCAAGGCGTCATATTCTACGAATATCTCCTCCCATTGTAATGAGTAAGGATATAGCAATAAAGGGAATGGATATTATTGAAGAAGCAATTTATGAGGTAGAAAAAGAGCTTGGTTAACTTTAGATTGAGTAATAATTAATTAAAGGTGTCTATTAAGATTATTACAATAATTTATTTGTTAGATATCATAATTTTTAGTTGTCATATAGTAAACCTATTGGAGGAACTATGGAAAGAAGAGCCATTAATATAGGCATAATTGGAGCAGGATTTATGGGAAAAACCCATACCTATAACTATGTGAATTTACCCATTTTTTATGATAATCTTCCTTTTAAAATAAATTTAATCGGGATCTGTAACAGGACACTTAGTAAGGCTGAACAATTAAAGGAGGATTTTGGCTTCGAGCTTGCTACAAGTGAATACATGGATCTACTCGAAAGAAAAGATATTGATGTGATTGATGTATGCACACCAAATAATGTTCATCATGAACAAATCGTAAATGCCTTAAAATCTAAAAAGCATGTGTATGCAGACAAACCTCTCTGTATTACCGATGAAGAAGCTGATGATATTGTTTATCATGCAGAAGAGACTGGGTTAGTACATCAGATGGCTTTCCATAACAGGTTCTATCCTGCGACTTTAAAAATAAAAATGCTTTTGAATGATGGATTTTTGGGGAAGCTAATATCCTTTCGGGCTACCTACTATCATTCAAGCAGTCTTAATCCCAAAAAAGCTCTAAAATGGAAACTAAGTAGGGAAGAGGCTGGTGGTGGTGTATTAGTTGATATGGGGTCACATGTTCTCGATTTACTCTATCACTATTTAGGTGAATATGACAAAATGACTATGGAAAGTTTCATAGTGTATCCTGAAAGGCCGGATAATAATGGCAATATGGTAAAGGTAGATACTGAAGAGCATGTTCTAATAAATGCTAAAATGAAAAACGGAGCAGTTGGTACAATCGAGCTCTCTAAATTGATAGCAGGTAGTAATGATGATCTTAATCTTGAATTCTATGGTACGCAGGGGGCTATACGTTTTGATTCTATGAATTCAGGTATTGTATGGGTTTATGATACTCGAGAAGAGGAAATTCCAATTGGAGGGAAACGAGGGTTTAAGGCAATTGAAACGATGAATAAGGATCCTGAGTCAAGATCAAATTATCCTGGCCCGCGATTCCCTATTGGATGGCTGAGAGGCCATATAGCAAGTCAGTATAACTTCCTAAAATGTATATATGAAAATAAACAAGCTATTCCATCCTTTAAAGATGGTGCATATATACAGAAAGTAATGAATAAACTATATAGTATTAATAATTCTGAAAAATGGATTTTTATAAGATTTTAATAACCAATATGAATTTTTAGAATGTAACCGTGCAGACATAGTAATTAGATGTTTTCATAAGTTGTAGATTAAAATTAACACAAAATCAATAATTGGCAGATAAGAGCGTTCTTGATATCTTCTAAAGATGTTGGAAATTTGTTCTCTTGTGTATGAATTAATATTTTAGATCCTCTTAATTTCTTCGGATTTGTTTTGCCTATATCTATGAGTTCCAAATGAAATTCGTGCTGTAGTATTTGTATACTACTATCTTTGAACCTTATGAGAAGATTCATAGATATATTTGTATATTTTTATATGTATAGAGAATATACTTTTAGAGTTCTTCATTTTTTTCTTGACTTTTCAGGGGGTTATTGTAGCATTAAGTTAAACGCTTACGTAAGCGTTTAACTTACTTTTTATATTTATGCATAGGAGATTTGTTTTATGAGTTTACTAATTGATAAGAATGTAGCTGAGGGTATTTACCGCTCAATGGTGAAGATACGCCGTTTTGATGAAATTGTAATACAGTTATATGCTGATGGAGAGATTCCTGGATTTATGCATCTTTATATCGGAGAGGAAGCGATTGCTGCAGGTGTTTGTGCGGCACTCCGAAAAGAAGATTATATAACAAGCACTCATAGAGGGCATGGACACTGTATTGCAAAAGGAGGACGTCTCGATTATATGATGGCAGAGCTTTTTGGCCGTAAGACGGGGTATTGCAAAGGGAAAGGAGGATCAATGCACATTGCAGACCTTGATATCGGTATTTTAGGTGCTAATGGAATTGTAGGCGGTGGAATACCTATTGCTGTTGGGGCTGGTGTAGGTATCCAATACAAAAATGAAGATCGTGTTGTAGTCTCATTTTTTGGAGATGGTGCTACGAATGGGGGCCTTTTTCATGAGGCATGCAATCTTGCTGCTACATGGGAAGTACCTGTAATTTTTATTTGTGAAAACAATCAATATGCACAGACTACTCCACAAGCAGAGCATCAAAAAATTAAGGATGTTTCGCAGAGGGGTAGGGCATATGATATTCCATCCCTTGCAATAGATGGGAATGATGTTCTCAAGGTATATGAGACTACATTAGAGGCTATAAAAAGGGCACGGAATGGGGGAGGTCCAACCTTTATTGAATGTAAAACATACAGATGGAGAGGACATTGGGAAGGAGATCCACAGCCATACCGCACTCAAGATGAGGTGGAAAAGTGGAAACTAAAGTGTCCTATTGTTCGTTTCAGGAAATATCTCATAGATAATAATGTGATAAAACTACAAGATCTTAAAAGAATTGATAAAGAGATAGAGCATGAGTTGGAGAAAGCAATAGAGTTTGCAAGAGAGAGTCCTTTCCCGGAGCCGGAAGAGGCACTCGATGATGTTTATACCAAATAGAGGAGATACGGTAAATGCAAGAGATGACTTTTCGAGATGCGATAAACAAAACGTTAGATGAACTCTTGGAGCGTGATCCATCAGTACTATTATTTGGAGAAGACATTGGACCTCTTGGTGGTGCATTCCAGGTTACAAAAGGTTTATGGAAGAAGTATGGTACAAGAAGGGTAAGAAACGCGCCAATATCTGAAGCGGCTATAGTAGGTGCTGCCATTGGAACAGCTTGTACTGGCTTAAAGCCAATAGCTGAAATTATGTTTTGTGACTTTTTATATATCGGAATGGATCAATTGGTCAATCAAATGGCTAAAATTAAATATATGTATGGAGGGAAAGCAGTACTTCCAATTGTAATCAGAGCATCAGTAGGAGCCGGACTTTCTTCTGCAGCGCAACATGCACAGAGTAATGAAGCTATGTTTATGCATGTAGCAGGGATTAAACTTGTCTTTCCTTCAACACCCTATGACGCCCGCGGTCTTCTCCTATCAGCAATCGAAGATCCCAATCCTGTGCTTTACTTCGAACACCACTGTTTATACGATGTGAAGGGAATGGTTCCAGAAGACTACTACACTATACCTCTTGGAGTTGCAGATGTTAAAAGAGAAGGAACCGACATTACGATCATCGCAACAGGACTTATGGTATCTAGATCGTTAGAAGCAGCAGAAAAACTTTCAAAAGAAGGGATTTCGGCTGAAGTATTAGATCCAAGGACTTTAAACCCTATAGATACAGAGACGATTATTAAATCTGTAAAGAAGACCAGCAGAGTGCTTATTGTTCATGAAGCCCCTAAAACCTCAGGAGCAGGTGCGGAAATAGCAGCACAAATTGCGGAGTTAGCTTTCAATTATCTTGATAAACCAATCCTACGGATTTGCGGTAAAGATACACCTATACCATTCTCACCTATACTGGAGAGTTTTGTTGTACCGCAGGTTGAAGATATTGTGGAGGGTGTGCATAGATTGATGAATGGAGAGGGGTAACTCGTGATTACTGAAATACGTGCACCGAAAACAGGCCTTACTGCAGAAACCCTTACAATTAAGAAATGGCATAAAAAAGAGGGAGAAGCTATAGAGAAAGATAAACTTCTCTTTACTATTGAAACTGAGAAAACAACGCTCGATATAGATGCCCCACGCTCTGGGTATCTTATTAAGATCATTACACAGGAAGGAGAGACAGTATCAGTATCACAGGTAATTGGATTAATAGGCGATTCACTAGATGAACAGATAGGCGATATAGGAAAAGAGGGTACCCTTGCATCACCTGTGGCGCGCACAATGGCTAAAAAATTTGTTATCGATCTTTCAAAGGTTCAGGGAACAGGCCCCAATGGACGTATTCAGAAGTCAGACATAGAAATATATCTGAAACTGAAAGAAGGAGCCTTAGAGATACCTGAAAAAAAGGAAATGTTGTCTGAAATACGGTCAGTGAAAGAAACATTAAAGATAAGTCCTTTTCGCCGAACTATCGCACAAAAAACTCTGGAGAGCAAAACAACAGTTCCTCATTATTACATTTTTTCCCCCTTCGATCTAACAAAAATGCTTATAGAAAGAAAGAAGTTTGAACAATCAAAAGGGATAAAACTATCTATTGATGCAATTTTTATTAAGGTCTGTGCCTTGGCTCTTGAAGGAAACAAATTTATGAATGCATGTTGGGATAAGGAATGTATCAAGCTGTTTGAAGAAGTGAGGATAGGATTTGTGGTGGATACTGAGGAAGGAATTATGATTCCTCATCTTACTGATCCACATAAGAAAAGCCTCACCGATATAGAACGGCATGTACAGGAGCTTGCAGAGAAAGCCCGTAAGGGTCGGTTATCACAGCAAGAACTGGAAAGTGGTTCATTATCCATAAGTAATTTGGGTATGTACTCTATTGAAGGCTTTATTCCAATAATTTATCCTGGTGAGGTTTCCATGATTGGACTCGGGAGGGTGGAAAAGTCTCCCATTTGGAAGGGTGGAAAGTTTATACCGAGAGATGTGTTAAAAGTTACTCTTTCTATCGATCACAGGGTCATAGATGGCGCTAAGGGAGCGATATTTCTCCAAGACTTGAAGGAAGCTTTAGAAGGGAAAGAGATTAAAGAGATATTTAGATAATTAGGTTTGGAAAATCCGATGGTTCTAAAGAATAGCAGTATGAAAATTTAGTGAATTAATTGGTTTTGAGCAGGAGCATTATATGAACAAAGTTATGCTTATTTCAAATGGTGATTTTCGTGATGAAGTGGGGGTTAATTGCTGGCCCAAGCAAGAGGAAACTTTAGAAGAAGTAGAGAAAGCATTTGCCAGCATTGGTATTCATACTTTTCGTGGAAATCCATATAAAAAAGATAAAAGACATGGCTTTATAACCACGCAGGCTGAATGCTGTAGAATTTTTGCCAGTATTAATAATAATACTCCAGTTGTTACTGTTTTATCGTCATGGGTATGGGCTCATCATATTGCCTCGTCTCTTAAATTGCACAAAGGCCCCATTTTGATATTGGGTAATTTCGATGGGACATGGCCAGGGTTGGTATCGCTTTTAAACCATTCAGCAACCTTTGAGAGGATGAATATCGTTCATTCAAAAATATGGAGCAACTCATTTTCAGATGATCCAGTTTTCATGAAAAATCTTAAGAAATGGGTAGATACTGGTATAGTTACCTATTCTACAGATCATATTACTTCAATTGATAAACTTAAGATATCTAAAGATGCTGATATATTTGGTAATGAGATCGCTCGAGATATTATTAAAAACAAGAAGATTCTCGGTCAAATGGATCCTGGATGTATGGGTATGCTTAATGCAGTACTTAGTCCTGATAAGATTGCTGGCATCGGTATGCCAGTCGAATTTTTAAATCAATCCGATCTCTTAGCCGAGATGGGACTGGTGTCTGATAAAATAGCTGAGGATAATCTAAAGTGGTTGAAGGGGAAAGGAGTTACATTTCATTGGGGAACAGATTTTGAAACTGAATTGGTAGAAAGTCAGGTCCTTGAACAAATGAAAATGTATACAGCCGCTGGTTTTATATACAGAAGGTACGGACTGGCAGCTATTGGCATTCCATATCAGTATGGTCTAGTACGATGCACCAGTGCATCAGATCTGCCGGAGGGAATGTTAAACAGTAGCGATCGTCCTGACATAATTTATAATGAGACAGGTGAGGTTATTAATGAGGGTAAACCAATAATCCATTTTAATGAAGGAGATCTTGGTTCAGCTATACCACAAGTTTTGATGCATGATATACTAATCAGAAAAAAGATGCCTCCAGAAACCACTCTCCATGATGTTCGTTGGGGTGATTGGTGGAGGGATAAATTTGTTTGGGTTTTCGAAATTTCTGGAGGAGGACCGCCTGCACATTGGGGAGGATGGGTAAAAACTCAAGTATATCGACAGCCTTCAATGTATTTTCCTAAAGGTGGAGGAACGTGCAGCGGAGTTTCAAAACCGGGTACAATCACTTGGGCTCGGTTTTATGAGAGCTTCGATAAAATCGGTATGGATTGTGGAACAGGTGATGTAATAGAACTACCGGAAGAGGAAGTACAGCGACGTTTGGAATTGACAAACAAGGAATGGCCCATAGCGAATGTACATATCCCTGGCTATGACAAAGATCAATTAATGAGTAGCCACAAATCAAACCATATTACGCTATGTTATGGTAATATTTTACAAGAGCTTGCGTCAGCTGCAAAAAATATTGGCGTAAATGTTAATATTGTCGGTGATGCTAGAAGGCAGCTATCTTAAATACTTTATGTTTTTGTAACATACTGGTAAAAGGGATAAGATAAACTTATAATAAAAAGATTTTATTTTATCTTTAAAGCACACATGTTACATATATAATTAAGAAAACTTCCAAATAATTTTTGAATAATGCTTTCGAAAGGTCATTGAATGGAAAAATATATTCTCACAATCGATCTGGGAACAACAAATATAAAGGCTGGAGTTTATAACCCCGATATGAAAGAAATCTCTATTTGCTCTTTTAAAGTGAAGTATCTAAATCAAAATGGATTTGTTGAATTTAATCCCAGGGATTATTGGAAATTATGTAAAAAAGGGATAGATAGTGTGATTAATAAATCTAAAATTAATCCTAAGAATGTTATATCTATTTCTATAACAGGTCAGGCTGAATCATTTGTTCTCCTTGATGATAATTTAGAGTCTTTAAGGAATGGTATTTCATGGATGGATAATAGATCAAAGCAGGAGTGTGAAATATTAAAGAAAAACTTTAAAAGAGAGGAGGGATATAATATTACTGGACAACCAGATATATTAACAACTTGGCCTATTACAAAAATATTATGGATAAAGAGGAATGAAGAAGAGATATTTAAGAAGGTGTATAAAATATTACTATTGAAGGATTTTATACTATTCAAGTTGACTGGAAAATTTTTTGCAGAATATACAGTATATAATTTTTCTTATTATTTAGATATAATCAAGAAAGAATACTGGAATGATATCTTAGATTTTGTTGGTATCAAAAGAGAACAGCTTCCTGAGTTTATAGAGCCTGGTGAGGATGCGGGAACTGTTACTGAAGAAATAATAAAAGAGTTTAATTTTTCTCATGATATATCTGTAAATGTCGGTGCACTGGATCATTTTGCAGGTATGATTGGGACTGGGAATATTAAAGAAGGAATTGTAAGTGAAACCACTGGAACGATACTTGCCATTGCTACTATGGTAAACTATCCGATGATGAACAAGTATCATTTCCCTTGTCACTATAACGCAATTAAGGATACGTATGTTTTATTGCCTACGGGTGAGGGTGGAGGAATTTGTTTAGAGTGGTTCAAAAAAATTTTTTCCTATCATAAAGATTTTGAATATCTCAATAAAGAAATTGAGAAGAAAATATATTTAAAGAACGAAATTACTTTTTTACCATATATTACTGGAGTTAGTGCTCCAGAGTATAATCCCAATGCTCTTGGAGTTTTTTATGGTATCAAAATATATCATGATAAGATTGACTTTGCCAGGGCTATTATGGAAGGTATTACTTATCTATTGAAAAAAAATATTGAAATATTTAATAGATTGGATATTAACGTCAATAACATAATATCATTAGGAGGTGGGGCAAAATCTGAAGTATGGAATCAAATTAAAGCAGATATAACCGGGAAAGATATATTAATTCCTGAGTATGAAGAGGCTTCCTCTCTTGGAGCAGCTATTTTAGCTGGAGTTAAATGTGGCTTCTATAAGAGTATTGATGAGGCAGTTGAAAAATGTGTTAGAATAAAGAAGAGTTATAATCCAGGAGATAAAAATAATTATGAGATCGGATATAAAAAATTCCTAGATATTTATGAAAAGTTAGATCCAATTTTTAACAGCTAATAAAAAGAATAAACTCTTGAACGAAAAGATAATTAGTTCTTGGAAAATACTTCAAATTTTTAGGTAGAATAAGCGTTGTGTACAATTTTATTTATTGATATATAATAAGTTAAAGAACTAATTATTGAACTGGTTATTTAGAAAGATGTTAATTGGTAAATTATTCATTTGCGACTAATCAAAAGAGTATGATTTTATACCAATGTTTATTATGAGGGAAATAGATGAAATTATAGTAAAGATTATGGAGGTATAAATGAGCAAAAGGAATGTTGTGATAGTCAGCTTAGATGAGGTAAGGCATGATAATCTTAGCTGCAATGGTTATGAGAAGATGCAAACCCCTAATATTGATAAGATAGCCAAAGAGGGGGTTATATTTGAGAAAGCCATCAGTGCAGGGTGCATGACACCGGTATGTCTATCTTCTGTTTTGTGTGCTCAATATCCCAACAGGCATACTATGAGGATACCACTTTGCAAGATACAATCGAGGACGACGGCAGAGATATTGAGGGAGAATGGGTATAGGACTGCTTTTTTCACAGGCAATGGACTTATAGGTGCTAGGCATGGTTTTGATGCTGGATTTGATGATTTTTTTGAGCCTAAAGAGGCGAGCACAGCGACATGGAGTCCTACAGGTAAGGATGAAGATAAGTTCTATGAGGGGTGGTGGTGGGTGGATGATTTTTTTGATTGGATACGGAAGAATCATCAATCATCTCCCTTTTTTCTCTGGGGGCATTTTTATGAAACACATGAGGGTGCAGAATTCTGGCTCTTAAAGAAAGGTATAATCAAGGAGGGAGTACTTTCTGAGATGAGGTACAAGGATGCTAGGATAAAATGTGCTGATGAGAATCTTATTGGGGGTT
>CAYRKG010000064.1:0-17692 GCA_964424795.1 uncultured Spirochaetota bacterium
TCTGAGAGAAGCGTTTAATATTTCTTACTCTTATCCATTTCATTTATCCTCTATTATTTACATTGACCCTATAAGATGAATATAGGAAAATGAAGAAGGAGAAAAAAATCTTACCCTGATGAGAAATTTATGAGGGAATTAATTGTATTCTTCTTTGTGGAAGCGACTACATGTAAATCCAAAAGCCAAATAGTTCGGAAATGACTATATTTTCAATTAAATCAAGATTAGTAATATAATTTTTTCCCAACCTGCACTCCTTGGCGACATTCTACCAATTTCTTATTTACCGTTCTTACTTTTTAAATAAAATTTCTTCCTGCCTTTCCTGTTTAAACATAGTATGGACACTTATGTACCAGTCTATAAACCCAGAAGCCGGAATGTTATTCAGACCATTCTTAAAAACCACTTTTCTGATTTTGAGAAGCACTACGACTATCATTATGCAGCATATCCCGTCTAAGCATAAGCACCTTATTCGCTACTATGGACTGTATTCAAGCAGAACAAAAGGGAAAGTAAACAAAGATGGAAGCCTTGCCAAATATGGATACACATCCACACCCCAAGAGACACCCAGCCAAAACTCCAACCTTGAAATGGGAAATGTATCAAACAAGGCATCAAGGCGGAGCTGGGCTAGGCTTATTCAGAAAGTTTACGAGATCGACCCTTGGAGTTTGCGAAGCAAACTCTCTAGTAGTTTTGGCGAATACCGAAATTACACTGTGTCTGTGAGAAATTTGGCCATGAAATGAGAGTGATTGCGGCTATCACCAATCCTCATGAAGTGTGAAAAATACTGGCATGTTTAAAAAGAAATTATGCACTACCGTTCGATAAAGTGGTAGCAAAAGCATCCTAACTCTCATTTTTGATTATAATTTTTTCTATCAATCGTTTGTTGCTGTAAAAAGCAGCAAGTGCCTGTATACTGCCCATATCCAAAACCTGGGAGTAAAAGGACAGGGTAGTAGATGGCCTATAATTTTCCTGTAGCGCTTTGCGACCACGTTGATAGGTTTGGTTAGAGTCCTTCGGACACTACCTACTGCACCCGTACCAATAAGATAGCACGATTTTGCGATGCTGAATAGTGGAATGGAAACAACGCATAACCAACAAGGTACCCGGCTTTCCTTCGGAAAGCTATCCTTTTTCTCCCCAAACAAATGAGGAGTAAAAGATGATAAACAAGTTTCATGGTATTGATCGTCACAAGAAGTATTCTACCATAGCTGTATTGAACCATAAAGGGGAAGAAATTGATTTTACACCAAGATGTTCTGATTTAAAGGGATATATAGATCATTTAGGATCTGAGGATGCAGTGATTACGGAAGCCTGTAGTGGATCATTTTACTGGGCTGATCGGATGGAGTCTATATAATCGAAGATTATCAGGAGCTTTGTGTTATGTTATAGATCCTCACAGGTTTCGGATTATAAAGGACTCTTGGAATAAGACAGACAAACATGATTCTGGGAATATGTCCCAGGCTCTATGGGTATATGTGGTGACAGGTAAATATGGGATACCAACGGTTTACAACCCTGAGGTGGTGGTCAGGGAGTTAAGAAAGCTCTTCAGTCAGTATCAACTGTTGAACCGGCAGATACGGATGTTGAAAAACAATATCCAGGCAGTTTTATCTGAGAATGGGATATACCTCACAAAGGAAGAATCAGTTGTTATCTGCTAAGCATGGAATGGAGATAGCAAATGAGTTAGAACTTACTCATGCGAGTGAGCTTAGTGTAAAAAGCTCGCTTGAATTGTTATGGAGGGTTGAAGAGGAGAAAGAGAGCATCAGGGAGGAGATTCTTCTAACTGGTGAGCCATTAAAGGAGGAGGTGAAATTGTTCATTACTATCAAAGGGATAGCTCCAGTTGTGGCCTTATCATTTTTGGCTGATATAGGGGATATTGGACGTTTTAGATCTCTCAGGAAGATGAATGCATATCTTGGGCTTGTTCCAAGAGTAAAGGATAGTGGGGGCAAGAGTAAGCTTGGTCATATAAGCAGAGAATCGAGGAAGTTAACTCGAACTCTTTTGACTCAATCAATCTACCATGTATCGAATGCATCTCCCTATTTTCGCAAGTTTTATTATGAGGATTTAGTAGAGAAGAGGGGAGCAGGGAGGGCTCGTTTTGCCCTAATCAGAAAATTATGTGGAGTCATGCGACGGATGCTGCTGACCGGTGAATGTTATCGGTGGATGGAGGATGACTTTTTTGAAAGAAAGCTCAGAAATTATGAGAAGGATTTAGTATCTATTAAGATGGAGAAAAAGATCGCTTGATTTTAATCATAGTGAAAAATTATAATCGGATTGATTGATGTAGAACTAAAACCGACCATTATTGAACCGATTATATCTTTTCCCCCATTCTCTTCCCCCATATATCCTTACAACGCAAATTCCTTTAATAAAAATTTTCTTGACTTCAGTTATCATATTATGATATTATAATATATATTTATCATAATGTTTATATATTATAATAAGAGGTATATGTATGGAATTTTTGTAAATACTCAGGTCGATCTTTGACAGAGTTTCTGGATCAGGCACTGCTGGGGGAGGGGGCCGGCTAAGACGTGTCGAAGACCGGTACGAACGGCGTACCGTCGAAGACGCGGGTCATAGCGTCCATGGGGCTGACGAAGTTCTTCCGTGCGGTTGAGAGGTAAATGCGAATGCAGCAGAAGACGGTGGCAAATTGATCGGTTCGAAACATACCGGATACCTTCTGCTGCGCCTTCATCATGCGGATGTCTCTTTCTGCTAAGTTATTGTCAAAGGGAACCGTGAAGTCGTACATGAATGCCAGAACTACCTCCTGGTGCTTGTATAGGCGTTTGAACAGGTTTCTGGGCTTGGTCTTTTTTTGTCTTCCAGGTTTCTTCTATGCGGTAGGCGGTGGTGAGGGTGGGTTTAAGCATACCCTTCATCAAGGATGTGTTGATACCGGGCTTCAAACCCCTTGATCTGCTTTTTAGGCAGACGGTCCTTGGGCTTGGCGGTTCAATCGGCCTTGTCCCTGATATCAAGAAGGCAGTGGATCATGCGATCAACCCAGTGCTGGTGGTGTTGCTCGTGCACAAAGACCAACTCGTGCAGATGGTGAGCGTTGTACAACCCATGCAAGCAGGAGTAGCCGAAGTAGGGTTTCCAGAATTCGTGGAAAGCTCGTCCGATGAAGCCCGGCAGTGTACCGATGGCGTTGAGGGCTTAGCTGCCGCGTTTTCGCTGGACATCATTATATGTGACGTTCACGGTGGAGGACGCATGAAGCCACTGAACCCACCCGTAAGCCGGTTTCATCAAAGTATACGACGGCTGCCTGAGCGATCTGCTTTTTGATTCGTACCACAGGATGTTCAAGCCGCTCATGGCAGTCGGCAATGACGTTTACTAGGGTACCTTCGCTTATCGGGGAGGCGAACATATCGTCCAACAGCTGGCAGGTGCACTCATAGGGCAGGAACTGATAGGTTTTCAAATATACTGCTGCTACCCTGGGCTTGGACCGTATTGTACCTGGGCGTCCAACCCTTCCGAGAAGGCCGCCTTGTTCAGATGGTCACAGAGCAGAGTTTTCTTTCGGCCTGATGTTCGGTGACCACAAGCCGCCTGGGGGCAGGTAGTGTACTTGTCGTTTTTCAAGGTGGTTATGGTACTGATCGTTGAGC
The DNA here is from genome assembly GCA_964424795.1 of uncultured Spirochaetota bacterium. Classification (GTDB taxonomy): domain Bacteria; phylum Spirochaetota; class B62-G9; order B62-G9; family DRHN01; genus CAYRKG01. Next base: position 3,705 of record CAYRKG010000064.1, read on the forward strand.
GAGCGATCGCAGCGCTCGCATTCCTTCACCCGGTGAACCTCCGTATGAACGGGTGCAGCGATCATCTTAAGCGTATGCCCTGTATGTCCGAGCTGTTCGCCGGACTTTCGCTGTCCTTTGCTGCGCATGCTTTTGGGCGATGGTTTCTTCAAGCCATCCATTGAGGGGGTTATTCTATTATCTGTTTACAGGGAGCATCAGGGTAGGGTTACCTGAGTAGTTACAAATAATACTTTTATATTAAGGAGGGTTACAATGAAACTTTTAAAAAGAAGTATAATTTTTGTAGTTATTACAGCTATTGTGTTAATTATCCCATTAGCTGCAACTAGTGAGAAACCAGTAGAAGAGAAAACTATGAGGCTTGGCTCTGCAAGTCTGGGAAGTTCAGGTTATATACAATTTGAAGCTTTTTCATATTTGATAAACGAATATTCTGATAAATTCAAAGCTTCCTCAATTTCAACTGCTGGAGGCAGGGAAAATATTGTATTACTTGGTGAGCAGAAAATTGATTTTGGTAGTGGGGGTTCTCCGGAGTTATTTGATGCTTGGGAAAATAATATTCCTATATGGCAAGTATTATCCTGGACTTATTGGCCGCAAGTTATGTTAGTTCGAGCAGACTCAGAACTAAATAGAATTGAAGATCTAAAAGGAAAATCTGTGTCTTTAATAAAGAAGGGATCCGGTGCAGAATTTGTGTGGAATATCGTATTTGAAGAATACGGTATTTTAGATGAAATAAAGCCAAATTATCTCGCATGGTCAGATAGCTATGACGCTTTAGTTGATGGAACAATCGTAGCTATGCCAGGGAATTACCCTGGTGGTAAGCAACATCCTGGGATGGAACAAATGGCTCATCAAATAGATTATAAAACATTAGAGTTTGATCCTGATATAATAAAACGTGTTAATAAACGGAATCCAGGAATTATTATTGCAACTCTGCCCAAAACTGCTTATAAAGGGTTTAAAGAAGATATGACGGCACCTGCTCTCGGTGGTATTGTAATATCTGCAGCACATGTAGAAGATGAAATGGTTTATGAGTTTTGCAAAGCAGTCTACGAGCATATAGATGAGTTACACGAACTTAGTGCAGTATCTGGCGCTACTACTAGAGAGAGTGCAACTAAATGGCTAATGCCTGAGGTTCCAGTTCATCCAGGAGCAGCACGTTATCTTAAAGAAATAGGCGTTTGGAATGAAAATTTTAAAATAGGTAAACGTTAGTTTATATTTATAATAAGGGGATATATCTTTAAAATATATTCCCTTATTATTATAAAAGCTATCTCACTGCTGTTTGGTTGTTTGAAAAGAGACCCTTAATAATTCTACTAGAAATAAATAATTAAAAAAAATATTTTTATTGGTTTGAACTTAAAAATATAATTCGACTATTCTCTTGGACTAAAATGAAATAAGGAGTTAAAATATCTCTGATGAAGTGTTGCTGTAAGGTGGAATTGTTTTTCAGGGGGATCTAACACAACATCTGAGAATCAAAGCGTTTTATTGGACTTAGAAGAATGCAGTAAAGATCTGAATCTGGATCGCCATATCGGTGTATGTTCTTGTTCTATCATAAGAAAGCGGTTAAATATAGAACATAGTTTCTACACTATTCTCCAAAGTCCGAGTGTAATCATCATTGATCAAATTCCTATAATAGGTATTTATGAATTTAAATGACAAGCTGTTTGACATCGACTTTGATAATCAATTGCTATTATTTGATTCATGAGTGGACACCTCTGTGAGAGACTATATTTGGAAAAACAAGAAAAACAGATGAAAAAAACATACTCACACATCTTGTTTGAAAAAGTATTAAATATTACTTGTGTTATTTGGATTCTTCTTCACATTTATGTTTCTTGGTTTCTTCCTTTCTCAATAGACCAACTCAGGATTATTCATTTAGGTTTTGCTTGTGTAATTTTATTTTCCAAATTTTTTTTAAATAGAGAAGTAAGTCCCAAATTATTTCATCAGATATGGCTGTTTTTGGCAATAATTATGTTATTTCTCACCGTTTATTTTTTCATAGATTATATGAATATAACTGAGCGTATCGGAACACCATCTACTAGCGATGTTGTGATTGGTACTATATGGATTGCTTTAGTTTTGTTAGCTACATATTTAGGATGGGGCAAAGTAATCCCTATATTAGTGTTATCTGTTTCATTATATGCTCTTTTTGGAAATTATACTCCTGGTATTTTCTTCCATGGAGGTATCGATTTCCCAAGATTCATCGGATATAGTTGTACTTATTTTATGGGTACTCTTGGTACACTAACAGGCTTTTCTGCAACTTTAGTACTCCATTTTTTGCTATTTGGAGCTCTTTTACATGCTATTGGAGGTAAAGAACTAATTAGAAAACTTGCGTTGTTTGTTGGTTCACGTATAAGATCAGGGGCTGCTCAGACGGCGGTCATTTCAAGCGCTATGATAGGAATGACATCAGGGTCTGCCCCAGCAAATGTAGCTATTACGGGTGCATTTACTATTCCAATGATGAAAAGCCAAGGATATTCACCTGAATATGCCGGGGCTGTTGAATCGGTAGCTTCAATTGGTGGGCAAATAATGCCGCCAATTATGAGCGTAGTTGCTTTTATTATGGCTGGCTTGACCGGGATCCCATACTCAAAAATCATTGTTGCAGCTTTTCTTCCAGCTCTTGTTTATTTTTTTTACGTTTCTTTTAATGTAGTAATTCGAACTCGAAAAATTGGAATTAAATTGACTAAACCAAATGATGAATCACAAAAGATCGATTTTAAAAAAGATATATTAATGAAACATGGATATTTAGGAATTCCTGTGATCATACTTACTTGGCGTATTTTAATTGGAGAAACGCCTCAACGAGCTGTTTTCTGGGGAAATGTAAGCTTGATTATTCTTGGTTTAGCTAATTATACAATTACAGGGCGGTATGATTTAAAGAGTGCTCTAGCCAAATATGTTAATAATGTATTTAATGGATTCGTAAAATGTGCGACTGAAGTTGCAAAACTGGCATTAATACTTGGTAGTATTGGTATTATAATGGAGACATTTACAACAACGGGGTTTGGTCAAAGGCTAAGTTATTCTATTGTAAACATGACAGGTGGAAGTAGTTTCTTTTTAGTCGCTATGGTCGCTGTGCTTGTATTGTTTTTTGGGATGGGTATGCCTACCGCTGGAGCATATTTACTTGCTGTGTTCCTAACAGCACCAGCAATGATTAAATCTGGATTTCCTGTTCTTTCTGCACATATGTTTATTTTCTATTTTTCTATACTTTCCCAACTTACTCCGCCAGTTAGCCTTGCTGTCCTTGTTGCTATTAGTATTTCGGGAGGTAAGTATGGCAAAACAGCGCTAAATGCATTACGTCTTGCGATTCCAGGATTTATGTTGCCTTTATTTTTCTTATATAAACCTGTAATATTAGCATTAGGCGAGAATCCACTTGGTGCTATACAGTTTAATATTTTTTTATTAATAGGTATATGGGGATTGGCTATAGCATTAGAAGGTTATCTTACTCGTAAGGTATCATGGATTATTAGGATTTTTTGCTTAATAGGTTCTGTACTCATTTTTCATCCTAAGATGGTGTTTTCGTATCTTGGAGGATCAATTATTTTAATAATTATTATTTTTAATTTAGTTAGATCAAAATATTTAAATAGAAGGAAAAAGAGTTAATTGAAAACTAGCAAATGTGTTTTTAAATATAAATATTTGAGGTTAGACAATGCTTGAGCGAAAATTGTTAGTTGAAGAAGATTTTAAATAGACTAAGAGAAGGAAAATATAAACCAAGATCAAGCATACCTTCTAAAAAAGAATTAGTAGAAGAGTTAGGAATAAGTCGGAACAGTATTCGAGAAGCTATGAAATGCTTATCAAAGGCTGGAATCATAAGATGTTCGGCCAGGAGATCTCGAATCACCCCGATGTCCTCCTACGCAACCCCCGGCCTTGGATAATGAGAACGTCTTTCATGGTGACTATGGGTAATAGATGTTTGCCGAGGGGTCCAGCTTTATTTTCGGGATTTTACTCTTTTTTTGTTGCTTATGTGGAGGGGTTATTCTATTCTCTGTTTACAGGGAGCATAAGGATAGGGTTACTTGAGTAGTTATATATATTATAATATCTAAATGTTTTATTAGGAGATTTAAATTGGAATGGCATTTACCTTTATACCATATTATTGAAAATGATTTGAGAAAGAAAATAATAGACGGTAATTATGAGCCAGGAAGTCTTCTTCCATCAGAAAAGCAGCTAGTTGAAATATACAAAGTTTCCAAGCTTACAGTAAGAGAGGCTATAAACCGTTTAGCTGCAGAGGGGTTGGTTAAAAAAATCCAGGGAAAAGGAACTTTCGTTTCAACACCTAATCTATATCATAGGATTGGGTCTTTGTACAGTGGTGGTGAAGAAATGTTACTTCAATACAATTCAATAACAACAAAAGTATTAGCATTAAAAAAGATGACACCTGGTAAAGAAATACAGGAAATATTGGAGTTGAAAGGGGATGAAGAAATAATATACCTTGAAAGGCTTCGTTTTGCAGAAGATGATCCAGTTGCCTATATAGAATGTTTTATCCCTTATAAGTATGTCAAAGGCATGGAATCTATGGATCTTAAAAATAAATTTTTGTACAAAACACTGGAAGAAGAATTTAATCTACATCTTCAGGAGGCAGAGGAAATAATAGAAGCCATTGCAGCAGATAAAAGATATGCAAAGCTGTTACAGATTAAACCATTAACACCTGTTTTATCAAACAGAAGGAATACTTTTTTACCGGATGGTTCAATAGTGGAACACGAAAGAGTAATATATCGTTCAGATAAATTTAAGTATTATAACCATCTTGTTGGAAGAAGTGCAGGGAGGTTCGTAAAATAGCTTGGTATTTTACTACATTATCAAATTGAGGTCTGTTGGTGCAAAAGTATTTCCTTTCTATTGACCAGGGTACAACAGCAACAAAAGTTGCTTTATATACAACAGATGGACAGCTTGCCGGTTTAAGTACTCAGCCCTTAACTCATTATTATCCATATCAGGGTTGGGTTGAGCAGAATCCCTTTGAGATTCTGCAATCGATTAAAAAAGGTATTTCTGAAGTTACAGAATTATCGAAGATTTCTCCAAAAGATATTTTAGCGGTGGCAATAGATAATCAAGGAGAAACTATTATTGCATTTGATAAACATACGGGAGAGCCAATTTATAATGCAATCGTCTGGCAGGACCTGAGAACCGCTTTTTATTGTAAAAGCATAAATAATCAAAAAAATAAGAAAAGTATCAATGATAAAACCGGATTATTTATCGATCCCTATTTTTCAGCTACAAAAATACGCTGGATTATAAAAAAAATCGTTGAAACAAAACCTTCATTAAACATATCCGATCTCATTATTGCAACTTCTGATACCTGGTTATTGTATAAGCTAACAGGTGGTAAGTCGTTTTACACTGATGTTACAACAGCCTCGAGAACTATGCTATTTAATATTAATACCCTGAGATGGGACGAAGAAATACTTCAATTTTTTGAAATAGACAAATGTGTATTACCGGAGGTAGTGCCATCTGTTTATGATTTTGGAATATGTGATCCAACTTTATGTAATGGTATAAATGCTCCTGTATGTGTTTCTGTTGTTGACCAGCAATCATCTCTATTCGGACATAGATGTTTTAATAAGGGAGAAGCGAAGATTACATATGGGACGGGGGGTTTTTTTCTTTTGAATATTGGGAAAGAAAGGCTGAACCTTGAAGATGAAGTAATAACTACCCTCGCAGCCCAATATAATGATGAAGTTTATTATGTACTTGAAGGTGGGATATATTGTGTGGGATCAAGTATTAACTGGCTGGTAAACAAACTGGACATTCTATCGAATCCTGAATCTTCAGATGAAACTGCACAATCTCTTGAGAATAATGGAGGAGTATATTTTATTCCAGCTCTTGCCGGTTTGTCGGTTCCCTATTGGAGAACCGATGTAAAAGGGTCTTTCTGGGGATTAACACTGGATACTTCAAACAAGCATATAACTAGATCCGTTCTTGAAAGTATAGCATATAGGTTTTATGAGATCATTAACATAATCAAAAAAAATGGGTTTTACGAATTTAAGCAAATACATGTAGATGGAGGAGTTAGTAAAAACAACTTTTTAGTACAGTATCAAACTGATTTAATAGGTATGCACATAAAGAGACCTATTGCACCAGAGATTACCTCTCTGGGAGGAGCGTATTTGGCAGGTTTGAGGATGGGAGTATGGAATTCTGTAGATGAATTGAAAAGTATTAATCAAGATGATGATCTATTCAAGCCAGAAATTGATAATTCGGAGAAGGTCAAACAATTCCAAATTTGGAAAAGCATTCTATCCACAGTATTAGAATGGTCAAAGAACCATTCAAGCGAAGTAAATTGTGTTCAAACGAAATGTAATGAGGGTAAATAATATGTTAAAAGAAAAAAAATTGTTTGCACCAGGGCCTGTAAATACCTCCACCAGAGTTAAAGATATTTTAAAGTATCCGGATATTTGTCACCGGAGCCATGATTTTGAGGAATATTACCAGGAATTGAGGAATAATCTGTTGAAAATATTTAATGCAGATAGCAGTAAATATTCAACTTTTGCAGTCAGTGGTTCTGGTACAGCGTCAAATGAAGTAGTACTGTCATCTACAGTTTATGATAGTAAAAAAGTGTTGCTTATTTCCAATGGAGAATTCGGCTATCGGCTGAAGGATATCATAGATTGCTACAATTTAGGTCTTAACCATCTGGAGTTTGCCTGGGGGGAGTATCCTGATCTGAACAGAATAGAAGATGAATTAAAAAAAGATAAAAAAATCCAGGTAATAACTATGGTTTATCATGAAACCAGCACTGGTATGATTAATCCGGTCAACAAAGTGGGAATGCTGGCCAGAAAATACAATAAAATGTACTTCGTTGATGCAGTAAGTGCAGTTGGTTCAGAGTATGTAGATGTTGATAGAGATAACATAGACTTTTGTACAGGAGTTCCAAACAAGTCTGTTTCAGGATTACCCGGGGTTTCATTTATATGCGTTGATAAGGAAAAAGCAGATGAAATTAAGGAGATTAAACCCAGGAATGTATATTTAAACTTGCAGAAACATTTAGAAATGGCTGAGAAGTACAATCAAACTCCAAATACCCCTTCTGTATACATGATTTTGGCCTTGAATGAAGCTTTAAAGGAGCTATTCCAGGAAGGTCTACATAATAGAATTAAACGATATGAAGAAGACGCCAGGATCATCAGAGATGGGGTTAGAGAGCTAAATATGGAATTTTTAATTAAAAACAAAAATTTAATGTCTACAACAGTAACTTCAGCTTTCTTGTCTGAACGAGTTAATGTACATGAGTTTGTTAACAGGATGGACAGTGAAGGGTATGTAATTTATCCGGGCAAAGGACCGCTATTAACAAAAAATATGTTTCAAATAGCCAATATGGGACAGATATATCCCAAAGATTGTGTGGAGTTCAATAACAAGATGAAGTATGTAATTAATAATATGTAATAGATAGATTTACCTCAAAAAAGGTGCCAAATTAGGCATGGAACATAAAGACCTGGATGTTGAATCTGCTGAAGCTGGGTGATGGGGCAGAAGTTAGGTTTAAGAGGTTTTTGTACAAGTGGATATATCGGGCCAGTGTGGTCTCCACCACTGGGAAGAACAGATATGAGGTATAAAGTAGAATTCCCACGCTAAAATTAATTTTCTGAAGGAGGTTCTTAAATGAATCAAAAAATTGCAGTACTTGGAGGAGGGCATGGAGCACATACCATGGCAGCACATTTAAGTCTTAAAGGTTTTCGAGTGGTAATGTATGAAATGCCTGAATTTAAGAAGAATATCAAAAAAATACTTGATACCAAAGAGATAGAAATAGAAGGTGCTATACCGGTGCAGGGCACTGCCAGACTTGATGATGTAACATTGGATATTGAACAGGCTGTTGATGGAGCGAGATACATTTTCATTGCTGTGCCTGCTTTTGCTCACCAGGGTTATGCAGAGCTCCTTGCTGATAAAATAAAAGAAGATCAGATTATGGTTCTCTTTCCGGGTAATTTTGGAACAATGGAAATGAAAAATATTTTTATGCAAATGGGAAATACCAGTGATATAGCTTTTGCAGAGGCTGACACTTTACCTTATTCTACCCGCCTGGTTGCTCCAGGGAATGTGCGGGTGTTTAAAACTGTAAACCGAATGGGCCTTGGTGTTTTTCCTGCGAATAAAACCAAATTAGTAATGGATGAACTTACCAGATTCTACCCATTTGAAGCATATTCAAATGTTCTGGAAGCAGGACTAAGCAGCTTGAATCCTATAACTCACGTCGGGGCAGTAGTATTGAATGTGGGAAGAATCGAGTACCTTGTAAAAACAACATTTTATCTATTCGAGGAGGGTTATACAAAATCAACAGCTAAAGTCTGTGAGCATGTAGATGTCGAACGAAGAGAAATAGGTAAAAAGTTAGGCTTTGACTTAATCTCAGTTTCTGATATTCTGTACAGAGATGGGTTTGGTCCCAGGGGTACATTGTATCAAACCATAAAAGCCTCAGTAATAACCCCAGTTGCAGGCCCCAACTCCATTGACACCAGATATTTAAAAGAAGATACTCCCTTTGGATTAGTTCCATGGTCACAGCTGGGGCTGCAACTTGGTGTAAAAACACCTATCATTGATTCATTAATACATCTTGTTTCTATAATCTGTGATACAGATTACTTCAAAGAGGGAAGGTCCCTGGAAAAACTGGGTCTTTCTGGAATGTCAGCAGAGCAAATGCTGAAGTATGTAAAAGAAGGAAAAAAGTAATATTTCAGGATATCAAACTAATAAAAAATCAATCACAACTAGAAAGTATTTTATTTTACTGCAATAAAGGGAATATAGAGGACTTTGAGAGGAATAAGAAACTTCCTGCGTATGCAGGGCTTGTACCGAGATACGAATCGAATGAGACGGTAAGGCATGGGAGGATTACCAAGTGAGGAAATAAGATTTTTTGGACGACATTGGTTCAAGTTGCACTCCTTGCAATTAAGTATAACTCGTACTTGAGAAGTTTCTATAATCGGTTAAGAGAAATGAAAGGGAGTGGAAAGGCAATTATTGCTACGGTACGGAAGATGTTGGAGATAATTTATGACACGTTAAAGAATTATTGGGTATTTAAAGACTTTATAATTTTGTTTTAATTTAAAAGAGAGGAAGCATCTTTACGCTGATCCTGATTTTTATCATATGATGAGGAGAATTGACATGAAAAAAGGATACTTTAATCGACTTTATGAGGAAACCCCAACAAGGATGTGGGTAAACAATCCTTCTGGAGAAGACTGCGACAGGGCAATTGATGCAGGAGCCGTAAATTGCACCACAAATCCACAATACTGTCAGAAGCTATTATCCAGCAATGCCAAGTATATTCAGGGGGTTATCGATAACGTTCTTCTGAATGGGACGATAGATCACGAGGAAGCTGCTGTTCGCGTTTACCAAATAGCTTCACAGAGAATTATGGAAAAATTCAAACCGCTCTACGAAAAAAGTGAAGGGCGCTATGGATATGTTACTATTCAGGATGACCCTCGTAAAGACGAGAATACTGACGCTATAATGAAGGCTGTTCATAGTAACCAGAAGTTATGCCCAAACTACATGGTCAAGATTCCCGTGATAGACGGTGGGATGCAGGCCATCGAGCGGTGTGTGGCAGAGAACATCCCAATCTGTGCAACCGAGGTTTTTTCCATTGCCCAGACTGTGGACATTTGCGAGATGTATGAAAAGGCGGCAAAGATGTCCGGGAACTACCCTCCGTTTTACGTTACCCATATAACCGGTATATTCGACGAATATATTAAGAAGCTTACCAAGCGTGAAGGAATCGAGATAGATCCCGAAGTATTAGCTCAAGCTGGATGTGCAGTAGCCAGAAAAGAATACAGGCTTATCAAGGAAAAGGGCTATCACACAACCATGCTTGGCGGTGGAGCTAGAGCACTGTACCATTTTACCGAGATGGTAGGGGGCGATGTTCATGTTACGATAAACTGGAAGGATGTTGATGCTCTAATCAAACAAGATGGGCCGATAGTTTCTCGCATTGACGCTGAGACGATTAAATCTGTAATAGATGAACTCTATGATAAACTCGAAGTATTTCGACAGGCCTATTTGGATGATGGACTGAAGAGAGAAGAGTATGCTGACTATGGACCGGTCCAGCTTTTTAGGAACTCATTCATGATGGGATGGCACATATTACTTGCAGAGGTCTCGAAGCGACGTCATGCACTTGCAATATAAAGAATGTATTATTAAACTTGAATAGATAAATATCTAGATCGTGTAGTAGAAAAGGAGAGGATGAGAATGATAAAGGATCATATCATTACCAGGATGAATGAGCGTAAGGCTGTGGAGTTCTTACCAGGCATATTTCGCACTACAATGTCCTTCAACGATCAGAGTATGCTCTGCCATTTTCGAATGAATAAAGGTGCTACCATTCCGATCCATCATCACGAAGCAGTACAGAACGGATATATTATAAAAGGTAGAGTAAAGTTCTTAAAGTCAGATGGAAGTAGCTTTGTTGTAGTAAAAGGCGATGGATATATTTTTACATCGAACGAGCATCACGGTTCAGAAATCCTTGAGGATACTGAGTTGATTGAATGTTTTACACCTATACGTCCTGAATACATTGATGAATAAAAGCCACATAGAGAAGTCATCCTTATGCTTGGATCAAAAAGTAAAAGCTCCTAAAGATTATGTATTTTACCATCTTAACTACACTTTTATTTATGCCGATTTCAAAAAGCCGTACAGGAAAAACGCTCCTTATTCAGATCGTTCGATCTTCAACCTCCCTATCAATCAGTTAAAGACATATTCTGTCTACGAATAAAGTGTACTGTCGATGCATATCGCTGTGTGTCTCTTAATATCGTTAATTTCAAGATAAAAAATAAAACCCCCCATAGGCTTGTCGAGCTCAGGATCTATCAGTTTAGTAGTCAGCTCTCTGAAATATAATTTTGGAGTCGCTATAAGCTACTCGCGTACAAAGGATAAAAAATAGCGATCTAAAAATAGTTCACCTTTGAATTTTAGCTGACATTTAATAACAAATTCATTGACTTCAGTATCATATTATGATATTATAATAATATAATGTATTTATAGGAGATTTAAATTGGAATGGCATTTACCTTTATACCATATTATTGAAAATGATTTGAGAAAGAAAATAATAGACGGTAATTATGAGCCAGGAAGTCTTCTTCCATCAGAAAAGCAGCTAGTTGAAATATACAAAGTTTCCAAGCTTACAGTAAGAGAGGCTATAAACCGTTTAGCTGCAGAGGGGTTGGTTAAAAAAATCCAGGGAAAAGGAACTTTCGTTTCAACACCTAATCTATATCATAGGATTGGGTCTTTGTACAGTGGTGGTGAAGAAATGTTACTTCAATACAATTCAATAACAACAAAAGTATTAGCATTAAAAAAGATGACACCTGGTAAAGAAATACAGGAAATATTGGAGTTGAAAGGGGATGAAGAAATAATATACCTTGAAAGGCTTCGTTTTGCAGAAGATGATCCAGTTGCCTATATAGAATGTTTTATCCCTTATAAGTATGTCAAAGGCATGGAATCTATGGATCTTAAAAATAAATTTTTGTACAAAACACTGGAAGAAGAATTTAATCTACATCTTCAGGAGGCAGAGGAAATAATAGAAGCCATTGCAGCAGATAAAAGATATGCAAAGCTGTTACAGATTAAACCATTAACACCTGTTTTATCAAACAGAAGGAATACTTTTTTACCGGATGGTTCAATAGTGGAACACGAAAGAGTAATATATCGTTCAGATAAATTTAAGTATTATAACCATCTTGTTGGAAGAAGTGCTGGGAGGTTTGTAAAATAGCTGGATGTAAAAAAACTTGACAAAGGTCACATCATATCAGTTACTGGTGGCTTATTTACCGCCAATTTTTTTATTAGTCCCATCATTTTTTAAGTATGAGGGGAAACAAATGAACCAAAAACTACTGTATCTATCCAGAAAAGATGTGGATTCATTAAATCTTCCCCTAAAAGATATAATCGATGCTCTAGAGAAAATGTTTAAAGAAAAAAGCAGGAGAAATGTTGAGATGCCTCCCAAACCGGGAATCCACACAAGGAAAAATGCATACATTCATGCAATGCCAGCTTATATCCCATCTATGAACTCAGCCGGTTTGAAATGGTCGGGAGGATATCCGAATAATTACAAAAAGAATCTGCCTTATATCCACGGTCTTTTGATTTTGAATGACCCTGAAACCGGGATTCCCATTTCGGTTATGGACAGCAACTGGATAACTGAAATGCGAACCGGAGCTGCCACAGCTGTTGCAGCAAAGTATATGGCAAGAAAAAACTCAGAAGTAGTGGGCATAATCGGATGTGGGGTTCAGAGGGAAAGCAATTTAGCTGCCTTAAATGAAGTTATAGAAATAAAATTGTTAAAAGTGTTTGATATAGATAACCAGAAAGCAAATACCTATAAAGAAAAAATGCAGGACAAATTCAGCATAGAAATTAAACTAAAAAACCAACCACAGGATGTGGTTAGGGAAAGCGATATTATAGTAACAGCTATTCCTCTTTTTAAAAATCCGGATCCTATAATAGAATATTCATGGATTAAAAAAGGTGCTTTCTGCTGTCCCCTTGATCTGGATTCTTCTTTTAAACCTGAAGTATTTTCCAGGTCAGATATTTTATCCACCGATGATTTGAGACAGTTTAAACACTTTAAACAGGAATTAGGGTATTTTCAGAAGTTTTCCAGGAATGATTTGTATGAGCTCTGCGACATTGTGGTTGGGAAAAAACCGGGAAGGGAAAATGACAGCCAGATAAGCATTTCTATAAATATCGGACTTGGTCTGGAAGATATGGCAACTGCTTCTCTGTTGTACTGGAAGGCTAAAGAAAAAGCTATTGGAACTTGGCTGAATCTATAAGTTCTGGTTATAAATTTTTATTTAAACATATATTTTTCAGGTTTCCGTGGGAAAGCAAAGTTTATTATCCTGATGCCTTTAGAAACAATTTATACCCTCTAATTTTTTAAATTCTAAAAAAATAAAGTTCTTGGAATGGAGAGGATGAGTTTTGCCCGTACCAGCATGAAAGGAATAATTTTTTGTAATTCATATCAAACATATAATGGACTGACTCTATTTACTTCGGCAGAAGGAACAGGAGTTTGGCTAATTGATATGCAAGGTCGATTTATTCATTATTGGGGCTCCTTGTTTTGCGAAGGGTAAGAAAATAAGTGCTTGATTCAGAAGATAATGTATTGGGGTAGCAGGGGGAGGAGGTTAAAAGAAGAAATTACTAACTAACTTTTATTAACAAAGTTATTCTGATTATCATGTATAAAAAAGAGAGGGTTTCACAAAACTATTAATTGAATGTGAGGTCTAAATTGTAGACCTCCACCTCCCATTTGAGGTGCCAAAAATAACTATAAAAATATAGTTTTTTCCTAGATCCATAATTTTAATTGTTTATTATTTAATAAATTACAGTAGGAGGAAATTTAGAAAATAAGCCTTTCATAACTCATTTTATGAGTTTTGTGAAGGGCTCTTAAGTTCAACTATAGGAGGTTAAAATATGATATTACACGTGTTGGGCACAGGGCAACCTGCTCCTACGAAAGAAAGATGGGGCACCTCATTTGTCTTGCAACTCGACGAGGACTATTTGATGTTTGATTGTGGCCCGGCATCAACGCACAAGCTTGTAAAGGTGGGTATCAAACCGCCACAAGTTGACTA
>CAYRKG010000065.1:0-17506 GCA_964424795.1 uncultured Spirochaetota bacterium
GTATATGGCCTCACCTTTCCCCTTATTACAGATTCTAACGGGGAGAAGTTTGGGAAATCCGTAGAAGGTGCTATCTGGCTTGACACTCAAAGAACATCCCCGTATGAGTATTACCAGTTTTTTAGAAATACGATGGATTCAGATGTCGAACGCTATCTAGGATATTTCACCTATTTACCTATAAAAGAGGTGAGAGCTCTTGCACAGCTGAAACCTCCACTATTAAACAGAGCGAAGGAGATACTTGCCTTTGAGGCAACAAAGATCACTCATGGCGAGAATGATGCTCGAAATGCCTACATCACATCAGTAGAGAAGTTTGGTGAGTCTGATCCTAATAGAATCGTTAAAACGTCATCATCAATAACAGATAAAGCTGTGATGAAAGCAGAACACCCTGCTTTAAAGATAGGGAAAAAGGATATTGAAAACAGAATTTCCATACTTGATGCCTTTGTGAGTACTGGTCTATGTAAAAGTAAGGGGGAAGCACGCAGATTGATCAGACAGGGCGGGGCATATATTGAGAAGAAAAGGGTAGAAGATGAAAACCTCAAGCTTACCAAGAAGGATTTTAAAGATGGAGAACTAACCCTCCGGGCTGGTAAGAAGAGATACATGAAGATTCAGATTGTGAATAATATATCGAATTTAGAGTTTTAGAAAAGTAGATAATAAAGGGTGGTCATATAGAAAAAATAATGGAGTGCCTGCGAACTTCTATTTATAAATGCATTAAAAAATATAACTATTTAAGATAATATTATGATTAATTTTGTTAAATATGAAAACTTGAAGTTCGCCTTAATAATAAACTATAGCTTAAATGGTCTGGGCGACATTATCAGTGATAGGGCCTCAGTACGGGTCTTTTCATTCTCTTTGAAAATGCCACGCACAGCACTTGTTATAGTATAAGATCCTGGCTTTTTTACACCTCGCATTATCATGCACAGGTGTTCTGCTTCAATTACCACAATTACACCATAGGGCTTTAATTTTTTCATAATCAGATTGGCAATTGACGCAGTAAGTCTCTCCTGAACTTGTAATCTTTTTGTATAAACATCCACAACTCTGGCGAGCTTACTTAGCCCGGTGATTCTATTATCCTTTGGAATGTAGCCAATATGAGCTTTCCCAAAGAATGGAAGCATATGATGTTCGCACATGGAGAATATCGGAATATCTTTTACTAGTACAATTTCATCGTGCTGTTCTGCAAGTACAACCTCTAAGGCCTCCTCCGGTTTTACAAAGGATCCTGAAAAAATTTCCTCATACATATTGGCTACTCTTTCAGGAGTTCTTTCAAGATCAGGTCTGTCAGGATCAATGTCTACCTCTTCTATGATCATCCTGACAGCTTTTTTTAGCTTTTCCTTATCCATAGTTATCTCCATATATTGCAATAGAGTAATTAAAAATGTATCGTTTCATTTGCCTATACAGAAGTTACTGAAAATTTCTTCAAGTATATCACTATTTGTCACTTTTCCAGTTATTTCACCAAGGCAATCAATAACACTTCTTACATCAAATGCTACGAGTTCAGGTTCACTATTTTCATTTAGAGCATCGAGAGTATGGTTTAATTCAAACAAGGCCTTCTTGAGTATGGTGTAGTGTCTTGTATTTGTAACCATGATGGAGTAGTCAGATTCAGTATTTCCAGTCAAAACCATATCGAGCATTCGCTTTTCCAGCTCTTTAAAGCCGGTCCCTTCCTTAGCTGATATATAGACAGGCTGTGAATTGATACCTGTTTTCTTTATTAGATCTTTTATATCCAGTATTAATTGAAGATCAACCTTATTTATTACTATAATATGAGGCATGAGTTTCGCTTTTTGTGCAATATCAATATCCCTCTCATCAAGCGGAATGCTCCCGTCAAACACGAGTAGGAGGAGGCCTGCCATATCCATATAGCTTCTAGATCTTTTTACTCCCTCCTTTTCCACTAGATTATATGCTTCAGTTATACCGGCAGTATCTGCAAGAATAAAGGGGACTCCATTTATATTCAGCTGTTCTTCAATGGTGTCACGGGTTGTTCCCGGTATTGGAGTTACAATTGCTCTGTCGAATCGAAGGAATGCATTAAAGATGCTTGATTTTCCTACATTCGGTTTACCTGAGATAACAGTCAAAAGTCCATCTTTATATATCCTTCCTGTATCGTAACTCTTTACAAGAGAACCTGTTTCCTCTTTAACTGAAAGGATCTTTTCTTTTATCTCTGTCATCTTGAGAGGTGAGATATCCTCCTCTTCAGGAAAATCGATATTTGCCTCTAAGATTACAAGTATATCTTTTACTTTATGAATCAGCTCTTCGATTTTCTCTGAAAGTCTCCCCTTAAGCTGACTGACAGCAGTTTCAAGTGATTTATTCGTTTTAGCCTTTACAATATCCAGAACTGCTTCTGCCTGAGAGAGATCTATCCTTCCATTGATAAAGGCTCTTTTTGTAAATTCTCCTGGTTGGGCAAGACGTGCACCTGATGAAAGAACCAGCCGCAACACTTCATTAACGGCAATCGCTCCTCCATGACAGTTTATCTCAACTATATCTTCCCTTGTATATGTGTGTGGAAGCTTCATAACAGATACTAAAACTTCATCAACTATTTCATCACCATCTTTTATGTAGCCAAGATGCATAGTGAAAGATTGTTGTCTGCTGACAGAATCTTTTTTTCTATGCGGATAAAATATCTCTTCAATAATATCAAGAGCTTTATCCCCGCTTAACCTAACAATCCCGATTCCACTTTCGCCAGGCGGTGTTGAAATAGCAGCAATGGTATCAAAAGGTGTATCAGTCATTATATTATTTTTAGATTGAATGAAGTTTTAAGGTAAAATAATATTAAAATGCTATTTTAAAAAGATTAATTATCTGGATGGAAAAGGAATTGTCTTAGTCATCTGAGGTTTAATATCTTTTACAGTTTTTGCCCCTGCTACAATCATTGCCTCTCTGAGCTCATTTTTTATTTTGTTTATATAGAAGAAAACACCATCTTCATGTGATCCAATCAGGGATATAAAAACAGGCCTTCCTATCATAACGAGGTCTGCTCCCAGCGATATTGCCTTAAATACATCTTCTCCACTTCTTATACCACCATCAACAATAAGCAATACTCTATCCTTAACAGCCTTTTTTATGGCCTCAAGTACCTCAAGTCCTGATGGTAGGCTCTCGAGTATTCTCCCACCTCTGTTGGATACCACAATTCCCTTTGCACCTGTGTCTACAACACGCAGTGCATTATCTTCAGTGAGAATTCCCTTCACTATTACTGGAACAGGTGATTTTTGAATAATATCAGAAAGCCATTTATCATTTATTAGTGTAGCCGCCAGGCTGTCTTTAAAATCCAGTGTAAGGCCACATACCTTGATACCTGCCATAAAGGCCTTTTCAACGCATTTAAGTGTGGTTGTTTCTCCATGGTAAGGATTGAAGAATGGTATTCCATGGCCGTATACATCGTTAAGTGGGCTTATCATATAATCAATTTCTTCCCCTTCCTCCTCATTTTCCATCTGTGAAATACAGCCAATGATTCCAGATTTCTTTGCCCCCTTTAATAATATTCTATTATAATCTTCCTCCTGAAAGATACCTTTCATATTTCTTTTCAGGTTTGAAAGGGGAGCTGGGAGGAGCGGGAGGTCTAAGGGGATTCCAAATATATTGCTACCTGTGCTGGTATTATCTACCTTCTTTAAAAGTTCAGGTACGATTACATAATTTTTTAAAAAATAGAAGTTTCTATAAAATCCTCCTCCACCGGCTTTTGATCCAATTCCTGGAAGCCATCCAGCGCATTCCTGCCCGTCGCAGTCTCTACATACGGCACATATACCGTTGAGCTTTATAAGGGCTTCCTTTCGGATAAGACCCTCATTTAATTCTCCTTTATCGCCGAGGATTATCTTTACAAGCTTTATTCCGAGATTAGCGCTATTAAGGGCCTCTTCTCTCGTATCTGCTACAGCGATTACATTACCACACTTTTCAACATTATTCGTTGGAATGTGTACTGTGTCCCCCTTATCACAGGTAACAAAGACATTTTTTACATTTTTTAATGAGAGCGCCTCTTTTATTCCTTCTATTTCCCGTACTATACCGCTTCCAGGTATTAGAGATCGCTCAACAGAGACCCTATGAAACTTCTCAGTGATTTTTCCAGGATGGTTTCCCAGCGCTATATTGATTGCTGCCTTTATGAGGTTAACACCGCTTGAATAGGGGTACGTGTAGGCAGACATGAATCCCCCTGAAAGCCGGGAGGCTATTTCCCCGATCTTTGCTCCTTCACTGGTAACCTTGATATCCCCCTTTGCTGCTCCTATCTCGATTCCCAGGGCCCGAACACCCTTTTCAAATACATCTATACTATTTTTCACCTTCTTTTCAGGAAGATCTGTGGGCATAATATGACCTGTTTCAACAAAGTAGGGAGGGAACTCAATTATTCTATCTGCAACGCCTGTGATGTAAATCTCTCCATTCCATACAAGGGCATCGACACTGAGCTCAGGTCCATCCATAAAACCCTCTGTAATAATTTCTCCTCTTGGAGATGCATTTTTTGCTCTCTCATAAGCAAAGCGTATTACTTCAGGTTTATTAACTCTCATCACCCCTCGAGCTCCCATATTGTCTGCTGGTTTTATAACAAATGGAAATCCAAGCTCTTTTGAACTTGCTACAACATCACTGTATGTCCAGCAGGGGAAGAACTCAGGTTCAGGAATATTATGTTCTTTTAATCGTCGTCTCATCTTGATCTTGTTTGTGGTAGCCTCAGCAACATCGATTCTGTTTCCAGGCAGATCGAGAGCATGTTGAACAGCAGCAACGGTAAGGGAAGCATCTGTCCCCACAGTAATTACTCCATCTATCCTCCTCTTTTTTGAAAACTCTTTTGCAACTCTGACAGTACCGTCAACATCTCTTGTGCTCATAATAATGGGGAAATCTGCAAACCTCATACCATAGGCGTTTTTATTATAGTCGGTGACAAGTGTTAATAGCCCCATCTCCTGTGCTATTTTAATTGCAGGCACCTGGAGGATCCCTGCCCCAATAATCATAATGACCTTTTGCAAGTCTCTGCTCCCTAATGTGGACAAGCCACATTTTCATTATGTCGCTTTCGCTCAAATTGAGGCCTGCGGCCTCACGTCGCTTTCGCTCAAATTGAGGCCTGCGGCCTCAATGGAAAAGATTTTTTATATAAATAGCAAGAAAATCACTATTAAGGTACTATAATAGTACTCTATTTGAAATATCGAATGATTTGGGAGAGACATTAGTTAAACAATGCTTTTATCTTCTATAAATGCAGTTGCTTTAACCAGAGCCACAAGATTAGCTTTGGTATCTGTTACTTCAATGATATATCTTCCTGTTCTTCTTCCCCTTTGTCTCTCCATACAGTGCGCTGTAATTGTTTCTCCATTGGGAACAGCCTTTATGAAACTTATGCTCATATCAAGAGCAAGTGCAAGATTGCCATGACTATTTGAAGCCAGCGCAAAGGCAACATCCGAAAGAGAGAACAGTGCCCCTCCATGACAGACAGCAGCAGCATTTAAACAGTTGTTCATGACCTTCATCCGCACCTTTGCACTTCCCTCACTAAATTCGATAATTTTCATATTAAAAAGAGATAGAAGCTCATCCTTTTTTTCTATAAGCTTTTTAATTTTTTCAATTTGGTTTTGATTATTCATCCTGTCTCCTTATTTATGATTATTTATCTTAAAAACTTGTATTATCTAATAACTATTATAAGTCGACAAACATAATTCTATACCATGATTATTTATCTTAAAAACTTGTATTATCTAACAAGAACTAATTATCTTAATGAAAATATTATAGGAAAGCAATAAATATAATGAAAGAAACATTTCCGAAGGATAAACAGTACTACAAATTCAGCCTGTACGGATTCTTAAAGAATCTTAAGTTTTTTGATCCATTTATCGTACTATTTTTCAGAGAGATGGGACTCAGCTTTCTTGAGATTGGTACCCTGTTTTCGATCAGAGAGATAGCTACGAATATCCTTGAAATTCCTACTGGGGTAATTGCAGACACCTATGGTCGAAGAAGATCTATGATCTACTGTTTCATCTCTTATATAGTCTCCTTTATTATCTTCTACTTTTTTCCCACCTTTGGCTTTTATGCTTTAGCTATGGTTTTGTTCGCAGGAGGTGAAGCCTTCAGGACTGGAACTCATAAAGCAATGATACTTGAATATTTGAAGATTAATAGATTATTGGAGTATAAAGTCGATTACTATGGTCATACAAGGGGATGGGCACAGTTTGGTTCAGCGATCTCATCGCTTATTGCTGCTGCTCTCGTATTTTATTCAGGAAGTTATAGAATCATCTTTCTGGCATCTATAGTTCCATATCTTTTTGATTTACTTCTGATGATTTCGTATCCAAAAGAGCTTGATGGAGAGATTGTACTGGATAAGGAAAAGGGGGCGTTTTCAAAAACAAGAAATAAGTTACTACTTACAATAAGGAATTTTGCATCAATGTTTAAATCCAGAGGGATTCTTAGGGCACTTACGAACTCTGCTCTATATGATGCTGTATTCAAAACTGTTAAGGATTACCTACAGCCAATCGTTCGGCAGTATGCAGTTTTCCTTCCTCTCTTCATTTCATTAAAGGAGGATAAAAGGGTATCCCTTATCATTGGAGTGGTCTATTTTTTACTCTTCCTTTTAACAACCTTCTCGGCAAGAAATTCTGACAGGATAAAAAGCAGGATGAGATCTTTGGAAAGAGCGATTAATGTATCTTTTCTGTTTGGTGCATTTCTCGTAATCCTGACAGGATTTTTATTGATAGTCAGGCTTTATATCCCGGCAATTATTATTTTTGTGCTCTACTATATGGTTGAGAACATAAAACGTCCTATGAACCTCGGATATGTGAGTGGATTAATATCAAGCAGAGTAATGGCAACTGGTCTTTCTGGTGAATCCCAGATCAAAACGCTCTCTATTGCGGTTCTTGCACCATTTATGGGTTTTCTTGCAGATAGAATAGGAGTTGGTGGAGGACTTATTGGGATTGCTTTAATACTCATTGGCATACTACCAATTGTAGCTGTAAAGAGAATAGATTATGATCAATAAATTGAACATCCTTGTATGTATAAAACAGGTTCCAGATACACAGAAGGTGAAGATTGATCCTGTTAAGGGTACGCTTATCCGAAAAGGGGTGCCCAGTATTACGAATCCTTTTGATGAAAGTGCGCTTGAGCTTGCATTTGAGATAAGAGAGACAGTTGGTGGGAGTATCTCTGTTTTAACCATGGGCATACCTGATGCTAAGTACGTATTAAGGGATGCCCTTACCCTGGGTGCAGATAGAGCCTACCTCCTTACCGAGCGCCATTTTGCAGGGGCTGATACCCTTGCTACCTCCTATACACTCAGCAGGGCAATCAGAGCAGTTGGAAGCTTCGAACTTATTCTCTTTGGAAAGCAGGCAATAGACGGAGACACTGCACAGGTAGGTCCTGA
The DNA here is from genome assembly GCA_964424795.1 of uncultured Spirochaetota bacterium. GTDB lineage: Bacteria > Spirochaetota > B62-G9 > B62-G9 > DRHN01 > CAYRKG01. Next base: position 7,586 of record CAYRKG010000065.1, read on the forward strand.
AGTATCAGGTTTCCTAGATATTCCTGTTGTTACCTTTGTACAGGAAATAAAGAGGATTGAAAAGGATTATATTGTAATTGAGAGAATGGTAGACAGCGGGAAGGAGATTGTTAAGGTTTTCTTTCCTGCGGTTTTAACAGTGGTAAAAGCCAAAAAGCGTCTGAGAATACCAACTCTTGATGGTATTAAGAGGTCTTTTGATATACCGGTTAATAGGCTTGGTTCCGAAGATATAGGTGCAGATATTTCGAAATGTGGCTTAAATGGTTCACCTACAAGGGTTAAAAAGATATTTTCTCCAAAGATACATTCAAAGGTGCAATTTATTGACGGTAGCATTGAACAAAAGGCAAAGGGTTTTATCGATTTAGTGCGGAAGAAAGGAATTCATTTTTAGTACCTTAACGGTGATTTTTTTTGTTTTAGGTAAAAAGATCCTTTCCGATTGAGGCCGAAGGCCTCAATTTGAGCGAAAGCGACGTGAGGCCGAAGGCCTCAATTTGAGCGAAAGCGACGTGAGGCCGAAGGCCTCAATGTGAGCGAAAGCGACATAATCGTGAATGCAGCTTCTCCGCATTAGAGACTTGAGGAGATCTTCTTGGATTATAGGAATATATGGGTCTTCATTGAGAAGAGGAAAGATCAGATACATCCGGTTTCTTTTGAGTTACTGTCCAGAGGTCGGATTTTAGCTTCCAGGCTATCTGAAAGGCTCATAGCTGTTATATTTGGAGATGCTACAAAAGAAGAAAGAACCGAGCTTGGATTATACGGTGCCGAAGGAATCCTTTCGATAGAGGCTGCTGAAGGGGCTGTGAATGGTTATGAGGCAATGGCTGAGCTTTTCATCCTGGCGATAAAAGAGGAGAAACCAGCCATCCTTCTTGCAGGGGCAACTCTGCTTGGACGAACACTAATGCCACTTGTTGCTGTGAAGCTCAGAACAGGATTGACTGCGGATTGTACTGAATTAGAAATCGACCTGGAGAGGAGGATCCTGTTACAGACAAGACCTGCATTTGGTGGAAATATCCTGGCAACCATTGAATGCCCTCATTCAAGGCCCCAGATGGCAACAGTTAGGCCGCACGTTTTCAGGATGCATAAAGAAAAGAATATAAAAGATGTACAGGTAATAAAAAAGAGATACAGTCTTTCTTTAAAGGGCGTTTTACAGGTAGTGGAAAGTATTATCGAAGAAGAGAGGCTGGATATAACAGAGGCTTCTGTAATTGTATCAGGGGGAAGAGGTCTTGGAAGAGCTGAAGGATTTAATCTCCTGGAAAGACTTGCGTTAAAGCTTGGAGGTATGGTTGGGGCATCAAGGGGTGCTGTCGATCTCGGCTGGATAAGTTCTGTCCATCAGGTTGGTCAGACAGGCCATACAGTAACTCCCAATCTCTATATTGCATGCGGTATTTCAGGAGCAATTCAGCACCTTGCGGGGATGAAGAGCGCTGAAACCATAATCTCTATCAATGAAGATCCATCCGCTCCAATATTTGAGTTTTCTAATTATGGAATCGTGGGAGATCTGTATGAAGTAATACCGAAGATTCTTGAGGGGATGAAAAAGGTTGAAAATATATAAAACAGGAATATACAAGGTTAGGGCAGATAAGAGCGGTATGAAAGTTGTTTGTGGGAAGGAAGGGGTCAAGATTGAGTACCCTGATTACCTGAGAGATGAATCCAACAGTACTGGTTCTGATGTTGAGATGCTCTTTTTTCCAAGGACTATCGAAAATGTTTCTTATGTCGTTCAAGAAGCGCTCGATAAAGGGAAAACAGTAACCATCTCGGGTGGCAGGACAGGTATTTGTGCTGGAGCTGTGCCAGATGGAGGATGGCTTTTATCTCTTGAGAAGATGGACAGGGTCCTTGATATAGATAGGTGTTCTGAAGAGTACGAACTCAAGGTTGAGAGTGGTATAAGATTGAGCGAGCTATCAGGTAAGATTAAGTCAAAAGAGCTCGGGCTTAAAGGTGAAGCCTATAAGGAGTTTATGAATAGTAAAAAATCCTACTTTTATCCTCCTGATCCTACTGAAACATCGGCAATGCTGGGCGGAACGGTGGCTACAAATGCATCGGGGGCTCAGACATTTTACTATGGAGCAACAAGAGATTATGTAGTAGGAGTAGAGCTAATTCTTCCCACAGGCGAACTTTTAAGGATTCGGAGAGGTGATATAAGGGAGAAAGAGGGCTGTTTTGAGGTTCAGAAAGAGCAGGGAGGTTTTTTAAAGATTCCTGCTCCGCATTATAAAATACCAAAAACCAAGCACTCCGCAGGGCTCTATTCACAGAAAGGGATGGATCTAATCGATCTTTTTATCGGCAGTGAGGGTATCCTCGGTATCATAGTAAATGCAACTTTACGTTTAATAGAGGAGCCATCCTCACGTATGGGAGGAGTTGCCTTTTTCAAGAGTGAAGAGCATTCTCTTGATTTTGTATTGAATGCAAGAAAGATGAAAGCCAAACCTCTAGCACTTGAATATTTTGATAGAGGTTCTCTCCTGCTACTTGAAGAGACAAAAAAAAGGCAGGGACCCACATCTGAGATACCGGAGATTCCTAATTCTTCTGGTGATGTATACGCAGTATACTTTGAGATTTCATGGAAAGAGGAAGATGATCTGAAAGCCAGGGTTTTTCAGTGGATCTCGGCCGTTAAAGAATCCCATGGCAATTCTTCATTGACATGGGGAGCTCTGAATAAACGAGATCTTTTGCGGCTTAAGATATTCAGACATGCGCTTCCTGAAACTGTAAATATGCTGATTTCACAAAACAAATTGGAAGACAGTAGAATACACAAGGTTGGAACAGATATGGCAGTTCCAGATGAATACTTAAAGGAGATGGCAGCCTATTACAGAAATCTTTTAAATCAAGAGTGTCTGAGGCATGTTGTTTTCGGACATGTTGGGAATAATCATCTCCATGTAAATATGATACCATCTACCTATGAAGAGCTGCAAAGGTCAAAAGAGATATACAGCTCTTTTGCGAAAAAGGCAGTTTCGTTAGGGGGAACTGTATCTGCAGAGCACGGAATAGGAAAGCTGAAGAAAGAATATCTCTTAATTCAATACCCGAAAGAGGCGATTGATGAGATGAAGTCCATCAAGTATGCCCTCGATCCAAAGGGTATTGTAAATCCAGGCAATATGATTTAAGCTGATTGCTAAATCTCTTGATCGTGCAAGATAATTTTGATAGATTTGAAGCTTATAATTTTAATCGTAGGTTTTTGTAATGAAGGTTTCTTATAACTGGCTAAAAGAGTTAGTAGATATTCATGATATAGATCCTGGTGACGTAGCTGTGAGGCTCACCATGTCCACAGCAGAGATAGAGGGAGTCGAAGAGGTTGGGGAAGATCTTGATAGAGTTGTAGTTGGGAAGATAGTGGATGTAAAACCACATCCGGATTCGGACCGTCTGTTTTTAACCAAAATCGATGTTGGGGATGAGGTTCTTGATATAATCAGTGGTGCTCCAAATACGAAAGAGGATACTTATGTTCCTATAGCCCTAATTGGAGCTAAGCTCCCTGATGGTACCAGGGTTAAAAAGGCTAAGCTTAGAGGTAAAGAGTCTTATGGAATTGTGTGCTCCGAAATGGAGCTTGGAGTTAGTGATGATCATACGGGATTGTGGATTCTCAATGACGAGGAAATATCTGAGAAAGATCTCAAGCCTGGAACAGAATTAACCTCTCTATTTCCCACAAAAGATTTTATTATTGATATAGAGAACAAGAGTATTACAAACAGACCAGATCTGTGGGGACACTATGGAGTTGCCAGGGAGGTTGCAGCGATATTCAAAAGGAGGCTTAAGCCTGTTTATACAGAGAAGGAGATCGATACTGTTTTAAAAGCAAGAGGTAGCATGCATCTTAGTGTAGAGATCAAGGATAAGCTCCTCTGCCTCCGTTATACAGCGATAATGCTCGATGGTGTAGAAATAAAGAGATCACCTTACAGGCTAAGAAGAAGGCTCTACACACTCGATGTACGTCCAATAAACAATATTGTAGATGTTACAAATTATATAATGCTTGAGATTGGTCAGCCCCTTCACGCCTTTGATGAATCAAAGGTTTTTCAAAATAGAATAATTGTAAGGCGCGCTCAGGAAGGCGAGCTGATATCCACTCTCGATGGTGTTGAGAGAATCCTAACAGAGGATACGCTTTTAATATCCGACCCTGAGAAGGCTGTTGCTGTTGCCGGGGTTATGGGCGGTCTTAACTCAGAGATAGGTGATGAGAGCAACAGGATAATTATTGAATCTGCAAACTTTAACCCTGTGAGCATACGAAGAACAGCAGTAAGGCTTGGATTACGCACTGAAGCCTCAAACAGGTTTGAGAAAAGCATCGATCCTGAACTAACTGTTTTAGGTATTGCTGGCTCTGTTTCCATGATCAGAAGTATAATGCCGGAAGTGAAGATTGTGTCTCCACTGGTAGATGCAAATTACTGGAAGAGGAAGAAGATCGTTATTCCCCTGAACATAGATTGGGTTTCAAAATTGATAGGTATTTCTATCAAAAAGAAAAGGGTAGTGGATATTTTGAGATCATTACAGTTCGATATTGAAGATGTGGATAGTAAAAATATGATGGTTACAGTTCCCTCCTTTCGCTCTACAAAGGACGTATCCTTACCACAGGATCTTGTTGAGGAGGTGGGAAGAATTTTCGGATATGATAATATCGAACCCATTCTTCCACAGATTGAAAGCACCCCGGTATACAGGGATGAGCTTTTATCCTTCATACGGAGGCTGAAATCGATCTTTTCGGAGGAGCTTGGCTTTACAGAGACATACACATACTCCTTTCAGGAAGATTCTGTTTTGGATATCTTTTACTCCAGGGATATTCCATTTGTTAAGCTAAGGAATCCAGTGAGCTTGAGCCTTTCAAGAATGAGAAGGAGCCTGATACCAGGCTTGTTTTCCCACCTCGAAAGAAACTTAACCTACAGGGATGAGTTCTCCGTATTTGAGATTGGCTCAGTCTATAATCCATTAAAAGATGAAAAAAAGAGCGTCGTTCTCCCTGATGAGCGTAATATGGCCTCCGCTCTGTTACTCTATATAATCAAAGGTCATCCTGTTTTTTTTATGGCAAAGGGTAGGCTTGAAGAGCTTTTTCATAGGCTGAACCTCGATAATGTGAATTTTATGCCTTTTCATCAGGGTTCAGAATATAAAAGGTGTTTTAATATTGAAAGCCTGGGAAACTTAAGTGTCTATCATCCTGGAAGAAGGGCTCTTCTCGTTTATAGGGATACATGCTTTGGGTTTCTTTCAGAATTGAACCCTAAACAGTTAAAGAGAGTTGGAGTGGATTTTCATAAATATAGAGCAGCAGTCTTTGAGATTGATGTTTCTCTTTTGAACGACCTCGTTATGGAAAATATTGGCCAGAAAGAGTATAAAAAGCTGCCAAGGTTCCCGGAGGTTATACTTGCCCTTGCATGTGTAGTTGATGAGGATGTTTCTGTCAGCGAGGTCCAGGATTTCATCAGCTCTTACAGCTCCAAATTGATTGAAAAGGTTGAACTCTTTGATATATACAGGGGAAAACCTCTTCCCTCGTCAAAGAAAAATCTCGCCTTCAATGTTTACTACAGGAGAAAGGATAGAACTCTCACAGAGAAAGAGGCAAACGAGGTTCATGAGGATATTGCAAGAAAGATAAGGAAGCACGGCTGGGAGCTAAGGTAGAGTTTCCTTTCCTCATTTTCCAGGTATAGATAGAAATATGTTTACCTCTTTTCGCTCCGGTTCATCGCCAACAGTCATCACATTTACAATTTCTCAAACTATTTGTCTATTGTTATCATAGAAAATGGGTAACTACAGACAATTTCAAAGGTTAAAAAGAGTGTAAAACCAAAATAAGAAAATATTGACAAACTCCTACATGCAGTGTAGTATAATTAATTTTAAAGTAAATATCAAGGTCTTAGATTTAGGTAATTGAGTTAATAGCTATTGAAATTGCTCTAAAATTAATTTATGGCTGAAAAGAAGTTTGAGTGAAGAATAAAAGGAGGAGGAAGAATGATAAAAGGAAAATATATTGTTCCAATTATTGTACTCATTTTTTTAATAAGTATACTTTTCTTTTCCTGTGGTGGCGCACCAACTGCCCCAACTGGGAATTTGAATTACTCAAATGAGGGAAGTGAAGAATCGCCTATGAATATCGGCAGTGCAGCAGGGGGTACTGTAAGCCACAGTGGCCAGGTTAACTTTCCATTAAGCTATTATGTAGTAACCGTAACAAATGGAGGAAACTACGAGATTACTCTAACAGGCATGACCGACAATGTTAATCTCGTGGTGTTCTCAGATTCCAGTTGGTCCAACAGTTTGGGTTCTAGTTCTAACGACGGTACATCTAACGAATCAGTAACGGTATTAGCATCTGGATCAAGTTTGTATATACAAGTAAATTTATTTTATGAGACTGAAGTTGGTGTATGGGTTGATTATAGTGAATTTGGTACTAATTTCACGCTGACTGTAACTGAACTCGCTGTCTTTACCACATTCACTACATCCGATGGCCTGGTAGATAATGATATTACGGCAATAGCCATTGGTTCAAAGTGGTTTGGGACCTTAGAACATGGGGTAAGCTACCTTGATGATAATGGAACTCCCTCTGACAAAACAGATGATACCTGGACCACATTCGATACATCTGATGGCCTTTCAAGTGATAATGTCAGGGCAATTGCTATTGATTCTGATGGGGGAAAGTGGATTGGGACCAATGGTGGTGGTGTAATCTACCTTGATGATAATGGAACTCCCTCTAACAAAGGGGATGATGATTACACCATATTCAATACATCTGATGGCCTTTCAAGTGATTACATTGAAGCAATTGCAATTGATTCTGATGGAGGGAAGTGGTTTGGAACATGGGCTGGAGTATGCTACCTTGATGACAAAGGTACTCCCTCTGATGAAGGGGATGATGTTTACACCACATTCGATGAACTTGATGGTCTTACAGATGATACTGTCCTGGTAGTTACAATTGATTCTGATGGAGGAAAGTGGATTGGGACCTATGATAAAGGGATAAGTTACCTTGATGATAAGGGAACTCCCTCAGACGAAGGGGATGATGTTTACACCACATTCTATTCGTATGCCTGTAGATATGTCCGAGCAATTGCTATTGATTCTGATGGAGGAAAGTGGATTGGGACCTATGATAAAGGGATAAGTTACCTCGATGATAACGGAACTCCCTCCAATACAACAGATGATAACTGGACTCAATTTAGTTACAGCGATGGCCTATCATCTATTAATATCCAGGCAATTGCTATTGATTCTGAAGGAGGAAAGTGGATTGGAACCGGTAATGGGCTAAACTACCTTGATGATAATGGTACCCCCTCTGACAAGACAGATGATACCTGGACAACATACTATACTGAAGATGATGATATTCAAGCAATTGCTATTGATTCTGAAGGAGGAAAGTGGTTTGGAACCGAAGGTGGAGTAAGCTACCTTGCTCCGTAAAGAGGATTTCCAGGTTAGTCTCCAAAAGGTGGTCATACAATTTTGTGTCGTCAGGTGGGTAGGAAGAATTGTCATATAGATAACGGTTCTGGGAGCAGACTAGTAGTTATGTTGAGGCGATTGATGCCTCGAACGGGAACTCTACTTCTTTTGTACTTATTACCATCAATGCAGCAGGGGATACATTTATCATGGGGGATGAGACATGCTGATAATCAATTTAGAAAAGGAACTTTTAACCGTGCAAACCAACCAGTGGTTGGAGTAAGCTGGTATGAAGCAGTAGCCTTCTGCAACTGGTTATCTGCGAAGGATGACTTAACTCCGGCTTATAACAGTTCCGGGCAGTTCAACCTCAAAACCTCCGGGTATCGACTGCCCACAGAAGTAGAGTGGGAGTATGCAACTGCAAAAGGAGCGAGTACTGAGAGTGAGAGGATCTATGCCTATGGTAATTCCTGGGATTGCGATAACGTGGTGAGCAGTGTTTCACCATGTAGTAGATCCGAAACCGCTAGTGTTGGCAGTAAGAGTCCTGCTGGAGATACACTTCAGGGGCTTGCTGATATGAGTGGGAATGTCTGGGAGTGGTGCACTGATAATTATCAAAGTAATGGTATTGTTTCAAGCAGTACAGATCGCTATTACTTTATGGATGACCAGATCTCAACTAATTTTGTCCTTCGTGGTGGGTCGTGGGACCGTACCGACAAAAGCCTCTTTCGCAATGCTTATAGAGATTACAGCAACCCCAATTACAGGTTCTACCATATAGGGTTTCGTGTTGTTCGCCCCGAATAGCATTGTTCGTAATTAGTTCCTGCTAAGTTTGACCAACCCAAAAACCATTATCATTTTTTAACCATGCTTCCCTTAGGCTCTTCATTACCTGTTCTGACAGAGGTCCTTTATTGACAGTGTTTATATTCCCCTTTACATGATTGATGTTCCTGCTACCAACAATAGCTGTGTGAACGCCGGGCTGAAATATCGTGAAACGCAAGGCCAGATCCACCCAGGATCCTGAGAAGTCCAGGCTCTGGGGTGTGATGCCCATCTTATCCAGTCTCTCGCGATAGGGAGCTGCATAACTTTTGTAATATCCGCCCATTTCCTTTGGGTCACGCCAGCATGCATTGGCTATTGGACGCTTCGCAACAATCCCATAGTCCATCTCTTTTGCTTTTACAAGGGTAGAACTGATTACTTGTTGATCACAGATACTGATCGATGTCTCCAAGCAGTCGAACACATCCATTTCAAGAGCGAATAAAGCATTTTCTCCATCACCGCTATATCCAATATAGCGAGTAAGGCCCTTTATTTTACATTGCTCCAGAGATTGAATTATTTCATCACGTTGAAGCGCTTCCCTGGTGCAGGAATGGAGAAACAACACATCAATATGATCGGTCTGCAATAGTTTCAAAGACCTTTCGGCGCTATAAAGTACTATATCTGGTGACCACTCGGGAGGATCATTAGGATCTATCTGATGTCCGCATTTAGAAAAAAGATAATACTCCTTTCGTCTATTCGATAAAGCACGCCCAATCTTTTCCTCAGAATTTTGATAGCATGCTGCGGTATCAATCACATTTATGCCAGCATTAATGACCTCATTAAGTAACGTATCACATTCTTCCTGCCCAAGCCCATGAATCCCTAACTCAGCAGTGCCGAAACCGAGAATACTCACCATTAATTCAGTCTTACCGAATTTACGAGTTTCCATAACTTACCCTCCTCTCAGTTGTGTGTTATTTTTTTGAAGTTTTGTAGCTCAATAAGGATTTTCTAAACAAACTCTCACCAAATGGGTCTGTATCTACTAATCTTGTCATTGATTATTTTATCTCAGGAGAATGATTAAATCAAAACTTAACTGTAAAAATATTAAGTATATAGTGAGATGTTTCACAAGACGTTTTGATTAGCAGTTAAGTGATTTGGACAATTCTCGGGATTTATTTAGATGCAGTTCACTGTTACATCAACCTTATAAAGGTAACTCCCAAAAAAAGCTTCAAAATAGTAGGCCTCATCTGACAATGACAGAATGTCACTATTCCTGATGGGCTTTGTTCTGTAACCGTGCAGCCGTAATGTGAACATCATAGAGAAAAAAACAATTATTAGCGCTATTACTTCAATAACACTAAATATTCATTTTAATAACACTCTTCACTTCTCGATCAACAATGTGGTGTGATTCATCGATATGGCCGTAGAGGAGGGGAGATTTCGGATCATGTTTTTCATAGTTCTTTTCAGCAGCTTTCAAATCGTTATTAGCATAGCAGTAGAGGCATCCGTTCATACATGTGTTGTATGAGCCGATGTCTA
>CAYRKG010000066.1:0-16736 GCA_964424795.1 uncultured Spirochaetota bacterium
AAGTGATAGGAATTTTTATAATTCAATATTCGCCAACATACGAAAAAAAACCGTAAAAAGCCATCGATTTGCCTATGAAATATGCACGAATGCTTTTCCCAGCCAAAAACGACAGCCTTCTTGAAAATATACTACCCGTAATAGAACATCCTGTCAAGAATAAAGAAACTGTGAAGGAAATGTGAAGTTTCCAAGACATTGATGAAAATATGGACGTGCATATCTCACCATTGGTATTTCTCATTAATATATAAGCAAATGAGTATCAGGATGCCTTGGTTACTTCTTTATCAAATGGTGGGGCGTTGTTTCTTTTCAGACATTCCATTATCTTATTCACCTCAAGCGGGGGCGTGCACCCGCCAGGATCGGTAACTACCGAAATTACTTTCATGGCATGGCCGCATTTTGGACATCTCTGGAGTTTGCTACGCAAACTCCTTGGTAGTTTTGGCGTAGCCAAAACTACACATCCACCTCATAAACCTTTTGGATGAGCCGTACCCAGCTCTGCCCTGATGCTTTAGATGATACAGTCTCCATCTCAATGTTTGAATCTTTATTCTGTGCTCTTTCTTGTGCAGGTGCGGGATTGTAACCAAATTTTACAAGGTTACCAACTTTTTTGGCCTTACCATTCGTCCTGCTGGAATAAAGCCCATATTATGCTGAGTTCTAAATTATGCTGAGTTAATTACGTAATTTTATAATTTTTAATTAATTACATTTCATTATACTCAGCATAATCATAGGCTCTCCAAGAAAGATAAAATGGAATCACTTGCTTGTACCGCACGCCTTTCAAAGATGGATCTTGGAGTTTTTGAAGGGCCTTTTCTTTCATTGTTAGATCAGCCTCAACATACATATGAGTGGTAGCTGGACTCTCATGTCCAAGCCAGAGCGTGATGACGGTGATATCGACGCCGGATTGAAGCAGGTGCATGGCAGTCGTATGACGAAGGGTATGGGGGGATATCTTTCGTTTCTCAAGGGATGGAAATCGTTCTGCGGCCTTTTTTACGGCCAAACGAAGTCGATGTTCAACACCTGCGCGGGAAAGCGGTCTACCACAACGGCTAGGGAAGAGAGGTTTATTGGAATCGGATTTCAATCGTAAGAGCCACATTTTCAGATGACGTTGGGTACTCTTCCATAATGGAACAGCTCTCTGTTTACGTCCCTTCCCATGAATAAGAATAGAGGCCTTGCTTTCCAGAAAGACATCACCAACCTGAAGCCTGGTGATCTCTGAAACACGGGCTCCTGTGTTGTAAAGAGTCATGAGCATGGCAAAATCCCGATGGCCGCTGAAAGTCGTTTTGTCCGGGGCTGCAATAATAGCTTCCGTCTCTTCCCGGGACAGGAACTCCAGAGAAGGTCGGTCAAACCTTTTCAGGGGGATGGCCAGGACTTCCTGAATCGAAGAAAGAGAACCGGGAAGTCGGTAAGAGACATAACGCAGGAAAGAGCGTATGGCGGCAAGTCGGAGGTTGCGGGTGCGTTCTGAGTTACCTCGTTCCTGTTCAAGATGATCCAGAAACTTCAGAATAAAATCGGCATCGAGGTCTTCGAATTGAAGAGCCACCGGCGCTTTTTTCAGCTTTTCTTGAGCATAGCGGAATAGCAGACGAAAGGTATCGCGATAGCCGGCGATGGTTTGGGAACTGGCATTACGTTGCGCGATGAGGCGCCGGCAGAAAAAATCTTGGATCAATGTGGAAAGGCTCATTTCTAGTTCGCTTTTACTCATAGGGTATCCCTCCTTCTTTCTTTAATGGCAAATTTTTCAAATTTATCCGAAACGATGGCCAGAAGCTCAGGGACAGCGCTTAAATACCAGTAGGTATCGGTGACCTGGGTGTGACCGAGATAAGTGCTTAAGGCCAGAATCTTCTGATCCAGGTTGACCCCTTCCTCATACCACTTGAGCAATCTCCTGACGGCAAAGGTATGACGAAAATCATGAATCCTAGGCTTCTTTTCTCGATCTCTCCAGCCCAACTTGCGACTCAGCTTGAGGAAGATATACAACACCCCACGATAATTCAGGGGGGGTCCTTTTTCAGAGAGGAAGAATATCTTGGACTTTGTGCTTGAAAGATAGGAATCCCGGAATTTGCTGTAGCGCCTTAGCGCGTGCAGAGTTGAAGGGTGAACCAGCACAAGACGGGACTTGCGAAATTTGGTCTCTCTGATGGTCAAAATCCCTGTTCGAAGATCTGCATCCTGACGAGAGAGATTCAGGGCCTCCGAGATTCTCAGTCCTGTGCTGATGAGCAAGCCGAATAAGGTGACATATGTTTGAGGATGCAGGCCGTTGGTTGGGGCAAGTTGTGATGCGGCTTGAAGAAATGCCTCTATCTCTCTAGCCGAGTAAATATGAGGTGGCGAATGCCGTTTTGATGGCCCCAGTAAGTCTTTCGGCGGAACCTCGGTCGCTGGGTCAAAGAGAAATCGATATTCAGCAAAACGGCGAACAATATTGTAGCGATTTGCCCAGTAGCAAGGATCGGCATCTTGAGGGAGTTTGGCCCACTTCACAACAAGCTCTGTCGTCAGGGGCCCCTGGTGGCCGATGAGCGCCGCATAACGAGCGAAAAGCATCAACTCCTTGCCCGGAGTCCCCAGCTGATATCCACAACTCCGCTTAAATTCCAGATATTCCTGAACCTGTTCAACTAGACTTTGTTGCTTCTTCACTTTATCTCTCCTTCTTTTGGCCAAGGCAGCGCCACTTCGAAAAGCATGGGAAGGTTGACCTTGGTGTAGATCACCGTCGTATCAAGGCTGCGATGTCTCAGGAAATCTGCGACTTCCTTGATGCTTACTCCCTGTTGAACCATATGGGTGGCAACCGTGTGGCGAAGAATATGAGTACCTCTGGAGGGGACCTTCATACCTGTTTGTTTGAATCGCCTGCGTATCGTGTTTCTAATAGCGTCGCTTTGAAGTGATTGACCTATGCGATTGCCATGACAAACAAACAGATGGCGCTCTGCTATAGGAGGGCGTCCGTTGCGGAGATATGAAACAATTGCTTTCCCCACATCTTCCGGCAACGGCAGTGAACTGAAACGATGGACTTTGCTCGAATTTATGCGAAGAATCCCTGAGCTTCAATCAATATCATCCAGAGTAAGATGAGCTACTTCTTTCCCGCGAAGTCCTAGTCTGGCCAGACAAAGGGCTATAGCATAATCCCGGCGTCCAGTTGGCGTCTTACGGTCGAAAGAAGTTAGAAACTTCCGCAGCTGCTCTTTCGTGAGGTAATTGGGTATCCTGTACAGTTTCCAAGCAGCAAGAGATGGAACAGCATTGACAAGCCCTGCTTCACACATTCCTTTCATTTGCAGATATCTGAGAAAACTCCGTAAAGCTGTGAGCAGGGATTTAAAAACCGGTACATGGTGATGCTCACTTTGTTTTATTACGTAACGAATCAGTTCGTTGGGTTGGAGATGGATCGGCTTATCTTGAAAGACATCGGTGAAGGTTTCACTCAGAAAACGTTGAACATAATGAATGTATTGATGTCGTGTGCTTTCAGAGACGCCTCTGGCCTGTTGTAAATGCTTGTCATACTCGCTGATAAGTTCTTTCACTTGCATACTTTTTTCTCCTTTCCTGTTTTTGTGAAAAAATCGTCTAGATTATTATGCTGAGTAGGGAAAGGAGAAAAATAGATGTAGATTTTTGAAATAGGAAGAATTATGAAGAATAGGAAATCTTAACTCAGCATAATTTAGAACTCAGCATAACCCATAATAACGTGCAATCCAGGCGATCAGAGATCGCTGATTGCCAAGATGTTTATGCTTTGTGGGGAGATGCTGGATGAGCTCGACGATAATATCGTTATATAAAATCACCCGCCTTGAAGAGTTTTACGTTCTCTTTCCAGTATTCATTGTATTTCGTTTTATAAATGACGGTCCCCTTTGATCGTATATAAAGTATCTTCTGCAAGCAATCCGCAAGGATTGCCGGGATGTCTTATGATATACTGGCTCGGGTTTACATGTACCTTCCGGCTCAAGGCATAAATCGGTACAGGGTTGTAAGTTCGATGTATCATCCTTTATGGGGGTATTACAAGAGTGATGATCCTGCTATTTTAAAAAAACAGATAGATGCAATGAAAAGGGCAAAAATAGATGTGGTTGGGTATGATGTGTTTCCCACATGCAATGGTTTTCAGTTCTCCGGAGATTGAAGAGTTAAATATGCTTCGTATCTCTCATGATAGAATCACAAAGGAGCATGCACGATACTCGAATAGACTTACTTTCTTGTTAAGGCAATATTTCCCATTGTATGGGGAGCTATTCAGTGATACAGCAGTTAAAATATTGTTACATATGGTGTTACGCTATCCGACATGGAGTGACTTAAAAGGCGCTTCAGATGGGGAGATTGTTTCTTTTCTAAATGATCATTAATATAAAGTGAAAAGGAATATTAAAAATGTACTGGATACTATTCATCAGTATGCCAAGGAGATTACGCCTGAAGTTGAGGCGGTTTTGTCCCAGGAAGCACAACTTATTACAAAGATGCTTTTTTACTCAAAGAGCAGTTAAAGGAAATAGAGCGCTAAATGGGAATCATATGCCGTGCCATACTCATATAAGACGTATGGAAGTTTATCTATATTTCAATATAGCTGAAGATGCTGTTGTTTTCCATCTAATAGGGCAACCAGAAGAGACAAGACATATTGTTGTAAGAAATGAAGAAGCAGTGATTTCTCCCTACTGGTCCATTCATTCGGGGGTTGGAACAAGAAATTACAGTTTCATCTGGGGAATGGTTGGCGAGAATCAGACTTTTACAGATATGGATTCCGTTCCCATGGATATCTTAAAATAGTTCAATAAACAGCCTATATTCAGGAGAAAATTATGGTATTAGATAAATTTAGATTGAATGGGAAAGTAGCCATAGTTACTGGATGCGCGAGGGGGTTGGGAAGAGGTATTTCCGAAGGTCTGGCTGAAGCTGGTGCTGATATAGTGGGGGTGTACAATCAAACCGATCCAAGGGAGGGTACTCAAAAGGAAGTTGAAAAATTAGGCAGAAAGTTTATCGGAATATCTGCTGATTTAAGATATCAAAAACCTATAAACGGAATTGTTGAAAAAGCAGTAAAACAGTTTGGTAAAATTGACATTCTGGTGAATAATGCGGGGATAATACGTCGAGGAGAGTCAATCACATTTTCCGAGAAAGACTGGGATGAGGTGATGAATTTGAACTTAAAATCACTCTTTGTTCTCTGTCAGGCTGTTGCAAAGAGGTTGATTCAACAAGGTGAAGGGGGGAAGATTATAAATATCGTATCGATGCTCTCTTTTCAGGGTGGAATACTTGTTCCTTCATATACGGCAAGTAAAAGCGGTGTTATGGGGCTCACGAAATTGTTGGCAAACGAATGGGCACAATACAACATCAATGTAAATGCCATAGCACTTGGATACATGGCAACTGACAATACAGAGCCCCTCAGGAAAGATCCTGTAAGAAGTGCAGAACTGTTAAATAGGATTCCTATGAGTAAGTGGGGTAATCCTGATGATTTAAAAGGCGCGGTCGTGTTTTTAGCCTCTGAAGCATCCGCTTATATTACTGGCCATACTCTGGCAGTGGATGGTGGGTGGTTATCGAGATGATAATCTTAAAGTAAAAGGTATTGCTATATTGTGATGTTGGTTTTATTCTTCGGGTTACCAGTAAAACTATAGAATGCACTTAAGTTCATGCCTAAAATAGATGGGCCTTTTTAAGTACATATGCAATAAAACTGAGGTCTTAAACAAGAACGATATAATTAAAATTACCGAGCTTTCTGAGAAACTGCAAATTTTGCAAAAAAATAAAATATTAAGAATGTGTGGTACTATTGCATATAACACGCTGAGCAGTTTTAACCACCCCACACCACATAGGAATAGTCCCTACCCTGCTATCCCTACTGACAGATATTAACAACCCTTTTCTCTCTTTTAACTCTAATATTTATTAGGTGCACCTCAATTTTATTATTCCCCGATTCCGCCCTCCGTTGTTTCTCTGAAAAATGAAAAAAAATTTACATAGTAGCCAGTATTCAAAGATGAAGATTTTGCTAAATGCTATTCGACCAAAGGTCGTAATGCAATATCTCCCTCATTTCTTGCTTGTGTTACTTTGCTACAATTTAGGGAGAATCTATCAGACACTGAGACAGCAGAGGCGTGTGTTAGAAGGCTTTACTGGAAGATTGCCCTTCATATCAGTGAAAGAAGAAATATCGAGGATGAGGTATGCATGTCCATATTTTCATCAATACCCTGGAAAGTTCACATTTTCTTCACATTTTCCTTATTCCTGACAGGATGTTATATTACTGGTAGTGTATTTAGATAATAAAACTGTCGTGTTTCGGTTAGAAAAGCAGTTGTGAATATTTCACAGGCAAATCGGTGACTTTTCACGGTACTTTTCCGTATGTTGGCTAATATCGAATTATAATTTTTCATATCAATAATTGTGTGTATCCATCTATTTAATATCTTTAATCTTGACAGAATGTCCTGTCCCGGGTAGCATGTTTACAACAAGACTGTTGTTCTTCGGTGGGAAAAGCATTCGTTAATATTCAGTGTGCAAATGGGGAGTTTTTTGCGCCTTTTTTTGTATGCTGGCGAATCTCAAATTATAAAATTTCCTGCCAATATTAAATGTAATAACAGTTATTTATTTTCGTATTTATCACATAGATCTGTAAATTTAACTGATATCAGAACAATATGAAAAATATAAGACCCATGAAATATATAAACGTAGCCTTAAAGAAATTTTTCCAAAGATATATTGATCAGCTTCGCAGATTAAACCAAATGATAGATTATTCTGAGATTTTAGATGATGGAAGCTTATTCTTAAGGCTTGGCAATGGCATTGAATTCTATGGTAGATATGGTCCTTTTAACTTTGAGTATGAAAACGGGTATTTATACAGAAATAGAAAGAGGGAGAAATTAATAGGTGGCTGTGATTACGGAAGTTTTTACCATATCTTAAAAGAAATATTTGTAATGAACGATTATGAAATATATTATCAACTAAGAAGAGGCGATATTGTAATAGATGCAGGAGCAAATATTGGATTGTTTACTGTTAAAGCAGGAAAAGAGGTTGGACCTGAAGGAAAAATAATTGCAATAGAACCAGAAGAGACTCATCTAAGTTTTTTAAGAAGAAATATTGAAGCAAATCACTTAAAAAATGTAGAAATTGTTTCAAAAGGCATATGGAGCGAACAGAGAAGGAGTAACTTATATCTATATGATAATACAGGTTATCATAGTTTATATTCTGATGAAGATTTTCCAAAGGGATGTACGCTAACAGGCGTTATAGATATTGAATTAGATACAATAGATAATATATCAAGAGAATTAAGACTTAACAGGGTTGACTTTTTGAAAATGGATATTGAGGGATCTGAATTAGAAGCTCTGGTTGGAGCGAAAGAGACCCTTGCTGCTAATGATGTAAAATTGGCAGTTGCTTCATACCATAGAGTACATGGTGAGCCTACTTACAAAGCTCTTATTCCACAGCTGAAAGATCTTGGCTTCAAGGTTATGAGAGGGGGTGGCACTCTATACGCTAGAAAATAGCTATATTTCTTTTTTATTGGCAATTATTTCTAATTCACCTTTTTTTTGACAAAATTTCACCATGAAATAATAATGATTGAGAAAAGAGAAATGTAATTTGTGAAATGGTATTCATACCACAGTTTAGTGCTTTTTGGTGTGACAGTAGAGGTTTTCCTATAAACCGCGAATTATAACTTTAATCTTTATCTCCATGACGAAGCTAAAACAAACTATCAATTGAATAGAATACAAAAATTTATAAAATACTTTTATGGGACAACTGTTTCTCCAAGGAAGGTATTCCAACAAATTCGAGATAAGAAATCGATATTAGTAAGGTTTACACCTATCCCGAAATTTATTATGCTTCGTATAATAAAAGTAACTGGGCAAAAAAATTCATGGTTCGAAAAAATTAGGTAATTCGTTTAACTATGAAAAAAGGGAACTGTTTATGGATTTCTGGATAATTACATATGGAAAGGTCTTGCAACTAAATTATTAAATGACCATCAGAAACTAATTGTTGTTTGTCACTCTTAGATTTTTTATAAAGGAGAAATAGAAAATTACAAAATAATGCAAAATAAAAGTTCATTGTATTTTTGGATAAATACTTTTTAAAGAGGTGATAATAAATATGTTAAAACAGGATGAAAAGATGATTGCTTATTGTGGATTATGCTGTCTGGATTGCCACGGCTTTCAACAGAAAATACCTGACCTTGCAAGAGATTTGCGAAAAGAGCTAAGGCAATCAAAATACAAGAAATTCGCTAATTTCCTTTCCGAAAGTAATTTTGGTAAGTCATTTAAAGATTACGATAAGTGCTATGAAGTATTAGGTGCAATGGTCAAATTCAGATGCCACAAAGGTTGTAAAGATGGAGGAGGCCCACCTTTTTGTAAAATAAGAAAATGTTGTCAGAAAAAAGAGATTGATGGATGTTGGGAATGTGACATATTTGAAGAATGTGAAAAACTTGACTTTTTGAAGCATGTTCATAATGGTGGACATATCAAGAATCTAAAGATAATAAAAAAGAAAGGTAAAAATGAATTCTTGAGTGGTAAAAGATACTGGTAATAATTACTTAGATAAGCAAAAAGTATATTCAATACGCTAACTCAGAGCTGGACTTCACAGTCAACATTGGAAGCTTAGAAGAGATATTACGCAGCTTTCCTTGGGCAGCAGGGACATTTTTATCGATGATAATTACAGGGGTGCTGCTTTGGTGCAGATCAGGGACGATTTCGACTAATTTAGAAAAATCCCAAGAGGTCGGATCAAATTAGAGCTCAAGCGATCATTATCAAAGAACTACAATCATTATAATTACTAAACAGGGGATTTATCCGGTCTTAAGAACCCGTCGATAAGGCATTATCATGAACTCCTTGAAGTTTCCAATCATCTTTTTATAGATCCATGGGATACCTGTTACCAACCACACAACCCTCACAAAGATATTGCGAAGCAGCTTCTTTTGAGGAAAATCATAAATGCCTCCTCTTTTATATGCCCTGTGGTCTGCTTTAAAAACAACTCTCAGAGTACCCCAGATATCGTCGCGAAAGATCTTCATCCCTCCAATACCGAGAAAGGTAACAGGACGCAGGTAGCCTTCTTCTACGAATTGAATGAGCCGCTCAGCTGTTCCTTCGATTGCCCTGTCAATCTGAGATGAGTTTTTACTTTCGTCCGTGATGATGTCAACAAGATTTGAGTTTTGCCATTCCACATAGGCATTGATGATCTCTAGAAGATTCTGAACCTGGCTTAGAGGTCCTGAGATGAGGAACGCGAACTGTTTTCTCTCTAAAGAGCGCTGGTGTGTGTTGAAGAAACTTCTGTCGAAGAATTGCTTCCATTTTGACGATAGGTATCTGTCTTTTATTGATCCTGCGAACACGAGGATATCTGCTTTTTTCAGCTTACTGTTATACATATCGATAAAACCATCCTTACCTGTATATGCGCATACATTTTTCCTCCCGCATCTCAGACATCCGAGACAGCCTCCCTTGATATCCACTCTGTTCAGGTTGATTACCTCAACATTATTTGAAAAGATATCAGAAAAGTGCCTTATCATCATCCCCACATTTCCATTGACTGAATCAGTCAACACAACGATTCTCTTAGATGTATGAAGCTTTGGAGATGTACTAGCTGATGGAAGATACTCAAAGGAGCCCCATTGAATCGGCTGATAGGTCTTTAATGGCTCGATGTTCTTATCGATAGCATGGAGAAAAGATTTCGCAAAGATCCTTAAGTTTTTCTGTCCCTGTGGTTTCATCAGGTCTTGCATCCCTGCGGAGAATGATCCCACATACTTCATATCCAGGTCATCACAGATTCCATGTATATAGTTGTGTGCTGTGTGATCGAAGAAATGTATCGATGTAGAAAGACCTGCAGCATATCTGCCCTTGAAAGCAGATTCTTTGCCCCTTTCTGTGATGAGCTCAATAAAACGTTTGTACTGCGAGCATACGAGAAATACATAAAGGGGGAATGCCCAGAGCACTCCATCAGAAGATTTTACCTGTTCGATGATGTTTTCGAACTTCTCTGTGTTTTTCTCCAGCATTTTAATTGGCTGAGCCACCTGGAGCATCGTGAATTCATGCTGTGAGAACTCCTTCTTAATATACTCTATATACTGCATTGTTACACTTGTCTCACCTTTCGGGCTTCCGCCCAGCACGACGATCTTCATTTTTTACCTCCTGTAAATTCATTCGTTTTTTCAGAATCTCTAATGTTTCTTCACACCACTTATATACAGCCTTGTAGTAGTACTGCCCATAGCGGAGTGTTATGAGCCAGTACTGTACATCCTGGAAGCCCTTTTCAGATTTCATCGCTTTTACATGCTTTTCTATCAGATCGAATGTTTCAAGAGTATGTTCACAGAACTGTTTCTCATCCTCAACTTTCTTAACAAGGTTTTGAGTTGGAACTATATGGCCAAAGAAGAGCTTCAATAGAAGCTCTATTCGTAGTGTGGGCCGATCTGCTGGCAGGATGAGCCATTCGTAGAGATCCTGTTTTCCCTTTTCAGTGATCGAGTAGATGTACCGGGAAGGTTTTCCCACCGTTGTTTCAGTTCTTTTTGTTACCAGCCCATCATGCTCCAACCGTTTGAGTACCGGATATATGTGTCCATAGTTCTCATTCCAGAAATGAGCTATGCTGTTGTCGAACCTCTTTTTCATATCATACCCGGACATCTGCTCTAAACTGAGCATCCCAAGTATAGCGTATTTTGTTCTATTTACTTTTGCCACACAAATACCTCCCATTAGTATCATTTTGATATATATCAAAAGTATATATAAAATAGTGATATATGTCAAGAGGAATTTATAAAAAAATTACATAACCGAGTAAGGATTCCAGCCCAGAGAAACCTCTGCCAGAGCCCTTGGTATTCCGGCTGAATTTTAAACATAGCTGAAGCAAATACAACAAATGCCATTCCGGAAATATGGGCAAAACACATTTGAGCATCCTTCTCAGTTAATGCATATACAAGCATTGTACATGTTAAAGCAATTCCTGCTATATTTGCAAAGATTGTGTGTAATTCTGCTTCTCTTTCTGAAGACTTTACACCCTGATCAAATGGGGCTGCACTAAAAAATCCGGTTAATGCAATGGAAGCTCCATATGCAATAACAGGGATTGTTTGAGCCCACTATAATTGAATAATTTTCAAACTGCCTCTGACAAACAGATCGCGTCATCACCACTCAGAACGACAACACCTATTGGCTACTTCAGTTCTTTTAATACAAAAGTTTTATTTGCCGGCACTGAATGAGTACGAAATTACATCCTTTGGGCATGTATCAATACAGGATACACTCTGTGTTCTCCATCACCCCTTTTTGAACCATCCCGTTGACATCGAGGCTCATTGGGCAGCCCTCTGTGCATTTCTTGCAGCTTATGCATTTCTCTCTATCAGATTTCAGCCTCAATGAAGGCCAACTTAGAGTATTTCTAAGCTTCCTTCCCTGCAACGAGTCTTAAAAGCTGAATCCCCTTTCCCTCCGAAAGCCTCTCATCAAAGTGTGAGCTTAATACGTAGAATGATCTTTCCCTATCCCTTGATAGAGCAAACTCTTTAAGACTTATAAGGGTCTGATACCATGGGATCTCAGAGTTCACTTGTATCGTTCTGTTTTGTTTTCTATCGATAACTAGCCTGTCAGCTTCTCTGTAGATAGTGATTGTAGCAGCATTCTTTTGAAATGAGATCTCGAGTTTCGTAGTATCTAGATTTTTATCAGTTACTATACTATGATACTCATCTTTAAAATCTGCTTTTATATGAATCCTGCTTTCTTTTAGAGTGAGAACATACTGAATCTCTTCTACATTCTGTTCAGTAGTCTCCCTATACGTAAGTACAGCTTCGCTCGCTGCATATCCAGTGAGAGCTGAAAGCAGAAGTATGGTTATTAACATCCATCGTAAAACTTTCATCTTTAATCCTCTGTTGTTTTTTCAGCAATTTAGCACTCACATCCATTAAAGTAAATAGGGAGAAACTCTCATTTTTAACCACTTTCTGATTTTGGGTATTTCCTCCTATAGAGGATTACTGAAGAAGATTGGTGGTGATAAGATTAACAAGCTGTACTCGGTTTTTTACACCTGTTTTCTGAAAGATGTTGTAGATGTGGTTGTTAACTGTTTTTGTTGATATGTAGAGTTTGTCTGCAATGTCTTCGTTCTTCATACCAGAGACTATGTTTTCTATTATTTCAGATTCCCTGATCGATATCCCGTACGATCTTTGAAAGTAATCTGTGACCCTTCCCTTTTCTATAAATGCGGGTTGATTGAAGAAAAGGAGGGCAAAAATTATACTGAAGAGGTTGAGAGCGAAGAAGTAAAGCGGAAGGGTGAAAAGCTCGAAACGGTAGGAGATGTTAAGGAAGGTGTACCTTTCTCGAATCATCTCAAGGATATTCAGCGGGAAGTATAATAGGGAGAGGATGAAAAATACTATGATTCCATTCTTTAAGATACGGTTTCCTATTTTGCCGATCGACATTCCAATAAAAACCAGACAGTATAGAAAAACAAAGACAAAGGGGATGCTGAAATAGATAATAAGCCTTTCTTCAAGCTCATATAACCGTGAGAAAAATATAATTATTGCCTGAATAAAGGCCAGTCCAGGGAAGAGGAGACTTTTCAGCTTCGAGTATGGCCGGGCAATGAGACTGTGAAGGAATCGGGGTAGAATGATCATGACCATAATAAGTCCAAGAAAACCGAGAGTTTCAACTGGTGAGAAGAGTCTTGTAAAATAGAGCATACGGAGGAGCGCAAGATACCTGGTAATACTAAGAGATATGATGATCAGAATGAGGCTGACAAGAAAAAGAATGTAGTAGAGAATTGGCTTTTTTCTATAGTGGAGATAGATACCTGTGGATATACCAACTGAGAGTATTCCTGTTGAAAGCGATATGAGATAGAAAAGGAAGTTGTAGTGCTCCATTGTTTGCTGAGTATAAATCGAATATACTTAGCTAATAATTAATTTGGCTTTATGAAAAAAGGTTAGAATTTTTAGATAACCATTTTTTTACATCTTTTACTAGAACCAGGTTCTTTTCTTATATTCTATGTATTTTTTACCAAATTGTCGTTCCAAATTCTTCTCTTCGAAATACTTCCAAGTAAGAATAAAAGCTGCCCATAAGATTGTTGAAAGACAGGCTATAAAACTCTTGAATATAAATGGGAACCCTACGTGAAACAGTATCATACCCACATACATAGGATGCCGGATCTTCGAATATATCCCTGTACTCACAAGTTCTTCTTCCTCGCCCACTCCTCCCTTTTTCATCTCGGAATATATGAATAATCCAAATCCAGTAACTGTAAGAAATAAACCTGTTGGTATAGATATGTATGAAGAAATGTTCATTTTGACAGGATCAACGCTACTCCAAAACCCCCATCCAGCATACCCAAGAAAAATAAAAATAAACAAATATTTAAAGAATATTTTTGAAAATTCAACCTGTCTTTTATAAAGATAGAGATGAATTGTTAAACGCAATAAGTAACTAAAAAAACAGAGACTTGCACCAACAGCAGCTAAAATTAGATTTATTGTTGATATATTTACTACTTCAATGAAAGACATTGATATAGATAATAATAAAAAGCGCTATAGGAGTCAAAACTAAGATATCAACTCTTCACAATCAGTCTCCTGTTTTTATATAAGAATGAGAGAACAGGCCTGGGTGCAAGGTTCTCATAGACAGTGGCCCCAAGAAAGATCAGACACTCCTTTTTTTTAATTAGTCACGGACTCGATTTTTCTCCGCTCATGCAAAAATCCATCTGTTTTTAATGGGTGAAGGGATTTTGTTTTTCTCTGCCGGGCTGAGTCTCACAGCTTGAAAAAAGCTGAGAGTTTTACAAAGCTTTCCACACGCTGGTTGTCCAAATCGCCTTTTCTGTTACAATTTATGAGCCCCGTTCCATCGGAATTCAGGCGGCCAGAATGTCGATGAAGACTCCGGGCAAAGGCTGCCGCCGAGGTTTCCATCAGGCTCCCCTGGACCGGAGACGATATTGCCCCCGCCTTCTACGGCTCCCTTGAATGGCGAAGAGGGATCGAAGCCCCCGACGCAGGACGGGGCACCGGTTTGAATTCCCATACCGCGGTTACCTGTGAGGATGCAGTTCCATAGCTCGATTATCCCGTCACGTTCGACGCGCACCCCGTCCTCACTGTTGTTACATAGCTTGCAGCCCTTCAGCACGCCTCGACCGGAATCGGTGATCCAAAATCCGAAGCCGCCGTTACCCGACAGGCTGCACCGGGTTAGATCAATCAGAGCGCCGTTCTGACCAACCGCTCCATGCATTGTGTTTTCGTCGATTACCGTCTGCTCCGCGCGAAGGCGTACACCGTCCCATGCCCACAACCCTGAAAAGTTTGAATCGATCACACAGGAGTCGAGCAGCAGATCGGAGACATGAAGCGCCATAATTCCGTGTGTTCCATTTGCCGAGATTGTGCATTCCCTTAGTGTGAGTTGCGCGAAATCCTGCGTCACCAATCCATGGGTATTGTTCCCCTGCAGTCGACAGCTATCGAGCTGAACCGCTGCACGGTCCTGAACCCAGAGACCACCCCATGCGTTTTCCATGCATGTGATTCTACAGAGATCTACGATAGCGGAACCCTCCACCTGGATCCCGTAACTTTCGTATCCTGTCGCGCCCTCAACGGTGATGTCCTCCAGATGCACACGGATCGCCTCACCCCGGACCAGAATTGCAGCGCCACCCCATCCTCCATGTATCGTCGTTCCCTCCGGCGCACCCCTTATGGTGACGCTTTTCTCGATCAAAAGTCGTTCCCTATAGACCCCGGGAGCGAGCATGATTACACCGCCAGAGGGGCAACGGGCTTGAGTCTCCTGGATGGGCCCTCCGCATGCTACACAGAGGGTAGGTTGCCTCACATCCGCTGTGTTCTCCGACGTGGCTGAATCCGCCCATACCATCACAAGCAGCCAAGGGAGAACTAAGGCGAACAGGACTTTTCTAGCGTTCTGGCTTCTCATCGCTCAAATAGCCCGATCACATGATCTTTCGAGGGTGACCTGAAGTAGCCCCTTTCTGTGGTGATCAGTTCACCCACCAGCTTTTTCTTTCTCTCATGAAGCTCCAGCATCTTTTCCTCCACCGTGTTCTTCACGATCATCTTATAGGCAATCGCCCTTCTCGTCTGACCGATTCGGTGCAACCTGTCCATGGCCTGGCTTTACACCGCAGAATTCCACCAGAGATCAAAGAGGATTATTGATATGAGTTGTTATAATTCGAGATCCGCAAACATATGATAGAAAACCTTGAAGAATGATAGAAGTTGGTATAATTCGAGATCCGCAAACATACTAAAGAAAACTGTGAAGGTCCCCGATCTGTCCGTAAAATATTTATGATTGCTTTTCTAACTGAAAAACGACAGTCTTATTTTAAATATACTAACCGTAATAGAACATTCTGTCAAGAATAAAGAAAATATGAAGTTTCCAGGGCATTGCTGAAAATATGGACGACATAACTCCTTTTGCATGCCTCTATGGGCGATATCTCACTATATGTCTCATATTTTTACATTTAAACTAGATTTGCTTTAATCTTTTCAATGAGATATAATAATCAAAGATAAGACTGGTAATGCTAGACCCCTTGTGCAATGTGGATGGTAAACAGGAGGTATATACCAACAATCCACTATAGGAAGAATTATGGCGAAACGAGGAAGATTAGTATTGGAAAGTTTAGCCCTAATGTATGCATTGTGGATTATACCAAGCGGAGAGGTATTATAAGGATCATATCCGCAAGAAGAAATGTATCTTAAGACTGGCAATGCCGGGAATATTATACAACATTGTACTACAGTATTAACTGTACACATTTGAAATAGTAAACTTCAATATGAATAGAGTACTATTGCTTGAAAAAATGGAGATATCACAAACGAAAAGTGCCGACGATTTTAAACACTGCGCATTATTAATGTCTGAATCAGAACCGTGGATAACCTTAAAAAGAACATACGAAGCTTCTTTTAAAACAATAAGTGACCCTTTAAAAGAAATATTCGTTGCTAGGATTAACAATAAAATTACTGGATTCATGATTATACAAATGGTTGGTGTTTTTAGGGGTTATATTCAATCAATATATGTTGCACCAGAATACAGAAATATGGGAATTGGTACAAACATGTTGAGATTTGCGGAAAGGCGAATATTTAAAGAGAGCCCAAATATATTTGTCTGTGTTTCATCTTTTAATAAGAGGGCACAAAAACTATATAAAAGGCTAAAGTACAAGAAGATTGGGGTACTTAAAGATTTTATTGTACATGGTCATACTGAAATTCTTTTAAGAAAAACAACTTCAGCATTGGTGAATTTCAGAAGCAAAGATTAGTTTATTAATAGAGGACCTATTCCTACTCTTCATCTTTCAGCTTTTCCATCTCTTTCTCGGTGAGTCTTTGCTCAAGA
>CAYRKG010000067.1:0-14142 GCA_964424795.1 uncultured Spirochaetota bacterium
CCCTTCACCCCCACCACACCACCCCCCCCCCCGCGCCGGCGGGCCCCCCCCCCTCCTGCCCCCGCGGCGGAAAGGGTTGCCCAGGCTATAGAGGTTGCTAAAGTAGCTGTAGAGGAGAATGCCCAGGCTCTGGCTCATGGCTCAACAGGGGCAGGGAACGATCAGATAAGGTTTGATGTTGCCTTCAGTGTAATTCTCCCTGATAGAGAGATAATAACGCCTATAAGGAGTCTTGGATTGAGCAGGGATGAGGAAGCTTCCTGGCTTAGAGAGAGAGGCTTTTCTATAGATACTCAGGTGAAGGATTATTCTATCAATGAAGGTCTGTGGGGTACGACAATAGGGGGAAGAGAGACCCATGATTCTTGGGGTTTTCCACCAGATTCTGTATTTAAGAAGACAGAGAGTATTAATGAAGCACCTCAAAAATCGCGTGAGATTACCATAGATTATGAAAAAGGATTACCCGTTGCTTTGGAGGGTAAAAAAAAGGATGGTGTTGATATTGTAGATGCCCTCAATAAGATATCTGGGGACTATGGTATTGGCAGAGGTGTGCATATGGGTGATACAATACTTGGGATTAAAGGAAGGATTGTATTTGAAGCTCCTGCTCCGCTAGTCCTGATTTCTGCTCATAGAGAACTCGAAAAGCTCGTTCTCTCAAAGCAGCAGCGTTTTTGGAAAGATCACCTCGCTCAGGTATATGGCGATATGATACATGAAGGACTCTACTTTGATCCTGTTATGAGAGATATTGAAGCGATGATCGACTCTTCACAGGCATTTGTCACAGGAAGAACAAGAGTAAAACTGCAAAGAGGGAATTTTCTGGTTACAGGTATTAAGAGCAAGCACTCTTTAATGAAAAAGGATCTTGCAACCTACGGTGAAGTTCAAAAACTGTGGAGTTCCCGGGATGCCGAGGGTTTCAGTAAAATATATGGCATTCCTTCAAAAATTTATAATATGGTGCATAGGAATAAATGGATATGAAAAGGATCTTGGTTGATAAAATCGCATCAGTCACTGTGAACCTTCAGTTACAGAGAGATATCTCTATAACAGAAAAGATGAAGTCCGAACAGGGTAATGTCTGTATTGTAAGAGCCCTGGAAGAAAAAGAGGTTTACGATAAGATTGAGCTCACAACAGGGAGAATGGCAAAGATATCCAAAGGTGATATTATAGCAGGTGCTCTTGGCAAGAGGAGAGCTCTTCAGGGGTTTGCAGGTGTATTGCCAGAAGGGATAAAAAAGGGTGATACTCTCAATATTTTGAATCTGGGCGGTGTAATAGGAAGGGCTGTTTCTTTCAATAGAGAGTATGGTCAGCCATTAAACGTAGAAGTTCTGGGTATGGCATGCAGAGATGGCAAGGTTTTAAATATAAGAGATGGTGCGAGAAAAACCTCATCAGTTTTAAAGAGTAAAAATCATATTATTGTCATCTCTGGAACCTCTATGAACAGCGGAAAGACTGTAGTGGCATCTAAGATAATACAGGAGCTCACATGGAAAGGGTACAGTGTCTGTTCGGCAAAGGTTTCAGGGGTTTCTGCACTGAAAGATACACTGAATATGGAGGATCATGGTGCGGTTAAAGCTCTTTCCTTCCTTGATTTTGGTTATCCATCTACTGTAGACACAGATGATGTTCCCCTCATTGCAAAGGGCGCTCTTAATGATCTTTTTAGCTACAATCCGGATGTTACTGTACTGGAGCTTGGCGATGGTATATTGGGTGACTATGGTGTTTTTGATCTTTTTCAGGAAGAGGAGATTGTGAGAGCAATTACCTGTAACATTGTTTGTGCTCTGGATCCTGTTGGCGCATGGGGCATAGCACAGATAATGAAAGAGAGTGGAATACCGATTCATCTGATATCGGGCCCTGTCACTGATAATATAGTCGGGATTGATTTTATTCATAAGACACTTAAGATGGAAGGAATAAATGCCCTGAATCAGAAGGAAGAGCTTGGAGAATTTATTGAAAAGATGATGAAGGAATAAGAGAAGGGTATTCTTATGCTTTATAAATCAAAGAAAAAGATCAACGTTGGAATAATAGGTGGGGCTGGCTATGGAGGGTCAGAGTTAATAAAGCTACTTCTCTTTCATTCAGGGGTAAATCTTTCTTTTGTTACTTCAAGAAAACATGCTGGCATGAAGGTATCATCAGTGCACAGGTTTTTAAATAGCGCGACAGATCTTGCATTTATAGAGCCTGAGATTGACAGAATGCCTCAGGATACTGATCTCATATTTCTTTCAACACCACATGGTGTGTCAATGACTATGACTCCAGAGATTATTAAGAATATACCAGATATAAGGATTATTGACTTAAGTGGAGACTTTCGTCTCAGAAATCCGGATGTCTATAAACAGTATTATAAAAAGGAGCATAAAAGTGTAGATTTTTTAGAAAGGTTTGTTTACGGGCTACCTGAACTGAATAGGGATGCTATTGCAAAAGCGCAGCATGTTGCAAATCCAGGATGTTTTGCAACAGGGATTATCTTTGCGCTATTTCCTCTTTTCAGCTGCAATGCAATTAAAAGGAGTGCAGCTGTTGTTTCTGTCACCGGTTCATCAGGGTCTGGAGAAACACCGAAGGAGATTACTCACCATCCTGTAAGGGCAAAGAACTTTAAATCTTACAGGTTACTTGAACATCAGCATACACCTGAGATAGAACAGTTTATTAGGGATAAGTTTCAGAATCAGGATTTTGAAATCGGTTTTGTTCCTCAATCAGGACCCTTTGTACGAGGAATTTTTACCACAGTAGCAACGTATAATGAAGAAATAAAGGAGAATGTTATAAAAGAGGCATTTTACTCACTCTATGATAAGGAGAAATTTATCAGAATAGTGCAAACCTCTCCTGAAATTGCAATGGTTTATGCATCCAACTATGTGGAGGTTTCATACGCCTGCAAGAAAAACTTTTTAATTGCAATGAGTGCAATTGATAATCTTGTAAGGGGAGCGAGTGGACAGGCTGTTCAAAACATGAATATCATGTTTGGATTCGAAGAGGATGAAGGTTTGAAGTTTCCAGGAATGAGGCCCTGATAACCATCATAAGGGATTATCTTTGTTGCTTTGTCAGAAGAATGAATACCCTATCCAAAGAAATATCGAGCTTAAAAATAAGGCATGACAGTTTTTATTGGGATGATCCCGGAATGTTTCATACTCACTTTCATATATCTTAAAGAGGGATGAGGTGCTATGGAATTCAGTTTTGAAATGATCAGAGAAAAAGAGGATTCGTACCAGCTCAACACCTATAAAAAGTTTCCCATATCTATCGAAAGGGGTGAGGGTGTTAATGTATTTGATTCAGAAGGAAAAAGATACCTCGATCTTTATGGGGGTCATTCTGTTGCATTAACAGGCCATTGTCATCCGGCTATCGTTAAAGCAGTTAAGGATCAAATTGAAAAGCTTATCTTTTATTCTAATGTGGTTTATTCATCGGTAAGGGCAAAGGCATCTGAAGCGCTCATAGATATTTCACCCCCGGGTATTGACAGGGTATTCTTCTGCAATTCTGGAGCAGAGGCAAATGAAACTGCCTTAAAAATAGCTAGAAAATTTAGTGGCAAAAAAAAGATAATTGCCATGAAGGATGGATTTCACGGCAGGACTTTAAATGCCTTAAGTGCTACTGGTTTAGGAAATTACAGAAGGCAGTTTGCTCCAATTCTAGATTACTACGTTTTTGTTGAGTTTGGAAGTATTGAAGATCTTGAAAAGATGCTTTCAGAAGATATAGGAGCAATTATTCTCGAACCCATTCAGTCCATGGCTGGGGTTGAGATGGCTGATGATCATTACTACAAGGAGCTCAGAGATATCTGTAGTAAAAGAGGGATTATCCTGATTTTTGATGAGGTGCAGACAGGCTTTGGAAGAACAGGGTCATGGTTTTTTGGTGATAGATTGGGAGTTGTTCCTGATATCATTACCCTTGCCAAGGGAATTGGAGGGGGGATACCAGTTGGTGCTGTTCTTATTAATAATAAGATATCAAAGACTATCAGACATGGTGAGCACGGCTCAACCTTCGGTGGCGGCCCAGTAGCATCAAGAGCAGTTTTAGCAACTATTGATGTGATAAGAGATGAGAATCTTGTTCAAAATGCATGGGATGTAGGGGAGTTTATTAAAGAGGAACTGAAAGGTGTGAGTAAAGTGAAAGAGGTGAAGGGGCGAGGGCTTCTTTTGGGTGTTGAAATTGATAGGGATGCATCTCAACTGCAGAATTTTTTGCTCGACCGTGGTATTATAACAGGAGCATCAGCTAAAAAGAATGTTATAAGGCTTCTGCCTCCACTTGTATTAACCATAGATGATGCCCGAAAGTTCATAGAGGAAATGAGAGCCTTTTAGAATACATAATCTACACCTTGATCTTCCTTAAAGTGAGTTGTCCTTGATACTAATGTTTTTCCATAGTAATCTTTATTAAAGATATACTTTCTCCTGACTATTTAAGCCTGTATTCTAAAAGCTGGGATCTTTTTGAGCAATGATCTCTCCTTCTGATATCCACAATGTTTCTTTAACTCTTTTACAGCATTAGCCACTGATAAAAATTTTTACCCAATTCACTTACAAAACAGTATATTAGCCAGATATAGAGGCATGGTATCAGGTATTAAAATGAAAATTGAACAATTTATTACCCTTTCAGACTACTCCAGTGAAGAGATCGACGAGATAATCGATGTTGCTCTGAGATTTAAAAAGGGGAAGGTAGATAAGAATCTGAAAGGAAGAAATCTGATCCTCCTTTTTTTTAATCCATCTTTGAGAACACGCACATCTTTTGAATTAGCCATGAAACAGCTTGGTGGAAATGTGATAACGCTAAATGCAGGCGGGGATACCTGGAAGCTTGAGACCGAAGAAGGAGTGGTGATGGATGGTGCAGGTGTAGAGCATATAAAGGATGCTGCAAAGGTTCTTGGCAGGTACACAGATGCTATAGGAATACGTGCCTTTGCAAAGGGTGAGAACTGGCAGGAGGACAGAAAAGACCCTGTTATCCAGTCCTTTGTTCAATACTCGGGTGTTCCGATTATTAATATGGAATCATCACTCTTTCATCCAAATCAGGCCCTTGCAGATATTATGACCATTAAAGAGAAGTATGGAAGGGATATAAGGGGGCTTCCGATCACAATCACATGGGCAAATCATCCAAATCCACTGCCCATGGCAGTTCCGAACTCTATCCTCCTTGCCTGTTCTCTCTTTGGTATGGAGATCAGATTTGTTAGGCCAGCAGGATACGATCTTGATGAAGGGATTTTAGAAAAGGCGCATCTTCTTGCAAAAAAGTCAGGTGCAAAAATTAAAATTACTGATAGTATTGAAAAGGGATTTAAGGGTTCAAAGGTTGTATATGCAAAGAGCTGGGGAAGCTTGAAGTTCTATGGAAACAAGGAAGAGGAGAGGGCATACAGAAAAGATCTGAAAAACTGGTTAGTAGATGATCATAATATGGGGCTTACAGATAGCGCCCTCTTTATGCACTGTCTTCCTGTAAGGAGAGGAGTGGTTGTATCGGATTCTGTTATTGACAGCGAGTACTCTATTGTATATGATGAGGCCGAAAACAGGCTTCATGCTCAGAAGTCTGTACTGTACCATATTCTTGGATCTTAATAGTGATTTTCTTGCCTTTTTGGCACAAACTTTAGTTTGCAAGAAAATATTTTTCCATTGAGGCCGTAGGCCTCAATTTGAGCGAAAGCGACGTGAGGCCGTAGGCCTCAATTTGAGCGAAAGCGACGTGAGGCCGCAGGCCTCAACTTGAGCGAAAGCGAATAATGAGAATGTGGCTTATCCATATTAGGGGTTAAGTTGTATGGAAAATATTGGTATTCTTAAACAGGCACTGCCTTATTTCAGGGTATATAAAAACAAGACATTTATTGTAAAATTGGGCGGTGAACTAATTCAAAATAGAGATGTCCTTGATGATATTGCCCAGGATATATCCCTTCTACACATGGTTGGTATTAAGACGATTGTAGTTCATGGGGGTGGGCCACAGGCAGACGAGCTGGCAAAAAAGCTTGGAATTACACCAAAGATTATTGAGGGGAGAAGAGTAACCGACGAGGATTCCCTTGAGGTTACAAAAATGGTCTTTGCCGGAAAAATTAACCATGAAATTCTTACCATACTGAGCAAGCATGGTTCAAAGTCAGTTGGTTTGTCTGGAATAGACGGAGATGTGATCGTTGCGAAAAGAAGGGCTCCGATGGAGGTCGTGGATAAGGAAACAGGCCAAAAGGATAATATTGATTTCGGGCATGTTGGAGATATACAGAGTATAAATACTGATCTTTTAGAAATTCTTCTTGAAAATAGCTATATTCCTGTTATCGCATCTATTGCGGATGATAGGGAGGGTCATATTCTGAATATAAATGCTGATACTGTAGCTTCGAGGATTGCAGTTGCTATCAAGGCTTATAAGTATATTAACATGACCAATGTACGTGGGATTCTTAAGGATATAGAGAATCCTGAGAGCAGAATATCTTATATTTCTCAAAAGGATGCTCTCCATCTAATTGAGGAGGGTACCATTCAGGGTGGTATGGTGCCGAAGATAGAAACGTGTGTCTGGGCAGTGGAGAATGGCGTTAAGAGGGTACACATACTGAACGGCTTTGAGAAAAACTCCCTTCTGCACGAGGTATTTACAAAAAAGGGAAATGGCACAATGATTCTTACAGATGAAGATATTGAAGAGTATTTAAAATCCGGTTTTTAGGCATTTTTATAGAAAAGCGTTAAAAAGGAGAAAATCGTGTCCCTGAGAGATGGAAGGTTGAAAAAGCCTTTAAACAGGGCTTTTTCAGAGATAAACTCATCCATTGAGATTGATAAAAGACTCTATCGTGAAGATATAAGAGGCTCAATAGCATATGCAAAGGGCCTTAAAAAGAGGGGCATACTGGATAAAGATGAAGAAAAGTCGATAATTGGCGGTTTAAAGGAAATAGAAAGAGAGATCGAAACAGGAGAGTTTCACTTTAAAAAAGAAGATGAAGATATACACATGAATATAGAGCGGAGGCTCTTCGAAAATATAGGTGAAGCAGCTTACAAACTCCATACAGGAAGATCTCGAAATGAGCAGATTGTACTTGATGAACAACTCTATCTGATTGATGTAACGAAAATCATTGATGGGAAGCTCTATAAACTACTGAAGACCATCCTTGAAAAGGCAAAAAAAAACCTCAGTATAATTATTCCATCTTATACGCATCTGCGTCAGGCACAGGCTATAAGCATTTCACATATCTTTTTGGCCTACTATCATGCACTTTATCGTGATAGGGAAAGATTTAAGGATTTTAAAAAGAGGTTGAATATCATGCCTTTGGGATCAGGGGCCTGTGCCGGTTCTTCCATCGGCATTGACAGAGGCCTTCTTATGAAAGAGCTTGAATTCGAGACTCTTTCTAGAAACTCTATAGATGCAGTATCAACGAGGGATTTTATCATTGAATTTGAGTTTATATGTTCATTAATATTTATTACACTGTCCAGAATATCTGAAGATATTATTATCTTTTCAACAGATGAGTTCGGTTATTATACCATTCCTGATAACCTGTCTACAACATCTTCACTTATGCCTCATAAGAAGAATCCGGACTCCCTTGAGCTCATTAGAGGAAAATCTGCACAGGCAATTGGAAGCCTTGTTTCTCTAATGACATTGATGAAAGGGATACCCTATACCTATAACCGAGATCTGCAGGAAGATAAGCAGGGGCTCTTTGCCATTATTGATAATACTCTTCTCGTTCTTGATGTTATAATTGAGGTTTTTAAGAGCTTAATGATGAATAAAGAGATGATCGATAAGAGGCTTGAAAGCTCAAAGGGCTTTTTGTTTGCCACCGATATTGCAGATTACCTCGTTGAAAAGGGCATTGCTTTTAGAGCTGCCCACAGAATAGTTGGTGAGATCGTGAGCTTTGCAGTTGAAAAGAAAAGAGACTTATCAGAAATAGCATTGAGTGAATACAGAAGTTTTTCACCATCTTTTAATGATGATATATATAGTTTATTTGATCCTGTTAAATCTGTTAACAGGCATGATGTGGTTGGCGGCACAGCTTTTAAGAGAATCGAAGAAGAGATAAAAGTGATAGAAGAAGAGCTCAAAGAGAACTGATAACCATTTGTTTTGCATTCCCCTTTTTTAGTATTCTGTATATTTTTAATCAGGAGTAGCCTAAGATGGATTATCTTGCGCAACTGAACCCCATTGTTCAGGCTCTTTTTGGAACTCTTTTTACATGGTTTTTAACAGCTCTAGGTGCTGCAGGAGTATTCTTTGCGAAAGAATTAAACAAAAAGGTTCTTGATTGGATGCTTGGTTTTGCTGCAGGAGTTATGATAGCAGCAAGTTTCTGGTCTCTCCTTGTTCCGGCAATAGAGATGTCTGAAGGAAAGGCTATCCCTGCTTTTGTTCCTGCTGTTATTGGATTTATCTTAGGAGGAGTCTTTCTTCGTGTCATTGATAGGATCCTGCCACATCTGCACCTTGGTTTATCTATGGATAAGGCTGAGGGAGTAAAAACATCATGGCAGCGAAGCATTTTGCTTGTCCTTGCAATAACAATTCACAATATCCCTGAGGGACTTGCTGTTGGTGTAGCTTTTGGGGCTGTAGCATCGGGGATTCCAACAGCTACCTTTGGGGCTGCTATTGCACTCGCCTTTGGCATAGGAATACAGAACTTTCCAGAAGGGCTTGCTGTTTCCATGCCTTTAAGACGTGAGGGATTATCCAGAGGAAAGAGTTTCTTCTGGGGACAGCTGTCTGGAATGGTTGAACCTGTAGCCGGTGTTTTGGGAGCAGCAGCAGTAATATTTGCAACGCCGATTCTACCCTATGCTTTGGCATTTGCAGCAGGTGCAATGATATTCGTAGTTGCAGAGGAGCTTATACCAGAATCTCAGCGTGAAGGCACCGATGTAGCAACAATGGGTGTAATGATCGGTTTTGCAGTGATGATGCTCCTCGATGTGGCACTGGGATGATTTGGGTTATCTTAAATCATAAATTGCCCTTAATTAACGATCTAAAAAATTTTCAAAATATAGGAAAAAATATATAAACATATGATATGAAAAAATTCTTGACAAATGTCGAAAATAAAATAAACTTGAGTATATAAATCATCCCCATAAGCATTATGTCTTATGGGTCCCAGGGATTAGGCCCTGGGTTTTTTTATATGCCCCAGAAAAATCGTGTAATTGTTTTTATCGATGGCTTTAATCTATATCATTCTTTAGATGAGAATCCCGCTTTCCACCGATATAAATGGCTTAATCTAACAAGTTTAGCTTCTCATTTTATTAATCAAAGAGAATTATTACAAGATTTATATTACTTCACTTCGATCTGCACTTGGGATCAATCAAAGGCAAATAGACACCGTAGATATATTAAAGTATTGAAAGATGCTGGAATAAATGTAATCTACGGGGCATTTAAGATTAAAGACAAGGAATGTAGGATTTGCCATGGTATATTCAAGACACCTGAAGAGAAAATAACTGATGTAAATATCGCTTTATACCTCTTCAAACTTGCATATCTAGATGAATATGATACAGCCTTACTCATTTCTGGAGATACAGATTTAGTAACTGCACTCAAAATAATAAAAGATACTTTTCCAATGAAGAGATTTGGAGTTGTTTTTCCATTTAATAGATCGAATGCACAATTAAAAAATGTTGCTGATTTCTATTATAATATAAAGAAAATGCAAATAAGAAGCTGTCGTTTTGATGATACTGTGAGGTTAACAAGTGGTAAAATACTTACGTGTCCTTCTGAATGGCGATAGCCTTACGATACCAATTAAAGCCGTTCTCAGGTTTGATTTTTTACAGGTTATCTTAAATCGTTTAGAGATTATATAGAAATTTTCATATATTGACAAAAATATCAGATATAGAATAATATATATAGAAATCAACAAAAGTAATTGTTATTCATTTCGATATTGATGAATAGGAATATATAAGATATATTATTATTTATTATTAAAGGTTTTTAAATATAATTATGAAGTACAAAAAATTTACAAATCCACCATTAGTTGAAGCAATATTTGAGTTACGATGGTTTCTAAAGGAAATTGGACAAGATATTAAAATTGATCCACATTATAAAGTATTAGTTGGAAGTTTATATTCTAATTTAAAGGATATATATCCTTTTCATGAGCAACTAATTTCAGCATCTATGCCTGATGAAATGGCATGCTATGTAGTACAACATAGATTTAGAACGGGTAAAGATCAATGGCCATTAGTTCAGATAGGACCAGGTATTGTAACTCTAAATTCGACTACTGAATATAGATGGATTGACTTTAAAGATAGATTATCTAAATTATTAGATAATCTTCTTCAAGTATACCCAGATATACAAAACTTTGATGTTTCTAATATTTTGATGAGATATATAAACGCAATGCCTTTTGATTATAATGCTGCTTCTGTTTTTGATTATTTATCAAAGAATATGAAAATAAATATAAATCTAAATCAAGAATTATTTAAGAATACCGAAGTGGTGACATTGCCAGTTGGTTTTGATATTAAATGTGCTTTCCCTGCTAGTAAACCTCAGGGAAATATTCATTTAAGGCTAACCAGGGGCAAGAAAGATAATTCAGATGCTTTAATATTTGAGATAATTTTTAAGACTCTAAGTAAGTATGTTCCAAAACAAAATCACGACATATTAGATTGGGTTTATCAAGCTCATGACGTTATTGAAGACTGGTTTTTAAAACTTATCGAAGGAGAACTTGAAAGGAGTTTTAAATGAATGATACATGTACATTAGAGGTACACGATTTTCTAACAACAGAAATATTTTCTTTAACGCCCGCTTCAACAGGTGATATTAAAAGAAATTATTTAAGTGAGAAAATAAGTGAAATTAATTTATTTGCAATTCTTACAAGGGCATATTTCGCTTGTATGGAAAATATTCAAAAGCCAATAGGAGAAAGCCAGGCAACATGGCTTAAAAGCATTGGAGAGTTAGATGAAGAAATACTCAACTTGGCAAATCCTACCTATGACTTACTGGCTAATCAAGAGATCGATGATGATGAGCTGCTATCGTTTTTAGTAAATAATGATTTCAGTTTAAAGATGAAACCTAATAGAGAATATAAAATTAAAATCACAATTAAGAATATTACTAAAGCAAAGCCAAATGTAACAGATTTGGAGTTTTTTAAGTGAGTGAGGAATTTGATTGGTATTCTATTGTTAATGAGGAAACACTTCTTTCACAAGGCGATTTCTTAAAAGATTTACCAGTGATAATCCCTCCGAGTGATATAACACCTAACAAGCAAATAGAAGCCGATGTTCAAGAATATAACGCAATAGTTATGAGCCAATCATGTGATATTCAAAATAATAAATTAGATTTAATAATGGTATGTCCTTATTGGCCTATATCCCAAGCTGGTAAATTAAATGAATTTTTTAATAGTGATGAAGGGAAAGAAGGTTTGAGAAAGGGATATGTAGTCGGATATCATCTTTTAAATAAATGTGACTTAGATAATTTTAAAAGTGATTATATGGTTGTAGATTTTAAGAATGTTTATGGTGTCTCTTTTCCTTTCTTAAAGGACTTTACTAAAAAACAAGGTAGTCGATTAAGGCTATTACCCCCCTATAGAGAACATCTTTCTCAAGCATTTGCAAGGTTTTTCATGCGTGTTGGTTTACCTATCGATATACTTCCATTTAAAAAATAGAATGATTTAATGTTTCGAATGTTATCTTAAATCACTTTATCCCAACATAGCAATCCTCAATAACATCAAAATAGCACTCTTTTGAATAGCCTTGACAAAAAGAGATATGTATAGAATAATTTAGTAAATACTAATATTAATCTCAAATACGATATTTTAGCTATTGATAGAATTGATAAGACTATATTGCATTAATAATAGGGGTTACAATATGCCGAGATTAGATTCTATTGGAGAAGCAGAGCATGAATTTTATAAATTTCCTACGATAAAATGGTTTTCTGAAGCATCAAATCAAAGGGGGCTGGCTAGGGGAGGGATTTACTTACTTAGTGGTCCTCCGGGATGTGGAAAAACTACAGTGGCCTTAGAAATGATGATTGATTTAGCTTCTGTTGGTATTCAAGTCCTATATTTAACATTGGAACAATCACCTGGTTGGTTAAAAAATACTATAAGAAATAGAATTTATCCTTATCGGCAATCTTTAATCACTAAAAAAGGAATTGCCAAAAGCACTGATTGGAAAAAACAGCTTAAAAGAGCTGCTTCAAATGTTGAAAATGTACAAAGTGAAATATCTGAAGAAGAAATTGCTGAAAAGAATTTCTATATTGATTTAAGTATTCCAAATATGGAATCTTTACCTGACTTTTTTACTCGTCAAGTATTAACATCGAGCGGGCAGTACAAGGGAACAAAAATATTAGTTGTTGATTCACTTCAGGGTTTAGGCACTGCACCTACTTCTTCAAAGCCATATTCAAGACTGTATGAATTTAACAAATATGTAAAAGAGGAGGGTATTACATGCTTATTAATAGGGCATGTCACAAAATCTGGAAAGATTGCAGGTCCAAGGAGCCTTGAACATAATGTAGATTGTGTACTTTATATGAGAAGTGCTATGAAGTTACGACCATTTTTTGTACCAAAAAATAGATTTGGTCCTGAACGCTACGAACCATTTGCGCTAATAGCAAATAAATGGGGATGTTTAGAAAAGTCAAAACATATGGAGGCTCGTTCTAGTATTGCACTTAGTTATTTGGCTAGATATAATATAATAGCTGAAGCTCAAGCTTTAGTTAAACTCCCCAAATTAGGGTCGCGCCCCGGATTAATAGCTCCTTATTTACCCCAACAAAAAATAAAACACTTGATTGGAATTATAAGTAATATAAAAGACGTGGATATTTCTGATTTGGCTTTCGAAGTTAATTGTTATTTGCCGTCAGGTGTTCCTTATTTCCATACTTTAGATTTTGCAATATCAATGAGTATATTGGCCTCATATTTTCAGTTACCTTTACCACCGGATGCAATTTTTATGGGAGAAGTTGATCTATCGCAAAGGATCAGGCCTTTACCGCACGATGAGGTAATTATTGATCTTTGCTACTATCTTGCTAGTGAAAATAATAATAGGCATATAGACAGAATATATATTTGTGAAGAACAGGTTGAATTACTTACAGATAATATTTCAGAGAGAGGTTTAAATATAGAAGTTATAGGTGTAAATATGTTGGAAGATGTGCTTACTA
Source organism: uncultured Spirochaetota bacterium (assembly GCA_964424795.1). GTDB lineage: Bacteria > Spirochaetota > B62-G9 > B62-G9 > DRHN01 > CAYRKG01. Next base: position 13,408 of record CAYRKG010000067.1, read on the forward strand.
AAATATGGCCAGAAATTAAAGTTTAAACCATTTTTACCTAAGTAAAAGGTAAATGAATGCCCCATTACAAAGGTGTATACAAAAGAGTACTTGTATATTGTTAGTTGATCTAATTTTTTACAGCTTATCTTAAATCACATTCTCTCCTAATATGGGACCAGCCTTCTGACAAACAAGATAAATAGGCTTTTTAATTATTTTTGCAAGAAAAGGAGATTAAGAATATAATAGAAAGTCAGGTCCTAAATTTTATTCACTTCAATAAGCATTACAGCAAGGATATATACCTTGCGCTTTTCGAGACCCATTAAGATTGCAATAGAATGGTGTCGAGTGATACAAGTGGGAAATTTTGTCAAGATTATACAGGGAAGTGGGTTAAGAATGAAAAAGGCTATTTACGTTGTAACAGTTTTTATACTTTCTATTGTTTGTTTTAGCTGTGCGACTCCCACCACATTATTTACGGCAGTAAAGAGTGGTAATTATGCTGAGGTAAAAAGATTGATAGATGAAGGGACGGATGTTAACTCAACCATGTGGGTGGAGAGAGGTACAGCATTAATGTATGCCTCGCGATATGGACAACTGGAAGTTTGTAAGTTGCTTATAGAATCAAGGGCGGATGTGAATGCTAAAGATGATGGAGGACGTACAGCATTAATGTATGCCTCGCGATTTGGACAACTGGAAGTTTGTAAGTTGCTTATAGAATCAAGGGCGGATGTGAATGCT
>CAYRKG010000067.1:14242-15321 GCA_964424795.1 uncultured Spirochaetota bacterium
AAAGATAATGGAGGACGTACAGTACTAATGGTAGCATCGCAATATGGACAACTGGAAGTTTGTAAGTTGCTCATAGAATCAAGGGCGGATGTGAATGTTAAAAATGATGAAGGAGGTACAGCATTAATGTATGCCTCGCGACATGGACAACCGGACGTTTGTAAGTTGTTAATAGATGTAGGAGCTGATGTTAATTCAAAGGACGAGCGAGGATGGACAGCAATAATGTACGCAGTGATATATGTATATCTATATGGATATACAGATACAGATAAATTTAATTTGCTCATAGAATCAGGGGCGGATGTGAATGCTAAAGATTATAAAGGACGTACAGCATTAATGTATGCATCTCGATTTGGACAACTGGAAGTTTGTAGGTTGCTAATAGCTGCAGGGGCGGATGTTAATGCACGGAACAATGCTGGACAAACGGCATTAACGCTGGCAGAGAGGGAATGGCATACAGAGGTTGCCAAGTTGCTTAAAATAGCAGGTGCAAAATGAAGAAGTACTTGAAGAAGTACTTATTGATTAATTAATTAATAACATGATTAAGAGCAGGAAAAATTTTTTTTCATATTTTTTTTGATAAGAATGACATGCCAGATGAGGATAATTTTATCTGTATTTTTTGAAAAAGGTAATTTAGTCTTTAATTCTCCTGTCCAGGAGTTGGCTCAGTACCTGTATCCCAGCTTTCAGCCTCCATTACATTAATATAATCTCCATCGTGCCTTTTGGAGGCATGTTTTGGATCTGTTAAGATAATTGGATCTCCTGTCCATCCATAACTCTCTATTTCATCTTCATCGTCGAACATTACATCGCCGGAATAATAGTAACATAGCCCGTCAAGGAAAATGCCACTGCATAGAAGAACAAGCTCGTCTTTGGTACCGGTCGGATTTGAATCAGGGATATAAAACTGATTTCCATCCTGCATATATGAGGTACTCCATACTACAAGGATATAATCCCCATCTGATACATAGATATCTATACCCTCAGTAATTTGTAAGTCAGTGCCATCCAGATCTGTTACAACAAAGTTTTTTATATTTCCGCTTTTTGTGATA
>CAYRKG010000068.1:0-14464 GCA_964424795.1 uncultured Spirochaetota bacterium
CTTTTATCATAAAAACCACTTTCATTTCGCTCCCACATTTTAGACATACCAGTGTGGTTTTGGCATTTGCCAAAACTATCAGGAAGCTTGCTTCCAGGGAGCTTGCTTCCAGGGAGTTTGCTTTGCAGACTCAAAGGATCGATCTCTTATACCTTAAGGTAGTTTTAATTCAATATGTTGAATTAAAAACTACCTTTTCGTTGTTTATTATTATTAGAGAAATTGCATTGAAAAGAGATCAATCCATTTATCATTTGGATTTTCTGGAAAAAGCACAACCATAGAACAGCGCTTTACCATCCATAATGTTCTTCGGTGAAGTGCTGCTTTCGGCGGAATGTTTTTAGGAACAATAACAGAAGCAAAAAGACCATAAGAGTAAAAATACTTAACCCTATTTGGAAAAGCACAAGCAACAAAACAGCGGTCTTTGTAAGGGGAATGAGCTAACGCTCTTCTAAAAGATCGATCTATTCCATCAGCACAGCCAACGAGAAAGCTGAATCCATGATGGGCAAACTGCTGTACTAAATCCTGGCAGGTTCTTTGGGGTACTTCAAGATACCGAGAGCCTGCAAAGAGAACTGATTTTACAGGAACGGAAAAACGAAAGTATTTCCCTTCTGTTTTCCCTCCCTCTTCTTTTGAGGGAACGCTAAAGTTAACCATAACGCCCTCCAATAAAAGATTTTTTTATTGGAGGGCGATCGCAATATTTTGTTAATTGTTACATTATTTTGTACAATTTTTTCTGTTTTTTGGTTATTTTTTTCTTTTCATATCATTAGGCTAAATAATACTACAGGCTATTCCAACTCCTTCTTAACTCTATCTAATTCTTCTCTTGCATTTATAAATAACTTTATTATATCCGTTTACCGATTATTAGTAGCGTCGCCCACCACCTCGTCTTCCTCCGCCTCGATGGCCTTCGGAGCGAGGGCGAGCCTCATTAACATTAAGCGTTTGTCCCTTCAATTCAGTGCCGTTCAAACCCTCGATCGCGGATTTGGCTTCATTCTTAGTGTGCATCTCTACGAATCCGAACCCTCTTGATACGCCAGTGAACTTGTCCTTGATGACTTTGGCAGATGTGACCTTCCCAAAGGCCTCAAAAGCCTGCTGTAAATCCTCTTCGGTGACCTCACTCGATAAATTTCCAACATAGATGTTCATTCTGACCTCCTAATCTATCTTGAACATTGATACTGAAATATAACATAACTGTTCACATCCGTATAGTAATAAACCACCCTCTCCTTAATAGGAACGCTAGAGGTAACCATATCGCACCTCCAATAAAAGATTTTTTATTGGAGGGCGATCGCAATAGTTTGTTAATTGTTACAGTATTTTTTTCAATTTTTTCTGTTTTTTGGTTATTTTTTCTCTTTACTTCTAAAAATATATATTATTCAGCTTCATCTTTTATTTGTTTCCTCTCTTCTTTGTTTTTGATAAGCTTTAATATATATTTTTTTACAATATCCCTATCTTCTTTTTCCATATCATCAACATCTTTGAAACAGGCTAATAATTCAGCATCATTAAAATCTGAAATTGATTTTTCTCCAATAACCAAATATTCAACTGGAACATTAAAAAATTTTGCTAATTTAAAGCTATTCTCTAATGACGGCATAATTTCTTCCCTCTCATATGATGCCAAAGTATTATGAGAGATATCTACCTTTTTTGAAAGAGCTCTAATAGAAAGTTTCTGTCTTTCCCTCAAACGTTTGATATTCTCACCAATTTTACTCACGCTTTTAAATATACAAGTAACGGAAATATTTTCCTATAAATATTTCTTGAAATAGTAATCAAAATAAGTTACATTAATGTAAGTAATATTAATCATTTATAATTATCCTGGAGGTACTTATGAATATCAATAATAAAGTAAGTATATATGAAAAATATGTCTCTACCTGCAATGGTAATTTAATAGAAAACAATCGGATGTTAGCATTTTTAAAAAAGCACGGTATCTATGAGAACTACATTTTTGAAAACTTCTGTATTGGATATTCAAATGGGATACTGATAGATCTTATAGGGGGAAATGAAGAACAAAAGAAAAAGCTCGCAGAAATTGGGATCATCAAAAATAGCAAAGAAATATTCAATAACTATTTAACAGTTCCCATTTATGATGAAAATAAAACAGTTATTAATATTGTAGGCTATAATATTCACTCTCAAAGTAAAAACAGGCTCATTTCTTTTAATACTTCCGGTATATTCAACCAATCGTTTTTAAAAAATACAAGAGAAATAATTTTCACAGAAAATCCATTAGAAGCTCTTCTCCTAATCCAAAACGATTATCCCAACACAACATTCCTCTTTGGTGATGATCATAAGTATGTAAAATTTATTAATGAGCATAGGATTAAGAGGGTCATTTTCACTTTTGAAGGAAAGATGAGACTGTTTTATGAACTATCGAAAAGCGGTGTTTCCACAAAAAGGGTATTCATTAATTTTCATAGAATAAAAAATGCCGGAGCAAAAGAGTATTTAGAGAAGATATTTTCAGGAAAAGGTAGTAAGGATAATACCCAAAGTTCAGATCTCATTCAGGAAATAGAGAATGGGTTTTTGTTTCAGTGCCCACCTCTGAACTATAAAGTGATCGGTAACTTATCAGAATATACAATGAGCCTTAAATCAAATATTAAAGTATACAACAGGAATGAAGTATTTGTTGATTCAATTGATCTATATAAAAATAGAGATCGGCAGAATTTCATCTATAACATCATGGATAAGTTCAATATTCGAGATCAGCTCCATCTTGAAAACGATTTAAACCAGATTATAGAGGTCATTGAAAAACACAAAGAAAAGAAAGAGAAGGAGAAGAAAAGGGTTAAGCAAGAATTGACGGATTATCAAAAAGAAATTGGATTTAGATTATTAAGAAATCCAAACCTAATTGATGAGATTGAAGAAGATTATACAAAGCTTGGGTATGTGAGGGAAAGAAAGAATAAAATCTTACTATATTTGATAATGACATCAAGGCTTATAGATGACCCATTACATTCAATTCTTATTTCAAGAAGCGGTGCAGGGAAAAGCCTGCTTATAGATATAACAGAGAGCCTCTGTCCACCTGAGGAGCTTGAAAGTGTAAGCGATCTTTCTGCACAAGCTTTATACTACTACGGGAAAGATGATCTAAAACACAAGTTTATTGTGATAGGAGAAAAAGAAGGGAGAGAAGGATCGGATTATCCTTTACGGGAACTTATCACAAAAAAAGCAATCATAAAAGCAATTCCTATGAAGGATCCTGTAACAGGACAGATAAAAACAATAAGTATCAAAGTAGAAGGGCCAATATCTTTTGTGGAAACAACAGCTAGTGGAGAGATCAATCCAGAGAATCTGAATCGATGTTTTGTCATTGGTATTGATGAGTCAGAAGATCAGACACGATTAATTCATGATCTTCAGAGAAGAAACTATACATTGCAGGGTTATCTTAAAAAGAAGGATCTGAATAAAATTATAGACAAACATATCTATGCACAGAGATTGTTCAAAAAGGTACTTGTTTTTAATCCTTTTGCAGAATCGTTATCTTTTCCCATACAGAAGCTGAAAAACAGAAGGGATAATGAGAAGTTTTTAAGATTGATTAATGTTATCTGTCTTCTACACCAATATCAGAGAAAAATAAAGAAGCTGAAGTTTGATAATGGTAATGAAACAATTGAATACATCGAATGTACTCATTATGATTACAAAATTGCCTATGAATTACTCTCTGATGGAATATTAGATAATACCCTTGATGATCTACCAAGACCTGCGCGCAAGTTACTGGAATTGATTAAAAAGTACTTGAGTGAAAAATCAAAGAGAGATAACATACAAATAGAAAAAATAATCTTTGAAAGAAAAGAAATACGGGAATACACTTCTTGGTCTTTTGCTCAGATTAAGAATAATTTCAGCATTTTAAAGGATTATGAATATATACAGCTTATAAAAGCAAAGAATGGGCTAGCAAATCAATATAGATTAAGCTGTAATTATAGTGATTTAGATTTTTTGAATAAGATACTCACTCCAGAAGAGCTTAAAAACAGGATTACCGATCTAAAACAGAGAAAAGAGCTGGACATAGTGGACATAGCTGGTCATTCAGGTGAAAAGGTTGTAATTTCCTGAATAACAAATAATTGTCTTTACCCATATACCTGGACACTCTATTTGAAAACATAAATGTTTTATATCAAAGCTTTTAGTAAACACTATTATTCAGATTTTCATATAAATTATATATTCCTGATATAATGTATATTCTTAAATTAAAACTTAATTTAAATTCCAAATCTGAGAAGAAATATAATCTATAAGTATTTGAAATTTGTTATTAAAATTAGGTGTTTATATGCTATTATGGAATAAAGATGCTGAAATTGATTTTTTTAATAAGTCACGTGACTTCTCAACCACTGAACAACTTTTTTACAAAGATGCTAATGGAAGATATCTTGCTTATTGGCCAAAAGGTTATACAGGTAAAAAAACTACTCTACAAAGTAGGAACTAATTAATAGGTAAATATACTGAGCTTTGGACAACAGAATTATTAAAATCTATAGTAAGTAAAAAAAATTATTTGTAATACAAAGTGCAGTATGTGAAGAAATAGCACTTTCAAAACAGTCCCCAGGCGATGTTGTAGTTTCAAAGGTACATGCGATTAGTTTAAAGCCTGAAGATATTTTAGTTATATTTGAAGTTAAGATGTCTATTGTTTGGAATTGGGAATATTTGCCTGAAAGTAATAAAATCATTTGTTTAGGAGATTTCAGAACTCATCAAGGCAATCCAGGTATGTTACGATCCGATTCGATGTTAAAAGCAATAGGTAAGAGTATTAATATTAGAGTATCAAGTCATAAATCGTCTAAAATACCAATTATTGTTATTGGTAATACACCAATTACTTCAAGCTATTATTCAAAAGTGGATCACTTGAAAATGGCAGGTATCATACAGGGTTTTTGGTCAGTTAATCCTAATCCATTAGATAATAATGGGGAAAATATAAAAATAACTACCAAAAAAGGCTTTATGAGATTTGATACTTTTAATGGATTAACAAAAAGTATTGATAATCTGCTTTCTCAAGATTTTAATTTCTTTTCAAGTATGAAGAGTAAAAAAGAATTGGGTTCTATTATTGAAACTGCAAATAAAAAATTAACATATGAAGAAAAGGCAGAAGAATTTTTAAAATTAATTGGTGAATAAAATGTCAAAAGTTAAATATAATAGGAGTGGCACTAAAACAAGTTCATTTGGAACACCGGGGAGAATAAATCATGATTCTTCTGAATTTTATAATAGCAAATTATATCAGTCATTACAGTTAGAGAAAAAAGTAAATTATATTGAAAATACTATTCAAGAGAAAAATCTTAACAAAATCTATTGTAAATCAAGTGAAAAAATGGATGAAATCCCTAATAGTAGTATTCATTTGATGATAACTTCTCCACCTTATAATGTAAAGAAAGAGTATGATGAAGATTTATCATTAGGTGAATATAGGAAGTTATTAAAAGCTGTTTTTACTGAAACATTTAAAAAGCTTATAACTGGTGGTAGGGCTTGTATAAACATTTCAAACTTAGGAAGAAAACCTTATATTCCTTTGCATGGTTTTATTATACAAGATATGTTAGATTTAGGTTTCTATATGCGAGGTGAAATAATATGGAACAAAGCATCCAGTGCTAGTCCTTCTACAGCATGGGGTAGCTAGCTTTCCGCTTCAAATCCTGTTTTACGAGATATTCATGAGTATATATTAGTATTTTCTAAAGGTACATTCAGAAGAAAAAAAGGCAAAAAGGAAAATACAGTTAAAAAAGAAGATTTTTTAGAATGGACTAAAAGTGTTTGGACATTCCCCGCAGTTTCTGCAAAATCTATAGGTCACCCTGCTCCTTTCCCAATCGAGTTACCTCATAGATTAATCCAATTATATACGTTTAAAGGGGATGTTATTTTAGATCCTTTTTGTGGAAGTGGCTCGACGTGTTTAGCAGCAATAAAAGACGATAGATATTATATTGGCTATGAAATAGATCAAGAATATATTGAGCTATCAAATCATAGAATAAATCAATATAAAAGATCGTTAGATCAAGAAAATTTATTTCAAGTTTAAATATTATAAATCCGCAGGATAACACTGGAGCCTGTCTTAAAACTAGAAAAATTGATAAAATTTACTCTATCAAATTTTACTAACTTTATATTATATAATCAGTTATGTTTTATGATGATATCCAATATACTGAAATAGTAGATTTTTCTACAGGCTCAAGTTGTAGCCGGCTCAGGTGTTTCGTACCTTCGCTCAATCTGCCACCTTAATCTTAATATAGATTGCCACTTCAATTTTGATTGTTCCTTCTGCTTAGTTTGCACCTTAATCGTCATCGGCTTCGGCTACAACGAGAATTTTATACGTAATGGCGAAAATGATGGATCATCAATTCGAGAGTATCTAACAATAGAAACGTTAAAAACTAATATGTAGGTGATTATTATGAAACTACAAGCATTTCGAATTCAATATTATCGTTCTATTATTGATACAAAATGGTGTGATTTATCCCCTGATAATATCACAGTACTTATTGGCCAGAATGAATCGGGTAAAACTTCAATACTTGAAGCACTACGAAGCTTCTATACTGGTAAAATATTACAGGAAGATATCCGTAGCGATAGTTCACAGCTGCAAGTAGCTTGTTCTTTTATAATTAGCAAAGAGGAACTATCAAAAATTCTAATCAAAAGTAAATTACCTACTGAAGTAATGAAAGTTTTACAAGAAACAGGTTATCGTATAAATATTGTACGAACTTGGAATACATTAAAAGACACTTCTTTAAAGTTAGAAGAAAAGCGACTTATTGCTGGGTTCAATGAATATTCAAAAAAAGCAGACGAAAAGATTGCTCGTATAAATAATAAGTTTAAAACCATTACAGATAAGATAAATGAACTTGAGGATTTTCTGTAAGGACACGGAATGTCTGACAATGTACTGGCTCAGGTTCACCTGAGCCTTTCGGTTTGAGGCATGGATCAGGACGGAGTTATCCACTGAAAATCCGGAGTGCTTCCAGGAAAGAACATTCAATGCAAAACTGAACAAGTTAATCTCTTTATTAACTCATTTAAGTGGAAATATACGCATTGTTTTTTAAACGAGAATGATTGACTCTCTTCTGAAGCTTCTAATTCTCGCATGTTAAGGATTTTCAATATAGCGACAAAAAAGAAGTGGGAACGAGAGGTAACAATATAACAGCATTGATCTATAATGTCACGCTGTCATTCCCATCCATCATTTTTCAAAATTTGATTGTATCATAATTGCTCAAATTATTTTTTATTTAATGGCGCAAAATGATACAGTACAAGGTAAACATAAAACAATCTAATAAATATTCAAATGGAATTAGCTAATTTAAACAATATAATAAATTAAAGACCTTAGTCCAAACTATGTTGGCATATTTTTTGCTAAAAAAATTACGAAGGATTTAAGCTATGCTATGAGGCGTCGGAACCAACCTTTTTTAAGGGGAGTTTTTTCATAGTGAAACAGATAATAGATAGTGAAACAAACTGCAAAGGTGAGAAGAGAAATTCTTTTCATCCTCATAGATTGATTTCAGATGAAGAGTATCAATCAAATATGGATTTACTAATAACGTTTTATCAGATGTTGAAAAAAGATTCTGAAAAAAGATTTGAACCGATAGAATGGATTAAGAAAGAATTACTGGCATCATAGCAGTTTTAAAAAAAATCTCTTTATAAAGGAGGTAGTTACTATGATAGTACGTCGATATCAACCATTGGATGTATTTGAGAGGATGTCTGAAGCATTTGATATGGCGCGGAACCTTGATGAATTGTTTGATTTCGATGAGCCCATGCTGACAAACAATACCTGGGGTGTATATGAAGGAGATTGGTCTCCACGGTTGGATGTGTATGAAGACGATGATGCCTATTTTATGAAGGTTGATGTGCCCGGCATCGATCCGAAAGACGTTGAGCTAAGCGTAACCAACAATGTACTCACCATAAAGGGTACGAGAAAAAGCATTTCTGAAGAGGATGACAGCAAAAAGAAGGGGAGAAGGTACCAGAGGGAAGAAAGGTTTTACGGAACCTTTCATAGAACAGTCCCGCTTTCTCTGCCCGTTGACGCCGGCAAAGTTGATGCAAAGTTAGTTGATGGAGTCCTTCATATCACACTTCCGAAACGAGAAGAGACAAAACCGAAGAAAATCATTGTACAAGTATCATGAGGAAAGGAGGGAGGAGAAATGGCAGAAAAAGATATTCAGAAAAAAGAAACTTCAGAGGTAAAGGCAAAAGAAGAGCAGGTTGAGAAGTTCATCAGACCGAGAACCAGCATTCATGAGTATGAGGACTCGGTAAAGTTAATAATGGACATTCCAGGAGTGAGCAAAGAGAATGTCGATATTAACTACAACCGCGGGGAGCTTACCATTACAGGGAAAAGGGAAACTTGGGATAAAGAGAGCACGAAACCATGCTATTGCGAGAGGTTTGATGGAAGTTATAGACGCGTATTTTCTCTTGATGAGACCCTTGATCCTGGCAAGATTGATGCAAAATTAGCTCTTGGTGTACTCGAGCTCACCATTCCAAAGGTTGAGGCGGTTAAACCAAAAAGAATTGAGATAAAAACTAGCTAGAGTTTAATAAGAATTTGATTTACAAAAAGCACCGCCCTCAAGGCGGTGTTTTTTGTAAATGTCATCTTCAAGCAGGTACTGAGCTGGTTTCTAAATTAGTCCCTTATTGACAGAAGATAGAGATTCAATATAATTTATTATTAAGGCTTTATTATTTTGCTCTTGTATTCCTTTTCACAATTGAGGAGGAACATAAGATGGAAAAAGATTATTATTACGTCTTAGGGGTGAGCAAAGGAGCAGATTTAGAGAAAATCAAAGGTGCATATCGTCTTGAGGTGAAGAAATACCATCCTGATAAGACTCATACTGAAAAAAGTGCAGAGAGATTTATGGAAATCAAGGAGGCATATGAGACTCTCCGTGATAAGAAAAAAAGACAGCAGTATGATCAAGAGTTATCACGACAGGGTTCAAAAATAAGGATTTCTGATATACCTGAGACTGTGAGCAGCAGTCGTTCATTCTATAATCGAATGGATGAATTCTACTCATCTGTAGACGAATTTTTTTCAGGGTTTGTACCGGGCTTTTTTGAAAGGAGCCTTGGCACGGGAAAAAATCTCTATGTTGAAGTGATTCTTTCTCCCATGGAAGCTTCTAACGGCTGTGTTGCACCTATAACTGTGAATGTGGTTGAGCCGTGTTCCTGTTGCAGCAAGACAGGAATTCGGGAAGATTTTTTCTGCCCCGTCTGCCTCGGAAATGGAAGGATACAGTCAGAAAGGGAGTTTTCTCTTGTTATTCCGCCTCGTGTGAACGATGGAACAGAGGTGAGAGTTTCTATGGAAGATAATGGAAGATATTGGTCCAAAAAACTGTTTTGTGAATGTCGTGATCCATATTGATCCGTTATAGCTTTTGAGATGCTAGGAAGATGTTTGTTGCCTTATGGCAATGGGAATCGAAAAAATTGATTGACCGATCTGTCGATGGTGGTTCAGTATATAGTATAGTACGATGAGAACCATTCGTAGCATCATTGAAGTAAGATATTCAGAAGAATGATACAATACTTGAAAAAGACGGTCCCTCTTATGAGCAGGTGCAAAACTTGATCTCTGACTACAAGCTTGAGCTTTGATCACCGCCCTGCATACCGGGCGCCGATACGTGGAGCGCTCGAGCTTCATTGAGAACAGACATTACTGAAGTCCTCCCCTATCTAAATGCTGAGATGGAAGACGCTGACTATGACCATGGCGCTGGAATTCTAATCTGGAAGGATCAGGGTCACAGCTTCGCTTTCAGGTCCCGAGAGATCAAGGCCGCACCTGCTCGGGACAGCGAGGAGGCTCGTATTCTCATCGACCGCGCTGTAGCCTTGGCTAACAAGGCATGGAGCGAGCGGGAGGCTATAGAGCCCTGTTACAAGAAACTAACCCTGCCAAACCTGATGCAGATTTATCGTCTGCTTCCCCGAACTAACTGCGGCAAGTGCGGCTTTGCTACCTGCATGGCCTTCGCAGCCAAGCTGCGAGAAGGTGACACAGGCCTGAGCTGCTGTCCTGTATTATAACAACCAGCCTATGCTGAGAGTCGTAAAGATCTGGTTGAGATGCTCTGAGACGCTGCAGCCCCGACCTCTTAGGTTGGAGAGAGAAGAACACAAAGTAGAGGTGATCGCCTGTTTTCAGAAGCAACGACCGTGAGAGTTTAGGGTCTAATTTATCCGGGGTATTTAACGGGTGTTCTTTTATTAGCGTATCTCCTCTAGGCCATTATTCGACCACCTTTATCATTAAGGTTATTTCTCCGCTCACGCGCCATATCAGGAATCAAGAAAACAACGGGGATCAGCAGCAAAAGTAATATGGCGAGGTAAAAGAAGATTTGCTGTAAGCCAAATGCCTTATCAGGGAAATGACTCAATGCCACTATAAGTCCTGCAGTCCCCATAACACCGCCTACAGATCGAAACATTCCGCGCATGCCGGCTACCGCCGCTACCTTTTCCGGAATAAGGTCAAGGGCTGCATTGTTGGCCGCAGGGTTTGCTATTCCCATTCCCACACCGCTTAACATAACCAGCATTGCCAGCAGCTCAAGATTACTGAAGCCAATTCCCAGCATGGCTACGTTATGATACCCCCGGCTTAGCAAGAAGAGACCCAACGATATTACCAGCAGACCAATAATCATGGGAAGCCTGTAGCGAAAGCGGATGATAAACAGGCTGGTCATTGCAGACACTATCACCATTGCCATAGAGCGCGGGGTAAGCACCAGGCCACTTTCAACAGCCGTCATCCCATAGGCTATGTGGGCATAGTAGGGAATAAAGGCAAAGAACCCAAAGACTACTGCTCCAAAAATAAAATTGTATATATTTGCGGCAAGAAAAGGACGCCAGCGAAGCAGCCTTATTTCTATCATAGGCTGCTTTAGTTTATTCTCGTAACGTGCAAAAATAGCCAGAAGGATTCCGCCTACAGAGAAGAAGACCCATATCGATAGGCTAATGCTGCCCGGATGGTCTGCCCATGTAGTCATGGCAAAAAGTATCGCCAGAATCGCACCGGTAAACAGCCCTGCCCCTATGGTGTCTACATGACGGTTAGAAGGTCTTGCACTGCTACCCGGCAGTATTGCCAGACCAAACAGCAAAAGAACAATTCCTATGGGAATATTGACGAAAAATATCCACCGCCAGGAGAAATGGGCTATAATGAAACCTCCTATATTCGGACCCAGAATGCCACCGATGGGGAAGATGCTTCCAAAGAGCCCGATGGCGGATGCTCTTTTTTCCCCAAAGGCATCACTGACGATCCCGGTTGCTGAAGGCAGAAAAATACCGCCTCCTATACCCTGCGCCACACGGAAAACGATAAGCAAGTAGATGTTGGGTGCCAATCCCGCTGCCATTGAACTGATGGTAAAAAGGATTACTGCTACCATGAACAGTCGTTTACGTCCCCACTCATCGCTGAGCTTGCCGGCTATCGGCATGATGATGCTCTGGGATAATTGGTAACCGGTGATGGTCCAGCCGAGCCAGGCCAGGTTCGTATGAAGGTCAGTTAGCATGGTCGGCAGGCTTACTGCAACAATGGTCATGTCAATTGATGCCATGAGAAGCGCCAGAGCAACGATGGCAAAAGTAGAATAGGCTTGCTTTCTGGAGACAGTTGCTTTCTTTTTATCCTGTGTATCCTGCATTTTCCTACAGACTCGAGAACAGATCACCTGACATTAGACATCAGGTGCCTAAACTTATCCGATGCCTTGCCAACTACCGGTGAACCATGACCTGTAAGCAGGACATCAAACTCCAACTGTGAGATTTTTCTTACGGAATTCACAGCCTCTACCATATCCTGAGACATCTTTGATGATGGTAACAATAAACTGTCATATTTATCGCTTCTCAAAGCATCACCGACAAAAATAACCTCAACCTCACATCAGAGCCAAATGCTGCCGTCGGTATGCCCGGGAGTATGTATCACCTTGAACCCGCCAATTTCATTCTCGTCTCTCAGGATAATATCCGGCTCGACATGACGGAAACGAATTACCAGAGAAAGTACTTTGAAAAGAATTCCGAAAAACCCTTTTACAGTCTTCGGTTCTTTGGTTCCATCAAGACACCTGGCATCATCGTCATGAATGGCGATTCTGGCCCCGGTTAAATCTTTCAAATCCGCAGCGCTTCCGCTATGATCGATATCGGCGTGAGTCAGTACTATGTATGCCACCTTATCAGGATTGATGCCCAAACTTTGAGCATATTCCAGTATTGGTTCTGCGCTTCCCGGCATTCCGGTATCTACCACAAGAACTGCTTCCTCGTTAATAACGAGATAGCAGTTAGCACCACGCGCCTTTTCAATAAGATGGATTCCAGATAATAGTTCCATGTATTCTCCTTCGCTAATGGGAAAAACCTGCTCCTTAAATTCATACCATGTAACGACTCGTTAAAGACAGGCATGGCAACAGCTTGTGGAATATAACGCCGACTTTAGCTATGTTCATCATTGACTTCTCTCTCCTGGGCCTCAGTAGCCTTGACTAAAGAAGCAATTCCTTTAGCCAGGGTGGTAAGCTCAAAAACACTCATACGCTGCAAAACCTCAGACAAATAGCTTCTCCTTCTCGCCCTTAGCTTGGCCACGAGTTCCTCTCCTTTATCTGTTACCCGAAGTAACAGCATACGGCGGTTATGGGGATTCTCTGTGCGGCTCACCATACCCTGCTTAACCAGCCGGTCTATTATGCCTGTGGTGTTAGTTGGAGTAACCCCCAGTGCTGCTGCAAGCGTCCCCAAATTGGTGCTTCCCTGATTTCTAATGAAAAACAGGCTTTTCAATTGAGCGATTGTAAGAGGCAAACCCATCCAGACAGCAAGTTCGTATTGCCGCCGTGCTCGATCAACTTTCCTCTGAAGCTCGATAATCTGGTCTATTAATTCCGCTTTCTCCATTATTAGTCCTGTATTAATAATGAATATTATATTGACATTATAATCAATATTCACTATTGTTTCAATAGATATTTTTATGATTATCAGGAATCTTTTAGATAAAATAAAGGCAGAGGAATCTTGATTGCGCGTGTAGTGGTCGCTCAAGACCTAATCAAAGAATACCCAAAAATAAGAGCCGTTGAAAGTTTCTCTATCACAGTTCCCAGCGGGGAGATTTTCGGGCTTCTTGGACCGAATGGAGCTGGCAAGACAACAACTATACGGATATTATTAACCCTCATAAAGCCAAGCGAAGGCAGGGCCTCTCTATTCGGTATCGACATATCAAAACACCCCGAGAAGGCGAGGGAAATAGCAGGGTATGTTCCCCAGGATGTATCGGTGGACTGGGAACTGACAGGCTATGAAAACATACTTATGTATGCGAAATTATACGGTCTGTCCGGCAAAGAAAGGATACTCGCATTTGTCAGAGAACAGCAGAACTGCGATAGCCCCAAGACCAGTAAGATTGCCAGGGACTTCATAAGAAAATGGGAGAGATGAAATGGCCATGGCACGGATTCCTGAAACCGACTCTGGGATAACCGGTGAATTCGAAACGCAAATGTACGACATCATGATGCGAAACATGCGCGATAGAGGTTGGATTGAGACCAACTTAATATTGAAAGAAGGAACATCATCGGGAATAGCTCTTGAAATCGGTCCGGGGCCTGGATATATCGGGCTTGAGTGGCTTAAGAAAACAAATGGTACCCGGCTCAAAGGGTTGGAAATCAGCAACGACATGATTGCCCTCACAAAAAAGAATGCAACGGAATATGGCCTCTCTGATAGGGTCGAATATTTTCAGGGAGATGCTAAAAAGATGCCTTTTGAAGATGGGCATTTTGATGCTGTGTTTACTAATGGGTCGCTACACGAATGGGCTCATCCCGAAATGGTATTCAATGAAATTGCCCGGGTCCTAAAACCCGGTGGTAAATACGTAATCAGTGATCTGCGGCGTGATATGATAGCTCCCATTCGATGGTTTCTATGGCTGATGTGTAAGCCCAAAGAGATGCACCCCGGTCTTATTAATTCGATTAACCCCTCTTACACCCTTTCCGAAATAAGGGAGATTCTCCTACGGACAAAGCTTCAAGGTTGGCAGACTAGAAAGAACCCATTGGGTATCGTAATCACCGAACAAAAGCCTGTGTAATAAAGTCTTAATAGCTCAAAAACAGGTTCAACATAGTGGGCC
>CAYRKG010000069.1:0-14337 GCA_964424795.1 uncultured Spirochaetota bacterium
AGCTAAGATTATCATGCCTTACTTCATCTAAGCTGACTATCACAACATTCTTTTTACTCATTTGTACCCCCATATTCTCTTATGATATTCCATAACTTTTAACTTTACTTAGAGAGCTTCAAATTTTTTTCTTCACTAAGGAATTACCTATTCTTCTATATATTTATCATTAATTTCACAATTAAAAAATTACCGCGAAACAACCTCTATGATGCTGCTTCGCGGTTGTTATAAGATATTTTTTAGCCTTAACTTAATTTTGTCTTCTCTTTCGACTAATTATCAAACTATTTTTTTATTACTGCCTCATATTTACTCTCGAGCTCTTCCAGCGCACTTTCAGGATCCATTTCTCCTGATATTACCTTTTGAACAGCTACAGATAATAAATCCCCTAATTCCAGAAAATGTCTTTGATGGGGTACAAAAGGCAGACGAGTCGTGCTCAATCCTTCCCAAACAGTAGCGGAATATGTATCCGTATATTTTTTACGTGCACTTTTAGTACCTGGCAATCCACCCATATTAGTATTCCAGATATCTACCGCATCATCATTTAACATGAGAAACTCAATAACTTTGATTGCTTCCTTCTTATGCTTGCTGTCCTTAAACATAAAAAGAGCTGTAGGATAGGTCATACTCCAGTGCTCACCTTTTAACTTCCATGAAGGATAGAGAATTGTTTCGAAATAGTTGTCAAACTCTGCAGGATCTATCCCGCTAGTTCCTAAAAGAGAAGCCTTTGAATGTGTGTTATCAACTGTAAATCCGCTTTTCATTTGTCCAAAGACAACCCTCGCCTCTCTACGGCCAGCACCTAGTGGACCAAGCACCCCTTCATCTGCCAATTCTTTAAAGAAATTAAAAACTTCCAATGCTTCGGGAGAATTGATAGTAACATTTCCCTCATCATCAAACGCACGGCCACCAGCATTATAAAGGAATGGTAGTGCAAACATTCCTATATTAGCACCCCTACTTAAAGGGTGTGTATAACCCCAAATTTTACTACCATCCGCTGTTGTACCTAAATTGCCAATTTTCCGAGCTTGCTCTTTAAAGTCATCTATAGTTTCTGGAGCTGCGTCAAACCCTGCTCTTGCAGCCAGTTCTCTATTTCTGTAGAAAATGAGATAACAAACGTCCCATGGGAGATAATATAATTTGCCGTCAATTGTACAGTTCTTCCTGACATCGGGGAGTAATTCATCCTTCATTTCTTTCGAGATCCAATTGTCGAGAGGTTCCAGCGCACCATCCGCTATTAAATCCCAAATCTGATGAGCATCAACCTGTCCAATATCAGGAGGGTCTCCAGCTAACACTCGAATATAAAACTGTTCATGTAGAGACTCAAAAGGAACTGAAGGGCTGTCATCAAGTATTATATTTGGGTATTGTTCCTCAACAAGAGTCTTAATTTTAAGAAAATATGGTTTGAGTGCTTTTTCACCTGCAAACCATCCCATGTAGGTCACATTGATTTTTGCAGCCCCCTCTTCTTTTTTCTCTGCACCAAACGAAGATGTTGATAATACAAAAACTACAATCACACAAATTAATATCAACTTAATAAGTATTTTTCTAGTCATCATTTTTCTCCTCCTTCTAATTTAATTTTTTTGATAAATGATGAAATTGTTATTAAACTATTCTTGAGGTTTGCTTGGTATGAAAGATGGCCTTTAATTATCGATCATATCTGGGCAAACCTCACCCTGAATGAACAGCTCAATTTGATCACCCCCTTCCTTAATGTGGTTGTTTATTATCATCCTAAAGAAAAGCCATAAGAATGTTCTTACGTATATAAAGTTTCATGTTTCTATATTTCATCGTATCACTAAAAACGATTGCAAAATAAAGAGCAAGCCGATAATTAACTTTTTTAACGCTTAATCTTATGTGTAGACTCTCTTATAACCAGAGTGGGTTTAACTAAAATTTTATTATATTCAATTCTCTTTCCCTCTATTATTTGCAGTAATCTTTGAATTGACAGGCGTCCTATTGTCTTTTTTCGAACATGCATAGTGGATAAATGAGGGATGACATCATTTGCCAAATCAATATCATCAAATCCCAGTACACTTATATCGTCTGGTATTTTTAGCTTTTTTTCTTTTATTGCTTCCATCCCTCCAATTGCTACTATATCGTTTACCCCCATAACTGCACTGGGATAATCTTTTTGTGTATCAAGGAATTTTTTCATTGCACTATAAGCACTTTTGATAGTTAAATCACAATCTAATATTAAATCTTTATCATTATCCAAATCGAACATTTCAACGGCCCTGTTGTATCCAAATAATCTATCACTACTCCCAATAGTAGTAGTATCACCTTTAAGGTAAGCAATACGCTTATGTCCTAGTGATGAAAGGTATTCTATACCCGTTATTACTCCGTCAATATTATCTATTGTTACTGCATTTATATTTTTAGTCGGTAGATAGTAATTAACCAATACAAGAGGAATTCCTTTTCTTTCAACTTCTACAATAAAATCATCATGGTAATGACTAGATACAATCATTCCTGCGAGATTTTTTATATTAATATTTCCTAAAGAGAATTGTTCTGGCTTGAGTGAATTAAATTGAAAAATGTATCCATTCTTTTTTATCTCTTCTTCAATCCCCGCGATAATGCTATTATAGAAATGGCTGGTTATTAAAAAGTATCTTTTGTCTATAACATATGAAATATTTTTACTTGTAGCCTTCCGCCTTTTATAATTATACCTGTTTGCAATTTCAATTATTTTGTTTTTTACCTCAGAAGAAATGGCACTATCATTATTTAATGCTCTGGAAACAGTCGATACATTCACTTCTGCGATTACAGCTATCTCCTTCATAGTAATTGACATAAAAATATCCTCCTCTAATTATCACTTTGTATCATAGTCAATTTATCATTACTATTGAATCACAATGTCCATAATATTCATATAAAATACATAAAATTTTCCACAAAATATTTATGCAATTTACATTATACTATTACTAAATTTTTTGTCAATATTTTTGATAATATGCATATAAAATATATAAAATTTAATAAAAAATATGTATGCAATTTGCATTATAATATAATTAAATTTTTTGTCAAGCTTTTTATATATAAAACAAAAAAAATTGCTATTCTTAGAGAGATTAGATAAATAAATAGAAGTTATTTTATAAAAATAATTAGTGAGAAAATCAAAATCACAGTAAAGGTTTAGATCTTAAAATTACAAATTAATTTAGCTCCAATTTTATTCTTAATAAGTATATTGTTTATTAGTGCTCTTAAACGATTGATATTTGCTCCTCTGCTATCGACAATTGAGACGAATCTTAATATTTATCATGCACAGGCAGGCAGTCTATTCTTATTCATCTCTATTGGCTTTAATATAGCCATGCTTGCCTCAGGGTTTGTTTCTGCAAAATTATATCACCGTAGTAAAATTCTCTTTTCTGTTTTACTAGCCGGATCAGCACTCTTATATGATTTTTTTCACCGGTTGGTTAATAGATCGCTTTGGCTTTAAATTATTAATGGGAATTGTTTTTTTATTGCAGTTATTTTAACTGTAACCCTTGGTCTCACTAATAATATATGGCTTACACTAGTAGTATTTCTTAGGCCAATGTTTATCATCTGTTTCTTTCCAGCAGCCTTCGTAGCATTGATGAATATCGGACCACTTAAAACCTATAATGTTGCTATTTCACAAATTATTCCATTTTCCTTTTTAACAGGAGGTGGGTTGGTACCTACTTTGATGGGAGTACTTGGTGAATATGCAACTTTTTCAATAGGGTTTATCTTTATGGGTGGATTTTTATTAGGAAATTTATTCCTCATACTCTACTTAAAACTCCCCAAAAAGAATATATTGTTAAATCATATCATTTAAACCATTTATTGTAATTAATATTCCAAAAAAACAAATGAACCCATATATCGTTTTTCTGATAATCACTACCCTAAACTTCTCTGAAAGAACATGTCCAAAATAGAGCATGAGAAGAACAGGAATTAATACAATGGATGAAATAATAATAACATCTTTTGTATAACCAATATTTCCAACCCCAATTGTTATCAGCCTGATGGTATTTCCTATTATAAAGATTGCTTGTAAAGTGCTCTTCATATCTCTGGGGTCTTCAACCTGTGAATACATATATAGGGTTAGAACTGGACCTCCTGTAATAAAAGCTCCTCCAAGGAATCCACTTATAGCACCGAATAAAACAGCAAAATTAGAATGAATTTTCCCTTTAAAACAGGATGGCAAAAGTGAAAAAAGTGAAACAAATAGAATAATCAATCCCAGAGAAAACTTGAAAATCGGACTTGCATGATATTTAAGAATATAAAAATATCCTAGAGGCACTCCAAATGTCAATCCAATACTTATTAAACCTATTTTACCCCAATCTATTTTGAAACGCTTGTATGAGAGTAATAATAAAATAAAACATAGGATTATTATTACAATAGTTAACATTGCTGTAATACGTTCAAGGTTAAATGGTAGAAATGAAAAGGCCGTCATGCATATAAGACCGAAGCCTAATCCACTGTAACCTAATATCACTGAGGCCAAAGTCATAATTATTACTATGATAATAATGTTACTATAGTTCAGCATTTGCTTGAAAACAATTTCTCCTGTACTGGATGAAAGAAAGAAGCACAGTGTTTTTAGAGGTTTCTTAGTGATTACTTAGATTCAGCCTGAAAAGTGATTTTTGATTTGTTAGGATTGTAGAGAATTTTATACTCCTTTTCATTTAATATAAAACATGATTCCTCCACATGAAAGAAAGAACAATCCCCTAATTCACCCCAATATCTTCTTTAAAAATTTGAGCCCCTCTATTGCCATCTTATCTTGAGAATAATCGAAGACTCTCCAAAAAGCCCCAAGCTTAGCAATTTCCTTAACTTTCAAGGTTCCACATTCCATAACAACAAAACCATTAAAATCGATCTTTTTGAGCGAATCTGATATACCACTCCAATCAACACTCCCTGTTCCTGGTGTTCCGTAATCGTTTTCTGGAGCATGTAAATGAAATAGATATTTGCCAGCATCCAAAACAGCTTTTTTAGAATCTTTTTCTTCAATATTCATATGAAAAGTATCCAAATGCAATCCAACATTGCCTAAATTTACTTTTAATACTAAATCTATACCCTCCTTTGCTGTATTAATAAAGCTCGACTCATATCTGTTTATTGGCTCAATAGCGATTTTTTTGTTTTTATCCAAAGCATACTTACCAATATTCTTTAGTGCTTCTATACACTGTTGCCTAGATCTGTTTTTTTTCTTTATATCTATATGTTCTTCAATAATACAGCTCCCATAGGTTGGCCCCACTAATATATCCGCACCTAAATACTCACACAAATCAATAGATTCCTTTACATACTTTATTCCTCTTCTAACAACTTCTTTATCCTCACTTATTAAATTCCCATCTAAAAATGCGCTGCATATAATTCGCTTTAACCCAGTTTTTTTTAAGTTTTCTCTAATTATCTCTATATTCTTTTTACTTCTATCCTCAATAATCATTTCCACTGCATCAAACCCAAAGCCTTCAATCTTCTTTAATAAATCAACTTTCTCCCAGTTAAAAGGATACTGCCATAAACCTGTATTTATTCCTATTAGCATAATTACCCCTCTGCATATTTATAATCTTAATGTGAATAAGCTACATTCTCATTATTCGCTTTCGCTCAAATTGAGGCCTGCAGCCTCAATGAAAAGGTTTCTTTACACAAAAGGCAAGAAAATCACTCTTAAGGTACTAATGTGGAAATATCAGGAAATTGTTTCCAGTTCTATCGATTTATTCCTTGGGATTATTAACATTTAAAAAATTTGAATACTGGTTAATCATAAATGTATGCATCAAATTAGCACATTTCTTTACATAATTCAATTAAATTTAAAACTATTTTATTTACTCCTTCTCATTTTATTAACATGTTTCATTTATTATTAAATAATAAAAATATGAGGTGTAAGTTATTATGTTAACCAGGAGAAAACAACCATCTCTATTGAAAATTATAACTGATGAGGAAGTGGAAATGATCCACAAAACAAGTCTAAGAATTCTATGGGAGATCGGTGTAAAATTCCCTAATGATAAAATGCTGAAAAAGTTTGATGCTGCCGGTGCGGAGGTTAATTATGAAACCAAGGTAGTGAAAATCCCTGAAGATCTAATTAATAAAGCTATTTCTGAATTGCCAAAAGATTTCTCTATCACACCTGCTGATGGTGGTCCTCCTATTAAACTGGGAGATGGAGATCTTCAGCTATCCATGTGGACCGGCCATCAATTAGTAGATGTTATTAAAAACAAAAAACGAAGAGGAACTGTTGAAGACACCCTTAAGGGCATTGCGGTCTCCAATGCTCTTGAAAATTCGAGGTTGGGTTCTGCGTATTGTTTACCAAAAGCAGTTATGCAATATGCAGGTGATGTTTATTGTTATGAACTCCTATGGACCTATTCAAAAAAACCAGTAGCCACTCCTATTTATTCATCACGGAGTGCAGATTACATAATTGAAATGGCCAAACTTGTTGCTGGTGGTGAAGATGAGCTTAGAAAAAAGAAAATATTGACCTATTTTGCAGAACCGATTTCACCATTGCAATATGCACCATTTACTCTGGAAATAATCTTAAAAATGTCAAAATATGAACTTCCAATATACCTTGGACCAATGGTTACTATGGGGGGTAGCGGGCCTGTAACACTCGCTGGAACGCTTGCAATGCAGAATGCTGAAGTATTACAAGGACTAACCATGATGTACCTCTGTAATCCGAAACAACCAGTTATATATACATGCACCTGTCATTCCCTCGATCTTATGAGGATGGTAATCCAGTATGGAGCGCCTGAACAGGCACTTTTAGCAGTTGGAGGAACTCAACTGGCTAAACGTTATGGTCTTGCAGTTTGTGGAAATGTAATGTTATCTGATTCAAATCTACTAGATTATATGGCTGGTTTTCAGGAAGCAGCCACAGTATCTTATGCCTTAGCAGCCGGATGGGATATTTTAGGTTTTCTGGGCTTTGGTTCTCTTGGAGTTGTAGGAAATGGAGTTGGACCTAGTCTCGAAAAGGCTATTATACAGGATGAGGCACTTGGATATCTGAAAAGGATGTTAAGTTCATTTGATGTAAACGAAGAGACCTTAGGATTCGAGGAAATAGAAAAGGTTGGAATAGGAGGCAATTTTATCGATTCTCATCATACTGTAAAACATATGCGAAATGAAGTATGGCGAGGTAACGGCATTTTTAAAAATTATGATTATGAAAAATGGAGTGAAGGAGGTGCAGAAAGTATTACTGATCGCGCTCATAAACGACTAATGGAAATTCTTGAAAAATCAATGCCACTCAAATCTGTTTTACCGGACCAAATAGTCGAAGAATTACAAAAGTTAACAAAAAGCGCTGTTGAAGAAATTAGGGAATAATCATCTCTTAGAGAAGTTATATGTTACTTTCGATCATTATACCGTTGGCAATATCCTCATCCTGCTTATTACCCTACTGCAGCTGAATCCGACCACAATGAAAAAACCCGATTCATTAATAATTTCCATATAGAACCTTTAATTTTGTGAAACCCTATACAATCCACATTTCTCTTTCTATATTCGATAGTACCTCACAACCATCTTCTCTTACTACAATCACATCTTCTATATTCATACTACCAGAATATTCGCCACTACTTGCCCTCTCTCGATTATCCATACACCAAGGTTCAACTGTAAATACCATTCCAGATTTAACTATATCATTATTCTCTTTGTGTATGAAAGGCCATTCATGAAGTCCAAGTCCCAGGCCATGACCAATTACTGATGTTGCCAGTAAATATTCAAACCCTTTATCTTTAAAAACCTCAGCTGCAGCATTATATATATCCGAGAACATAATACCATCTCTTGTTATTCTTCTCATAGCTTCATTTGCTTCTTTTACAGTTGAATACACTTTAGCTTCTTCACTGCTATTCGGTTTTCCTATACTTGCTAACCTCTGAATATCACTTCTATATCCTTCAATACTACAGCCTAAATCGATGTGTACTATTTCTCCTTTTTCCAAAGGAATTGCTTTTGGAAGGCAATGAGAACATCTAACTCCATACTTTCCAGAGTGTATAAAACAATGGCTTATGCCAGTCGCTCCATTCTCAAAAAAGGACTTTATAATATATTGATACACTTCTATGTGTGTTATCCCTTCTCTGAGAGCTTTAAATCCTTCTTCTAAACTCTTACAAGTAATGATTGTAGCTTTTCTGATTTTTTCTATTTCTAGAGGTGACTTTATACTTCTTAATTTCCAGATAACCATTGATATATCAATAAATTCGACATTGGATATATTTTTTCTCAAATAATCTATATCCCTTTGCTCTAGATCAATTATCATTCCATTTCCAAACTCAAGTCCTATCCTTGAATTTTTTAGATCTAACTCTCTTAAAGTATCTACTAAAACTCTACCTTTAGCAACAGATAGATCTGGACTTAAACTTTCTTCCCAGTATTTAAATTTTTTTATAAAGGATAATAGTTCTCCGGTATGCTCCAAACTCATCAGTAATATGGGCTCTTCCTCATCGGAAGAAGGAATAATTGCTGCTGTAGATGACCACCCATCTTCCATTATTGAAACCCAGAAACCAGAAATCCATCTTATATTTTCTTCTTCAGTCAATATCACGGCATCTAATTTCTGTTCAAACATTGCTTTCTTTAGTTTGTCCAATCTACTCTCATATTCTTTCTCAGTTATTTCAGTAAAATTTTCATAAGCTTTAACATAATCATCATAGTCCATCAAAATGTCCTCAGATTTAATTCAGGTATTCCTTCCCGGATGATCTATATTTTTCAAACTATATTCCTCAAACAACATCATAATTAACATTAATGCCCTGGGTAAATGATAGGCTGCTTTTTGCATTCCTCCCTTATTTGTTATCCTTGGTGAACCATCACGATTGAGCAGCAAATACCACTCACCATATTCATAATCGTAAAAGTATCTCTTGCACCATGTATGTAAATCAACAAACCAATCGAAATATTCATCGTTATTTGCCTCGAGAGCCATAAGAGCCAGTGTATAGAGAGCTTCCGAGTGTACCCACCAAGTCTTTTCATGCCATAATGTATTCCTCTCCTTAAGCCAATCCTTATAATTAGGTTCCCTTCCACTAGAATCTAGGAAAGTAAAAATACCGCCATACTCTTTGTCATAGCCGTATCGATACGCCCATTCAGCAATCTGGATTGCCCTTTCGATAACAGAGCGATTACCTAGTTTTTTCCCCTCATCAATACAAAACCACATCGACTCTAAGATATGCCCCGGATTGATTAGACGGCCTTCTTTATCATCAAAAACAACACTGCCATCGTGTGAAATATATTCAAATAAAAGTTTGTAATCATCTTTAGCAAAAACATATAAAATCTCTTCCAAACACCGATCAATAAGTGGACGGGTATTCTCTAAACCGAGCACCTGTTTAACAATTCCTGCTACATGGAGACTTATCATATAAATTGCATGAGCTTTGAATTGAGGTTTACTGGCAAAGCGGGCAAAAATCTGAAGTTTTGGATCATCAATACATTGTACAATCGTTTCATATGTCTCACGAATCATAGATAGATCTTCATCTCTTTTAGTTGCAATTGCATACTCACATAATGCTTCAAGAGCAAAATGATTCGTTAATATAGATTCGGCTCCTCTTTTTATTTTACCATAACGATCCAATTGATAATTCCAATGACCATTTCCAACATATGCATATTTAACAATAAAATCATGCCCGTGTCGAGCAAGGTCAAGCCAAGACCTGCGCTTTTCTACATGATTATAGAGAGCTGAAAACATCCATAACTGACGAGCCTGAAGCCAAACGTATTTATCCGTATCCATAAGGTTACCCATCCGATCAAAACTCGTTAAGTAGCCACCACATTCTCTGTCCATTGTCCGAGTCTCCCAGAATGATATAACATCTAAAAGGTGCTCTCGATAAAAACGTGCTAACTCTAAAATCTTTTGCTTATCTATTCTATTCCCTTCACTTCCATCATAACATTTCGATTTACCCATATGCTACCCCTATAATTTGAGAATTTAATGTTCCATCCAACTAAATTTTCATAACCTTTTTATCAAATCAACTTATTATTTTTTATATATTTTCAGCATAAAGGATCTTGATCGAATTATAATCACATAATTCACGCCACTCTTGGGATATTTTATATATCTCCCTACTTTTATCTGATCTGAAGCTTCTTAGAGTCTCACGCCACTCATCAGCTGTTCCTCCCCAGTCAAATATTTGAACAACCTGAGAGATATCTTTATAGTTATCCGAATCGACTAATTTATAAATTTTGAAGTTTTTCATTCTTGGTAAATTCTTTTGAAAAATCTTTATCTGCCTATTTAAAACCCAATCATTATACTTATCTATATCCGTTTCCTTTTTCAAATTGAAAAAAGCAATAACTTTCATATCTTCCACCAAAACAATATTGATGCACTGTTCAACATCATACAATAGCTAAAACAATTAGAATTATTAAATTACTCTCTTCTTATATACTAATTCTCCATTCACCATAGTCAGAGAAACATTAAAATCCTCATCAATCACAACTAAATCAGCCAGCTTCCCTACCTTAATACTCCCTACTCTATCATCTATGCCCAACAATCTTGCCGGATTGATTGTTATAGTCTTTATTGCATCTTTAAAACTTATACCTGTATGTTTAGCAAAATTCTTTACCCCGTCTTTTAATTTGTAGAGAGTTGCAAACACTACGCTTCCTTCTTTTAACCACCCGACATCATACTTTTCAGTATTAATTATATACTCTTGTCCTCGAGGTGTTTTATACTTACCATCGGGCATGCCTGCAGGACTCATATTATCTGTTATGATTATGATTCTATCTATTCCTTTACACTTTAATAATATCTTCAACAATATCGGATTTACATGTATACCATCCCTATCAGAAACAACCTCAGCATATACATCTTCTCTTTCCAACAATACCTCAAGGGCTCTAACCTCCCTTACTCCACAAACCTTTCCCTTACGGTCATCTTTAAATGCAACTCCTGAAAGCCCAAATGCATTAAATGTATGGGTAATTAGATTTGCACCCAAGTCAACCGCCCTTACAGTCTCTTCCTTCGAAGCATTAGTATGTCCAATCGAAACTATCACTCCGTTTTCTATAAGTACCTTGATTAATTCTTCCGCTCCCTCTAACTCAGGTGCAACAGTCATTATCTTTAGAAAACCTTTAGACAATTCAAGAAATTTTCTATAATCAGACTCCCGAGGAACTATACAGTCTTCTGCCAGTTGACCACCATAGTGTGGATTAATATATGGACCCTCCATATTTATTCCAATGATCTTCGCTAACTTCCTTTTCATCTTAATCGCTTTCACTAAGTTTTCCAAACTGGCATACATCTTCTTAATAGGCATGGTCATGAGTGTTGGAAGAAAAGAGGTTACACCATTTCCGGTATTATACTCTATCCAGGGTTCAATCGACTCACTGTACGTATCAACTCCAGCTCCCCCATGTGTATGAATATCGATAAATCCTGGAACTACATATCTTCCCTTAAGGTCATATGTATCATATTCTTTAAGATCGATTCTTTCTTTAACCTCAGCAAAATTATCTTCGATATCGTAAATAAGTTCTCCCCTGACAACAACATTGCAATTGCTTCTCTCTTCAAAAGGGGTTATCAAAGTTACATTTTTTAATATCGTATTTCTCATAACTTGTTCCTGGAGAACAAATATCTGCTTTGCAGAAGAAAGCATAAGATCAATAATTAGTACTTCAATCTCCTATATAAAAGAACTAATTTTCGAGCCGGTTATTCTTCCAGTTATTTGTCATTATTTTTATATTTCTCCAAGTGTACTCCAACCTTTTAAGAGGTTATTAACAGGAGATATGAACAGGTTTTCTTAAAGACCTTTTAATATAAAAGATATTCGATAGGGTATTTCCCAAATTAATAAAGAAAAATATATTTTATGGAGGCCATTTCTCTTATAGATATGAGAATTATTGCATGACCGTGTTTATTCTTATTTATAAAACAAGATAAGTGTTTATTTTTAAAATTATATTACTTTGTCAATATGCATTAGAATAATGTTTATCGAATCAGTTAAATCAAAGTGGCATTCCTCATAGCTATTATTTAAAGAATACCACTTTTATTGTTAGTTTTATATATATTTAATAGAATCACAATTTTCTGCTACTGATTTAAGAATCTTGAACTCAATATTATTTAAAGTTTGAACAATGGAAGCTGGTACAAATGGTGTAACCGGACCATGAGCAACAAGCCTCACAATGAACCTCTGCCAGGAAATTCCACCTCCTATATATGCATGATTCCGCCAGCTATGCCTTTTTGTTCCGATAAACTGTGCAGGGCCTACAGTAACAGCTTTAGGAGGGTGCCAGGACCAATCACCGCACTTAACAAACAAAAGGCTATTCTGCAGTACAGTTATTGGACTGAGCTCTACTATTCTTGGACCAGCTTTTTTAAATGCCTCTATGTCATCACCAAACTCTTTTCCCAACTCTGGTTCAAAAAAAGCTAAGTGCCCATTCCAGCCCGTTTGACAGTATTCTACATCAGCTCCTCCCAGATCTTCTATCATTTTCCCATAGTCATTCATATTACGGGAACTTGGGAAATGTATTTGATTTTCAGGTGGTCTTAAATCTTTATCAATCCTACTAAAAAAAGTATCCCATACATACTTTTGAAAAGAACCCGGCCAACTCGCTGGGGCTGTGTTCCCATCTTCGTCCGCATATTCATCCATATTGAAAGTATGAACGTGCTTACAAGAAATTTTCAAATAATTGATAATGGGTGCTGCATATGGAGATATTCGTGCTGGAAGAAGTATGACTAACCTCTTTCTTCCTTCTTCCAAAGATTTTCTTATTGTTAATGCAATATCCAATGCATAATCAAGATAAAGCTCATCGAGACTTTCGATGATGCTTATCTTGAAATTTGGATTAGAATGCTTGCAGATGTCCTCTTCTTTTATTGCTCTGACTCTTGCACACACTTCCCTATCTCTAAATGGTAGAAACTTTGGTAAATCGTATTTGAAATCTCCATCTGAAAACGACATATAGACCTCCTCTTGTTTTTAACTTTTTTAAATTATTAAAAGACATCTCTATAGAGAATAAGAAATATTTTCAGTGTTTCTAGAATATATGGTTTCACCCTTTTATTGCACCCATAGTCAAGCCTTGCACTAAATACTTCTGCGCAAAAAAGGCCAATATTACAACTGGAATCACCAGCATTGACGACATAGCCGTCATAGGACCCCATTCCAGACTGCTATCGGTAATATATCCAGCAATAGCAACAGGAATGGTTTTAGCCTTGATGTTTGTGAGTATCAGTGCAATCAAAAATTCATTCCAGGCTAATATAAACGTCATAATACCCGTTGCTACCAAACCAGGTGCCACATTTGGCAAAGCAACACGTGCAAACCGCTGCCAAAGATTGGCGCCATCTATCATCGCTGCCATCTCCATCTCGTATGGAAGAGCTTGAAAAAACCCTAGCAACATCCAAATGGAGAATGGCATTGTGAATGCTGTATACGATAAGATAAGAGCCCATAATGTATCGACAAGATTTAGCTTGCGTATAACCATATAATAAGGAACTAATGTGGCAATATGTGGATACATCCTCATCATGAGGATAATGACAGCAATAATGCCAGTTAAACCCAAGGGAAATTTGATCCGTGCCAAACTGTAGGCTGCCATAGAGGCCACAATTAGGGCAATTATAGTAGTAGAAATGGATACTATCACTGTATTTATAAAATGTTGAGTCACACGAGGTCTGGTAAATACCTTGTAGAAGTTATCTATATATATTCTAGAAGGGAAGATCTTAGGTGGCCAGGAAAGAGCTTCAAGTGGTGTCTTGAAGGCCATCAGAAGCATCCATATAAAGGGGAATATCATCACAATTACAAATGCTATTACTAGAGTGTCCCAAGTCCCCCCAATGATCTTGCCACGAAAACGTCTCCAATTCATCTTCCGTGAACGAAATTGTTCTTGGAAAACTGCACTATTATGCAATTGCTTCATAGCAGTAAACCCCTTTGCATCATGTTAATATAG
>CAYRKG010000070.1:0-13920 GCA_964424795.1 uncultured Spirochaetota bacterium
AGATTCTGCGAGGTAGGCTTCGCCCTGATAAAAACTTTCAGGGAATATGATCGGTACATTCCCTTTACCTGCTCTTCAAAACCCCAATCCTTTTACAATACTCATAGATCTTACACATCGAGCAGAAGGGTGATACAGGAGTACAGATATTCTGCCCGAAGGTAACAAGAAGATCATTGTACTCGATCCAGTATTCCTTTGGAAGTCTCTCTCTCAGAGAAAACTCTGTCTTTTCCGGTGTTCTTGTTTTTACATACCCGAGCCTGTTTGATATTCTGTGAACGTGTGTATCAACACAGATCCCGGGCTTATGGTACCCGAGCGTTACAACCAGGTTTGCAGTCTTCCTGCCCACTCCGGGCAGCTCTAAAAGCTCTTCGAGAGTATCTGGAACCACTCCCCTATACCTGTCTACAATAATCGAAGATGCCTTTTTAATATTATTTGCCTTTATTTTATAAAAACCTGCAGGATATATAGCCTTTTCAATAGAACTGCTTTTCAATTTTCTCATCTTTTCAGGAGTATCTGCAATTTGAAAGAGCCTTTGTGATGAAACTCTCGTTACCTCATCCTTTGTCCTCAGGGAGATTATTGTTGAAATAAGAATCTTAAAAGGATTTCTTTCTTTTGATACCTCTGTAACAATTGGTGGCTTCCATTTCTTATATTCATCTCTTAAAATCTCTATTACTGAATGAATACCATTGGCTTTCAAAATCATTACCCTGAAAACAGATTATTTTTACAAATAGAATAAAATAATATGACAAAAAAATATAGTAATATTATTTTTACTGTTATTAATATAGCTATTTTTAAACACTGAGAGAAAATGGAAACTTCACAGCAAAATAGAAATGAAGCAATACAAAAGCTGATCGCTGACAGGAGCTTTTTTGAATTAAAAAAGCAACTCAAAGAGATGCTCCCTTTTGATATTCATGAGGTTATTCACCTTCTAGAGACGAGCGATCAGGTAATTCTTTTTCGACTGCTTGATAAGGATACTGCTGCTGAAGTATTTTCTCTAATTGAACATGAAGACCAGGAAACCCTCCTTAAATATTTTGGTATGGATAGGGTAAAAGAGATCATCGAGGAGATGGACCCTGATGACAGAACTGAGCTTTTTGACGAACTACCTGATGAGATGGTAAAGAGGCTCATAAAACTCCTCTCTCCAGAAGAGAGAGATATAGCCAATAGGCTTCTCAACTACCCCGAAGATTCTGCCGGGAGGCTTATGACTCCAGAGTTCATAGAGCTTCGGAAAGATCTCACAACAGAAAAAGCAATGCAGACAATAAGAAAAATCGGCCTTAACAAAGAGACCATATACTATTCCTATGTAGTGGATGAGAGAAGATTCCTGATTGGCATAGTAAGCCTTAAAGACATGCTTCTTGCAGAACCAGATACAAGAATAGAAGATATTATGACAACGAGCTTTGTTCATGTAAATACCATAGATGACCAGGAAGATGTTGCAAAAATTTTATCACAATACGACCTCAGCGCTCTTCCCGTTACAGACAAGGCTCAAAAGCTTGTAGGAATAATAACAGTCGATGATGTTGTTGATGTAATAAAAGAAGAGGCAGAAGAAGACTTTCATAAAATGGCAGGAATAGAGGCTCCGGAGGAACCCTATTTCAATATAAAGTTTTTCACTCTAGGGAGAAAGAGGGCTTTATGGCTAGTAATCCTTCTGGTTACTTCTTACCTCTCCTCAGTTGTCCTTAAACACTATTCAAATATACTGCAGATTGTTATACCCCTTGCCTTCTTTATCCCTATGCTTACTGGAACCTGCGGGAACACCGGGATGCAATCTGCCACACTTGTTATCCGGGGTCTGGCAACAGGTGAAATAAGGGTAAAAGACTTTATAAAGGTTTTCCTTAGAGAAATCTTCATGGGAGGATTTCTGGGTATCATATTGGGAATCTTTTCTTTCATTAGAGCACATTTTATCGATGTAAATCCCTTTATTGGAATAGCAGTTGGAATTGCTGTTTTTTCCAGCGTTATAGTAGCAAATCTGATCGGTACAATCCTGCCCATAATACTGAAAAAATTCAAAATCGATCCAGCAATCTCGGCAGGTCCATTTATCTCTACAATAATTGATGTAACGTCTCTGGTCATCTATTTTGAGATTGCACAGACCATATTTAGAGCGAATTTAGAGTTTTAAAAAAGTAGATAATAACATGAATATCGAGAAAAAGATTAAAAAAAATATTACCCTTGCTCCATATACTACATTTTGCATCGGGGGTCCTGCAAGCTACTTTATAGAACCTGAAACACTCAATGAATATAAGGAGTGTATATCGTGGGCTCTCAAAAGAGCTATACCCTTTTATATGCTTGGCGGAGGTGCAAATATCCTCATTCATGATAATGGTTACAGAGGTCTTATTATTAATACAAAAAGACTCAATACTATAGAGATAGAGGATACAGATGTTGTTGCAGAATGCGGGGTAATGGTTGAAGCCCTTGTGGATGTAAGCCTTCAATACTCACTCTCAGGAATTGAATTCGCAGCAGGCCTCCCTGGTACAGTAGGTGGGGCGCTTTTCATAAATGCAAGTGCATTTAATGGAGCATTCTCGGATATCGTTAGGAAAGTACATACGCTATATGTAAAAGGTAGGGCAGTTAAGGAAAAAGTACTCCAAAAAGGTGATCTTAGATTCTCGTATAAAGAATCTATTTTTCAAAACAAGAAATACCTCGTTTACAAAGTAATACTCAATCTCGAAAAGGGAAGTTACTCAGAGATCCAATCAAAAATTGAAAAGAACAGGAAAAAGAGAATCGATATGGGGCATTATACCTATCCAAATGTCGGATGCATATTTAAAAACGACTATAAAATAGGAAAACCAGCAGGAAGAATCATCGAAGAAGCTGGTCTAAAGGGCATTAGAATCGGTAAAGCAGAAGTATATCAAAAACATGCAAACTTTATTATAAACAGAGGAAATGCCACAGCAGTGGATGTTTATTCCCTGATAAAGCTCATCGAGGATGAGGTATATAAAAAAACAGGAATTAAGCTGGAAAGAGAAATATCCCTTCTTGGGGATTGGAAATAAAGAAATTTTGGAAATTGACATATAGTGTGTTATATTTCTTTTTATGGGTGTAAAGCTATTAAAACTACTCTTTATCCTACCGCTAATATGTCTCCCGCTAAAGGTATCTGCTTCCAACGAAACTGGAGGTGTTGAAAACATCTTTTCCTACGGTGTAGGTTTGAGGGCTATAGGAATGGGTGGCGCATTTACTGCAATGAGCGATGATGCAACCCTTGGATACTGGAATCCCGCTGCAATGTCATTTAATCAGTATAAAGAGATCTCGGTATTCGGAACCCGTACAATTGCCGATACCTACTACTTTGCTGGCTTCTACACACACCCAACAATGAACTTCGGAACCTTAGGTATTGGTGGAATAGGTTTATACACAGGCAAGATACAATCTTACGATGAAGAGGGCTTTCCAATCGCAGGGAGAGGTACCGACTACCTTCACTACCAGGTTCTCCTCTCATACGGGTATAATTTTCCATTTGGCCTTGGGATAGGAGGATCAGCAAAGATTGAACAGATGACAATAACTGACTACAGGGGTACTGGTGCAAGCTTTGATCTGGGAGCATACTATAACCCACCGCAACTCAAATGGCTCTCTGTTGGACTTATTGTTCAGGATGTGATTGGAACAGGGATAAGGGTAGGAAGTGAACTGGAGTATAACACGAGAATATTCAAATTAGGTGTCGCAACAAACTTCCCCCTAGGAAAAAATGAAAAGACAAGATTATCGTTCGCATTGGACTCAAGGTTATATACAGACAACTACAATCCAGATGCAAACCTGTTCCTCTATGATTTCAGTTTAGGGAGCGAGGTTTCTTTTAATGACTTTATAATGCTGCGGGCAGGATATAGAAACTTTACACTTGAAAGTATATTTCAAAACCTTCCAGCAGGGTTGTCTGTAGGTTTTGGCATTCGTCATTGGGGAATAACGCTTGATTACGCAGTCTCGTTTGAAGACTCAGCCTGGCAGGGAGCTGCTGAACTCTTAATGCAGCTTGGCTTAAGCTACAGATTTGGAAAGAGTATCGATGAAAGAAAGGCACTGGAAGCAGAGAAAATAAGGAATCAGATTCAGGCAGGGATAAGGAAAGCAACTGAGCAGTACGAAGATAGGCTTACAAAGCTCTCTCAAGAATATGAAAGGGAAAGAGAGAACCTAATCCTCAAAATGGATGAGGAGTACAAAAAGAGAGTAGCTGCACTTGATGAAACTATTGAAGAAAAGAGGCAGGAGATAATTGCAGATCTGACAGCACAGTTTGAGGCTGAAAGGGAAAAATCTCTCGAAGAGCTATCATCTCAGTATGATAGGGATAGAGCAAAGATTGAACGTCAGCTCCTCGAGGACAGGGCATCATACGAACAGAGAATTGAACAGATGGAGAGCCAGTTTGAAGAGGAGAAGACAAGAATTAGGAAAGAGCTTAAGGCTGATGAAAGTTTTAAATCAGACCACTACTCAAAGGGACTCCAGCTCTTTGCAGACGGAGAATATAAAGAGGCATTAAAAGAGTTTGAAACCGTTGCCGAATACGATGAGAACTACCTCAGGGTTCAGCATTTTATAGAACGCTCCAAGGCTGAAATGAGAGACGTGAGCTCCTTCAGTCCTGAAATTCTAAACCTGTACTACAAAGGTGTGGACCTCTTTGTACAGAAAAAGTATGAAGAGGCGATAAGTGAATGGAAAAAAATCCTTGAAATTGATCCCTATAACAAGCTTGCCATAAGAAACATAAAAGAGGCTGAGGAGCGGCTGAGAAGATTAAAAGAGCTCGGTGTTGAAGAATAAACTGATCCCATAATTATTTCACAATATTAATCTGCATTAATTCGGTAACAGGATAAAATCCTACCTTCTCATATATGTGATAGGCCCTTTTGTTGTTTTTATTCACAAAGAGTGCAACCTTTTTGTATTTTTTAAATAGTCGCTCCAGGTGTGATGAAACAACTGAAAATCCATACCCCCTTCCCCTGAATTCAGGCAATACATAAACTGAACCTATCTGGCATACATCCTCAAACCGTGCGTTTACAGCAGCAAGAGCTACTGGCTTCCCTTTGTTAAAAACAGCAGTAATCTCTCCCTGTTGAAGACGCTTTTCCAAAACTAAAAGTATCTTCTCCCTAGATAGTTCTGCAAAACCTACTTCCATCTCCTCCATCTCATATTGAATCTGAAGGGGCAGAAGAAGTTTTGCCTCCTTAGAATGAGGACAGTATCCTTTAAATATACCTATGGGCTGGAATCGATCTTTTTGAATCTCCATAAAAAAAAACTGTCGGAATAATTTGAATTCTAGAAAACCGATCTTAATAAGCCTCGCTAAACAGTCCCTATCTCCAAAAATAATCCTTGCCCCCATAAATTTCCTTAAAATGAACAGTGCTATCTTCCTAACTGCAAAATCAGAAATCCAACCTGAAAAAAAGAGATGGATGGAGGCTCCACCCTTCGTATGAATTACAGCAAAAATTTTACCATTCTCTGTAAGAAAGAGGTTTTGGTATCGTGGCTGAGTACGTGCAATACCTTCATAGAGGTATAAATTACATGATCTATGTTCCTTGAGAAACCTTATACATTTAAGGCTTTCATTCTTCTCTTTTATTTTAGTTATATTCATATTATAAAATTACTGAGTTCAAATGAACTTTGCTATCTGTGGTTTTATCTTAAATGTCTGCTAAATTATATTACTATAAATATTACTTCTCATGATACATTACGGAGAAACTAGATGCAAGAAAAGGATAATCACACATTTTATTCCAATGGATTACAGTTTGAATGTACGAAATGTGGAAAATGCTGTTCTGGATTTCCTGGATATGTGTACCTATCTGAAAATGATATAAAAAATATATTAGAATATTTGAAGTTGGACAAAGTAAGCATGGTAAAGAAATATGCCAAAGTTATTAATGTATTTGGAGAGAAGCGCTTCTCTCTCATTGAAAAGAATAACTTCGATTGTATTTTTTTCGATAAAATCTGTACCATCTATCATATACGGCCATACCAGTGCAGGGCATACCCCTTCTGGAAAAGGTATCTTATCTCTCAAAGGGAGTGGAATAAAGCAGGAGAATTTTGCAAGGGGATAAACTCGGGAAAGATATATTCAAATGAAGAAATAGAGGCATTCCTGAACAATGTTCCTAATTATGATATTACAAAATTTTCACTTCAATTTAACTGAATTAAAATGAGTCAGAAGTCACGCATATCTTATTCAGGTTAAAAACATGTTTATATGATACGAACTTCGAGCTTTAAAATTAAAATTTTATAATTTTCAAAATTCGCACTAAATTATCCCCAGCTTCTTACCTGCCTTTTTAAAAACATCGATTGCAAAATCAAGTTGTCCATCCGTATGTGTTGCAATATAGCTTGTTCTTATCAGCGATCTACCAGGAGGAACACCAGGTGGCACAACAGGATTCACAAATAGTCCGTTCTCAGTTACCTCCCGCCAGAGCATGAGGCACTTATCCATATCGCCTATTATGAGAGGAATGATTGGTGTAACTGTGGGCCCAACATCATATCCCATCTCTTTAAAGGCCTTACGCATCTTATCTGCGATTTTAGAAAGCTTCTCTCTCCTCTCGGGTTCATTCTGAATAATCTCCAGGGCTTTGCTTACTGCACCCAAGACTGCGGGTGGAAGGCTTGCACTGAATATTAGCGCTCTTGAATGATGCTTGAGATAGTCAATAACTGAGCTATAGGAAACAACATACCCTCCGATAGTTGCAAAGGATTTACTGAAGGTCGCCATCTGGATATCTACCTCATCCTCAAGGCCGAAATGTTCAGAAGTTCCTCTCCCATTTTCACCCAAAACACCAATTGCATGAGCTTCATCAACCATTATTCTGGAACCATACTTCCCAGCAAGGTCAACGATACTCGGAAGATCAGCCAGATCTCCCTCCATACTGAATACTCCATCAACAACGATCAATTTACCAGCTCTCTTATCCGAATTTTCCAGAACCCTCCTCAAATCATCCATATCATTGTGTCTATATTTTACCACCTTGCCAAAGGAAAGCCTCACCCCTTCGATAATGCTTGCATGATCTACCTTATCAATATATACAATATCATTTTTCCCAACAATAGTAGATAGAATCCCCAAATTTGTCATGAACCCTGTTGAAAACAGGAGAGCCTTTTCTTTATTCATGAACAGTCCGATTTTTTCTTCTAACTCTTCATGGAGATCCAAAGTTCCATTTAGGAATCTCGAACCTGCACATCCAGTTCCATGCTTCCGCACACCATCAATTGCTCCCTGAATTGTCTTTTCATTGAATGTAAGCCCCATATAGGAGTTAGAGCCAAGCATTACCATCTTCTTCCCACCAATATATACCTCTGTATCTGTTCCTGTTTCTATCGCACGAAAGTATGGATATAATCCTCTTGATTTGTATTCATCTACAAGAGAATAATCAAATGCCTTCTGAAAAATATCCATAAATAGCTCCTTCAAATACATTTTTACAATCAGGCACTGGTGAGTAACTCCTTTTTATCATTTGAG
Organism: uncultured Spirochaetota bacterium; assembly: GCA_964424795.1. Classification (GTDB taxonomy): domain Bacteria; phylum Spirochaetota; class B62-G9; order B62-G9; family DRHN01; genus CAYRKG01. Next base: position 7,685 of record CAYRKG010000070.1, read on the forward strand.
AATTTTTAAATATATCATACTTTTCATAAAAAGTTAATATCTTTTGCAGCTCCTGATTTTTTCTCCTTTCTCAAAGCTAAAAATATAAAGAAACAGTATGATTTTTGCCGAATATAGTACTATAATTTATTAAGATACAGTATATTACTTGAGAATGAAGAAAGGCTCTATATAGCATAAATCTGCTGGAGGTTTTTTATGAAAAGAATACCCTTTTTTATTTTAACTATACTTTTCATTTTATCGACTCCATTTATCTTTGGCCAGAACCTGATAGAGCTGGGTGATCTACCTAAAAGCGAATATATAATCAGTATATATCAGGTTATTGCTTTTCAAGGGTCAGCCGAGGGCTACAAGCTTATCTATATCGGACCAGACAATGAACCAAACTCACTCTACCTTCCAATCGAACTGCGTGACAAGTATGGTGTTTATTCTCCTCAAAATAACACCCTCGACCAGAACTTCGTCATCCTTTGGAAGAAGGGTGATAGAATAACTAGAATTGACTGGTTTCTGCCAGTAGTGATCAATTACAGGCTCCCATTCTATTCCATAAAACCTTTTAGAGAAAAAGATAAAGAGATCTTTAAGGCTATTGCAGCCAAGGGAGAATTTATACTTGGAACGGAAATCCCAGGAGTAGCTCCAGTTATTACAGCACCTGGTGGAAGCGAATAATCTCCAGGATCAAGCTTACGAAACGATACATTTCTCAAAGATTTCGAAAAACCCGGGAAACGATACATTAACACATTCTGCACCTTTGACAACTGTCTTTCCTTTGACATTAAGCGCAATTATCGACGAAGCCATTGCCAGCCGATGGTCCTGAAAGCTCTGTACCTCTGCCTCATTTGGATTATTACCGCCATGAATGATAAAGCCATCTTCCAGCTCTTCTACCTTCCCCCCAAACTGCTCCACCATATAAACAATACCTTTAATCCTATCACTCTCCTTTACTCTGAGTTCCCCTGCACCCCTTATAACAGTGTCTCCCATTGCAAAAAAGGAGCAGGCAGCAAGAGCTGGTATTTCATCTATTATTAGAGGAACTTCAAAGCCACTCACAGTTGTTCCCCTTAACTGAGAGCTTCTCACACGTACATTCCCAATGGGCTCAGGAAACTCATCTAATATCTCAACTTCAATCTCCCCTCCCATTCTCCTAAAGACCTCGATAATATGAGCCCTCGTTCGATTGAGAAGTACATCTTCTATAATCAACTCTGAAGAAGGTGTAATAAGTGCAGATGCAATGAAAAAAACAGCAGAAGATATGTCCCCGGGCACAGTCAACCCTAGTGGAGTAAGCTCCTTTCTCCCTGAAATAAGAATGTCTTTTCCCTGAACAAGATTCATTATCTTTATATCCCCATCCATCAAAAGGAGCATGCGCTCTGTATGGTCCCTTGTTTCTATTGACTCTTTAATAACAGAACTGCCATGAATAAAGAGTGCTGCGAGCATTAAGGAGGATTTTACCTGAGCACTGGGTATAGGAAGATTGTAATCAAAGGGTACGAGCTTTTGCCCTTCAAGCACAACAGGAAGGTATCCATCCTCTGTTTTAATGTGAGCACCGATCTTTGTAAGAGGCTCCACAACCCTCATCATCGGTCTTCTTGACAGGGATGAATCACCTGTTAGTCGTGCTTTAATCCCAGCACCACTTAAAAGCCCGATAAAAAGACGTGCTGTTGTTCCTGAGTTTCCACAGTTTATATTTACTGGCTCAGCGCTCCCCATATTTTCAAAACCTGTAATCCCCACCCCTTCAACAACAGTATTTTCATCCTGGACATTAATATTGATACCTATATTTTTTAACGCTCCTATGGTTGCTTTCACATCACTGGATGTGGAAATTCCCTTTATTTCGCTTTTCCCATTAGCGATACTGCCCAGGATAACCGCTCTATGGGATATGGATTTATCCCCTGGAACCTTAACAACACCACTAACAGATTTATTGCCTTCAATAATCTTATCCATTCCTCTGAGACCTATATGATGCCTTAAAAATTGAGCGAAAAACCGATTTTATATACTCTCTTTTTTCCTTATCTCCAATTAAATTCTCTATCCTGTTTACTATAGCTTCCTCCCTTTTTTTATCAACAATAGACCTATCCTCTTTTCTCTTTATCCTCCCTATCATCAGTACTTTTCCATACCTCTTTCCCAGAAGAGCTATTATTTTTCTATCTATTCTGTCAATTCCCTTTCTGTATCTCTTGAAATTGTTATTCATCTCTTCACCAATAGATTTCTTTAAAAGATAAAGAAAAGTGCTTTATCGGTAAAACAAAAAATTACTATATTTAAGTTACTGAATGCCTAAAAGCCGCATTCTTTATTAGTCGATTCCGATCACATTGAGGCCTTCGGCCTCACGTCGCCTTTTATCAAATCGGCCTCAATGGGGAAATATTCTCTTGCCATTACGGCAAGAAAATCAGAATCAAGGTACTAAAGATGAAGGAGGCCTTTCATGCAATACAGAACCCTGGGAAAAACAGGATATAAGGTATCAGAGGTATCCCTAGGTACATGGCAGGTAGGAGGCCGTTGGGGTGAGCTCTTTAATGAGAATAATGCTATCGATATCTTAAACAGAGCCATAGACCTTGGGGTTACCTTTATTGATACTGCAGATGTTTACGGCGATGGACTATCGGAAAAGTTCACAGCTCAGGTGGTGAAGAGCAGAAAGGAAAAGGTGTGGCTTGCCACAAAGTGTGGTAGAAGGCTAAAGCCCTATACAGCAGAAGGATATAATGAAGAAAATATCAGAAGTTTTGTTAACGAAAGCCTTAAAAATATGGGAAAAGAGACAATAGATCTCATCCAGCTTCACTGTCCACCAACTGAAGTTTACTACAAACCTGAAGTCTTTAAAGCTCTCGATTCGTTGAAAAAAGAGGGACAAATCCAGCACTATGGGGTGAGTGTAGAAAAGGTTGAGGAAGCCTTAAAGGCCATCGAGTATCCAAATCTCTCCACTGTGCAGATCATCTTTAATATGTTCCGGCAAAGACCTTCAGAGCTCTTCTTCTCAGAGGCAAAAAAGAAGAATATTGGCATCGTCGTCAGAGTACCGCTTGCAAGTGGACTGCTCACTGGTAAGTTTAAAAAGGATACTATCTTTCAAAAAGGAGACCACCGCTTTTTTAACAGGAATGGTAAGCTCTTTGATAAGGGTGAAACCTTCGCTGGTGTTAATTACGAAAAAGGACTGGCTGCAGTTGAAAATCTAAAAACAATTTTTCCTGACACGGAAAGCCTCACTCTATATGCACTACGCTGGATATTGATGTTTGATGCAGTAAGCTGTGTAATTCCAGGAGCAAGCAGAGTAGAGCAGGCTGAATCCAATGCACATGCTTCAGATCTTCCACCGCTAACTGAAGAACAGATGAATAAAGTAAAAGAGATATATGAAAAATACATTAAATCATCCGTTCATCAGCTGTGGTAAAAAAAGTGAGCCGGTGTAAAAAATGAAAAAAGCTTTACGATATACAGTATTATTAATGTAGTTTCCTCACAAATCGAAAAACCGAAAATTTTATTAGTGAGATAGTAATACACTACAATATTAGGCACGGAATACGGTTAGGGGTGAGGAAACCGCAACTATCCAAAGGATAGTCACTTTCCGAAGGAGAGTCATTCTCCGAAGGAGAGTCATGACCAGAGGAAGTTTAAATGATTGTGGGATATGGAATTGATGTAATGAGCACAGTAAGGATTAAACGCGCAATCGCAAATTTTGGCGAGCATTTCCTAAAACGGACATATACTGAATATGAGCTTGATTTTTGTTGGAATCATAAAAAGGTATCAAATCAGATGTATACCTCATATTGGGCAGTAAAAGAGGCTACAATGAAGGCCCTTGGAACTGGGAACCGAAAGGGAGTTCGTTTTAAAGATATAGAAGTTCACCATGAAAAATCAGGTAAGCCGTTTATCAAACTCTACGGTATGGCAAAAAAGTTTTCGGAAAAGTTAGGAGTCGATAATATTGTCGTAAGTATGTCTCATCTGGAGGATATTGTTGTGGCATCCGTTATTTTTGAGAAAAGAATAAAAAAGAGGCCATAAATAGAGTCAAGTGACGCTATTTACAATTACCCGCTTTTTATTTTTAGACTTAATCTAAAAAAAGGAGTAAATATGAACCGCAAAGAGGCATTTAAACTTTTAACAGAATACACAACCAAAGAGGGCCTCATAAAGCATGCGCTTGCAGTTGAAGCTTGTATGAAGGAGTATGCAAAGAGGTATGGGGAGGATGAGGTAACCTGGGGTACTGTAGGATTACTCCACGATTTTGACTATGAAAAATATCCTGATGCCAAGGATCATCCCTTTAAAGGGGCAGAGATTCTACGTGAAAAGGGGATCTCTGAGGAGTGGATTAAAGCAATCCTCGGACATGGAGATCACACAGGGGTAAAGAGGGAGAGTCTAATGGCAAAAGCACTCTTTGCCTGCGATGAGCTCACTGGATTTATTGTTGCTGTAACGCTTGTACATCCCGGTAAAAAGCTTGCTGATGTATCTTTAAAATCCGTTAAGAAAAAGATGAAGGATAAAGCATTTGCAAGCCGTGTGAACCGCGATGATATACAAAAAGGGGCCTTGGAGTTGGGTGTCTCCCTTGATGATCATATCTCTTTTGTAATTGAAGCCATGAAAGGGATTTCAGATGAACTGGGATTATAAATAGCTGAATAATGTTCAATTCGGAAATTTTTCATAACAGGAAGATACCAGATGGAAGAGGAAAAGGCATATGACGATTTAAAGAGGATATTTTTCGCTGCTGTGGGAAGGGTTGATCCCTACAAAATAATCAGAAAATGTATAAGGATTGCAAACAATAAGCTCAATATAGAACTTGAAGAGGAAAGATTCTCATTTGATCTAAATAATTTTAAAAAAATATTCATAATTGGAACCGGAAAAGCAACTGCAAAGATGGCAAAAGCGGTTGAAGAACTCTTAATAAATAGAATCGATAAGGGGATCATATCGGTAAAGTACGGTCATACAGAGCATCTTTCTACCATCGATACTATTGAAGCTGGACATCCAGTTCCAGATGAAAATAGCATTAAGGCTGCCCAAAAGATAGTAGAGATCGCTGAGATTGCAGATGAGAAGGCACTCGTAATAAACCTGATTTCAGGAGGCGGATCGTCCCTTCTGACCAGGCCACTTGAATATACGATCGATTCTAAAAAGAACTCTTTGACATTGAAAGAGATTCAAAAAACAACCGAAGCCCTGTTATCATGTGGAGCAACAATCAGTGAAATCAACTGTATCAGAAAGCATATATCCAGCATTAAAGGTGGCAGACTTTCAAGACTTCTATATCCAGCAACACAGATCAATTTGATTCTTTCAGATGTTGTTGGCGACAGGCTTGATACAATAGCCTCTGGCCTAACAACCTTTGACGAGTCAACCTACGAGAATGCACTTGAAATTATAAAGAGGTACGATATTGAGGATAAAATTCCACTAAAGGTTCTGAATCTTATAAAAGCAGGAGCCAGTGGACTGATCGATGAGACACCAAAGAGAGAGGATCGAATATTCACAAAAGTATTTAATATACTCATAGGTAGCAACTATTCTGCGCTTCTTGCAGCCTCAAAAGCTGCTGAAACTCTTGGTTACAACACCACTATTATTTCATCACAGATCACTGGAGAATCAAGAGAGATTGCAAAGGTTTTTTTGGGGATTTCGAATGATATTAAAAACCACAGCCTTCCTGTAAAAAGGCCTGCGTGTATTATCGCTGGTGGGGAGACAACTGTAACCCTGAGAGGCTCCGGAAAGGGGGGGAGAAACCAGGAGCTTGCACTCTCCTTTCTATCAGGAATGAAGAATGAAAGGGAAGATATGAAGGATACCTACTTTCTTTCTGCTGCCACGGATGGAAACGACGGCCCAACAGATGCTGCTGGAGCCTTTGCCTCGCTGCAAATTCTAGAAAAAAGTGTGGGTATGAATGTTGAAGACTATTTAAAAAACAACGACTCCTACAGTTTTTTTGATCAGATAGGCTGGCTCTTCAAAACAGGACCAACTAACACAAATGTTTGCGATATACAGATACTGTTGGTATTATAACTTTTTGTTAAAATATAGTTCTCTCACATAGTTAAAAAAATCAACTTCATCTGTATCAAGTCCATACCTGTATA
>CAYRKG010000071.1:0-13820 GCA_964424795.1 uncultured Spirochaetota bacterium
CGAGCGGTAACCCTGCTCATACAGCGGGCAGTAAGGAATAATGTGGCTTCTTTAAGCTCTTTTCGTAAATTGATCAGCGTCTTCTCTGTATCAATATCCATAGATCGGGACAATCCCCTGTCAGACCGTTCCTTCGGATATAGACTCTCCAATCTCCCTCCACTTTCCTCATAACTCTTAAGCCACTCTAATACGGTGGATCGTCCTATGTAACTTCTCACCGAGTACGGAATCTCCCACTCCTTTTGAATGATTTCCTGAAGCAACTTCTCTTTCTTACCCCAATCGTCCTTTGTCAATCCAATCAAAGGACCAATCACTTGAAACCGAAGCAGCGCTATCTTTTCTTTTTTCATTTCATCCATGGAACATCCTCCTCCCTGTTTTCATATTTTCTCTAAATTATCCATAATCAGAAAGAGAGGTCAGCACAAGCGTGCGGTAAGTGTTTATTCTCGAAGTGTCAGTCTCGAAATATTTCAAAGAATGGGTGGCTATGATGATATTGGCTATATAGAGCCTTGACAGCATATCTATGTATAACTCACGCAGGGTCTCATGGCGCTTAATTTGCAGCTTAAACCCTCTGAACCAATATTGCTGCCGTTACCTACTCACATCAGAAAGCCAGCTGTTGTGTATGAGCTTATGAAAGATACTTTTGAGGATAATTCTCCTGGATGACCAGAACTTCCTGTAATGGCTCTTTATATAAACCTTTTTGCAATCAGGACATCGATACCTCTTGAGCCAAAAAGCGTCGTTGTTCCCATAAAAAAATCTACTCATACCCATGCCCCCAAACTCGAATTCCTCCACATACCCGGTATTTCTTAATGCTGGGCCATGGATATTGTTTTCCAAGCTCTATAAGTATGTTGACATTTATTGTAAAATAGATTATCAAATATGATGTTCGTTTTGGGGGATGACCGGGGTTTGAGTTGCGAACTTCTAACCTGGTTGTCCCTTTTATTTTATCTCAATTAATTTAAGACAAGACACATAATGTACGGATTATTTTGAGAGTTTCAAGAGTATTTTGGTTGGAATAATGTGAGATTTAACAGAGGCTTTCTCTATAAGTTAATTGAGCAAACGACATGCAGAGAAACTGGTCTTAGTATGAAAAAGTCTTTACTTTGTAATTTCCTTAATGGCGTTTTACACACTTTTGAAATTCATACATGGGTAAAAAATCAATTATTTGGGGAGAAAATGGTTTTGCCTGTATGCATTGGCTACTCCATTTTGATGATTGAAAGAAGAGTGGCTATAGTATAGAATCATTTTCAAATCCATAACAGTCATTTTTCGCTATAACATATTAATATTAAATATCTTATCTTAATTTAAAAATTAAACGCTAGGACGGCAATGAAAAAATATAATTAATGAAATGCCTACACTGTGGTTTTAAAAAAACCTTGACAAAGTTTAGAGACCTTTTAAAATAATTAATATATTAAATATTAGTACACAAACAAATAATATGGGGGGTGTTGTGAATAAAAGAAAGAATAAACTAGGTGTAACGTATAGCAATCCTTCAAAAATGAATGATAACGGCTATATTCTTTTTGGTTCATGGGATGGTAAGGATGTGTGGTTAATAGATATGGAGGGAAATATAATAAACCGCTGGCGTCTCCCATACGCTCTCTCATTGCACGGTATGCTCCTTCCGAACGGAAATTTAATTTATGCCGGTGCGTTTAAAGGTAATGTTGAACTTGGTTTGCCTATCCAATTCTGTGGGATTGGTGGGTTAATTGAGGAGCGTGATTGGGACGGAAATCTGATTTGGAGCGCTGAGGTTCCGTATCAACATCATGATTTTTTACCTTTGCCTAATGGTCATATCATATACGGAACTCACCATCCTAAGGGGATATTACCTGAGGAGCTCGCCCTCAAATGGAAGGGCGGTATGCCTAGAACAGAGTTCAATGGGCAAATATGGGGTGATACCATCGATGAAATCGATAGAGATGGTCGTATTGTTTGGGAATGGCTCCCTGCCGACCATTTAGATCCTGACATCGATGCAATGTGTCCATTGGAAAGGCGAGAGCATCTCATGCATATCAATTCTATTTGGAAATGCAAGGATGGCAATCTATTAGTAAGCTCACGTTTTCTAAATGAAATATTGAGGATCGAATATCCGAGTGGTAAAGTATTGGCCAGATATGGAAAAGGAGAAATATTCCACACGCATGACGTGAGTGAGCTTGAAAATGGCAATATACTGGTGTTTGATAATGGCAACCATCGTTATAAATATGGATTTAGCTATTCAAGAGTGGTTGAGATTGATCCAGATAGTGACAAAATAATTTGGCAATATAAGGCAGATCCTCCTTCAGATTTTTATTCAGCCATGCAGGGTGGAGCTGAACGTTTATCCAATAGTAACACATTTATTACCGACTCTCTTCATGGTAGATTTTTTGAAGTAACACAGGAAGGAGAGATCGTATGGGAATATATAAACCCGTTCTTATACAATACTATAAAATGGGGACCAGGGATGTTTTGTAATACAGTTTTCATAGCCCATTATTATCCTCACGATTATTCCGGATTTATAGATAAAAATATGAGTAAGGAAAGATGTCCCTGGGAAAACGATGTATACGGACCTGTTGCTCTGGAGAATAATTTTCCATACTCCCTTGGCATTGCCAGGACAAATGGTAAAGGTCTTATCGTGAACGATTCAATGAGAGCGTTTGGAGGGGTTACTTTCATTACTCCTGTTAATGGTCAGAGAGTTTGGATGATCAACATGAAGGGTGAACCCATCAAGCATTGGGATTTTGGATATGAGCCAGCTTGTTACGGTGAGCTTTTACCCAGTGGGAATATTCTATATGCGGGAAAAATTAATAATGGCCCTCTCAGCGATTTAGAAGGCGCAAGTGGTATTTTATTAGAAATGGATTGGGAAGGGAACATAGTATGGAAATACTCAGATCCCTATTTACACAACGCCTTTTATAGAATGGATAATGGAAATACGCTGGTGATCAGATGGGTTGAAGTTCCAGCGAATGTAGCCTCTCGAATAAAGACCAGTAGTCCCGGTACCGAGAGACAAGGTGTAATGTGGGGCGATTCAATCCAGGAAATCAGTAGAGATGGAAAAGTAGTATGGGAATGGATAGCCCACGAGCATTTGAATCCAGAGGTGGATATTACCTGCCCTATTTGTCCTCGCAGTGAGTGGACACATGTTAATGCTGTTTTAGAATTGAATAACGGCGATATCCTTGTAAGCCTCATGAAAAACAACACCCTTATTATTATCGATAAAAAGAGCGGTGATATAACATGGCGGTGGGGACAGGGAGAGCTTGCTCATCAGAATAGTCCATCGGTTCTTGATAATGGAAATATTCTTATTTTCGATAATGGACTTCATCCTAATATGGCGCCATGGGGTATCTCGAGAGTATTGGAGATAGATCCTAAAAAGGATGAGATAGTGTGGTCGTACGAAGGAGCACAAAATACTTTGTTTCAATTCTATTCATCGACGATATCAAGTTGTCAAAGGTTACCTAACGGTAACACTTTCATCTGCGAAGGTGAAAAAGGCCGACTATTTGAAGTAACTCCACGAGGGGAATTGGTATGGGAATATGTCACCACAATCCCTCATAGTGTGTCATTAGGAAACTCTAATACATCTATGGTATACGCTGCTTTTCGTTACGGAATGGATTATTCAGGATTAAAAAGACCAATTTGGAAAACTGAAAAACAACAAGCAGCTCCTGGAAAACCAGCTGACCAAGCAAAACGTTGGGAGGAGGGGAAGGTTATCGAATCTCGGTTAAAAGCACTTGGTTATTGATTAAAATTGAAGAGAATAAAAAATAAAACAATAGGAACTGATTCTTTGGATTGGCATTTGGAATAAACGGGTCGAAGAGGGTACAAAATATTTCCTTACGCTTATTGATAAACAAAATGCTCAAAGGGGGTAAACATGAAGATAAAGGGTGTATATCTGCCGGGAAATAGAGAAGCTCATTTAAAAGAATGGGACTTACCTAACCCTGTGCAAGATGAAGTCTTAGTACAGATAAAAGCTTCTGCATTATGTGCCAGTGATTTAAGTATTTATCATGGGAAACCACTCATACCAGGCTATCCATCGGGAACATTTATTGTTGGCCATGAACCTTGTGGAATAGTAACAAAAACTGGTCCATGTACAAAACAACTGAAAGAAGGTGATCGAGTTGCAATCATTGCATTTGTTAGTTGTGGATATTGTCAATTTTGTATGGGAGGAGAGCCAAACCTTTGTGACAAAGTAGGTGTTCTGGGATTTACAAGAAATGGGGGAGATGCTGAATACTTAGTAATTCCAGAAAGGTCCTGTCTCTTAATGCCAAAAAACATGAGTTTTATTACAGGGGCTGTAGCAACAGATGCTATTGGTAATTTATACTCAGCAATGAAAAAAATGCAGGTAAGTGGTGATGATTTGGTAGCCATTACTGGATTAGGTCCTATGGGCCTAAGTGGAGTACTTGCAGCTACTGGATTGGGAGCGACAGTAATCGCAATCGATCCAGTTGAGCATAGACTTAGTAAAGCCAAGAAATTGGGTGCAGAATTCCTCATTAACCCTGAAAAGGTAGATCCAAAAGAATACATAAGATCAAATTTTCGTGAAGGAGTAGATAAAGCAGTTGATTGTTCTGGAAACGAAAATGCAATTAATACTTTATTGGATATTACCTGCAAACATGGGGTTATTTCTCAGATAGGCGAAGCACATGGAAGAACTATTTCGATAAAACCAAGCGAGCAGCTAATTAGAAAAAAATTAACCTATTTAGGAGCTTGGTATTTCAATTTAAGTGAATGGGACTCTATTTCAGATTTCATAGTAAATAAACTTGGAAATGAAAAGGTTGAAAGTATTGTTTCTCATAAATATCCATTAGAAGAAAAAGCAGTTATGAAGGCTTTCAACTTATTTAATGCACATAAAACTTTAAAGGTTGTATTCACCCCCTGAGATGCGGTTTTACTGACGGATTAAAAGGGCTTTAATTCAATAACTACAAAGATTGATTATTATTCGAAGGAGGCACGATATGAAACTTGGTATGATTGTAAATTGTTTTCGTGATAAGACATGGGAAGAAACAACAGAGATTGTAAAGAATTTAGGTTTGAAAGCTGTTGAACCGAATGTAGGTGGGTATTTTGGAAAGGATCATTGTAATCCAGAATTACTATTAAGTGATAAGGAAGCGCTCAAGAGATTTATCGATGCATATAAATCTCGAGACCTGGAAATAAGTGGGCTTTCAGTCCATAGTAACCCACTTCATCCTGATACAAGAATTGCTGATTCACATAAAAATGACATAATTAATGCAATAAAACTTGCAGAAAAACTTGGGGTAAATGTTGTAATCGGATTCGCCGGTTGCCCGGGAGCAGGAGAAGGAGCCAAATATCCTAACTGGATTACCTGTCCATGGCCTTCATATTTCGAAGAGGGGATCAAGTGGCAGTGGGAGAAGAAGATCGTTCCCGTTTGGAAAGAGATTGCTAAGGTGCTAGTGGATAAAAGTGTGGTATTCGCTTTTGAAATGGTGCATGGCGATGTTATTTACAATCTGGAAACGCTGTTTATGCTCCGGAATGCAGTGGGCGAGGAGATATGCTGCAACTTTGATCCAAGCCACCTCTTCTTTCAGGGAATCGACCCGTTGGCATGTATCAAAGTATTAGGGAAGACCATCGTCCACGTTCATGCCAAAGATGCAAAAATCGCGGAGGATAATGTTCGAATAAACGGTGTTATTGATTGGAAAACATATGGAGATGTACTTAAACGGGCGTGGGTTTACCGCACTTGTGGTTATGGCCACGACAAGCTTTGGTGGAATGATTTTGTGAGCCACCTACGATTTGTCGGATACGATGGGGTTATCAGTATTGAGCACGAAGATACGCTCACGACAATTGATGAAGGACTAAATAAAGCGATTGCTTTTCTGTCGGATGTTTTGTTCTATCAGGGTATGGGAGAGAAGTGGTGGGTATAACCACCATAGTAAAAGTGATTGTTAACAGTTCATATTTGAAATGTTATAACAGGTTGTTATGCATTTTCCTGAGGACTTTTTTAGTATTTTCTATTTCTTCTTCATCAATTCCGGATAGTGCTTTTTGCAATTGTTCAGAGACTATAGGAGGTAATTTTTTCTTTAAATCTCTTCCTGATTCGGTTAAAAAAATCTTATATTTTCGCCGATCGGTTTTATCCAGTTTTCTAATTACTAATTTTTTCTTTTCTAATACATCGACCATTTTTGTTATAGTTGGTTTATCTTTTATTGTTAACTCTGAGATTTGTGATTGGCTTAATCCTTCCTTTTCCCATAACCGATAAAGAACAACCCATTGATAAGGTGTTATATTGTAACCATGACCTTTAAGAGCTTTAGATAGTTTTATTCGATACCGTCGCAATGTAAGATCAATTATGTAAGCAAGTGATTCATCTAAATTGAATTTCATATTCAAAATCACCTTAATCAAAGGATTTTCAAGAGAATACTAAATCTAATAAATTATAATCTCATTCACTCTTGAAATGTAGTATTCATCCTGAAATATAAAATAGCTGAAAAAAGGAATTTTTCCACATTTATTCAAGTCAAAATAGATAGTATAATAAATCATATAATATTTAATTTTCTCGGGGTTGACAATTTTTTTTTATTTTTTTTCATTTTATACTTGACAAATATTCAATAAACATTAAAATTAGTTATTAATTAAATAGTTAGTATACTTATCATTGCTTCAATTTACACTCAGTATATTAAAAATCTAAATAATTATTTAGAGGGGGTTTCAAAATGAAAAGAGCGATTATAATTTTTCTGGGTATTATAGTTGTGTTCCTATCCGTTTTTACATTATTTGCTACTAGTAAAAAAGAAGAAGTTGTAAATCTTGTTTTTAGACAGATGGATACACCTTCAGAAGCTGCGGGGCTTAAAAGGGCAGTTGAAGTATTCAATCAAGAAAATCCAAATATTCAAGTTGAGATGGAAACATTGCCACATTCAGAGGCCCGTGACCAATTATTAAGGGAAGCTGCAACAAAAGAAGGACCTGATGTGTTACAAATAGCGTTCGTGTGGACTAGAGATTTAGGAATAGCAGGAGCGTTAATGCCATTAGATTCTTTTATAGAGTCAGATCCAGATATCAGCGTGGACGATTTTGTTGCTATGGATTTAACTGAGTATGAGGGTAAACACTATGGCATACCTTGGACGGTTGATACTTTTACCATGGCTTATAGAAAAGATATATTGGAAAAAGCCGGTATAACCTCTTTACCTAAAACTTGGGATGAGTTCTATGAAACGAGTAAAAAGATTAAAGAAAAAACAGGAAAATATGGATTTGGATATCCTGCTGGAAGTGGATCGGCAGGCACTCTGTGGTTTTTAGCAAATTATTACTGGTGGTCACAGGGAATTAGTCTGATTGAAAAGAGTCCAGCGGGAGAATACTACATTGGCGTGACAGTAGATGATGTTGTGGAGGTGATGAAATTCTTTCATTCATTCATCAAAGAAGGGCACACACCAGAGGCAATGCTTGGCGTTGAGAATTGGGCTGACCCTGAAGTGACTACGAACTTTGCAGAGGGGAACACAGCTATGGCTTTTTTACTCCCTTATACCCTGAGCGCAGTAATAGAAAAGGCTGAAGAAGGTGCAGTCTTCGTTTCGGGTAGAGTTCCAGCAGGGAGGGATCCAGATTATCCAAATTCGCATGCTGGTGGAAGAACTTTAGGTATGAATGCGAATACAAAATACCCTGATGAAAGCTGGAAGCTATTAAAATTCCTATTGTCTGAAAAAGTTTTTAAAGAGTTTTATACCCAATACTATCCTGCGTCAAAGACACTTCTTAAAGCCATTGAAGTTGAAAGCGCATACCAAGGATATCTGGACCAAATTGCCCATGCGAGGACATGGTTGGATTTCGTGACTAGTCCAGCACCTGTGGGTGCTATGTGGGACAGAACCAGCAGGGAATTTGGGGAAGCTTTTATTGGACGGAAAAGTTATGAAGAAGCAGCGAATGATTTGCTCGCATTTGTAAAAGAACTTCTTGAAGGAAAATAAAACTTAAAGAAAAGCAGTTTAACTATAACGTTGCAATTTGATATATAGGATGAAAAAATGTAGGTAAGGGGGAAGAGGTTTTTATACCTCCAAACGATAGAATTTTATATTACACAATGAAGAAATTAGATCATTTATAGCAGATCTTTATTGTTTTTTTAAGCAGAACAAATGAAAAAAAAAAGGTTTAACTTTGTTTATTTCCTAGTACCAACGTTTTTTTTCATCATCTCCTTTTACTTATTTCCAACCATATATAATTTTCGAATTAGTATATCGGACCTCAACCTCCTGAGAATGATGCAAAAGCCAACCTTTGTTGGCTTAAGTAACTACCTGGATTTCATCAAAAGAAAATCGTTCTTTCAGGTTTTATTTAATACTGCATTTTGGCTGACATTTGTCACTATATCGGTACGGCTCATACTTGGCTTATTAATTGCACTTCTATTAAACTCAAAAAACCTTAAAAGAATTCGAATAACGGGTGTGGTGAGAACCTTGGTGCTTATACCATGGGCTACACCTCCGATAGTTGCGATCTATGTATGGAAGTGGCTCTTACAGCAACAATATGGTCTAGTAAATAAAATTCTTGTCGGATCAGGAGTGATAAATAATCCTATAGCATTTTTTGGTAATGTGAATATTGTTTGGTTTTCAGTTATTCTTATTTTTACATGGAATACACTCCCTTTTGTTGTAATAGTTATTCTGGCTGGCTTACAGTCAATCCCTGATGAATTATATGAAGCTGCTTATGTTGATGGAGCTGGGAAAATATATACCTTTACCAGAATTACTATTCCTCTCTTGTTGCCTACTATATCAGTAACAACTCTTCTCATTTTCATATGGTCCTTTAACAATTTTGAATATGTGTGGTTAACAACAAAGGGTGGGCCAGGAACGTTTACGAATGTTCTTTCTACGGCAATTTACCTGAAGGCTTTTACTGAATATAAAATGGGTTATAGTTCAGCGATTGGAATGATAATGACCTTTATTGTTTTTATATTTGCATTTATTTCTTTGAAATACGTCATCGTAAGAAGGCTCGAGGTAGAATGAACTGCAAGTCAATTTATATATGTTTTCGTTGAGAATTGCCTATGAAATTAGGAATTTTATCACTTAATAAATTTTCTAAAATAAGAAGGACTTTCAATTTATATATAACTGTAATCATAACAGTTATTATTCTTTTTATTTTTATGTTCCCAGTTGTATGGATATTCTTTAGTTCATTTAAACACTCTGAAACCCTTTTTTCACGATCAAGAACAGGATTCACTTTACAAAACTATATAACGATTTTTCAGAGTGGATTTGATGGATTTCTTATCAATAGTATCCTCATCTGTACATCTTCAACTGCCATTACGATGTGTGTATCGATCTTTTCCTCTTATGTATTCGCAAGAAGACGTTTCAAAGGGAAAAAGGTGGTTTTTGGATCGGTAATTCTCGGGCAGATGTTCCCCTGGATAATCCTTGTAAATCCTTTATACATCCTCTTTGCAAAAATCGGTCTATTAAATACGTATATTGGTATGATTTTTACGTACGTAAGTGTATCTATTCCCTTTTCTGTATATTTATTGGTTAGTTATATAAATACTATTCCGGAAAATCTCGATGAGGCAGCTATTATTGATGGTTGCTCACAAATAAAACTAGTTTTAAGAGTAATTGTACCCGTCATTCTGCCCGGAATGGCAGCTGTGATGACATATTGCTTTATGCGAAGCTGGAATGAATATCTTTTTGCACTTGCATTTCTTACCTCGACAGACCGGAAAACGCTTCCACTGGGCCTCACTCAGTTTTTTGGAGAATACACTGCAGAATGGGGTTCTGTAATGGCGGCCGCTGCAATCACGACAATACCTATGATTGTTTTATTTTTATTAGTGCAAACTCAACTTGTATCTGGATTGACTGCAGGATCAGTAAAACAGTAAAGTATCCCTATTTCATTTAGCCAAACGATTAGGGGACTCTAAATTTCAGTCTAAAAGGAGCTATCCGTTGCCTTCGTTTCCTGAGCCGTTTTAAAGGAGTGTACGTGGATGCAGCGCCGAAGGGGGTACGAACAGCGGAGTGGAAGCTCATCATGGAATGGGGAGGAACCTCCCGCCTACTACAAGCGCCCAGACGTTGAGTTGTACGATCTGAGGGACGATCCGGGGGAACGGCGTAACCTTGCCAGCGAGCGACCCAATATGGTTAAAAGGCTGCGTGCGCAGCTTTACGAGTGAATAGCCCGGCGTAAGGCGTAGACCGGCAATCCGGACCTGTATGAGAATCAGGGAGTACCGTTGTTTTGGGTGACCCTAATCAAGGGACAAGGGCAGCTATTGGTAGGGGGCCAAAGAAAAAATAGAAGCTGGCTCGCAGGCTCCGCAATCTGGGCTATGAGTAATGCACTGTGAAGTTAGAGAGCGACATACACCATAGGATATTAATTGATCTGAATGAATTGCTGTACTATTCAATCCGGCCTATCAGAATAAGAGAGGAGAGTGATGAGGAATACACTGGTTCCGCCACATGGAGGGAAACTGAAACCACTTCTCTTGAATAATGAAGAGTTAAAAAAAGAAATCCAACAAGCCCAAAAACTTGAGAAGGTACCACTAAACTCGAAAGAAGATTCTGACCTTATCATGCTGGCCATGGGCGCCTTTAGCCCCCTCAATGGCTTTATGATCTGTAGGGATTACCTACGGACAGTCCAGGAGATGAAATTAGAAAACGGCCTTCTCTGGCCAATGCCTGTCACCCTATCGACCAGTAGAGAAAAGGCCAAGGCGATCAAAGAGGGCCAAAATATCGCCTTACTTGATGGAGAAAGCGGGGAAATAATGGGAACTATGGAAGCTCAAGAGAAATATTCCTATGACCGAAAGAAAGAGGCTTGGGAGGTGTTTCAAACGGAAGAAGAGGCCCACCCTGGGGTGAAACGGGTATACACACAAGGAGAGATGTATCTTGGTGGGCTAGTGAAGGTGTTCAGCGAAGGAAGATATCCCGCGCAGTTTCCAGAGTTTGCCCAGCCAATGGAAACCCGTCGAATTTTTCGTAAACGGGGCTGGTCCCTCGTGACTGCTTTCCAGACGCGTAATCCTATGCACCGATCCCACGAATACCTGGTAAAGATTGCAATGGAGGTGAGTGATAGAATATTTATCCATCCAATTGTGGGTGCCCTCAAAGAGGGGGACATCCCCGCAGAGGCACGGATGCGCTGTTACCAGGTGTTGCTGGAAAACTACTTTCCACGGGACCGGGTAGTACTGAAGGTATATCCATTGGAAATGCGCTACGCAGGGCCTCGGGAGGCACTGCTTCATGCGATCATCCGACAGAACTTTGGCTGCAGCCATTTAATCGTGGGTAGAGACCATGCGGGGGTGTGCAACTACTATGGTCCCTTTGATGCCCAGAAAATCTTCGATGAGATCGAACCGGATGCTTTAGCGATCAAGCCGTTGAAGTTGGACTGGGCCTTTTGGTGCTATAAATGCAGCAGGATGGCTTCCCAGAAGACTTGCGCGCATGGAAAGGAAGATCGGCTATTGATCAGCGGAGCCGAACTCAGGCAGATACTCTCCAATGGGCAAAAGCCCCCAGAAGAGTTTAGCCGTCCGGAGGTTCTGGATATCCTCATCGATTACTACCAAAATGTCAAAGAGGCTGCCTCATGAAAAATGTTATTCTATTTACTATCGATGCGCTGAGATGGGATGTATTCGGCAGCTATAGGAGCTGTGAGACGCTGACTCCGTTTCTAGATTCCATGGCTAAGCAAAGCATCGTATTCACGCAGTGTCACTCTGTAGCTCCATATACGCAGGCTTCATTTCTAGGTATACTTACTTCTTCCTATCTCTTCGACCACCCGAGATCTCAGAAGCTGTCCTCAGGAAGAACCTTTATCTCAGAGGTATTGCACGCCAAGGGTATTGTAACCGCGGCCTTTCACTCCAACCCGTACCTTTCAGGCTACTTTGGCTGGAATCGTGGTTGGGATCAGTTCTACGACTCCATGGAGGATGAGGTGGATGACATAAGCCCATATATCAAGGGTGATGTGATAAACGGGAAGGTGGATGAATGGTTCTCTTCCCATTTGAGCGCTGACAAGTATCGGCCGTTTTTCCTATGGCTACACTACATGGACGTGCATGAGCCCTACGTGCCAGATCGAAGGTATGTTGATTTAGTAGATTCTTCCATCAACTTGAGCCAGCAGGAGATGTTTCGCCTATTCAAAGAGGTCCTCCTGAAGCGCAACACTTCGGATGCACAGACGGTACAGCTGCTGAATCAGCTGTACAAGTGTCATGTGCGTGAGATCGATGAGTACGCCAAGTCGTTTTTTGATATTCTGGAGAAGTACGGAATATTGAAGAACTCGTTAGTGATCATTACTACGGATCATGGGGATGAGTTTGCAGAACACGGCGGCCTTTCCCATGATGGTAAGATGTACTCTGAGCTGGTTCACGTTCCATTTATGATTTACGACGGTTCTAAACCGCAAGGAAAGATATGCGATACCCTGGTCAGTGGATTAGACCTCTCGCCTACTGTACTGCACTTATTCGATCTGGAGCCTCACCCGAACTTCCAAGGTGTTTCGCTTCTACCACTGAAGGCCTATCCTCAGAAAGGATGCTACGGCGAGGCGATCGGCAAGCTGAGCCATAAGATTAAGGAGACCGACCGACCAGCCTACTACTACCGGGAGAAAAATCTGAAAATCATGTACCGGGAGGAAGATGATCGCTGGGAAATTTATGACCTCAGTACTGACCCGTCTGAGAATGCAAACATCATCGATACCTCGCCGTCGGTCGATGTGATGAAGGAAAAGTTAAAACCCAGAATCAACCGAAAAACCAAATCCGAATGAAGGAGAAGATAATGCCCAAGATCCAATTAAATCCGAAGAGAGTGGATGAGCTAAAAGCCAAGATCGAAGAATCAAAGCAGATCTTTCAGCAGGCCTTTGAGCGCTTTGATGCGAAACAGATGCGTCTGATCTGGAGCGGAGGAAAAGATTCTACTCTTACGCTGTGGATCTGTCGGCAGTTCTGCAAGGAAAAAGGCTTGACACTTCCTAAAGCTTTTACCATCGATGAGGGGGATGCTTTTGAAGAGATAGATGAATTTTTAAAGAAGTACAGCAAAGAGTGGGGGGTGAAGCTTGACTGGGGACGCAACGAGGATGTGCTGAAAGCTGCTGGATACAAGCTTGGTGCAGAGGTAAAGGTGGCGGACCTGAACGCGTACAATCAGGAGGAGATCAAGCGTATCGGTTTCGATCTGGAAGCCTTTCCCTTTGAGGCGGAAAGCTATGTGGGTAACCACCTTATGAAGACAGTGGTGTTCAACACGTATTTGGAGGACAACGGGGTGAAGGCGGTGTTTCAAGGCCTTCGGTGGGACGAACAGAAGGCACGGTCCAGGGACGAATACTTCGAGGATGTATCTGCTCAGAACATGGTGCCGGCGCACACCCGTTATCGGCCAATCCTGCACTACACCGAACGGGACATTTGGGACACTACGTTGTATTTTGACATTCCTTACTGCCCGCTGTATGAGCAGGGTTACCGCTCG
>CAYRKG010000072.1:0-13601 GCA_964424795.1 uncultured Spirochaetota bacterium
GGATACCTCGTAAGCTCTACCTCCACCAATACAGGATTCGAACCATCTGCAGTCGTATTGAATGTATAACTATCGGCAACCTCTTCGGATGTACTCACACTTTCTATATCGCTCGTCTGTCCCTGAGAATATGTTACGTCAGGAGTTGCATCTGTATCATAACTTCCGCCCTGAACAAGGACCAAAGCCAAAGTGCCTGTATCATTTGCTGTATAATCACCAATGGCTATGGTATATCCTGTTACTATCAAGCAGTCCAATCCATCGGCACCACCATTTGGATCGCTGATATTAACATTTTCACTAAATACAATAGTCAGTCTGTCAATATAGCCATCACTGTTATTATCGTTGGTGGTAACTGAAATGAATGTTGGAATTCCTGAAAATAATTGGAATGGAATAAGAAATAATAAGGCTAAAAAGTAGAATATTATGATAAATGCTGGTTTTAATTTCATTCTACCCTTGTTTGCTCTTTTCCTTCTTCAATTGTTTTAACTCTTCTTCCAGTTTCATCTTTACCTTAATTGCATCTTTCAAAAGGATTGCTCGTCTGTTCTCTGGCTCTATACCAAGAACCTCATCCACCATCTCCAATGCCTCTTCATATTTCTCATCTCTAAAATATCTCCCCGCCTTTATCAGGAGATCTTCGATCATCTTCGGTCTCCCCTCTACCTTCGTCTCTCCGAAATAGTAGGATAATGATACACTAATCATATTATAAAAGGCAATACTCGGAGTATAGGAAACGTTAATCCTGAAATCCTCCCTCTTGTAGCCAAAGCCCACAGCAAACATAGGGTTTTCTTTTATCTGGACACCAGCTTCTAAGAAAAACCTCCTATTAAAATCTAACTCCGCACCAAGAGATCCATAGATTGGTTCAAAAAAAGGTAGAGCAATCTCAGTGGTAAATAACAGGTTTCTCAAAAGCCTGTATGAGACACCGGCATGGACCTCTATGGGAAGCTTTTCTATTACTCCACTGTATCCAATATTCTTAATGGCCAATCCAAAAGTAAGACTTGGTTCAGGACCAATGAACAGCTTAAATATATTGGTCCTTGCTATTGCACCTATATCAGATGCAAAAAGAAGATAGCTCTGTCCTGCATATAACTCCTCAGGAACATAATTATAGAAGACCTTTATGTTTCCACCAACTGAAATATTAATTCTTTGAAAAGTATATCCAAAATTTACAATTCCCAAACTCTGTGATATTATATGGCTCTGCCCGCTGGTCCAACCGTAATAATCGTAATAGGTAAATGGAAGATAGAGATAAGTAAACCCCGCACCACAAAAGAATCGATCTTGAAAACCAAAAGCTATACGTACAGCCTCATAATTTACATCTTCAATCCATTCCTGATGGAGTATGGAGACTTTGTAAATACTCCTCGTATCTCCTCCTGCAGGATTTGAATCAATGTAGAAGACATCATCTGCGAGCCCTACAAATGCTCCTCCCAGGCTCAATACCCTTGATCCATAGATCATCTTGAGCATTGGAGGTCCCGCCTCACCAGTATATGAATAAACTGCTGAAAAACTGACGAGAATTATGATTATAGATATGACTATTATTTTCACCGATTGTTTCAACAATTCAAAAAACCTTCCTTAGTAAAAGGACTTCAAATAATTTCTGCAGGAATTTTTATTCTAAAATCTTTCTAACAAGTGAAATATACTTTTTTCTTTCTAATTTATAATATAACACGAATAGCAAGGAATCTCTTTATCCACAATCATATTATCGGATAATCATTTCATCAATGTGATGCTGATTTAGGAGGCCTCTGTATGTAACGATTCTTTCATTGTCACGATAAAGAATGTTAAATCGAACTTCATCCTTTAATGCTTCATAATCACTATATCGCGCAATAATTTTTAGTGCCAATCGAAGGTGTAATGCATTCCCATCCCACTCCATTAAGGAGAAAGGACCAGGTATATTGATCACATCCACAACGACGTTCCCCCAGTTTAATCTCTTTAAAAACTCATTTCCTCTCTTATCTCTTCCTACAACAAGTTTGCACCTATTACAGATCCGAAAGTGTCTTCCATATCTCAGTACTATTAAATCATTTACATCAATATCTTCTCTATGTTTAACTAAATCCTGAAACCTTGCTTTAAAACTCTTTTCAGTTAAAAGACATCCTCCAGCAGGAGAGCGGTATTCTTCTATTCCGAAAATAGAGACAAGTTCCCTCTGCTTCTTTCGACCTCTGCCTGAGATTCCATAAAGGCGGTCACGATTCACCCATCCAAGTTCTTCTGGAACTGTGGGATCAAGGAGCTTTGCTGATAGAGGTCTTAAAAGATACCTCTTTAGACCGCTCTTTTTCTCGATCAATCTCATAATATTCTTCATCTGTGACATCGGTCTCTGACCAAGCACCTCACCGCTTGCAACAAAATCTGCTTTCAGCTCTTCCATGAGTTTTTTTGTCTTTTTAAAGAATAATATTTTACAGTCAATACATGGATTTGCACCGCTCCCGTAACCGTACCGGGGGTGAAGCAGGATATCTGTATACTCTTTTGATATGTCGAAATTTAATATACGAAAACCTCTATCTACATATTCATCCGGAAAATCCTTTATCATTCTATACTTAGGTATATTGAACCAGGATAAAAAATGGACCCCAATCACATCCAACCCTTCCCTTTCCATAATCTTCAGGGCCAGAGTTGAATCGAGTCCACCGCTTGTTAAAACAATAACCCTGCGTCTCATCTATCTCCTTGTTGATAATCGTTTTTTATATAAAAAAAGGAATAGGGACTCTCCCCTACTCCTTAATACATAGAAAACAAATCTAAATCAAAATAAGTTCCAGATGATCCCATTGATCTCTCTTAGCAAAGGCACAAGAACGAGTGAAATTACACTCATAAGCTTTATGAGAATATTAATTGATGGACCAACAGTATCCTTCATAGGATCACCAACCGTATCCCCTACAACTGCAGCTCTATGTGCATCAGAGCCTTTACCACCGAACTGCCCCTCTTCAATATATTTTTTGGCATTGTCCATCCCCCCACCGGAGTTTGCATACTGAACACCGATAATGATTCCAGTAATAATTGCACCAATGAGAGTGCCTGCAAGTGTAACTGGACCGAAAAATACGCCAATAATAAGAGGTGTCAATATTGCAATTGCTCCGGGCAACATCATACCCTTTATAGCACCTTTTGTTGCAATATCAACACATGTTTTGGAGTCTGGCTCTGCCTTTCCTTCCATGATACCCTTAATTTCCCTGAACTGTCGTCTCACCTCTTCTACCATTTCAAATGCCTCTTTCTTGACTGCTTCAAAAAGCATGGATGAAAATAGAAATGGAAGCATACCGCCGATCAAAAGCCCAGCAAGAACCTTAATAGATGAGAGTACAAGAGTACCCTCCATCAACCTTGCAGAAACAATATATGCGGAAAGAAGACCAATTGCAGCATAAGCTGCTGACCCGATTGCGAATCCTTTCCCTATTGCAGCCGTTGTATTTCCAACAGCGTCGAGATGATCAGTAACGTCTCTAACTTCCCCAGGAAGTCCAGACATTTCAGCAATACCCCCTGCATTGTCGGCAATCGGTCCATAGGAATCTACAGAAACAATCATCCCAGTTGTAACAAGCATTCCAAAAGAAGCAATACCTATTCCAAGAATACCAGCACTGCCTGAGGATATGATAATTGCAAATACAATTGCAATCACCGGAATAAATACACTCTTCATGCCCAGAGAAATTCCACCTACAACTCCAATTGCCGGGCCAGTTTCACAGCTTGCAGCAAGCCTTTGAACAGGCCTATAATGGTTGGATGTATAAATCTCACTTATAAAACCGATAATAATTCCAGATATTATTCCGGATATCAGACTCCAGAAAATCCCCCACTTGCTGTATAGATAGTTCCCATCATCCGTCATTCCAAATGGAGTACCTATTCTAGCAATAATTACGCCGGCAAATACCATAGTCAGAACAGCAGCAACATAGGTTCCGCCCAAGAGTGCTGCCTGAGGGTTCTTTCTTGCAGCAATCTTTACATAAAGAATACCCAAAATCGATGATACAATACCAGCAGCTGCGATTGATATAACAATCTGTATCAAACTTTTTACAGCTGAAAGGCCCTGAGTATCGAGCTTCATTGTTCCCAGAGAGACCGCAGAGATGGCTAGTATCATACTCGCAATGATGGACTCAATGTACGATTCAAGAAGGTCAGCTCCAAGTCCAGCAACATCACCTACATTATCCCCTACATTATCCGCTATTACAGCTGGATTTCTTGGATCATCCTCTGGTATCCCTGCTTCAACCTTGCCTACCAGGTCTGCCCCCATATCGGCACCCTTCGTATAAATACCTCCACCAGAACGGGCAAAAAGAGCAAACAGGCTTGCACCCATTGCATAACTGTTTATTGTACTCAATTTACGGAGAAAGGCGTTAGTATTAGATTCATTAAAAACCCCAAAGGCGTAAAGCAATATCACAAGTCCAAGGAGAGCTATACCAACTACACTTAAACCCATAACCGCACCGCCTGATATCGCTATATTCAAAGCCCCTTTCATTCCTGCCTTTTGAGCAGCATAGGTAGTACGAACATTCGCCCTCGTCGCAATTGACATTCCGATTAAACCTGCAGCCCCGGAAACAATCGCCCCCCATACAAATGAGATAGCAGATTCATATCCGAAGTACCTCTTTGCAAATAGCATTGCTAAAGCAATCACAATAACGACGACAGAAATATAGATGTACTCCCTTTTCAAAAATGTCGAAGCCCCCACCTGGATCTTCTTGGCAAGTTTTTTCATCACATCTGTTCCCTCTTCCTTGGAGAGAACAGATCTTATAAGGAGCAGTACAACTATAATGGCAATAATACTTGATCCAAGAGCCGAAAAAAGACCTGTCATACAACCCTCCTTTTGAAATACTCTTTAATCTTCTTTTAAATTATACAATCAAATAGGTATTTTAAGCTAATTATTTTTTTCTGAGCATGTCAATAGAAAGCTGGATTTATTAAAACTGAAAATTAATTGCATACAGAAAGCTGGATTTATTAAAACTGAAAATTAGTTGCATACAGAAAGCTGGTTTTATTAAAACTGAAAATAAGTAGCATGCAGAAAGCTAGATGGGGTAAAAATTGAAAATTAGTTGCATACTGAAAACTGGATGGGGTAAAAAAGTGAAATAATTTGTCAATACATATGCATCAAGTGTTATTTGTAGTGAGAAAAGCGCCAACTATCCGCAGGATAGTTACTATTCGAAGGATAGTCACTTTCCCATAGAGGATGCCTGCCAAGAAAGAGAGCTAACCCCCATCTTTGTAAAATATTTTTAAAATATGTGGATTAAATAACTGTAAATGTAACTTGGCCACATCAGGTTTTCCTTCTAAGTCAAGTTAGGCCTCAATCTGCGTTGAAACCCATTCTTCCTGTAGAACCTCTCCCCGTATACTCACTACAATATGTTTGAGTGGGATACTTCTCTCTGCTGAAAGCAAAGCCTCTTTTGCCAACTGTAAAAGACCCATACAGCATGGCACTTCCATGGTTATAACAGTAAGAGTGTTGATCTTAGCAAGATCCACAAGTGCCCTTACTTTTTCAAGATATACCTCCCTTCCGCTATCAAGTTTTGGACAGGCTATTGCTAGGGATTTACCCTTAAGAAAATCTTTATGAAAATCTGCTGCTGTGTAAGCAACACAATCAGCTGCTAAAAGTACATCTCTACCCTGGAAATGCAGTCCCAATGGAGAGATAAGGTGTAATTGAATTGGCCATTGCTGCAACTCTGATACCCGCTTTCCCTCTTCAGATTTTTCTCCCATTTCGGACCTTTCAAAGCTTACAGCTCTTGAACCTGGACAACCTGAATGATGTTGAAACAGTTTTGGCTCATCCTCAAGTGTAATCTCAATATTTCTCTGCTTCAAAAAATTCATTGCCTTTTTAAAGTTTTCGTTATCATTATGTTCCTTCAGATGCTTTAAATGGGCTCTTATTACACCTTCGCCCTGTTTAGTAATATTTTCCATTACAATTTCCTCATCGTAAACCTCTGCTTCTCTCTCCTCTACTTCAATGGCTCCCTCAGGGCAGTAACCTATACATGCACCCAATCCATCACAGAACAGATCACTAACAAGTCGCGCCTTGCCATCGATGATCTGTAATGCTCCTTCAGGGCAGTTTGGAATACATAAGCCACAGCCATTACACTTTTCTTCATCTATAATTATAATCTTTCGTTTCATAATATACCTCCATTATTTTTTGATTAATTTAGCACTTTTTAATCTTAAAACCTTGATTTAGGTCAAGAAATGATGTAATAATTTTAAGATGGATGTAATAAATTTTTTAAGTCTCACTGACTTCTTCAAAGGAATTTCAAAGAAAAGCCTTCAATCATTGGCAGAAATCTGTATTCCAAAGACTGTAGTGAAAAAACAAACCCTGTTTCTGGAAGAGCAGGAGGGGCACTCTATCTATTTTCTCGTTACCGGCAGTATTCAGCTTTTTAAAACGACCAAAGATGGAAGGGAAATAGTGATTAAGGTGATTAAACCGGGAGAAATATTCGCAGAGGTTATACTATTTGAAAGAATGTACTACCCTGTAAGTGCAAAGGCCTTAAGAAAGAGCCTCGTATTAATGCTTCCAAGGTTTCAGATACACTGTCTACTCAACTCCGAGGCTTTTCGTAATGATTTTATCAGGATATTGATGAAAAAGCAGCGTTATCTAACCGAAAGAATCCTCTATCTTACAGCCTACGATTTGGAAGAAAGATTCTTTCGATTTTTGCTTGAACAGTATGGCCAAAAGGATGAATATACAATCGATCTTTCTAAAAAGGATGTCGCTGCTGCAATAGGATCAGTACCGGAATCACTCTCAAGACTTTTACTTCTATTGACACAGGAGGGAAAAATTGTCTGGAAAGATAGGACTATTCAACTAAAGAAAGGGTTATGGAAGGAGAAAAGGCTTGATAGTATTGTGTAACTATCGTTAATCTAACGATCCGATCCATTTCCAAAATCTGTATACTTCTTACTGCTGTCATAACTCTTATTCAATGGATATTTTTTTCTATTAATTTCAATCTTCTCTTTTACAGTATTCGATAGATCAATCCTACATTTTTCACTTAGATATAAAAGATAGATAAAAATATCAGCAAGTTCTTCTTTGATTCGCCGAATTCCAGTATCGGATAACAGTATCGCTTTGATTTCCCTATCAGACTTCCAGAGAAACAACTCTTGAAGTTCAGCTGATTCAATAGATAAAGCAATGGATAGGTTTTTAGGATCATGAAACCTCTTCCAGTTTCTTTCATCTCTAAAAGTAACTACCTCTTTTTTTAACTGCTCTATTGTTGTCTTACTGTCCATCAATCTCTATCTCCTGACTTTATAATGTTACCAGTCCTAATCAAGCAAGCAAAAATTTCTTAGAAGTTATCAAAAAACCCACCTATCCCTCTCATTTTAATATCAATTGCATGGCAGGGACACGTCTCCATGCAGCACAGGCATGAAACACAATCCTTTCTACCAAAAATAGGATATTCTCCTTCTTTAAAATCAATTACTTCCATAGGACAGATCTGTGAACATTCACCACATTTATTGCATAATTTCAGGTTTAAAACCGGGACTTTCTTCATGATTTTATAGACCAAGTTATTTGTAATATAGCTGGCAATCCCTGTCAGTAATCTAGTAGGAACGTAAAACTCTGGTGTTTGTTTCTGAGCATCTGAAAGAGTCATTCCTGCAAACTCTATATCCTCCAAACTCCCGATACCCAATCCCCTTTCAAAGACACTTTTCAGATGAGATACATTTTCTAACCCATTAAACTTACCGATTTCCAATGCAACAAGATCCAATGCCAATTCATCAGTTCCTGTAAGTATAAGATTCCAATTAACCATATTTCCGGCTACAGGTCCCTTCGGGCCTTCCATTATTTTATGTAGATCGTAAACAGTTAATCTATCAGGTATATTTTTGACAACCCATGAAAAATTATCCGCAATAACCTCCCCGAATTCATATGCATTTTTGCCCAATAGATGTTTCTTCGCTTTTAATCCACCTGGAATAATACCATAATAATTTTTTATCGCTCCAGTTATTGTGGTTTCTGCGTGAGTTTTTAATCTTGGAAGGTTTATCAAAGTATCACATTCCTTTACCGGCCTTGATACAAAAAAGTCCTTCATTATCAAGGCTTCATCAATTGTCTCCTTTACCGGTAATTCGCTTTCAAAATTAATGATTTCTATTCCTCTACGCTCACAAACATCAGTAAGCCCTATTGCCCTGGCAACATACAAAGCATCTTTTTGAGATTGCCCGGGGGAATCGCCAATCTTTATTTTTTCTTTGGAAACGCCGATACCATTTAGATAATCAACAACTCCTTCAACAAAAATTGGCTGAGTGCATGCATTCTTATCAGCAGTAAGCAGGTTTGGTTTTAAAAGGATGTATTTTGAGTTATTAAGCTTAAAGGGTAAATCCTTTTCAATCAATCTGATAGCATAAACTACTGCTTCTGGAATACTATTAAAATCATTTACATCTACAATACCTATTTTTGTCGCCATTTTATCTCACTTTTGAGAATGTATAAAAGCCAGCTATCTTTTGCAGCAATTCTTTTCAAGGTTAGCCTTTTTACTTATTTTTGTCAATTAGCACAACTAAAAGCCTGCAACCTCTGATCTTTAGATATACACTGGCCTTGCCACTGATTGGTTCGCCCAATTAACATTTTTCTAGGCTTTCAAAGGCCTTAAGAGAAATGCACCTAATCCTCCCAAAAAAGAAACTGCTGCTGCTAAAATAAAAGCAGGCACAAAAGAACCTGACACATCGGCCAGTGTACCAGCTACTACCGGGCCTATAGCCTGCCCAATGCCAAGGAAAAGGGTGATGAAACCCAAAGCTGCAGGTGCTAACCTGTGCCCTACTATATCGCCGCAGGCTGCAGCCATAACAGCCGGAATACTCCAAGCTGTAAGTCCGAAAAGAATAGCAGACATCGTGATGCCTATTTTTTTCAGCCACACTGCAAACAAACTGAAAGATAATGTTTGAATCGCATAGATGAGAATTAAAGCGGTCTTGCGCCCAGTACGGTCAGATAAGCTTCCCCATATTATACCGCACCCGAGACTGAGCCAGCCCATAAGCATGAATAAATTACCTGCAGCCAGTTGAGTGTAGTGAAGTTCACCCACAAGATATCGGACAAAGAAGGTAATATAAATTATATAGGAGAAACCAAAGGCCGCGTACACGATGCCCAGATGCCAAACCGCAGGAGAGCGATAGACGAGGCTCCATTGAAGCCTTTCTCCGGAAATGGCTATAGACTGATTTTTATGTATCGACTCACCTAGACGATGAAGACCAATCTTTTCAGGCTCGTTTTTTAAAAGAATCGCTCCGAGTAAAGCCAATAAAATTGATAAACCACCAAAGATGTACCATGTAAAACGCCATCCATTCTCAGGTATTGATGAGAGTATCCGCGGTACAAGGGGACCGGTTAAAATGAGAGCCACACTTGAGCCAGAAACGGCGATTCCTGTTGCCAAACCTCGTAAATTTTGGCCAAACCAGGCACTCATTAAACCCATAGTAGGAACATTACTTGCGCCACTCCCAATGCCTGTAACGAAGCGCCATATCATGGTCGACCAAAAGTTGTTTGAAGCTCCAGTAGATAGCATTCCAACACCGACAAATGTCATCCCCAAGGAGATCACTAACCTCGATCCATAACGAGAAGCAAGAGCACCGCCGATTATAGATAGCAGCAAATAGCCAATGAGGTTTGCCGTTGCCAGACCTCCTGCGCCACTGTTATCCAGGTTAAGCGCCTTCTGCATGGAAGGCAGGACAAGGCTATAACCGAAGCGCCCCAAACCAAGAGCACTAAAAACCACCAAAGTACCAACAGTTAAAACAACCCATGCATAGTGAACTGATCCTGTTTTGGTTGTATCAGTCTTCTTTTTTAATTTCATATATTCTATATATTATGAATGATAGTGGTAATACGATATTTTATTTTCAATTGTTAAAATGTCAAGGGGAGTATTTATTACTAATATGCATTGAAAAACTAGGTAAATAGGATATAATTATTTACAAAGGAAAACTGGAAATTCAAAAAAGGAGAGAAATGATGAAAAAATATGTTTTTCTTTCCTTCATATTTTTTTAACTCTAATCATCGTATATGGTATAAAAGCACAGAAAATCTAAAACCTGCTATCGATGCATATTTTGCAGCTAATCCAAACGAAACTGATAAAGAGTTCTACTTCTTACTGAATCTTGACAATCCTGTAGGCTTTGACTCAAACGGATACAACTCAAACGGTAGTACCTTAAATCAGAATTTTAACTCACTCAATCAGGGCTTCGATATGAATGCTAATATCTCTCCTTTGGAGATAAGCCAAATAGTAATAAGCTTTGGATCGTAAAAGCAGTAAAAAAGGGGAGAAGTCTGATAATAACATTATGTATCAACATTCCTGTTAAAAATTATCGTAATCCCGAAGCATGCCTATCCATTTCTTAATAATTATCAATGATTAATACCTGCTTAAATCCCTCTTCTTTTTTTGGTAATTCTATAGTAGCTGAAAGATTAGATATTACTGTATCAGGTATACGATCCTGGCGACTTCGATTTCTTTGTAGACACTTTATCAATGGTATATTCAAAAATATTACTCCGATACTCCTATTCATTTGCTTTGCTAAATTGATATATGTCTTGCGTGAAGATACAGTTACACTTGTATTATCGATAAGAACTTTCTGTCTTTTTTGCAGTAAATGCTCAAGTATCTTTCTTTCAACATGCTTTACAATAGACTCATCAGTCTCAGAAAAGAGCTCCTCTGACCATGGCTCTCCAAAATGAGACATTTCGTAAAGTAATCCGCGGATCTCTTTTCGATTTACCCGTTTATGACCGGAGTCCTTAAAAGAGGCTTTTGAAAAATGCGACTTACCCGATCCTGGCAAGCCACATACCAAAATAATATCAAGATTGTTATATTGAGTTAAATCCATCGTTGATACTCTCCTTTAAAAAAATTCTCTCTTTAAATCATATACCGGCACAAAACTGAAAAAATCCTTTATCACATTTATGCCCTGATCCATTTAAGTATCTCTTTTATGGTAAAACGCTTACCTGTCATCAAAATCCCTATACGGAAAATCTTTGCAGAAAGTACGATAACCAATCCAACTGTAGCAATTAGAATACATATGGAGAGGGCTATCTGCCACGCCTTCGGGCTTCCCAAAACTATACGAATAAACATCACTATAGGGGAAGTTAAAGGAAACATAGATAGAAACACACTCGCTGAAGAGGCCGGGTTGGTAACTATTGCTCCTACACCAACCATTAGTATCATCAGAATGACAATTACTGGCCATGAAAGATGACCCAGATTTGTCTCATCCACTGCCGCAGAACCCAATGCCGTATAAATCCCAGCATACAGAGAAAAACCTAAAAGAAAGAATAACATGAGGAAAACAACCAGAAGACCTGAGATGGAAGGCAGTGATGAGATCCCTATGGCAGACCCGAAAGCCTTTATAAAGGACGTTCCCATTACAATCCATACAGTATACTGAAGTAAGCTCGCAGCTGTCTGTCCCAGAAGTTTTCCGAAAAGCAGCTCAAGGGGATTAACCGATGAAAGCATTATTTCCACCGTCTTGGAGGTTTTTTCTTTAAGGACCGAGCGCCCTATCATTTGCCCGTAAAGTAAGATAGTCATATAAAGAAGCATGGTAAAGCCAACACCTGTTACAATAACGGAAGTGAAATCCTGTTTTACTCTTTCAACCTTCTTGCCTTTCTTTGCTAATTTGCTTGCCTCTATTACAGGAGGCTTGGTGAGCTTTTCTATCTTTGTTGGGTCAAAACCCTCTTTTATTATTCTCCTTGCAATGATTTCTTGCCCGATAACTCCTGAAAGGGTACCCAGAATTTTACTATCGGTAATATCTTTTGCTACAAGTTCGAGCTTTTGAGCAGTAAGCAGATCTTCTGGAAATATGATATAGCCATACAGATCACCATCAAGAACAAGAGTATCCAATTTCTCCCTTGATTCCCTTCCCCGGCTAACAATGATCCCGGAATTCTTGAGCGGCATCTCAATCTGCCCATAAAAATCAATGTCAACACCCGTCAGTCTGATTTCAATATCCCTCAATTGTGACCTCCTGGCAAGCAGGTTTGGAAGAACGGATATAGCTAAGAGTAGGAAAGGACCAAGTATGGTCAGAATTAAAAAGGTCTTATTCGCAGCAATTACTTTGAATTCATGTACAGTCACTTTCCAAAGTTTCCTCATTGATCTTCACCTTTCCTCCAATCTGCTCTACAAATATCTTATGCAGCGATGGAGCGACAACCTCAAAACGCTTAACCGATACCTTCCCAACAAGGGCTGACAAAAGATCATCCGCTGTTTTTCCAGGCATCAGGTTTGTTTCAATCCACCTGGGATAAATCACCATATCCGATACTATTCCCGTATCTCTGATGAAATCTACCTTTCCATCAAATTCAACAATTACACTGTTCTTGCCAAACTGTGATTTGATATCCTCAAGGCTCCCGGATAGCACCTCTCTGCCATGATCTATTATCAAGATCTGCTCGCATATCTTCTCCGCCTGATCCATTATGTGGGTAGAAAAGAGGATGGTTTTCCCCTGTTTTCCAATATCCAGTATTGCCTCACGGAGAATATCGGTGCCTACGGGATCAAGACCTGCAAAGGGTTCATCTAGAAAGATAACATCCGGGTCATGGGCAATGGCAGCAATAAACTGTATCTTCTGGGTCATCCCCTTGGAGAGTTTTTCCACTTTCCTATCCTTCCAGCTCGATAGATCAAATCTCTTTAGCCAGTGAGTAATTCTCTCTCTAACAATGGACCCGGTTTTTTCCTTAAGAGAGGCAAAATAGAGAAGCAAATCCTCCACCACAATTTTCTGATAAAGACCCCGTTCCTCTGGTAGATAGCCTATTCTTTTTTTATCCTTAGCTGTTATTGGTCTGCCGTCAAATAAAATCTTACCTTCATCTGGGGCAAGGATATTCATAATCATCCTGATCGTAGTAGTTTTTCCAGCCCCGTTTGGTCCCAATAGGCCAAATATCTTGCCTTCGGTAGTCAAAAAAGATATTCCATCAACCGCTTGAAAAGAATCAAACCTCTTCTTGACATTTTCAACCTTTACCTTCATCTATACCTCTTATATGTTTGGATACTTTATGGTCTATATAGTAGTGATCTAGGGGGAAAAATCAAGGCTTTATTAGCTCTCTCAAAAAGCCCAATGCAGATAAACAAAAAAAGCCCTTAACCCAATATGGGCTAAGGGGCTTTTCTTTTAGCGGGGACAGGACTTGAACCTGTGACCTTTGGGTTATGAGCCCAACGAGCTAC
>CAYRKG010000073.1:0-13572 GCA_964424795.1 uncultured Spirochaetota bacterium
ATATATCTTGTAGATTTGGCCGGGAATGTACTTGATAATACAAGTGCTACAGCAGAAGATGGATGTCGTCCTATTGTTGTTGCAGCAGTCCTTGACAGGGATCAAAATCATAACAGAATCGCCATAGAATATTCAGAACCTGTAATTGTCGGCGACCTTGTACCTGATGTGCCTGTACCAAGTGATGGGTATACAGACTTCTCTGGTGGATATCATGGTGGTGATATGGATACTGCAGGTCAGTTGGATGGCTTTGGTACATTTACAGCAACAACAGTATCAAATACCGGAAGAAACAGGGTAATGCTTTCTTCAGGGAGAAGGTACATCTATATATGGATAGCCTTAGAAAGTGGAGGGAGAATAACAACGAGCGGTAATGAGCCCTCGGGCAACTTTGTTCCAGCTACAAATACAGGGATAAAAGATGATGCACTGAATGAATTGAATCCAACAAATCAGCCAGCCATAACCGGTGCGGGTACGTGGGACCTTGTACGTCCTTCAGTTGTTACATGTAAAACCTACGATTCAGATTTCAATAAATTTATAGACAGAATTGAGTTTGAACTTTCTGAATCTGTTAGTGATTCAACTCTTGTAACGAATGATTTTGATATTGCCGGTTATACAGGTGAAACTTTTTCTACTAGTGTATCTGGAATTACTTCGGGTCAAATAAATATATCTGATGATAAATTTTTCAGTATAACATTTTCAGAAAACAACAATGGTGGAGATGGGGATACCGATGCTGTGCCTGGATATACTTATAATCCTCTTATAGGACTACTGGCAGATATAGCAGGTAACCTTGTTGACTTAGATGGAATAACAGCAGATGGGGCAGGTCCAATAGTGCTTTTAGCTCGCTACAATGATGTTGACTATAATGGTATTGATGAAGGGGATTACATAGTAGTAAAGTTCAACGAGATTGTTGCGCTATCCTGCTCTGATTCTTCTGACTTCATTTTACTCAATGAGGCCTATGGGGACTCTTTTGGGACAGGAAGCTCTTTAAATGATCCCTCTACGGGTGATGAATATATTAATGTCGTTCTCGGTTCAGGACCATATTTCATTGTCTCTGATATATGGCAAGCGCCGGGACAGGGCATGCCTTCAGGTTTAGGTATTAAATCTGGAGGTACAACCTGTGTTAAAGATGCTTCACTAAATAGTGCTCCCTATACCTCCTTCAGTAATGTTGACCTTACAGGAAGTGGTTCTAATGTTGTAGTTACTGTTTCTGTTTCTGACGGTGCACATTCTTACCAAAATCCTAATGCACTATCAGTCTTGCTCGACACAGATTTGACCATTGATATTGAATTTGAGTACGATGCTGTTACTGCAACTATTTATTATGATGTTGGTGCTATTCCTGACGGTGAGGATATAGGGAATCCGGATGACAGAAGGGTTAATGCCTCAGGGTCAGGTAAAAGTTGGACAGCAGTTATTTCAGGAGATGATGCTGAAATTGTAGAAGGGGCACAGGTACTCTTTATTATTTATGCTGATGGGACCCGATATTATTCAGATGGAGAGGAGGGAACAGGTACAATACCGTGGGAGTTCAGAATCGCATACGAGCAGAGAAGCAGGGTAACTATCAGAAACAATATAATTAACCCAAGGAGAGGAGAGCTTGTATATCTAAACTTCTGGCTGGATAGCAGTACAGGTGTGAATATAACTGTTTACGATTTAGCTGGAAATCCAGTGAAGGTGCTTTTTAATAGAAGAGGCTCTGTTGGTGCAAATGTTGTGACATGGGATGGGAAAAATAGGATAGGAAATAATGTTGTACCTGGTGTTTATTATGTGGTTATGATAATTGGGGGGAATAGATATGTCAAGAAGGTGCTTATTGTACGATAGATCGCAGATTCTCTGTTAAGGCGGTAATCTTTTTATAATTAGTTCCTGGTGAACAATTCGATTTTGTATATAAATTGGCAATGCCAAGAATATTAACTATTGTAATATAATGAGTTAATGAACTAATTATTGAGGCGGTTATTTTGAAAGAAACTAACAAGCAAATTATTCACTGGCGACTAATTAGGATTTTTTATATGAGGGATATGTACAAGTGAAAGTAAATTATAGTGGTAATTATGAGGGTTGCTTTGTTTGTGGGAAAAGAAATCATGCAGGTTTGAAATTAGATTTCTTTTACGACAGGGAAGAGGAAGAGGTATATACTGTATGGAAACCGGAGCATTATATGCAGGGATTTGAAGATATAGTTCATGGGGGATTTATTTCAATGCTTCTGGATGAGGTAATGGCAAAGGTATGCATCTTTAATAATACTCCTGCTGTAACGGTTAAAATTGAGGTAAGGTTCAAGAAACCTGTGTATGTAAATGAAGAGGTGATAATCAGAGGAAAATCTCTTGAAGTACGTGGTAAAAGAATAAAGCTTAAGGCTCGATGTATGGATAGGAATGGGGAAGAAAGGGCTTTAGCAACTGGTCTTTTTCTGGGAATATAAAGCTTAAAATAAAAGAATGAATTTCTAATTAAGTTGCTTAAAAATCAATACTCTCACCTTCCAGTTTCGTAAGGTGACAGATACTGTTGATTCTTTTAATAATAAAACTACTCTTATGAAGCTCTACTTCGCTTATTGAGCATGTATCGAGTCTTATTTTCCAGAATGAGGATGTTGTTAATCCGAGAATCCCAATAAGAATGAGCTTTAGAATGACTCTATGTGTAACTATAGCAATATCCTTTTGAGCATTCTGTGAAGCAATGGAATAGAAGGCACGAAACGCCCTATCAAAGCATTGGTTAAGAGACTCACCATCAGGAAAGCTGCTTTTCTCAGGAAAGTTTCTATAGAGGTTGTAAAGAGAGGCATCATGTTCCCTTACCCAAAGATCGCTCTTTCCCTCCCAATTACCAAAATTAATATCCTTTAGATCTTCCACCTTCTGTACAGTACTTTTAAAATTCTCAGCTAAGATCGTTGCTGTCTCAAAAGCTCTCTTCAGGGGAGATGTATAGATTGATTCTATATCGTGACCAATTAGATACTTTCCTGTGAGTCGTGCCTGTAAGTTACCCTCTTTACTCAATGGAATATCTTTTTGTCCTCTAAATATGCAGTTTTTGTTCCACTCTGTCTGGCCGTGTCGGATTAGGTAGATCACTTTTTTCCCCTATATTAAAATGATTTGACTTTTGTTCTTCAGTAAAATAATATTCTTTTCAGTGGGACGATAACATGTTTTTACTATTTTTAGCTATAGTAATACTGAGCGTTCTTATATTTTTCACTCTCGTCATTTTTTATAGAAAAAGTTCAACTGTTAATGATAAAATACCGGTGATGATAGGCGAAGAAAATCAAAAGATCGATGAAGGGAAAGAAGAAGATTATATCCCTATTCTTCATGTTGAGAAGATAGTCCCTGGAGCCGGAAGGCATGAGCCAATTCATTATATTGGTTCTTGTGCATTTTTTTATATAGAGTCTCTCTCCGATCCAAAGGAGTTAATTCTGGGTGAGAATGAATTGATACCTCTTTTTGAAGGGGATGTTGCATTAACTTCCAGAAATATCCTTATATACAATGAGCAAAATAAAAAGAAAATATATATCTCTTCTATTGAAAATTACCATTTTACAAATTCATATTTAGTTATTAAAAGAAGAAACGTTAAGAAAAAAAAGGATGTTATAAAGATTGATACTGAAGCAACTAGGTTTAAATATATTTTGCATGCTTTAATTTAAAAGGGCGAACTTCGAGTTTAGTATTTTAATAAAACAAATCACTGTAATCTATGAAACTTCTCGTTTTTTCGATAGTTATATATAAGAAGTTCGCCGGCATTGCTATATTATTAATATCAGTTCATTAATTAGTCGTTGGTGATTAAAATCACCAACTCAAAAATTAGTTCTTCAAATGTTTATTTAACAATATTTATTAACATAAACAGATATTCTTATTATTGAGTACTTGAATAATCATTAGAACTAATTTGTATCTATTTTCTTAAAACTCAACATTCAACCTAAAATAAACGATGCCTGATTACCGTTTTTCTAAGTATCTCTATAAACCAAAAAAGAAAAAGAAGAAGCTTTTTATTACTATTTTCATACTATTCCTGCTTGGGGGCGGAATCTTCTACTCTATTTTCTTCCTAAATATATATTCACTCTATTCAAAGGCAGTGGAGGTTTATAGAGTATGGTTCAATGACTATAATTTTCTGGAAAAAAACCTAGAATCAGGAAACTACAATATTGTTATCCACGATGGCAATCCCTACCTTGAAAGGAGGCCCTATAATGCACGGATTTTAAGATACATCGGGGAAGCATACTACTATATCTCCACAAGCTTAACAGGAGAGGAAAAGGATGAATCGATCAATAGAGCGATTTTCTTGTTGAGAAAAGGGGTTGTTCTTTCCAATTTTGATGATGTACTTACAAAGAGTTATTATGTGCTTGGTATGTCCTATTTCAAGAAGGGTCCGCTTTATTATGAGCTTGCTACGGAATATCTGAAAAAGGCGCTTGATTCTGGATATAAGGATAATATAGTCTTTGAAATACTGGGCTACTGCTATTATAGGCTCGGGGTTCTGAATGAAGCGATAAAATATCTGGAAAAGACAGTAGAAATATCTGATAAAGATATCGGACATCTGTTTCTCGCATATGCATATAAGGAAAAGGGCATGTTTGAAAGTGCCGTCAGGGAGTTACATCATCTTGTTAGAAATTCCAATGATGATGCCATACTTGAAGAATCATATTCCGCTCTAGCATGGATTGATTTTCAGGAAGAGCGGTTTGAACAGGCAAGGATTAATCTGAATAAGGTCATTGAAATAAATGAAAGATCGGCAGATGCTTACTATTGGCTGGGAAATATATATGAGAAGGAAGGAGATTTAATCTCTGCAAGAAATGAGTGGCGAAGAGCACTGAAAATTGACTCAAAGCACATTGGCGCAATTGAAAAATTGTACTGAAAGACTATTTTCTATTTGACCATGTTTATTTATTATATATGAAAAATGTCGATTATTTAATTATTGAGCTTGCATTAAACAGGAGACTTAAATGGTATTTGGTAAAATGTGGGGGAGTCTATACAATGATATAGGTATTGATCTTGGTACATCAACTACCCTCGTATATGTGAGAGGGAAAGGTATTGTGCTATGTGAGCCCTCTGTTGTGGCTGTTCACAGTGGTGCAAATAAGGTTCTTGCAGTAGGACAGGAAGCTAAGAGAATGCTCGGAAGGACACCAGGCGAAATAATTGCTATACGCCCGATGAAGGACGGCGTGATATCAGATTTTGAAACTGTGGAAAAGATGATAAAATACTTTTATCAGAAGGTTTCTAACAGAAAGGCGCTGGTAAAGCCACGTGTTGTAATAGGCATCCCATCCTGTATTACTGAAGTTGAAAAGAGGGCTGTTAGAGAATCCGCTGCGCAGGCAGGGGCACGTGAGATATATCTGATAGAGGAATCACTTGCAGCAGCGATCGGTGCCAACATTCCCATCCAGGAACCAGCTGGTCATATGGTGATAGATGTAGGTGGAGGAACTTCAGAGATCTCTGTTATCTCCCTTGGAGGAATGGTTATAGCAAATGCGATCAGGGTAGGTGGTGATGAGTTTGATGAGGCAATTATCAATCATATGAAAAAGATACATAACCTGGTGATTGGAGAAAGTACTGCTGAGGAGGTTAAGATTACCATTGGAAATGTATACCCTGAAAAAGAGCTATCTTCGGTAGAGATAAGAGGAAGAGATTCAATATCAGGTTTGCCAAGGATTCTAACTATTGACTCGGTTGAGATAAGAGAGTCGCTCCAGGAACCAACTAATATCGTTCTTGAAGAGATAAAGAAAACCCTTGACCAAACTCCACCTGAATTAGCAGCTGACATAGTGGAGAGAGGGATAGTAATGACTGGAGGAGGCTCACTTTTAAGAGGGTTTCCAAAGCTTATCAGTAAAGAGACAGGTGTCCCTGTAATTCTTGCTGAAAATCCTATAACATGTGTTGTTCTTGGTGCTGGTAAATTCCTGGAAGAATTAAAATATCTAAAAAGTGTAAGATGAAAATTTATGCGGATGGCAAAATCAGCTCAATACAGAGAAATTATTATTTTGGCAATTCTCCTTTTCATATCTTTTACTGTAATGGGTTTTTCTCAGACAAAAGTTACCATACAGTTTAAATCAATTGTATATGCAGCAGCATTTCCATTTCAGTATGCCGGAGTTAAATCAATTACATTTGTGAAGGATTTTTTTACAAGTATTAAAGATAACAGGTATTTAAAGCAAGAGCTAATGCGTACAAAGAGCCTTTTAGAGGAATATGAGAGGACACAGTATGAGTTTGAGGAAGTAAAACGAGAGAATAAGCGGCTGAGGAGCTTAATAGGGATTCAATCAGAGCTAGAGTATGAGACAGTTATAGCGGAGGTTGTGGCGAAATCCCCTCAGAACGTTTATAAAACAATCATAGTTAACAGAGGGAAGGAGAGTGGAATAGGGAGGTGGATGCCTGTTGTAGCATATCAGGATAATGTAAAATGTGTAGTTGGGAAGGTAATAGATGTTCAGAAGTTCTCATCAAGAATTCAACCTATCATTGAACAGTCGAATTATATTGGGGCTATGTTAAAGGGCTCAAGATACTCAGGTCTTTTAGCTGGACAGAGTCCTGTTTCTGAAAACTGCCTTCTTCAGTATATCGACAGGAGAGCTGATATAAAGTACGGTGATATTGTAGTAACATCAGGAATGGGTGGTATCTTTCCAAAGGGTATATTGATTGGAGAAGTTGTTTCAGTCTCCAAAAAGAGATATGGTATTTACCAGGAGGCTCTGGTTCAACCGAAGGTAGATTTTGGAAGACTTGAGGAGGTCTACATAATAACAAAGACAGTGACTGAAGATTACATTCGAGATACTGAGTTTTAAGCTTGATTTTTTGCACTTTCACAAGGGACTAGAGGAATAATGTTTTCGTGAAAAGGTATGTGGTATTTATTATATTTCTGACTCTCTCTATTTTTTTTCAGTCCACCCCTTTATATGATAAAATTAGTGTAAGGGGTGTTACCCCTGATTTTATACTTATTGTCCTGTGCATATCGGCTTTTCTTACAGGCCCGGCTCCCGGGGAGATAATCGGATTTATAACCGGATTTGTTGTTGATATACTATCAGGAGGCCTGTTGGGATTATCTGCCTTTAGCTATACATTAATTGGATATGGTGTTGGTTTCGTTGGACAGAGGGTATATGGGAAGAGTATTCTTATTACCATTACCCTTATCTTTGTTGTTACAATAGTAAAGGCTATCATATTGAGTATTCTTGCTTTAATATTTTTAAAACCGGGTTATTTTGGATATTTTTCTGAGGGGAGAATATTTCTTGAGGCCGTAATGAACGGACTACTAGCACCTATTCTTTTTATAGTAATTACAAAAACACAGAGGAGAGTTACTCAATAACGTGCTTTTTTCCACGGTTAAATCAAAACAGCATGAAGATTTTAAAAAAAGGATCTATATCTTTTCATCTATACCAGTTGTATCCTTTATAATAATTATATCAGTCTTGTTCTTTCTTCAGATAATCAGGGGACCGGATTACGAGCTAAAGGCAAAAACTAATAGAGAGCAGTTTTCTATTTTACCTGCTATTCGAGGAGTTATTTTAGACAGAACAGGCAAAACAGTGCTTGTCTACAATAGAAGGTCATTTGCCGTTACCGTTGTTCCTCAGAACTTGCCGAAAGACAAGGGGAAAAGGGATAAACTTCTAGAAAATCTTGCCCTACTTTTGGATATGAAAAAGGATGAAATAACAGGTAAATTTCATAAGAA
Source organism: uncultured Spirochaetota bacterium (assembly GCA_964424795.1). GTDB lineage: Bacteria > Spirochaetota > B62-G9 > B62-G9 > DRHN01 > CAYRKG01. Next base: position 7,909 of record CAYRKG010000073.1, read on the forward strand.
GGGTTATTCAAAATATGGGTCCTTTGTTATTAAGACAGATGTACCTTTTAATAGCATTGTGTTTCTGGCAGAACATAACAGAGATTTTCCAGGTGTTTACTGGAAAAGTATGCCAATCAGGGTTTATCCTTATGGAGATATGCTTTCCCATGTTATAGGTTATGTTGGGTTAATAAATGAAAAGGAGCTTTTTCAGTTTACTGACAGGGGATATAATATCGAGAGTGTTGTTGGAAAATATGGAGTTGAGAAGGTCTATGATATTGAATTGAAGGGGAAAGATGGGTATATAAGGAGAATTGTCGATGCAACGAATCAGCTTACCGCGGAGATTATCGATAAGGGTGCAGAACCGGTACCAGGTAATAATGTTATATTAACAATTGATAAGGATATTCAGAAGCTTACAGAGACTGTTCTTGGCGAAGAGACAGGCGCTGTAATTGTTTCAAAACCTGAAACCGGCGAGATCCTGGCTATGGCTTCTTCTCCTCGATTTGACCCGAACATGTTTGTTTCTCAAAGCATGGGAGAATCCTTTAAAAGACTCACTCTCGACAAGAGAAAGCCCTTTCTCAACAGAGCTATACAGGCGCAGTATCCTGCAGGTTCAATATTTAAACTCGTTGTTGCTCTCGCAATCCTTGACTCAGGGAAGATACCTGTTCAAAAGAGGTATGTCTGCGGTAGGGGGTACCAGTTAGGAAACAGATTTTTTTCCTGCTGGTCTGACCATGGACATGTGGATCTTTATAAGGCGATTGTTCAGTCTTGCGATTCATATTTTTATCAGGCTTCTTTATTCTTAGGGCCAGAATTGATTTCACAATATGCAAAGAGGCTTGGATTCGGAGATAGATTGGGCATTGATTTAATCAGTGAAAGTTATGGAACTGTACCGAGTCCTGATTGGAAGAGAGAACATATAAATGATATCTGGTATGATGGGGACACCCTCAATCTGGCGATTGGACAGGGTTATCTTCTCGTGACTCCGCTCCAGCTGAATGCATTGACAAATCTCATAGCAAACAATGGACTGCTCATGGAGCCATATATTGTTAAGGAAATTCGATCTGCAAAGAGTGGAGAAATAATCTACAAAAAAACTCCTCAGATCTTGGTTGACTGTAAGATAGATAAAGCTCATTTTGATTTTATTAAAAAGGCGATGAGAGGGGTTGTTACTGAAGGAACAGGGAGGTGGGGAGGTGCTGTACTTTCAACCGAGATGGCGGGTAAAACGAGCAGTGCTGAAATAGCTGGGCTTCAAACGCATGCATGGTTTACTGCTTTTGCACCTTATAATTCAGACAATCAGGATGAGCTAATCTCAGTGACAGCAATTATTGAGCTCGGCGGGGCAGGGAGCCAGGCTGCAGCACCTATAGTTTCTGAGATAGTGGAAGTACTGTTCTCGCACAGTGATCTTGAAACTGCACGGCAGAATATCTGGAAGAAAAGGATTGAGATTAGTAAAGAGAAGGAGAATGAAAACTAAGACCTCAGTTTTTTGATGAGTTAGGTTAATACTATGGGTAAGAAAGAGTTCTCGAAAACGTTAGAGTTTGATTATGCACTGATTTTTTCTTTTTTAATTCTAACTATTTTAGGGATTCTTACAATCTATAGTACAGGAAAGGGTTCGGAGAGTATTAGGTCCTCTGAAAGTGAATACATGAAACAGATATATTGGGCTATAACAGGATGTGTAATATTTTTGACTATGCTTTTTGTTCATTATAAAAAAATGGGTGAATATGCACTTATTATTTATATAGTAAGCATCGTTATGTTAATTGTAACCCTTCTTTTCGGGAAGAGGATCAGGGGGGCAAGATCTTGGTTAACCCTGTTTGGAAATCTTGGCTTTCAGCCATCCGAGTTTGTAAAAATTGGTGTGATTCTTGTGCTTGCAAGGTATCTGGACAAGATAGGAGATGATATAAAGAGATTGAAGAATGTGCTTTTTGTTCTTTTTATTGTTTTTGTTCCTGTAGGATTTATACTTTTACAACCGGATTTTGGGACAGCTCTTGTATATATTCCCATAGCTCTTACTATGCTCTTTTTCGCTGGAATTAAATATATCCACCTGCTTTCACTCTTGATAATATTTGGAATAGCAACAATTCTTCCGCTCTTAACAACCTTCAGTAAGCTTGCACATTCGGATGTCTTTGCATTTCTTCAGATACTTGATGATTCGAAGATTGTGCTAATCATAGCTGCCCTTTTTGGTATACTCTCCTTTGTGCTGTTTATTGTTTATAAAATATCAAAGAAGGATATTTTTTTCAAGGCGACAAACATATTCCTGATATTTTTTACAGGTCTTGTTCTTTCAGCAATCCTTGGTGAATTTTTGAAACCATACCAGAAGGAGCGTCTGGTAGTATTTTTGAAACCGACAATTGACCCCTATGGTTCTGGGTATAATATCATTCAGTCAAAGATCGCAGTTGGAGCTGGGGGGCTTTTTGGAAAAGGGCTTTTTGGGGGAACTCAGAGTCAGCTGGGATTCCTTCCGGAGAGGAGCACAGATTTTATCTTTTCAATCTATGCGGAAGAGTGGGGCTTTGTGGGTTCATTTTTTATTATTGCTCTTTACGGAATTTTTGTATATCGGGGTATTATGATAATTCTTTTAGCAAAGGATGCATTTGGAAGCCTACTTGCCTCTGGAATTGTTGGTATGTTTTTATTTCACATAATTATTAATATCGGTATGACCATTGGAGTTATGCCAATTACAGGTATCCCCCTTCCATTTTTAAGCTATGGTGGTTCTTTTCTGATTACCTGCATGGCAGGTGCCTCATTACTCTTTAACGTAGAGATGAGGAGGTATGTACGATAGAGCAACCGATATATGAGAGAATCACTCCCATACTACCCTCTGTATCAAAACCTGCCCGGTATGTAGGAAACGAGTTTAATATTATTAAAAAGGATCTACAGAATATAGATATAAGAATGGTTATATCCTACCCCGATATCTATGAGATCGGGATGTCCAATCTTGGATTGAGGATTCTGTATGATACTGTAAACAATGTAAAAAACTTTTACTGTGAAAGGGTTTTTTCACCATGGCTTGATTTTGAAGAGAAATTGAGAGAGCATGATATACCTCTCTATTCTCTGGAAACATTCACTCCTCTGAATCAATTTGATATTATTGGATTTTCTCTAGGCTGTGAGCTCACATATACAAACCTCCTAACCATTCTTGATCTCGGTAGAATTCCCCTCTTTTCAAAGGAAAGGGGAGAGAAAGATCCACTTGTTATTGCAGGTGGTCCTTCGGTATATAACCCGGAACCTGTAGCAGATTATGTTGATGTCTTTATTATTGGTGATGGGGAATCATCTATAATTGAGTTTTTGAATAATGTCTTACTCTTCAAAGATGAGCCAAGGAATATTATGCTTGACTCTTTAAATCAATTTAATTTTACCTATGTACCCTCAATGTACCAAACAAAGAGGTATAAGGGCTATCTTCTTACAGATATTGATAAGATTGTTAGAAGAAAAATAGAACCGGACCTCAACGCCCTTTCTTATCCCAGGAAGCCCGTAGTTCCTCTTACCAAAATTGTCCAGGATAGAATTACCGTTGAAGTATCGAGAGGGTGTTCGAATGGATGCAGATTCTGTCAGGCTGGATTTACATACAGACCGGTCAGGGAAAGAAGTGTAAAGAGTATCCTAAAAATTGTTGAAGATAATCTGCAAAATACGGGATATGATGAGGTATCGCTGGCAGCTCTTAGTATTGGAGACTACTCAGAGCTTAAAAGGCTTGTTTCTTATATTACAGATAAGTTTTCGAGGCAGAAGATATCTTTATCACTTCCCTCCTTAAGAGTTAACAGTACGAATATTGATATTTTAAGGGATGTGGGTATGGTTCGAAAATCTGGCCTTACATTTGCCATTGAGAGTGCAGATGAAGCGGTACGTAAAGGGCTCAACAAAGCAGTTGATGAATCCCAGTTGAGAGAGGTTATAAGGTATATTGTTAATAATGGCTGGAGACACATAAAGCTCTATTTTATGATCGGCCTCCCAATGGCTATAGGGGAGGCTGATAAGATAAGAGAGTTTGTTTTTGATCTACTTAGGATTTCCAAAAGACTCTCTATAAATGTCAACGTTTCTGTGTTTATACCTAAGCCACACACCCCTTATGAGAGGGAAAAGCAGATCAGTATGGGAGAAGCGGAAAAGATCATCTCCTATATCAGGCAAAGCTTTCAACATTCACGGATAAATATAAAGTATCAGAATCCGAGGATGAGTTTTATTGAGGGTATCCTATCGAGAGGAGATAGAAAGACTGGTAGCCTTATTTATGAGGTCTACAGGTGTGGCGAAAGATTCAGTTCCTGGGACGAAGCCTTTAATTTTGATTTATGGAGAGAGTGTATAAAAAAACTCGGTATAGATGAAGATCTTTATCTTCGCTTTGATCGATCGATTGATAATCTACCATGGGATTTTATCTCTAGCGCTGTAGAAAAGGGGTTCATAAATGAGGAGTATGAAAAGTCAAAGAATAATATTCTTACAGATAACTGTAGAAACGGTGAATGTTCTAGCTGCGGCGTATGCAGTGATAGGATAAAAAATAATCTTGCAAAGGGTATAAACTCAAATAGTGAAATAAGTATCTCACAATATGAACATAGAAATAGCCTTTCTGGTTCTCGAAGGATATATAAGATACTTTTTCAATTTACAAAGAGGGGTGTTTACAGGTTTATATCCCATCTAGACCTCCTTAATTTGTTGATAAGGATTGGGAGAATGGCAGAAATACCCTTTAGATATTCCGAAGGATTTAATCCCAGACCCCGTCTTGTACTCCCCTTTCCACTTCCGCTTGGAATTGAATCTTCTTGTGAACTTGGAGAGGCAACACTTGAATCGTCTCTTTTAGAAAGAGATTTTATTAAGATGTACAACGAAAGGCTTGATGATAATTTAAAAATAGTAAAAGCAATAGTACATGATGATAAAAAGTCGATTGCTTCGAAAAGGTTTTTTCATGACTATAAGATTTACTTTAAGAAAAAATATCGAAAAGAGGTTCTATCTCTACTGATAGGGCCAGTAGAACGAAATACAGTAGACAGTGCTCCATTACAATATTTTTATATGGATAGTGATTCAATATTTGTCAGACTGAAGGGAGAGGAGAGTATTAAAAAGGCTTTAAGGGGATATATAGATTTTTCAATTGAACGAACCATGCTCTGGGAATTGAAAAAGAATTTATTAGTATCTTTTATTTAATAGTTCTTTACTTTTTTTTTATAATATACTATAATTATATTAATAATAAATTAAATTGGATGAATATACAATTATTAAAAGAAATATTAAAAATATTTAAAACAAAAGCTTGACTTTATTTTTTCAATAGGTTAAATTACTCTTGCTTATTTGATAGAGGGAAGAATACCTTGAGTTTTATACTCAAGGTTTTTTAACGTAATCTGTTCTTTGAAAAATAAATATCAAAATAGCAGGGTCCTTGAGGAGAGATCAATTTCTACGTGTATGATTTTTCTGTTTACAAACGATTTTAACTAAATATTATCACGGAGGGTTTGATCCTGGCTCAGAACGAACGCTGGCGGCGTGTCTTAAGCA
>CAYRKG010000074.1:0-12482 GCA_964424795.1 uncultured Spirochaetota bacterium
CTAGTTATATGACCAAGCTTACTCTTGCCCCCACTATCCTTTATTCTCAGAACAAGTCCAAGATATGTATTCATCTTTCTGAGAGATCTAAAACGTCCAATATCTCCTATATCAGCCAAAAAAAATGCTAAGGCCACAAGTAGAGCTATCCCCCTGATAGTAATGAGCAATTTCACTGCCTCCTTTAGTGGCTCACCAGTTAGAAGAATCTTCTTCCTGATGCTCTCTTTCTCCTCTTCAACCCTCCATAATAATTCAAGACAGCTTCGTACACTAAGCTCGCTAGCATGAGTAAGTTCTAACTCATTTGCTATCTCCATTCCATGCTTAGAAGATAACAACTGATTCTTCCTCTCCTTTGTGAGATATATCTCATTCTCAGACAAAACTGCCTGGATATTATTTTTTAACATCCGTATCTGCCGGTTCAATAATTGATACTGACTGAAGAGCTTTCTTAACTCCCGGATCACCACCTCAGGTTTGTAAACCGTTGGTATCCCATATTTACCTGTCACCACATATACCCATAAAGCCTGAGACATATTCCGAGAATCCTGTTTGTCCGTCTTATTCCAAGAGTCCTTTATGATCAGAAACCTGTGAGTATCAATAACATAACACAAAGCACCTTTCGACTCTATCCGATCAGCCCAGTAAAAGGATCCACTACAAGCCTCAATAATAACTTCATCCTCAGGTCCTAAATGATCTATATATCCCTTTAGATCAGAACATCTTAATGTAAAATTAATTTCTTCCCCTTTACGGCTCAATACAGCTATGGTAGAATAATTCTTGTGACGATCAATGCCATGAAACATGTTTATCATCTTTTCCTCCTCGTTTGTTTGGGGAAGAAAAAGGATAGCTTTCCGAAGGAAAGCCGGGTACCTTGGTGGTTATGCGTTGTTTCCATTCCACTATTCAGCATCGCAAAAGCGTGCTATTTTATTGGTACTGGTGCAGTAGGTGACCGACCAAACCTATCAACGTGGTCGCAAAGCGCCACAGAAAATTTATAGGTCATCTACTGCCCTGTCCTTTTACTCCCGGGTTTGGATATGGGCAGTATACAGTCACCTGCTGCTTTTTACAAAGCATAACTTTTCAAAGATCTTTATGATAGAAGATCATATTGATCTTTTACTTTAATCATAATAACCTACCACTTAACTCCTCCATATACAGAATATTTGGGATAATTCAATACATACTCTGGAATATGTCCCCCTGCATCTTCAATTGCAAGATCGTGCATTTCCTCACAGATATTGCCTTCTTCCAAAGCTAAATTTTTCTTAAACTCAGGATCATCTTTTAAGCTAAAAAGCATTTCCTCTGACTTATCCAATCTTCCTGTATACCAAAACTCATCTGTTCTTACCATAACATTATTCTGCCACCCTGTCGTTACATGAACCCTTCTTGTTTGCCGCTTACCTTCTATAACCGGTATCAGGTTCTCTCCCTCCATTTCTTCTGGAGGCTCTATTCCCAGGAAAGATAAGATAGTGGGTGCTATATCGAAGTCATACACAAAGTCATTTATATTCTTTCCAGCCCAATCTTTCATCGGATTTCTGACCAATAAAACTAGTTCAGCAGCCTCTGGCAATATAGGATAAGGAAATTTACCAATGAGGTTTTTTTCTCCTAAAAGATGGCCGTGATCAGAAAGAAGTATTAACAGAGTTTTATTACTTAAATTCATATATTCTAAGGTATCCACAAAATACCCCATCCACCTATCAACCATTGTTATTTCTCCTGCATAGTTGGCCCGTAAACGTCTGATCTGTCTATCAGTCAATAGGTGAGATGCTGAATAGGTTGACCATATAATATCTTTTTCCATATCATTTTCTGGATCATACATTTGCCGGTAATAGATTGGTGGATCCCACGGTTCATGAGGATCAAAAGAATCAACAACTAAGAAGAAATTATCGGTATCCTGGTTCTGACATAACCATTTAGAAGCTTCTCTAAAAACCATAGGAGCAAAATAATCTTCTTCCGATTCTCTTCTTGCTGTATTTCTGAAATATGCATTATACATATCTAAAGTTCGCTTAAGTCTATCCTTTTGTTCTTTAAATTCACCGATTGGCTTGACATAAAAATCCTCTATAACTCTCCTACCAGAGATAGACCCACTTATATATACATCGTGGTCCTGGCCTCTAATAAAAAGATATTGGTCAAACCCTCTGTGAAAATTTTTTCCTGGTTTAAATTGATGAAATGTATCTGTGATAAGTGCTGTCCTGTAGCCTTTTTCCTTTAGCACTTCTGAGACAGTAATCCAATCTTCCGGGATGGGACCCCACCCTGGTTGAAGGATCATATCTCCTTTACGAATAAAATTCTCTTTAAAAGGATATACTTTTCTCCCTGCATGTATAGCTATCCTTGCAGGCAAAGTAGGTAAAGAATCTGGATAAGCCCGTGTAAAAATACAACTCTCAGATGCCAATCTATCTAAATTGGGTGTTTTTACCCAATTGTTCCCATATGCCCCAATATAATTTTTTTGTAAACTATCTATAATAATCAGAACTACATTCATATATACCTCCACAACCCAAGAAGAATAGCCTTTAATGTTTTATTATTAATGGTTTTAAAGCTATAATTTGTTAATAATTTTTCTTGGTTCTATATAGTAATCTTTTGTATTTACTTTCTTTAAAAAATCAATGAAACGATGATGTAAGTTTTTAGCAACTTCAAACTTATGATTTATTACATTCTCAGACTGGTCAGGATCATCCTTGATGTTGTAAAGCTCAGATGGCTGATCCTTAATACTATAAAGAAGAGTCCATTCTCGATTAGCAACTGTACTAGGGAACGGCTCCTTTATATTACGTTCAAAATTATCTACTACCCTTGTCTTTTCACCAATATTGTATAAAGGAAGTGAAGTTATCACAAGATCTCGAAAATCCTCCTTTTCTCCTTTCAATACAGAGAAAAATGAATGACCCTGCACACTTTGCGGACATTCTAACCCTAAAACTTCTAAAACTGTTGGCATTAAATCTGGCGGCTGTGTGAAAGCATGTGATTGTTTAGGTTCTAATCCAGGAACATAAACAAGAAGAGGTATTCTTGTAATTTCTTGATACAAAGGGGAATAATACCAACCACCCATTTTATCACGTTTCATTTTCCCAAAGTATCCATGTTCACCAAAAAAGAAACCGTGGTCAGATGTAAATATGAGGATAGTATTATTCAAAAGACCCATAAGTTCGATTTTCTCTAACAACTGCCCAACCCAGCGATCAACCATAGTGATCTCCCCTTTGTAACAAGCATGAGCAATCTCAACATCTTCCTTTTTTAATCCGCATTCCTTCCAATCTCCATAACAAGGCTCAACAACCTGACCTTCATACTTATTATAGTATAAATCAACATACCAAGAGGGTGGATCCCATGGCTCATGCGGGTCCCAGGTGTCTACATAGAGAAAGAACTTATCCTTATAATGACGTTCAAGCAGTTTTTCAGCAGTTGCCATAGTCTTAGGCGCAAAATAATCCTCTTCGTAACGCCTCTCATTAATGACTCTTAATCCTTGTTTAGGCAAGATACCGCTTGGTAATGAACTTTGACCAGGTATCCATACAAAATCCTCAAATCCTTTGTCGTATCCATAGCCATTTCTTAAAAAGAAGGGAGTATCAACAACGGCAGCCGTTGTATATCCAGCTTGATTTAGTACTTCAGCTAATGTCACTTCTTCTTGAGGTAAGGGTACCCAACCCAAATACGTGAATGTGAATTTTCCTGTGAATATATCTGCACGATTTGGCATAGTAGGAAATGAAGCTGCAAAGTAATTGTTGAATTGAATGCATCTTTTTGCAAACAGATCCAGATAAGGAGTGGATATCTTGCTATTCCCGTAACAACCAAGATGATCTTTCCTGAAAGTATCTGAAACAATTATGATTATGTTCATCCGTCTTTCATATCCTCCTCAACAAACAAAACTTTTACTCCTCGTTCTCGATTTTATCTGAATCTATTGATAAACCCATCTATTATTAGGTCAATCAGCTAAAAATTATACAAAGCCATGCCTTCGGGTAACCTTAAAATCAAGATACTACTTCACAAATATGCAAGCGATTTAAGAAAAATGTCTCTTTGTTATTCAGACTATATTAAAAAAATATATATTGCTGCTGCATTATTCAAAAAACTATCCAGAAAGAATAGCAGCATAAATGTCGTCCTTTTCATCAATGCGTTCAGCTCGGTATGTACCCCACTGAGGTGGACTGAATTCAATTTCCCATACTTTTTCACCCTCTTTAGTGACCTCGATAATCCGAGATGCCTGTGTGGGAATTTTACGGCCTGAAAGAGTATGCCCGGATATTCCCAGAGAAAAAGTCAGAGGAACGCGATTACCAAAAACTATTAACGTGTTTCCATTTTTTAATCTATCAGCATCACCCCAAATTGGAGTAAAAAGATCGGGCTTATTATGCCATGACCATACAGCTTTTGCTTTCATGGCTTTTTCATCGATAGAGAGCTCAAGTGCTCTGCTATATTCCCCACCCTGTTCCTCTGGTCGAAAAGAACCATTATCGAAAAGGAGAAGATTACCGTTGGGTTGTATCTCCGGAGCGTGCTGGCAGTAAAAATGATCCTCTGGGGCTAGTTCAAAATCTCCGTCTTCTCCTAGTCTCCACATAAATTCATCTGTCTTTCTATCAATTTTAAATATAGAATTGAGATTTCTAGATGAGAGATATATGCTCCCATCTCTAGGATCTTGTTCAATTGCGTTGCAATGCGACCAATCCCTTCTCTTTACCTCCGGCTTCAAGTAATCAAGGAGATGCCATTCCCATACTATTGAATCAGATCGGGGATTATATTCTATTATTGTATCTCCATATATATTTACATCAATATGTTTAAGATATCTTTCCTCTTCAATTAAAAACATGTAATTGCCATCGGGTGTGCGATGGATATGGTGGTGATTAACAATTTTCCCCTTCCATAATATTTCTTTTTTCCAACTAACCAGTATGGGCGGGACTAATTTTTCATTTGAAAGTCTGTTGGTTCCTCCAATAAGAATTCCTTCTGGTGTTTCATGAACATCGATATCCCCTCTCATATCTGGTGTATCTCCGTGCTGATACCACCAGTGTATATTACCTTCATGGTCTAAAAGTACAACTGTAAGTGGTACCTTCAAACTTGTGTCGCGATTGCAAAGATTGCAAAAGGTTAGACCCGGTTGTATTTTTTCCTTTTTTAAGACTTTTACTTCTATCTGAGGAAACACTTCTGGGAGCTCTGGCATACTATTTAATCTTCTCCAAATTATAGATTTCTATTCAAATAGTATCAATTACTGATATTTAGAAGACAAGCTTTGCTTTATATTTCCTTTACCCTTTAACTGCACCTAATGTTAGCCCCTTTACAAAATGCTTCCGAATGAGAATGCCTAATACTAACATGGGTGTCATTACAACAACCGTTATCGAAAATACTTGTCCCCATAAAACTCCTACAGGAGTTACAAATGATGCTGCTAAGACAGGTAGAGTCCTTGCTTTAGATTGTGTAAGTATGAATGCATATAGGAATTCATTCCATGAGTACAAAAAACAAAATATAGCTGTTGTGGCCAATCCGGGACCAGCAAGTGGTAAGGTTATTCGTAAAAATGCACCCATTTGACTGCATCCATCTATCAAAGCTGACTCTTCCAATTCCCTCGGTATACCGATAAAGAAACTCCTCATTAACCAAACGACAAAAGTAAGATTGAAACAGATATGAGTTATAATTACTGCTAGATGAGTGTCGATTAACCCAAGCTTTCTCATTATTATGAAATAGGGAACAACAAAGATAATTGGAGGTATCATCCTTCCAAATAGAAGAGAACCCGCCAAAAAGTTACTCCCAAAAAATTTAAATCTTGCAAGACTGTAAGCTGTCATGCTTCCAAATGAAACAGAGAATAATGTTGAGAATACCGCAATAATAGTACTATTTGCTATGTGTTTGAAGATAGCTCGTGATGTAATTATCTCTCTGTAATGGGTCAAAGTAGGCTTAAAAAGCAAAATTGGAGGAATGGAAAACATATCTAAGCGAGTCTTAAAAGATGCTGTAACTGCCCAAACAATTGGAAAACAAACAAATATCAATGCTACTATCAAAAGAATGTTTTTCCATAACCTGTCTAACAATTTTTTTTTCATAATAATTAAAATATCCATCCTCCGCTCTTAAGCTTCTGGAGATGGTAAAAGCTTAATGTAAATTATTGCGAATACCATAACAAATAGGACCATTATATACGATAAAGCTGCTCCATAACCCATATTGAATGTTATAAAACTATGTCTATACACCAAAAGTCCTAGGTGCTCTGTAGCGCCTCCAGGCCCCCCCTTTGTTAGCGCATATATCTTATCAAATGCTCTAAATGCAGCGATTGTTCGAAGAAGAAGTACAACTAATATCACTGGTTTTAATAATGGTAATGTAATATACCTGAACATCTGCCAATTTTTAGCGCCATCAACTTTTGCTGCATCGTATAGTTCTTCTGAAAGGGTTTGAAGTCCAGCTAGTATAACAAGAGTTACAAATGGAGTGAAATGCCATACATCGACCATTATCACTGTGAGCAATGCTATTGATGGATTACCAAGCCAATGTATTTTGGGAATTCCTATTAGTTTTAAAAGATAGTTGAGTATACCTACTTCAGGATTTAGAAGCCATCTCCACAATAGCCCTATTACAATAGGTGTAATTAAAAGAGGTATAAGTATTAACGTACGTGCTATTACTATACCCCTGCCCCCATATTTTGTGTTCAAGAGCAAAGCCAATCCTAATCCGATCAAAAACTGTAATCCTACAGTCGTCCCTGTATAATAAAGGGTAATCTTTAATGAATTCCAAAAAGCAGAATTAGAAAATACCTTGAGGTAGTTATTTAGCCCGATAAATGTTTTTCCTAAATGGGGGCTCAATAGGTCCCAAGAAAATAAACTCAAATGAAGAGAGTAAATTAAAGGATATAAAGATAAAACTGTGAAGATAATAACAGTTGGTGCTACTAGTAGAATAGCAAACTTACGTTTAATAAGTGAATATTGGATATTTTTTACAGTCTTGACAAATCTTACCAATTATATCTCCAATTTCAGCTTTTAGAAAAAACGCAAATATTTGTATATCTTATATTACCCTTATAGCCTTCCGCTTCATAAAGATAATGGATATTAGATTTAAAAATATCATTGATGTTTTTTTCATAACAGTGTAAGAAAGATATTGCTTCCTCAAGTAATTCCTGTACATCGTATACTGTTTTTATTAGATTACTGAAATTAAATAAAAGAGGAGAGTAAGAATGATTACTCCCCTCTTACCTTATTTCAATATCTTAAAAATGATTATCAATAGTATCCTCTTTCCTCTAACAGCTCTCTTATCTCGTCAGCTGCCTTATCCAAAGTCTTTTGAGCAATATCTTTTTCAGTCGCCAGTATTTCAGAAAGTCTTGTCATAAGAATCTCCCGAACTTCTGTCCATTCTGGCAGCATGGGCTCAGGCATTGTGCTTTTCGCAGTATCAGCCACAACTCTAAACTTAGGATTGTCTTCAAGAACTTCAGGATCATTCATAACAGAGAATCTAGTTGTTGGGATATGATTGTCAGCCAATATCCTCAATGCTTTCTTGGTGGTTGTATAATGTGCAAATTTATATGCAGCCTCTTTATTTTTAGAATCCGAAGGTATTCCCCAAAACCACATTGCAGCAACAGTCGTATATGCTCTTGGAGCTGCATCCCATTTACCAACAACTTTTGACATCTCTGGATTATCTGCAAGTGCAAGAGGATAATTATGAGAAGTCAAATGCGCAAGCTTGCCCTGGAGAAAGAGCGTTACATTGGCATCATCGTAGTTTTCCAGACTTACCATCGGAGCAACTTTGTACTTATATAGCAAATCATGGAAAAACTTTATTGTTTTAACCCCCTCAGGACCATTGAAGATAGGTTTCCAGTTTTCATCAAAAATCTCTCCCCCAAATAAACGTAACATGACCTCAAATTTGTGTACTAGGTGTGGACCTCGTTTAGCTGGAACATCTGCACCATAAACATCTATTTCACCGTCCCCATCAAGATCTAGAGTCAATTTTTTAGCATTCTCCAAATATTCATATGGCCAATTCAGATTTACCTTTCCATTACGATAAGCTGCTGGAGGTTTTAATCCATACTTATCGTAGAGGTCTTTTCTATAGAACTGAATCACTGCCCCGCCATCGAAAGGTAGACCGTAAACTTTACCATTATCAGTTACCCACTTTGTTGGTATTAAGTCATCGAAATTGTAATCAGGATCCGTTAACTTTGGATCATCAAGATATTTGTTCAAAGGCTCGAGATATCCTCCCTCAATGAATGAAGTGAACCAGGGTGTATGGAACGTAATTAAATCATACATACCACTTCCACCCATGAGACCAGTCATCAATTTTGAATGGAACTCGACGTAGGGTGTCTCAACAATTTCTAACTTAATCCCTGTTTCAGCCTCAAACTCAGGTATCATTGTCTTTATTACATCAAATGTTGGCCAACTAACCGCTGCTATAGTTATTGTAATTTCTTCCTCTTTAGTTCCAGCTGCTAATGCTAATGATATCATGCAAAGCACAATAAACCCAAGCATTAAGATACTCGCTAATAGCTTTTTTAATTTACCTTTCATGACAAACTTCCTCCTTCTAATGATAAATGATTTGATATAAGTTACTACTTGAAAAGTTGGTTTTTACCTTCACCCCCTTTCTATTTCTAAATTTTCTTTATTTCATAAATCTTTTACCACTTTTTCTACTTTAAGAAGTAATCAAACTTTAGTCCATCCTATATTTAATTCCTCCAGTTTTGACTGCTCTGGAATACCTGTTTGAGGATTCCAGCCCCTTATTGTATAAAAAGAGCGTATAGCTTTCTTAAAACCACCTCTTGAGATTTTTGCTCCTTTTAAAGGGCCTTCTGGAATAGGAGTAAATAACCGATCTGGTAGCATATCATCTTTACTTGTAAAGCCTTCCCTCGTATTAAAGACCTTTGCAAGATTAATTCCTCTTTCCCCAACCTTCATAAGCTCCCAAAGACTTGTATCCCAACCCGTTGCAGCCTCTACTATATTAACTACTTTCTTGAAGTCTAAGGCGCCTCCAGGAGCTGCTGCAAATTTACACACACCCAGAGTATCATACAGGCTATATATCTGTTGTAGATGTATAAATAAACGAACTTTACTAGGACCTATATCCTCGGCTTTTACCGGTGTTAGAACGCCTAAAGGATTTAATTGTTTGAGAAAATGACTATACTCCTCACTGAAACATGTGTCATGTTGTGCATGACCATGATCGGGGCCATGTGGAGCAACAGCATACCCAAGCCCTACTCCCACTTTCCCTCTTGGATCATGTGCTGGCAGAGGTTCATTTTTTACATGCATTGCATATTTTTTTGCTTCCTCGCCAAACTCTTGTATACTTCTCAAAGGACCATCTGCTAAGATTTCCCCTATTCCTTTTCGATGAGCTATCATTTCAACTAATTCAAGCATTACATCTGATTTACCAAACTTGCACTCCAATCCCCCTGTTTCCTTTTTAGTAATTAATCCTTCTTCAAAACACTCCATTGTGAAGGCTATCATGCCTCCTGTAGAAATGGTATCCAGCCCATATTTATTACATAATTCGCCACCCTTAGCTATGGCTTCAATATCGCCTATATAGCAATAAGCCCCTAGTGTTCCAATTGTTTCATACTCCGGCCCCCCAAATGCAGGATTTACATCATATTTCTTTACTCTCACCAATCTCTTACATTTGACAGGACACGCATAACACCCTTCATTACCTATAACAATAGTCTCCTTCATCCTTGCTCCAGATATATCATCAGCTTTTTCAAATACACCCTCTCTGAAATTTCCCGTTGGGAGCATGCCTACGTTTTGAAGATATTCGGTGGTAGCAGATGTCCCGAATTCCTGTAATTGAGATAAACCAGCGTAGTTTTTATATTCTTTACTAAATTCACGCGCTATCTGTTGAAGAAGTTCTTTATCAAAAAAGGAAACACTGCTTTTTCTACCCCTCACTGCAATAGCTTTTAAGTTTTTAGAACCCATCACGGCTCCTAATCCTGAACGCCCATTTGCATGTTTTAACTCACTCATTATACAAGCAAACCTGACCTTGTTTTCACCTGCTATTCCAATCTGAGCTATTTGTATTTTAGGGTCATTTAATTCATCTCTTATGGCTTTTTGTGTTTGCAAAGTATCTTTTCCCCAAAGATGCTCTGCACTCTTAATTTCTGCTTTACCATTGTGAACCCAAAGATAAACAGGATTTTCAGCCTTTCCTTGTACCACAATTGCATCAAAACCAGCAAACTTGAGTTCTGGGCCCCAATGCCCTCCCGCCTCAGACTCTCCGTATCCGTTCGTCAATGGAGATTTACTGACCACTGAAAACTGAGCTAGTCCTGGCACCGAAACCCCTGTAATAATGCTTGTTGAAAAGATTATCAGATTCTCAGGACTTAAAGGATCTATATGAGATTGTAATTCCTTTAAGAGGTAGTAGGCTCCTATATTCTTTCCCCCCATGTATGTGCGATAGAAATACTCCGAAGGTTTCTCTACATCGATTGTATTCTTGCTCAAATCAACTCTTAATATTTTCCCTATGTATCCTTTTGGCATCGATTTAACCTTTATAGATCAATTTTAATTCAAATGCGTCCCTATTGTTGCAGTCTTTAAAGTCTTACTGAATCTTCTAGAGTATTGATCATACTATCAATTTAAATAATACAACTATGGCTTCATTTTACTGTCTTTATAGTTAAAAAATAACTGGTTCAATATCAAACTCACAGCACAGATCGCTCATTGCATTGATATGATCCCCATACACATAAACAAAGTGATTGCCAAAATCTTGAGCTGCATCAAAAAAATCAACCACTTTCTTACCAAGATCTATGTACACACACTCTCTATTCCCCTGTGCAGGAGTAAAAATAGAATCCTTGATTGTTCCCTTTGCGAGCATCATCTTAGTAATATTTGGATCCAAACGAGCTAAAGTAACTACCTGGCCTTTCTTTAACTCAACAACCGTATTTGGACCATAACAGGTATCACAATGCGTTCCTATTATTTTATATGGACTGGGCTCTGTATCAAAGCCTGCCATTTTCCTCGGCACAATTGAGTGAGTTACTATGATAGTGTTTTCATCAGGGTTTGGAACCTCAAAATCTTCCATATGTTCAGCCCCTGTAGGAATAAGCATATTTCCCATGTCCCCAGGTTTATTTGCAATATACATAAGCATCATCATAGGTATAGCTGCATTCATATCAGCCTCACAAACCCCAGGTATACCTTCATCTTTTAACCAGATAAAAGTCATACAGGGAACTGCATCTGGCATAACAGCCACACCAGCCTCACATCCCGCTGCAGCAGTCGCTCCAGCTCTTTCCATGGTCCTTCTTATTGCAATATCCAATTTTGCAGTGTTTAACCAGTACTTATTATCAAGCTCATCATCTCGATAAAGAGTCTTAACCTCTTCAGCTCCTTCTATCCACTCTTTCGCAAGTTTTTCTGCATCTTCATCTGATACCTCTTTAACATCTTCCTTTAAATAAGGTACTGGATAATATTCGATTTCAACTCCCAATTTGTCTTTAATTAATAAGGGATCGTATATATTACTTGCGACAGACTCACCAATAGGTATATTCGAAGCCCTTGGAAAACCATATACTAAGAATTTTGATTTTGACAAAATCTTTTTAATTCTTTTTGGTTGAAGAATTTTATTCATCTTTTCAGGTGTGGCAGCAAAGTACGCTTCTTTACCCCTAGCCCTTAAAGCAGCCACTACATCGCAACCCAAAAAATCCCAGACGCATAGTCCTACTTTTAATATGGGCACATTAAAATCCCCGAGAAGTAGCTCTATAGGTATTGTATGTCGCCATGTTTGATGATATACTGGCCCCACTAAGTATGGTAGCATAAAATCTACCTTTTTATTTAACCTTTCTCCAAGACCAGGGAAATCGTCTACACTCTCTAAAATATAGGGCTCTAAAAGATTGACCCCTTCTAAACGAGAAGAGAGAGTATCCATATTCTGTTTTACAATTTTATCCCTTTCATTTTTAGGTAATCTTATAGGAGTCATACCTGCTGATGACGATACTACCCATGAAAAATTAATGAAAGCTGGTTGAACTTCTAGTTTAACATCATCCCACCACATCTTTTACCTCCTAGATAATTTTCAAAGTTTCATAATACAGAACTTGGTATCAAAATATAAAATTATTATACCTTGTTTTT
>CAYRKG010000075.1:0-12460 GCA_964424795.1 uncultured Spirochaetota bacterium
GCTTTGAGAGGGGTATCATAAGTAAAAAAGAGACAGGAGGAATTGATCTCAGGTTTGGTAATGCAGATGCTTTAATAGAGCTTATTCATATGATCGCCTTTAGAAAGGGTATTGGGGAGCTGTTGGCAGAGGGAACGAAACGATTTTCTGAGCACTTAGGATCAGAGACTAAACCCTTTGCCATGCATGTAAAGGGACTTGACTTCCCAGGGTATGAGATTCGTAGTCTTTGGGGTCTTGCTCTTGGTTATGCAACATCGGATCGTGGCGCCTGCCACATGAGAGCATCTACTGGTGATGATGAAATAGCTGGCAAGTGGGGAGATAGATTGTCCCCGGAGACGTATGCAGATGGTAAGGGAGAAGTAATTAAGCAAAGGCAGGATGAGATGGCGTGGAAGAACTCTATTTGCATCTGTAAATTTATTGCTTTAACAGCTCAACATGTAGTTAATACACTATCAGCTCTAACAGGATGGGATTTTACAGTTGAAGAGTTAGAAAGGGCTGGTGAGCGAGTCTATAATCTTACACGCTGTTTCAATGTAAGAGAAGGTTTTACTCGTAAAGATGATACCTTGCCTTCTAGGTGTTTTGATGAAGAACTTCCTGAGGGGCCGCCGAAAGGTCTTAAGGTAGAACGTAGAAAATTTGAAAAAATGCTTGATGATTACTACTACGCAAGAGGTTGGGACAATAATGGCATACCGGAATCCGATACTCTTAAACGATTAGGTCTTCAAGAGCCAATTATCAGTTTTTTTAGGTGGTAAGCTATATGAAAGTGATATTAAATGTAGACAGGTGTACTGGATGTAGAATTTGCGAGATAGTATGTTCTATTGAGAAAGAAAAATCAATAATACCAAGATTAGCACGAATTATGATAAAGAGCTCACCAAAAGAAGGCATTGATGAGCCAATGATATGCAGACACTGTATAGATGCCCCTTGCGCTGCCGTATGTCCCTCTGAAGCTCTTGAATTGGACAATAATGGGTTGCTTACTTTTAACCAGAATAATTGTAATCAATGCGAATTATGTATTGATGCATGTATATATGGAGTGCTACGTATAAGTGATAATGATGGATTTCCGATGGTATGTGATGGATGTAAAGGAAGTTTTCCATGTATAGAAAATTGTCCAACAGGAGCTATATCAATAGAGAAATAGAATCTTTCGTATTGCCTTAGTTCAAGAGAGGGAGACACTATATTTATAAAGAAATATTAAAGAGGGTTAGTTAATGAAGATAGTGAGTATTGAAGCCACTCCGATATTCATCCCGTTTGAAGCAACGACTCGCTGGCATTGGGGGTGTCGTGAAGGGGCCAACCGTCTAATAATCAAAATATCTACTGATGATGGAATACATGGATGGGGTGAAACAACAAGTGGTGCTATGCATACAATGAAGGCTATAGAACCTTTGATATTGGGAGAGAATCCTTTACATATTGAAAGAATATTATCGAAGATGCAATATATGGTTATAAATAATAAAGCTGCTTTAGAGGATATCGCTGGGTTTGAAATTGCTATCTGGGATATTATTGGGAAAGCCTTGAAGCAGCCAATTTATAATTTAATTGGGGGGAAATGCAGAAATAAAGTTCCAATTTCATTGTGGAGTTTTTATCGCTATAAAGGGGAAAAGGGGGGTGGCGGTGAAAGCACTCCAGAGCAGGTAGCTGATTTCTGCGATAGTAAAATTAAAGAAGAGGGTTTTAAAACAATTAAATTAAAGTTCGGAGTAATGGAACCGGTAGTCGAAATAGAGACGGTCAGAGCTGTAAGAGAGAGGGTTGGGAATCAGATTAATATTAGAATAGATCCCAACGGTGCTTGGACGATAGGAACAGCGATGAATGTAATTAAGAATGTTGAAGAGTATGATCTTGAATATATTGAAGATCCAATTGCATATACCAATTTAGAGGGTATGGCAAGGCTGAAAATGCTGTTTAAGACTCCAATTTGTGCAAATGGGAGTGTTCATACACATTACGATCTTGCCCAAGTAATTAGGATGGGAGCAGCTGATATTGTTTTAGCAGATGTACAAATGCAGGGAGGTATATACAATGCAAAGAAACTCGCATCTGTTGCTGAAGCTTTTGGCATTGGTCTATCGGTACATGGAAGTGAATATCTGGGTATAACTATGGCTGCTCAACTTCACTTTATAAGTTCAACTCCACATATCACATATGCTGCTGATGCTTATTATCCCCATCTTAAAGATGATATATTAGAAGGGGGAAGATTAGTCTGTGAGAGAGGCTCCATGAAGGTTCCTGATGGATATGGTCTTGGAATAGATGTCGATAAAGATAAGCTGGATGAATATCGTAAGCTTTATGAGACAGTATGGAAAAAAATCCAGGAAAAAGGAAAGTCTTTTCCGGGTTATCATCCAGATTGGAGAAATCCTGATTATATCCCCAAACATGGACAGTGGTAACAGTTTTTCTATCCTTACCTTGCTTTCAGAATAATTGCATATGGATTATTGAACTGGCAGAGGTTAATTTTCTTAGCGCATGATAAGTAAGATAGAAATAGAGGTTATGGGTAAGTTTTTTATAGTCAAAATGAGGATAAATACATAATTAGTTCTTGGTGAATAATACACTTATTCAGGGTTTACAAATATATCTATTTAAATAATTATTGATATATCAAGAATTAAAGAACTAATTATTGAGCTGGTGGTTATCCATTAGTCGTTTAATATTGAATTATTCACCAGCGACTAATTAGGAAATAGGTGACGGTATAATTTAAAAAACGCAATTTCTCGTAACATCTATTGCAGGATCTGGGATAAAATTAATCTTATCCTTTAAAATAAGTATTGTTAATATGGGAGAAAAATTACAGAGTAAAGGTTTCGTCTTTTATTATTGAGTAAAATTATATCAATTTCATAATATGGTCTTAATGTAAGTTAAGATAAACAATATCATTAGGGTAAGCGAATCTGTATGTCTGATTATGTATTAGGAATAGATGCTGGTACTGAAAGCATACGGGCCGCAATATTTAATGAAAAAGGAATATGCCTGAGTTCTGGTAACAGTGATAATAAAAGCATTCACAGCCAACCTGGGTGGGCAGAGCAGTTAGTGATTAGCTGGGAAAACTCATTGGTAGAGGCTATTAATAAGGCTATAGCCAAAAGTGACATTAAACCTGATAAAATCAAAGGGATTAGCATAGATGGAACAAGTTGTACTGTTGTTTTTCTAGATAGAGAAGGAAAACCTCTGAGGAATGCAATTATGTGGATGGATGTGCGGGCATACAAAGAGGCAGAAGAAGTGGCCTCTTCAAGAGATCCTGCTTTGAAATATGTAGGTTTTGGAAATGTATCACCGGAATGGTTTCCTTGTAAGCTCCTGTGGATTAAAAGGCATGAACCTATAGTCTATGAAAAAGCAAGAACCATTTTTGAGCAAACCGATTGGCTTGTTTATACACTCACCGGTGAATTAACAACAAATATTAACACAACATCCATCAGATGGTTTTACGACTCTTCACAAGGGGGTTTACCAAAGAGTCTCTATAACACAATAGGACTTGGAGATATATTCGATAAGTTACCCTCTAGATTATTAAAACTTGGTGAGGTTGCGGGAATTCTTAACAGTAAAATTGCTGGAAAAACAGGTTTAAAGGTTGGAATTCCTGTTGCCACCGGTGGTGCCGATGCATTCATCGGTATTATTGGTATAAATGCCTTAAAACCTGGAAAAATGGCTTTGATTACTGGATCCTCACATGTGCAAATTGGCCTTTTGGACAAAATAATTCATTCCCCTGGTATATTCGGTACCTATCCTGATGCAGTACTTCCTGGTTACCAGGTTGTCGAGGCTGGGCAGGTATCAACAGGCTCAGTGATAAAATGGTTTAAAGATAATTTTATCAACTGTGCCATTGAAAAGAAGGTGAAAGAAACGAGCGGCAATGTATACGAGATACTTAATGTAGAGGCTCAAAAGGTACCTGTAGGTTCTGAGGGATTAATTGTTTTGGAACATTGGCAGGGGAACCGTACCCCATGGGTGGATCCATCTTCGAGGGGAGTAATTCGAGGCTTAACTTTACACCATACGCCATACCATGTATTCAGGGCTATTATGGAAGGGGTTGCCTATGGTACATCCGTAATCCTGCAAAAAATGGAGGGTGAAGGGGTTATTATAGAAGAGCTTGTTGCCTGTGGAGGAGCTACGAACAGTGACTTATGGATGCAGATTCATGCTGATGTAACTGGGAAAATAATTACTATTACTGAGGAGCAGCAGGCTGTAACCCTGGGAGGCGCCATCCTTGCAACTGTAGGTGCCGGTATTTACTCATCTATACAGGAAGCAGCTGAGCAGATGGTAAGACTTAAAAAGGTTATTGAGCCAAATATGGGAAAAAATAGAGAATATCAGTTCTATATAGATCAATATGTAAAAACCTATGAAAACTTGAAGGAAGAGTCAAAAAAGGCTGTAAGAAGATTAGAAACTAGCTGCATTAGATAGTGAGGGAGACATGAAAGGAATAAAGGATATTGATCACATCGAGATAAATAAAAGAAAAGAGCGTATCAGGAATGTTTGGAGATATAAAAAGGTTGTTTTAGCAGATATACAAAAGGAGGATAGATGCACAGTTAGTTTCTGGGAAATAATTCGATTATAAGTCATTTGTTTATAATGAGTACAGGAAATAATTATTAAACCAGTTTTTCAAACAAATGCCACTCGATTAATGATTCGCAGCCGACCAATTAAATAATATGGGGGAATAATGAAGACAAAAAAAGATTTTCCTAGAATACCCGATGAAGAGTTTAAAGTAAGAATAGAAAAATTTAAGGAGAAGATGTCAAGAGCAGGAATGGATCTTGTTGTAATTTATTCAAACCTGCTTGACCCATCAGCAGTAAGATATTTCTCAGATGTGTCTCCAATTAATGAAAGTGCAGCATTGTTGTTAACTTTGGAGGGTGACCCTATTCTTTGTTCGGGCCAGGCTTGCCACGAATGGTCAAGAAATAAATCGAAAATAAAAGATATTAGAATAATGCCGGAAGTAGGAGAAGTTTCAGGCGTTGAATATAGTATAGAAGGTCAACTTGATTTTGAGGATCTATTTAAAGAGGTGAGGGGAAAATATAATATTAAAAAAATTGGAATCATAGGTGATCTTATATTCCCATACGAAATATACAAGAAATTAGAAAGGGTTTTTCCTGGTATTGCAAAAGAAAGTGCTGAAATGCTTATGTATGAATTGAGAATGATAAAGTCAGAAAATGAGCTTGCATGTATAAAAAAAGCTTGTGAGATAATTTCTGAATCTTTTCAATACGCAGTAAACCGGTTAAAACCTGGTGCAACCGAGCTTGATATCCAGGCTGATGTCGAAGGACAAATGCTTAGGCTGGGAGCTGAATCTTATTGTAGTTCTTTTGCGCCAATGATACCATCTGGTTCATATAATTCTAACCTCTGTATGAATAGAAATACATTAAGAAAAGTAAGGGAAGGAGAAATAATAGAACTTGCGGGCGGAGCGCTTTATGAAGGATATAATGGAGTAATCTCTACCCCTGTAGTTCTTGGGAAAATACCAGATGAAATTAAAAAGGCTGTTAACATAAACTATGAGAGTTTAAATCTTGTTTCGGATGCAATGAAGCCTCATATTACGTCAAGGGAGCTTTATGGTATTTACATTAAATTTCTTGAGCGAAAAGGATATAGAGAATATAGCCCATATTGCCCAGTCCATTCTCTTGGTATGCTTGAATGCGAAACTCCATTTTTCTCTGCTAAAAAAGATGTGATAATGATTGAAAATATGGTTGTAGCTATCGATGCGTATTTTAAAGGATTTCCTTGGGGTTCATTTAGAATTGAGGATACATTTATTATAAGAAAAGATGGAGCAGAACTTGCAACTAAGTTTAACCAACAATATATTCCAAAACATTTTATGTGAATCTAATACCTATCATAATACTATTTGTAGATTGAGCAGAGAATTGTTGCAAAAGTCAAATTTATTCCACGTTAGCCTATTTACATAAGAATGAAGATAAAAGAAAGCAGTGGAATACTGAGATTTTAGTGGTATGAAGATGTCTCGTTATTTAGAGTCATGAGAAATACCATTTTTTATTGACAATATTTATAATACTCAGTACACTATTTATTCATGTATTTATTTTATGTCTTTTAGTAATCTGGATTTATTTGAATACCATAATGATTACTTAATCTTTGTTTTATTAAACGTTTAATCTATCGAAAAAATTAGAATTTTCTTAGATTACAATGATTTGTTTGATTAAAATACAAAACTCGAAATTCGCTCTAATATAAAATTTTATCATTCTTTAAGTAAGAAAGAGGGCGTTGCTCTTTTATAAATAATATCAAAGGAGGTCTGTTATGAAGAAGGTATTTATGTTAATTTTTGTTATTATTCTTCTCTTTCCTTTTTCTACTTTTGTAGTATTTGCAGGAGGGGGTAAAGAGAAGAAAGAAGTGGTTACAGAAGAAATTACTATTAGAATTTGGACATGGGGAGAAGACGAGGCTCCCGGTCTGATGGCATGGTTAGAGGAGAGTGGAAAAATCTATCATGAAATGTACCCAAATATTACTTTAGAAGCGGAAAATCTTGAAATAGATTCAATATATCCAAGATTTTTAGCTTCAATTGCAGCAGACGATCCACCGGATCTTCATATGTTATGGGGAGGTGTACTTGGATTGGAGCAAGTATGGGCAGGAAATTGTGCGCCAATAAGTGATTACTGGACTGAAGAAGATTTATCCAAAATATATTCTGGAACAAGAGGAGAGGGGTACTGGAATGGAAAGCAATGGAGCATACCTCTCTATATTAGTCAATGTTTTTCTGCAATCAATAAAGATGTTTGGAGAAAATCAGGCCTGGATCCAGATAACCCTCCTACAGAGTGGGATGATTTTATAGCAGCACTGGAGAAGATAAAAGCTGCTGGATATATTCCATGGGCTATGGGAATAAAGGATGGATATTATGGTGCATGGTTTACAGTTTGGATAGGATTTCAATATCTCGACTCATTCACTGAGCTATATGAAGCTGTTGTTGGTGACAGAAGGTTGACAGAACCAAAATATTCCAACTTTTGGTATGACATTCAAGAGATTCGCGATAAAGGATTATTTAATGACGACAAAACATCTTTGACAGTTGCTGAGGGGAACGATAAATTCCTCGAGGGGAATGTTGGCTTCGTATTAGGCGTTGGACCGATGATCTCATATTATATGCAAGAGATGGGTCAGGATAAAATAGGTGTGATGATTGCACCATCCAGAGGGCAGGGAAAGCTAAAAGGACATTTACCTGTACCTGCTGGTGCAGAGCTTTTTATGCCGAAGAATGCAAAGCATAAAAAAGAAGTCTGTGATTTCATGAGATATTTGTATTCAGAAGAGCGAGCTAATGCCTTATATAAAAGTGCTGGTGTTTTTTCCGGTAGCAATCAGATTAATCCGGATATAATAGATATCCCCCAACATAAACTTCTCTATAAATGGATGATGAAGGTACCAACACAGGCATATAATTTCAGCTATCCAGGAGCATTTGAAGAAGCTTTGTACTCTATAGGACAGATTTTCATCGCCGGAGAGGTTGATGCGGCAGAAGCTGCAAGACGGTATGAAGAGGCTGCCGAGAAGTGGCGGCAAAATAATCCAGAGCAGATTGAAAACTTTAATATCTGGATTGAAGATCCTTTTCAACCATAATTTCGTCTGCATAAGGTATCGGTACGGTTATTTTTTGTGCCGATGCCTTAATATTTTATTGTTATAATTGTCAAGTAATGAATAAAAAGGTTAAAGAAAATATAGAAGGATACCTATGTATTCTTCCTGCTATCGTTTTAATATTGTTTGTATATTCTTACCCCATTATTAAAAATATACAGTTTAGCTTTCTAGATCTAAGTCAGGAAGGGGCTCCTTTTATTGGCTTAAGGAATTATAGGATAGCATTTACTGACAAGCTTTTTTTTATATCTATCAAAAATAATTTTACCCTTTTTTTATTAATACCAGCTCTTGTTCTCATTTCACTTATTTTTTCTGCTCTTCTCTATGAAAGATTAAAGGGATGGAGAATATACAGAACAATAATTTTTTTACCTTATGTGCTCTCAATCACTGTAGTTGGTATTTTCTTTTCACTTTTCTTTCAGGGGAATGGAATACTAAATACATTTTTAAGGAAAATTGGACTAGATTTTCTAGCATTAGACTGGCTCGGAAGTACAAAACTAGCGCTTCCTACTGTTATGATTGTTATCTTGTGGAAAGAGTTTGGTTATGGAGTTATTCTTTTTCTGGCAAGACTTATGAGTGTTGATGAAGTGCTTTATGACGCAGCCGAAATCGATGGCGCAGGCTGGTTCCAAAAATTATGGTATATAACAATTCCCCAGCTTGCTACTGTAATTGAATTTTATATATTTCTAAGTTTGATAACAATGCTGAGTTGGGTTTTCAATTATATATATGTAATAACTCATGGAGGACCCTATCATCAATCCTTTGTAAGTGAATTTTACATTTATATTCAGGCTTTCAAGATGAATAGCATAGGAGTTTCAGCTGTAGTTGCTTTAGTTCTCTTTTTTATAACAGGTCTTTTAGCCATCTTTTCTTATAGAATACGAAGGAGACTGTATAGTGAGTACGAATAAGAAATCCAGTGACTCAAAAACTCTCAAAAAGTTCTCCTCTTCTTTCATCAAACAGTTGTTAATGATTTTTATAGCTATTACTGTTATTTTTCCCGTCTATTTTATGATAAACACCTCTTTTAAAGCTAAGATGGATTATGTTAGCAATAAGATTGGGCTCCCGACAAAGGTTATATTTTCAAATTTTGCTGAGGTTTTCCAGAAGCAATCGATTGTTATTTGGTTGATGAACTCTTTTATAGTAACACTTGGCGGGGTACTTGTTAGTACAAGCATCGCTGCCCTAGCTGCTTACGCATTTAGCAAAATAAACTTTATTGGTAAAGAAAAGATCTTTAATTTTATGATAACTTTAATGGTTATCCCTCCAGTTGTCATGGTTATTCCACTCTTTATCACAATGGTCAAGGTTAATTTAGTAAATACGTACTATAGTGCAATCTTGATTTATTCTGGATTATTAATCCCTTTTTCTGTTTATCTTTTGCGCAACTTTTTTATTACGATTCCAAAATCGATTATAGATTCTGCTTTGATTGATGGATGCTCAAGGTTAAAGGCTTTTATAAAAATTATTGTTCCCCTGAGTGCCCCGGCACTAACAACATTGATAATAGTAAATGCACTGTGGGTATGGAATGAACTTTTAATAGCATTGATATTTCTTCAAAAGACTCAGCTAAGGACTCTTATGGTAGGCCTTACATATCTTCGTGGAGGTAGGTTTAGAGTAAATCAACCTCTAATAATGGCAGGTCTGTTTATCTCTTCGATCCCAATGATACTTTTATATTTATTTGGTCAGAAATCTTTTATAAGGGGGATGATTACAGGATCTTTAAAAGGAGAGTGAGCCCGAGATTTGTCTATAGGCTATTTAAGGAAATGTAATTACTTAATTAATATTTATGCTATTAATCTCTAGGATAGATATTAGAGCAATAAAATGTAACAGTATTTAAAGGGGTTTTCTTATGACAAGCAAAGAGAGGGTTTTAACAGCCTTAAAACATGAAGAACCCGATAGAGTTCCTATTTATAATACATTCACTCCTACAGTAGGCATAGAGATTGCCAAAGTTTTTAGTTCAGCTGATAATAGAAGTCAGCGTTCTTATGGGTATGAGCTTGATACAAAGCTTCATGACTGTGTGTTTGTTGAGTTAGGAGTAATGATTGGTTTCTATTTTGACTTATCTAAAGAAAGCTATGTAGATAGGTGGGGAATAAAATGGAAAAAAATTTGTAATAATTTTGAATGTTACATGGAGATGAATGAGCCTCCTTTGAAGGAGGCAAAAGATATTTACCATTATCAGTTTCCTGATTTAGAGGGTGAGCCATGTTATGATGAGTTAAAAGCGGTGTGTCAGAAGTACGGTAAAGATATGGCTGTAATCGGTGGGAGTGTATCTCTTTTTGAAAACTCGTGGTATCTCAGGGGATTTCAGAATTTTCTTACTGATTTAGTACTAAATAAAGATGAAGCGAATTGCTTATTGGATAGGGTAATGGAGTACAATCTTCAACTTGGATTGAAGATAATTGACGAAGGCGTAGATATTCTATTTACAGGTGATGATTTTGGTATGCAGACTGGTCTTATTATATCTTATGATATGTGGAAAGAGTTATTCTATCCGAGATGGAAAAGACTATTTTGGGAATTTAAAAAGAGAAATCCTGATATAAAGATTGCTTATCACAGTGATGGATAT
The DNA here is from genome assembly GCA_964424795.1 of uncultured Spirochaetota bacterium. Classification (GTDB taxonomy): domain Bacteria; phylum Spirochaetota; class B62-G9; order B62-G9; family DRHN01; genus CAYRKG01. Next base: position 10,496 of record CAYRKG010000075.1, read on the forward strand.
ATAATTCCACTTATTGATGATCTTATAGAAATAGGGCTCGATATCTTAAATCCTGTACAGCCTGATTGTATGGACCCTGCGTTTTTAAAAAAAAGATACGGTAAAAGTCTTGCATATTGGGGAACAATCGATGTACAGCATACCTTATCATTTGGAAGCCCCCATGATGTTAATAATGAAGTAAAGGAAAGATTAAAAACTGTTGCTCCTGGAGGCGGTCTTTTGCTTGGCTCAACTCACAATGTCCAAATGTCAGAAAATGCCATTAAGAATGTCATTGAGTTTTATAAAGTTGTAAAAAAGTATGGATCTTATCCTATTACTCTTTATTGATATTTTGCAACAAATACAAGAATTATTATTTTTGATAATTTAGCATTAATTGGGAGTTTATTTTCATATGATAAAAAAGAATAGAAGTTACCATTTGAGTGGGGGGTTTTCTGATGAGGATATGGATAAAATGCATAATGCAATGTTGGATATTATTGCAAATGTTGGAATAAAAATACCGCACGAAGGAATATTGAAACTGATTACTGGAAGAAAAGGTGTAAAGATAGAAGGAGAGATAGTAAAATTCAGTTCGGAATTGGTAGAGGAATCTATAGGGAAAATGAAATATCCTGATTATGCAATAAATGCAGAATATATAATAAATAGCGGTGCTTATGAATTAAATATTTTAGATATAGATAGTAATAAAATAAGACCCCCATTAACAAAAGACCTGATTGAAATGGTTAAACTTGCAGGTTCTTATGGTATGTATGGTTCTGCACCAGTAAGGCCATCAGATATAAAGTCGGATGAGCTTCAAGAGATTGCTATGTATAAATATTGCTGGGAGAATAGCCCCCATATTGCGAGCAGTATTTTTGAGGCAAATCCAAAATCCAGCGTTAAGGCAGCTGAGTATGTTTATGAAATGGCTCAGGTGGCTGGCAAGCTATTTTCTTTAGGTTTTTGGATAAAAAGCCCATTAAATATTGACTTCATGGAACTAGATATAATTTACAATTTTTTAGAGAAAAAGGTTCCATTATGGGTAGCAACAGCGCCAATGGCCGGCGCTACAGCACCTCTTTATTTTGTAGGAGCGTATGTACAGAGTATGGCTGAGGTTTTTGCCGGTTTAACGCTACTAAGTTTAATAAATACCAGCGAAACACATCCTGTTTGTTTGATAATAGATTCAATAAGGGCATACCCTTTTGATTTTAAATATGCAAGTTTTGTATATGGATCTCCCAAAGATATTATTGGGACACTTTTTCAGATACAATTAAACAGACGATATGGTATACCTGTTGTTGCGAAAAGCCTTTTGACAGCTTCTACCGGTATAGATGTGCAAATGGCAGCTGAAGTAATGGGGCACACCATGACAGCCGCACTGGCAGGTGCTAGAATATTCACCTGTGCAGGCCTATTGGCTATTGATGATGTGTTTTCTGCAGAGGCGTTAGTTCTTGATTATGAAATAGTGCAGTATGTAAAGAATGTAGTTGATGGTTTCAGATTCTCTGATGAATATTTGTCTACTAGTATTATTAAAGATGTTGGAATTGGGGGTGAATTTCTATCTCATGATTCAACATTAAATGACTTTCGAGAAGCCAATTGGGAGTCTCTTATATTTGAGCGCATTATGTTAAGGAAATGGCGTGATATTGGCGAACCAGATATTAGAGATAAGTGTAGAAAAATTGCTAAAGAGAGGATAAAACAATATGAGTATAATCTACCATCTGACGTAAGTAAAGAAATGAACAAGATATATAATAAGGCAAAGGATGCATTTGGAGAGTGAAAATTGATATTGAGTTGAATAAATTAGTTTTAGTTGTTAGAAAATTATCGAAGGGGGTACTTGAATGGCTGATTTTAAAGGAATTGCAGAAGCACTTATTAAGGGGAATGCAGAAAAGGTAAAAGAGCTTGTTCAACAGGCAATCGATGAAA
>CAYRKG010000076.1:0-12407 GCA_964424795.1 uncultured Spirochaetota bacterium
TTTCATCGATTGCCTGTTGAACAAGCTCTTTTACCTTTTCTGCATTCCCCTTAATGAGTGCTTCTGCAATTCCTTTAAAGTCAACCATTATGCTCCCTCCAAAAAAATTTTGCTCTTATTATAAGAAAATATTGTATTCTAGTCAATATATTGTCGTATAAATTTTTTGGATATAGCATCTTATCATTCGTGTACTTGATCCGTTTCCAATAAAATAGAGCTATCTTTGTACCCTGCCTGATACAGCTCCGCCGGCAAGGCTTCTTACTTCCTCTACTGATATTAAGGGGAGATCACCAGGAATTGTATGCTTCAGACATGAAGCAGCAACAGCAAAATCAAGAGAATCCTTATCGGATGATAAATTACTTAACCCATATATAAGACCGGCTGCAAAGGCATCCCCAGATCCAACTCTATCGACTATATCAGTGACTTCATATTTTCTAGAAATTAAAAAATCTTTCCGGGTATTAAGAACTGCTAACCATCAATTGTAATCTGCAGAATAACTTTCCCTCATTGTTATAGCAATCTTTTCAATGTTTTGGTAATTATCAAGAACCTTATTGGTAATTATCAAGAACCTTAACGCAAGCATTACCGACTGTATTGTCAGGAATAACTGAAACAAATGCCGTATTTAATCCAAATCTTGCCAATCCAACAGCAACATCTGCTTCACCACCTCCAAATTAGGCTTCAAGCTCGGGATTTTGAAGGAGTCTTTCGTGTCCATTAGATTTTAATCGAAGCATTATCTCACCAAAAGTTACATACCGTTGCATATATATCTCCTATACGATTAATTGCTGTTCAATTTTTAGATCTCAACCACCCTCTCTGATTCTCCTATCTTTCTAATACAGCCAAGAAGAGGAGCTAAGGTATGATTTTATACTTCTCAATAGAAAAGTCAGGAACTCTTACAACCCAAATTTTCTCTTTAAGTAGTGGCTTTAATATCCACATTATCGTATTCATCTGCATAACGCGATATCACTCTACAGCTATTCACTTTCTTTAGTCCTTATGAGAATGATCCCCCCGATTATAAAAAGAATGATAATACTCAGTATCCCGAAACTTGAACTCTTCGTTATCTGGGTTGCAAATCCCATAAGAAATGGCCCCAGAATAGCAGCGAACTTTCCAAAGATATTGTAAAAGCCAAAAAATTCAGCTGATTCATTCCTGGGAATCAACTTCCCATAGAAGGAACGGCTCAACGCCTGTATGCCTCCCTGTGAAGATGCCACGAGCATTGATAAAACCCAGAACATCATTATCCTGGTTCGAACACTTTCAAAGAAAGGTATGAAAAATGCTGTTATGGTTATTATGGTATATACAAAAATTCCAACAAAGAGCATCTTCTTAGCCGAGGTAATCCGGGCTAGCCAGCCATATAGAATGGCAAAAGGAAAAGCTACAAACTGTACAGCTAGGAGAATAATCAGAAGCATATTGGCACTTATTCCTATATCAGTCCCGAAGGCAGTGGCCATTTTGATAATTGTGTCTACACCATCAATATAGAAGAAATAGGCTATCAGAAAAATAAACACATTTTTATACTGACGAATATGTCTGAATGTTTCAATGATACGTTTGAAGCTATCTCTTATAGGTGTCAATGAAGGTTCAATGAAATAGTTCTGTCTCACATTTCGTATAAAGGGTATTGTGAAAAGAAACCACCAAAGGGCTGTAATTAAAAATGCAATTCTTACTGCCGGAACATTTGTGGTGAATCCCAACATCTTGTACCCAATAATTAGCAGCAGTCCAAGAATAAAAGGAATTGTGCTGCCAATGTACCCCCATGCAAATCCACTTGTGGATATCCAGTCCATTCTTTCCTTTGTAGCTACATCAATAAGGAATGAGTCGTAAAAGATGTTTGCCCCTCCAAAACCGAGTGCAGAGGCCACATAAATTATGAGTGCTGTCGTCCACCCACCCTCTCTTGTGAGAGCGAGAAGACCGGTTGCGAGCACGCCGAGCATAAAGAAGCCAAAAAAGAATCTCTTTTTGTAATTCTTATAATCTGCAATGGTTCCGAGAATTGGTGCGAGCACAGCTATAACAAGCGTATAGATGCTATTACCATATCCCAGCCATGCCGTAGAGGTATAGCCATCCAAACCCTTTGCAGCAACGTTTTTAAAGAATATGGGGAATATGGCAGAAGTTATTGCAATAGAGTATGCAGAGTTAGCCCAATCATAGAGTATCCAGCTTCGTTCCTGTTTGGTCATCGTCCCTCCTATTTTTGTTGATTGAATAATGATACCTCATTTTAAATAATTTTGAAATAATAAATTTATCTCTAATACTATTGACAAAGATAGAATTAGTCTCTATAATCTTTAAAAAACAAACGAGTTATGCACTAGGCGAAAGCCATCCAGACTCACAGGACTGGATGGCTTTTTTCATTATAAATAAAGAGATAGATAAGGAGGTCAAAATGTATAACCGTCTTACTATACTTCTTCTCTACCTACTCATAACACTCATTATTGGGTTTATATTTCGAAAGGAGGCAAAGAAGAGCAAAATTGAATTCTTCCTTGCAGGAAGAGGTCTTTCAAAGCTCCTCCTCTTTTTTACTCTGGCTTCAACAAACTTCAGCGCTTTTACAATATTCGGTTTTTCAGGGGCAGGATACAGAATCGGCTATGCCTTTTATCCTGTTATGGGATTCGGTACAGGATTTATGGCTCTCTCCTTCTATATAATTGGGAATAAAATCCTCATACTATCAAAAAAAAGGAATTACATCACCCCATCTGATTTCATCTATGATAGGTACAGATCAACATTTCTGAAGAAACTATTTTCCCTCGTTATGATAATATTCACTCTACCGTATATTTCTACCCAGGCGATTGCCAGTGGAAATTCATTGAATTCTCTCATTGGTATTCCATACTGGATAGGAGCCTCCTTAATCACTGCGTTTATTGTCACATATGTAACACTGGGAGGTCTCAGATCTATTGTATGGACAGATCTAATGCAGGGAATAATGATGATCGGATTCACCCTCGTAGCCTTTCTCATAATTGCTCATAAGAGTGGTGGATTTATCTCCGTGCATGGAGAAATAGGGGAAAACAGCCCACTTTTGTTTTCAAGACCGGGAAATGATAATTCAATGGTGTACGGAGTATGGTTCGGATATATGTTTCTATGGTTCTTTGCAGACCCGATGTTTCCTCAACTTTTTCAAAGATTTATGGTGGCAAGGGACGAGGAGTCTCTCAATAGCGCAGTCATTCTATATCCACTTATAACAACCTTTCTGTTCTTCTTAACTGTTTCCATAGGAGTCATGGGGAGATTCACATTTCCCGATCTTGCTACCCAGAATACGGATAACGTATTCCCCCTATTGCTCGGAAGGTACACCGGTACAATTTTGAGTGCCATACTTTTGACCGGGAACATTGCAGCTCTAATGTCCACAATGGATTCACAGCTATTAACCCTGACTTCAATGATTACTATAGATTTCTTTAAGATTGAGAGAAAGGAGGTGTTCAAGGAAAAGCTAACTATTATCGCATTAGGGATCCTCGGACTCCTCCTAGCTTTAAGACCTCCACAGACAATACTTGACTTTCTAACCAAAACTTCTTTCAATGGCTACAGTGTACTGGCACCAGCAGTAATTGGTGGCCTTTACTGGAAGAGAGCAAACAGATATGGAGCAGCTTTAAGTATTATTATCGGGGAAGCCATGGTTTTTGGATACTATTTTAAATTAATTAATACCCCAGGAATACTACCTGTAGTTCCTATTATGGCTGTTACCGGCGCTGTTTTCATTTTGATAAGTCTTTTTACTTCTCAGGAAAATGAAAACACAGATATAGTATTTAAAATAGGTAAGAGCAGTTTAAAATGGATACCTGTATTTGTAATTCTCTTTATTCTAGGAAATGATTTCTGGGCATGGGGGCGAAAACCTGTTATTCTGGCAGGTCTTCCTCTCTGGGTGTGGTACTACTTTGGCCTTGGGATCCTTCTTTCAGTAAGTTACAAACTGTTTTTCAAATCAATGGGCAATAGTAAAGTCCATGTATAGTTAATATAGAGTAATAAGCAAATCTATTTAATTTGATGAACCAACACCTCATCATTTGGTATTATTGAAAGCGAGAGTGCGATTTGGCAAAAAGATATTCGAGGAGTTTTTAAATAGGATATTACAGATTTGTATTGAAAAGTGACTTGTGAAGGGTGAGAAGATATTTGCAGATAGGAGCCTTATATAGGTAAAGTCGTTAATTCCCAGAGAAGATGATCCAATAATATCTGTGAGTCCACGTGAATATGTGGAGTAGGTTTTTAAAGAAAACACATTAATACAAATGATTCTCGTGAAAGGTTTATAAATAGAGAAGTAGATAATTCGTCGCGCATGGAAGGGATTTTATTATTTAGGATGGACAATAAGAAAGAATTACAACACAGAGACTCTCCCCGAGTGCTGTGACCTTCATAATGGAAGAAGCATAAAAGGAATATTGATTACATGAGCAGAAGCGATCCAGATGCTTCGTACGTGTATAGAATTAAAAGAGGTCGGAAAATATATGTCACGATTTGATATATAGTAAGCAAAATACCAAAGAGGGTTGAGTAACAGCCTCATTTTAGACTTGATGAAATCTTTTAAAATCAATATTATATCATGTTATTATTTGTTTAAACATAACATAAAATAACATATTTTTATAAAAAATGCAATTGGACAAAAGATGAAGGCTGCTCTTTTTTATGGAAAAAAAGAAGATATAAGAATTGAATCTATTGCTATACCAAAGATTAATAGTGGAGAGGTTCTCCTCAAGATAAATACATGCGGCATTTGCGGATCTGATGCGAGAAGCTACTTCAATGGCATAGAAGAGAGATACAAGATTCCAATAATACTTGGCCATGAATTAACTGCAACTGTGTATAAAGTGGGAGAAGATTTGAAAGGGTATGAACCTGGTGACAGGGTTGTACTTGCCCCGATTTACGGATGCGGCCAATGCGAGTTATGCTTATCTGGGAAAGAAAACCTCTGTAAGGATGTAGTTGTGTTCGGTTGTAATTATGATGGTGGATTTGCTGAATACATGAGAATCCCTAAAAAGGGAGTTGAAAGAGGCGTATTAGTCAAAATCAGTGATGACCTTACCGATGCTGCAGGTACGATGGTAGAGCCCTTCTCCTGTTGTCTTCACGGCTTGAGACAACTTCAAATTCAGCCTGGTGATTCTGTTGCTATATTTGGCTCAGGACCTATAGGTTTAGCTCACATGATTCTCTCAAAAACATTTGGAGCGGGTAGAATTATAGTAATTGATATGGTCGATGCACGATTGGAGCAGGCAAAGACATTTGGAGCTAATTTTACTATAAACATAAATCAGAAGGATTGGAAGAAGGTCATCTTTGAGAATATAGGCAATGGCGGTGCGGATATAGTAGTTACAGCTGCTCCAAGTATCACAGCAATTAAAAGTGGACTAGAGATAATAAAGCATGGAGGAAAACTGCTAATATTCGGAGGGCTTCCTCACGGAAGTGTACTGAGTATTGATCCAAATATGATCCATTATAACGAGATAACGGTATATGGAAGTATAGATGCTACAATAGACGATTTTAGAAGAACTGCCTCTATTACACCTCAACTGGGATTGGATAGATTTATTACATATTCATTTTTATTAGAAGAAATCAAAGATGGTATGGAAGTGATAAGAAGTAAAAAAGGACTGAAAGTAATCATCGATATGAAAAAATAGCTGAAACATAGGCATATATGGAAAAATAATATTAAGACACTTTTAAGATGTTTGCCCACATTAATCCTAAGGATTTAGAAGAGGGGAGGAAATACCTCATGTCCGGCTCAGTGGGAGGAGGTCTTCCTATACTCATAGAGAACGGGGAGGGAGCTGTTGTTAAGAATATAATGGAAAGGAATACATTGATTGTACATCACGGGCATGGACATTCAATATAGGGGTAGCCCACCCAAAGGCTAGAGAGGCTACAAAAGAGCAGATCGACAAGATCACTCACTTAATAACAAGTTTCGAGACAATTCCGAAGCTTCTTCTGTTGAAAAAGCTCGGTGAGCTTGCACCTAAAAAATTTAAAAAGATAAGCTTCTGTTTGCACGGCCCAGTTGCCAATGAATTTGCAATGAAGCTTGCAATTACAAATAATCCTGAAGGGATGAAGTTTCTAGGCCCCTTTGAAAACTACTTCTGGCCGAACACTTGCAACAACTGCAGCGAGCTGGGCCTATCATCCTATCAGTAAACTTTTCGCTCCATTTATGGAACATGTGGTGAGGGTCCCAAATGCCTATTGCTACAGATGCCCGTTTGATCTAGAATATCCGTAATGTGACATCCAATTCGTAGAATACTTAAAAACGATGATTGAAAGAGGAATTGAGCCAGTAATTGCTATTATCATGGAGACGATACAGGCAAGTGGTGGGATGATAGAGTTTCCAGAAGGGTATTTAAAAAGGATTCGAGAGATATGTGATGAATTCGGGCTTCTGCTTATATTCGACGAGATCCAGAGAAGGAGATGGCTAGCAATATTACACACAGTATTGTAAAAGAGGCTGTTAATTACGGAGTTATCTTTGGATAGAGTAAGTTCAAGGAGCTAGGAAATGTACTTAAAATAAAACCACCACTCGTAATCGCAGAACCACAGGCAGACAGGGTACTTGAAGTTTTTGAATAACTTATTAAGAGGCACTCTAAATATCTTAAAATATAGTTTCGGCAAGGCTTAAAAGATCTATATTTTGAGCATGATCTGATGTAACTGCAACCAATCATCCTCCTGTTGGATATAGGACTCTATGAAGAGTTCAGATATGGAATAAATTTATCACACTATTCTCGACGACTTTTACAGTAATACAAAAGAAGTATTTAAAAGATCGATGAAACTGATCTTAACAGTACTGTTTCTCTCATTCCAAACACAAAGAAAATATATATGCTCAGTATAAGACATTCTGGGATGTTTGTTCGGTTTTAATATCTATGTACTATTTTATTCACTGGTTATTCTAATTTCGCAAAAGCGTTGTGAGACACCAGAATCTATAAATAAAAGACGCGCAAATATCCAGTGATTTATATATATTTCTTTTTTACATGGAGTCTGCATTCACCTCTTTCTCTGTCTATTATATACCTAGTAGCCTCAAAACCATATTTCTCTAATATTGGATTATACAAAGCAGGACAATGTCCACAATAATCCTTATATGGCGTAACGTGTGTATTTCGAAGTTTTCCTATAGATGGACAGCTGTGCCAATCCAATATAAACTCATCATCTCGTAGAGTCAAAACACACCTACCACCCTCTTTACTTGTTGTATTTGACCAAAACAGGTACATTCCTTTTAAACCTTTTTTCATTACTAGATCTTCCAATTTTTTACAATAAGAATCCTTAATACCCTCCCACAATCTTTCTACCTCTTTTTTCCCTAAAGTAATATCTATATATTTGAAAAGTTCATTATAGAACAGTATAAACTCATTTGCAGATATCATGAGGTTACTCCTTCCAGAATTTTTGAATGCATTTTCCATTTTTTTGATTAAATTGTACTGAATAACAATAACCACATTTTTGCGATATTGTTTTACTAACAATATCAGTGGATGTTTTACAAAAATCCTTATCTATTTTAATTTTTTTATCTTTCATATGCCATATTGCAGGGCATTTCTTAACAATAAAAACTAATTCATCCGTATTATAGGTTAATTCATATACACCTTTTTCCATTGAAAACGTCCTCTCTAAATGCTTTTTCATTTCTAGAAGCCCATTGTTTTTAATCCTTTCAATTAAAGGTTTATAAATATATGCTGCTGCTTTTTCAAAGAAAGATTCTAAATAGTGTTTCCCATAACACTCCTTTAAATATTTAATGATATAATTTATAATCTCATGAAAATCCTTATGTATAGATTGAGAGTAAATATATTCATCCATTATAATTCTCTCCTATAAGCAATTTCTCCATTAATCATGGTCATATATACATTAAAATCTCTATCAATAACATTTAGATCAGCTAATTTACCTACCTTGATACTGCCTACTCTATCATCTATACCTAACAATCTTGCCGGATTTATAGTAATTGTCTTTATTGCATCTTTAAAACTTATACCTGTATGTTTTGCAAAATTCTTTGCACCATCCTTTAGTTTATATAGAACTCCACCTATCATACTTTTTTCTATGAGCCAAATAATATCATTCTTTTCATAATTAATTGTATATTCTCTTCCATCAGACATTTTATATTTTCCATCCTGCATACCAGCTGAACTCATACTATCTGTTATTACTATTATTCTATCTATACCCTTACATTTTAAAAGTATATTTAACAATATAGGATTAACATGTATTCCATCTCTATCAGCAATAACTTCAGCATATACATCTTCTCTTTCCAGTAATACTTCAAGAGCTCGAACCTCTCTTACACCACATACCTTACCCTTTGCTACATTTTTAAATAAACCTCCTGAAAATCCAAAAGTATCAAATGTATGAGTAATAAGATTCGCCCCCAAATCGATCGATCTAATAGTCTCATCCATCGAAGCATCGGTATGTCCAATAGAAACAATCACTTTGTTTTCAATAAGCTCTTTAATCAAATCCTCCGACCCATCTAATTCTGGGGCAACGGTCATTATTTTTAGAAGGCCAGCTGACAATTCAATGAATTTTCTATAGTTAGTATCTAACGGAATTTTACAATACTCGGCTTTCTGACATCCATAATGGGGATTAATGAAAGGACCTTCCATATTTATTCCTATAGGTTTGGATAATACTCTTTTCCTTTTAATCTCAGTTACTAGGTTTTCCACACTCGCGAGCATTTCCTCAAGAGGCATTGTCATGAGTGTTGGAACAAAAGCTGTTATACCATTTCTTGTATTATACTCAATCCAGGGAAGAATCGAATTACTGTATGTATCGACTCCGCATCCGCCGTGTGTATGAATATCTATAAAACCTGGAACAAGATACTTATCTTTTAGTTCATATATCTCACAGGTTTTGAGATCTATTTTATGATCAATATCAGCGAAATCATCTGAAATATAATGAATCTGTCCCCCTTTAACGACAACATTGATATGGATTCTCTCTTCAAAAGGTGTTATTAAGTTTACATCTTTAAAAATGATATTTTGCATGATATTTCTTACCTCTTAATCTTTACCAGTAATACTACAATTGCTGTCCTCATTATATTAGACTAACCTTAAAAGTATTACAAAATTCCCCTTAAAAATTAATAAAAAGTATAAAAGATTCTATCTTTCCTTACATGATAACCTACTCAAAAATAAACCTAGTTTAGATTTACATATATTCCAATTTACGCAGCCTATCCATTGTCTTTTCTTCGTCCTGTCTTCTCCCTGCTTTTTCCTCTGTATGATCAAGACACTGCTCCCATGCAGGAATAGCTGTTGTCTTCACACTCGTTGTCCTCGCTCCCAATGAACGATAGTCCTGCTTGTACAGAGGACAGAATTGTATTTTGAAATGAAGAGTTGTATCCAATATGTCTCTCTCAGTAAAACGAAGGATCGGCCTTAATCTTGTATGTGCAGGAACAAGATTTCCTGTTACAACCTCCTCGATATATTTATCATTCTTCCTCGCAGGCTGCTCATCCTGTTTCAATCCCTGAAACACAGCCTTTATTTCATTATCTTCAATGTTTGTGTTAAATACAACTGTCTTCATCAGATGATTCCCAACATATAAGAATACAAAGAAAACATTATCTCTTTTAGTAAATCCTTTTAAATAAATTATATATTTATTATATTTTCCCATCTTAAAATGACATTATAACAACTAGATTTTATCTTTTTACTCAGGATCGTTATATCGTTTCAACATCTCTTCTCCAGCAACCTTTAATTTATCCTTAAGAATCATGGAAACACAATCAAAAAAATAAGTAGACTCTGCTCAACTTGATACTATCTAAGCTCATCCAGCATTTTCTGCCAAACCTTAATCATCTTATCTAAATTATTCCAAGTCTTCTCCGTGTTCTCAGTTATATTGTCAACTGGGGACAAAATGAAACCATCAGGTCCAATATCTGATATGCTTTTCTCGACCGCCTCTTCTACTTCCTTTTCTGTTCCCCTCTCTATAGTCAAGGCCCCGTTAATCCCTCCCCAGAGGCATATTTTTCCACTTACTTTATCTTTAAGATGCTTTAGATTTATTCCCTTCCCCTGTAATGGATCGACCCCTATTAATACATCTATACCAAGTTCAAGAAGGTCATCTAATAAAGGCATAAAACCACTTGTCATTATATATCCAAATTTTGCTCCTGCCTCATGTACAAGAGCGATCTCTTTCTTAAGCAAAGGAAAGAAAAACTTATGATAGAGTGAAGGTGACCAAAAATCTGTACTCTCATACCAGGCTCTTCTTATTAAAAGGTCAATGCCTTCATTAAGATATACCTCTAATCTTTTCATATTCCATTTGAGGATAATGTCGAGAAGCTCTACTAATATGTCAGGCTCGTCAATAGCTAAAAAGATTGCCTTTTCTACCCCACATAGCCACAATAGTGTATCACCGCCAACTGCTCCTTTTGTACGCCCACCGGTACATGCACCTCTTTCTGAGCCAAATTTCCCAGCCGAAATTAAAAGACCCTTTTCAGCAGCATACTTTTTAAGTCTCTTTGATTGCTCACGAAAAGCAGTAATATCTTCATTCGTTGGTGAACTTAGGAGATATGGAAGAGATCTTAAATCTTGTTTTTTTTCTATAAGATACTTTTTAGAACGTGTAACAAGATAATCACTAAAAACAGGTATGAAATTACCGTAAGGCCAATCTGCTGTTTTTTCAACAATAACACTTAAATTCCCAGATGGTGTCTGATACACTTTATGTAGCCTACACACATTTTCTGATTTTTCCTCCCATTGCTTTACTTTCACATCGGGGTGAAAATTGATAAGTAGTTCAGGTAATTCAACATGAACATCAACACCTAATTCTAATTGCCTTTCTATGAACTCAAAACGGTCTTTGCATTTTTCTTCAAGAGCAGTAAAAATCATAAAACAACAGGGAATATTATTGTCTTTCTTATTTTGTATAGCGTTCAACATTCTGCTACGTGAACTATTTTTATTATACACAAGTCCTCTCTTATTAATGTTATGAATACTAAATAAGTGAGTCGCAATTATCTGCTATTGCTCCAAGGATTTTAAAATCAGTGTTGAGGGTCTGAAGAATAGAAGATGGTACAAGAGGCGTTATAGGGCCATGAGCAACAAGCCTTACGATGAATCCAAACCATGGAGTCCCTATTCCACGATATCCATATTGTCGAAAACTATTGCGTTTGCATCCAACAAACTGCGCAGGCCCCACAGTTACAGCCTTAGGAGGATGATAAGACCAATCTCCGCACTTGGTGACCATAATGCTATTTTGCATTACCGTTATAGGGCTAAGTTCGACTAATCGCGGTCCAGCTTTTTTAAATCCCTCTAAATCATCACCGAATTCAAGACCTACCTCTGGTTCAAAGAAAGCCAAGTGCCCATTCCATCCCACCTGACTATAGCTTACATCGGCCCCACCTAAATCTTCTATCAATTTCCCATAATCATGCATATTACGTGAACTAATGAAGTGTATCTGTTCTTCCTTAGGTCTCAAACTTTCGTCAATTTTACTAAAAAAAGTATCTGTCAGTAATTTTTGAAATGAATAAGGCCAACTTGCAGGTGCGGAGTTACCTTCTTCATCTGCATATTCATCCATATTGAAAGTATGCACATGCCTACACGATATTCCTAATGTATTAATGATACTTGCTGCATATTTAGGAACGCGGGCAGGAAGCAGAATTACCAACTTCTTTCCTTCTTCTAACGTTTTTTTAATCATATAAACGATATCTAAAGCAAAATCAAGCTGTAGTTCACCATAGTCTTCGATAATGCTGATTCTGAAATTAGAATTGGTATGTTTACAAATCTCTTCTTTTTTAATCATTCGAACTGTTTTACACACTTCCTTATCTCTAAAAGGAATAAACTTCGATAAATTATATTCGAACTCATTCTTTGAAAATGACACTCGAGCCTCCTTCCTGACACAAGATAATTCCCATACAAATGAATAATACAAGACTACGACCGAAAATATCTATTTTCGCATAATCCACAGTGAGATTACAATAAATAATTAGACAAGGTAACCAAGACGACGCAATCTATCCTCAATCTCCTTCCTCTCCTTATCCGAAAATGGAT
>CAYRKG010000077.1:0-11927 GCA_964424795.1 uncultured Spirochaetota bacterium
TGGCGTTTTTTTTCGTATGTTTGCGAATCTCGAATTATAATTTTTCCTATCAATCTTTTACAAATCTCGATTACATAACGTTTTGAGATATTTCAATAGATGTTTGGTACACTGGGTTCGCAGAAAATACAAAAGGTTCAATTGACGCAAACGTAGAGCAGAATACTGGTTAGGCAGACTAGCCAGAAGAGAATCACGATTGTTCACTCACTGGCAAATGGGGACTCTCCCAACGACCAGATGATGGGAGCCGGATGAGCTGAGAGGTTCACGTCCGGTTCATAGAGGGGTTGGGGTTGAGATTCCCTTGCGCTACTCGACTTGTGATCCTGTTGAAGTCCAGACGGTCGGCAGAACGGACGATGGAGAATATCACCCGGTATCTGGAAGAAGTACTGGAGTTGCCGGTGGACAGAGAGAAAAGTGTGGTTGCCAAGATGCAAGAGGTACCCTTTCTGGTGTTTCGGATTTACCGGCACAAGATACAGGTGAACAAAGAATCGCTTGAGAGGTTCAAGGGGAGGGTCAAAGAATTAACCCACCGGAACAACCCATTATCGATGTACCAGGCGATCCGGGAGTTAAATGTGTATCTGAGAGAATGGGCAGAATACTTTCAGATACAGGAGTTCAAGCAGATATTTGGGATGATGGATCGGTGGATACGCTGCAGGCTGCGGTCGATGCAGCTTGCGAAGTGGAAGGAGCCGAGGAAGTTCCAAAGGGTCATGATCAGCAGAGGCTTTCCTGCAAAGAAAGCTCATAGAACATGGGTAGCAATGAATAAATGACAATCGGTGTATCGCAAAGAAGTGTTGTTTGTAATAAGCCTTGAGTGATTTCGAGAGATGGGATTGGTATTTCAGAATAACTTTACCTTGGCAACAACCAGCAAGACAGGGATGTTGTAAATCTGGTCGTTGATCGAGGAGCGACTTACCTGGCCGGTAGGAGCCGTTCTGTTGGTAGGAGGTGGTTGTAAAGGCCACCTCCTACCAGATTACAGATTAAGAGATATCTCTGGATTGCTCGACCAATAACACTAGACATTCCCTCTGAAAGGTATGATCAGAAAAAATTTCACCTATTTATCTGAAATACAATGTGAACATGATGTACTATTTCTTTTACGGTATTTTCAAATATCTCTCGACCTCGTTCTCTTGAACTCATAATTCTAGGATCTAAATTATATGGTACTGCATGATCTTCTCCCGGGTTACCTATAAAACCCTGACCATCTACAATACTGTACTCCTTATATTTGAGCTTCGTACCCCGAGGGGGTAGATGGTTTAGATCTACCCACTTACGATTAAAATACATCATCAGGGAGGTCTCTTCTATGCCTGCATGGGCAATTGCCCCATCTTCCATCATCTTTTTTGGAAAGGTAACTGAAAAGTCAACTTTTACACCTTCAACTTTATTACTAAATTCAACACACAACCGTTTTAAGACCTCATTATGGTTTACTGCACCATGTCCACTAACTAGATAAATGTATTTATATCCATGTTCGATACAGAGTTCAATGTGTCCTCTCACAGTTAGTGCAAATAATTCTTCTGGAAAATAAAAACTTTTATATAAACCTTCAGCTGACGGAAAATCCATTCCTACAATATAGGAATCCTCATTAAAACCCAGACTCAGTAACACTTCTGGGGGCCTTTCTCTCTCCGTACCCATATGTAAAGTTGGCAAGACCACACCTCCGATCTCTTTTGCAAGAGCCAAGGCTACAAACTCGGCATTAATTGAATCCACTCCCATTGCCAAGTGAGGGCCATGCCATTCAAGTGGGGCCAAAGGCAGGAAAATCAAAGGTAGTTTATTAATTTCTTCTTGGATCTGATGCGGTAGCATATACTGTATTCTAACTTCTTTCTCACTCTTTTTATTCATAATATTTATCCTCCTACAGTTATTTATTGGGGAAATATATATACTTAAAAACATCAGCCATAGAAACTTTATTGCTTATTAGTAGCTGTCTTAATTTGCTGTTTCTATATAAACAATGATAAACCAACTCTATATTTTCAACAAAACATAAATAAGTTCAAAGATCTACTTTTGAAAACTCTCCGATTGTTACAGAAAAATATCATGAACACATAATTTTAAAGCTACTGTAGTAAGTGATGACTATTAAATATTTGTAATCAGAATAAAATTCTTGTGCTAGAATAATTCCAAAATCAGATATACGAGACATATTTTCCGAACTTTCAAACAATTTTTTCCTAATATCTACCTCTCCCCGTTCGTTTTTAAACATTAATAATACACTATCCCACAAAACCTTACCATGTAATCCAAACTTCTCAAGCTCTTTGATCCTATTTATCTCTAGAGACTCATTTTCTATTTAAGGTTCTTAGAGCCTATTATTACGTCGATCAATTTCTCATAATTTTAGACAAATTATTATTGGTAAGATTGAGGGTTATACTCATTTATTAATCTTGATCTAGGGTATTATACCATAAATTCTCAGCGGGTTTTCATAGAAGATTTTATTGATAATATCGATAGCAATATCAGTATTATACCATTTTTTTTCTATTCTTTCCAACAAGATCTGACCAAGAACCTGCTTGACCATCTTGAGCTTAGGATAGCACCATTCAGCATGATAAGCATCTGAAAAAAAAGCAACGATCTTATTAATGGGTACCATATCTAGTCGGGTCTCGATTGATTTTTTCAAATAGAAGGGATACAATGTGTGCCACCAATATCCGGCTACACTGAGATTTGGGAAATGCTTGGCGAGGATGCCTATGTCTTGGGTATAAAGATCAGAGGCTGAAGACATATTGAAATGAAAGTCCTCAAATTCGTTAGCGACCCTTGCAATAGCTCCACAGAATGTTCCATTCCAGCTCGTAATAGAACGATGAGGTGGCAGTACCTCAGCGCCTACGATTAACTGAATCAGACGCAAGGACGTTTTTCTTAATAAACCCAATAGCGTACGAAGGCCAAAATAGCAAAGGCCACCTGTTTCTATCTGGCTAAGTGACTTGTTGTTTTTGATCTTTTTGAAGATCTGTGTGATTTGACTAGTTCTGACATAATCGAATGATAGGTTTGGAAGAACCCACAAACCTATGAATTTATATTCTTCCAGCATCAGAGAATCAACAATCTTTTTTAAAAAATCTATGTATTGCTGAGCATTGCTAATTTCTTGACCAAAAGAGTCTTGCCAGGCTTCAAGGATCTCTGAAGTATTTCTTTTTCCATCTACGATATTTGTTGCATAAACCTCCCTTCCTTTAAGCAACCTTGAATTGTAAGGGTTACCATTATATTCTACAGAGATATTATATTCAATATGGCAGCGGTTTCTTAATACCTCTTCCAACCAGTTGGGATCCTTTCCCCTTTTATCAACCAAATCAAAGACTGTTTCAATATTGGATTCCGAAATCTTTTCTATATCGTAAAGGTCTTGGAGGATCCACCTTAAAAATAGACCGATGGTTGTATTCTCTAGATTTTGAAGGTACTTCAGGCTCCTTCTTACCCGATCAATTGCAGTAATATCAGGAGCCTGTAACTCTTGTGGCATACCAGATTTGGTTACTTCAAACTGCCCCATTCCAGAAGAGACCAGTTCTATCCATAGGTGATGATACAGAATAATATCTGCCAAGTTATCTGCTGAAGGTTTTTCCATATTCAGATGACAATGCGGATCGATCGTTTTTACTTGATCTAGAGCATCCTTTAATACTTTTTGAGAATCTTTCATTGAAAAACACCTTTATACGTATATTAGTTCTTTAGCAATCCGCAAGGCTATATTATGTAAGCTGCTCGAACCGATTAAGCTTCCTAAGGTACACCAGCGAGCCTTCAAATGCCTTGTCAATCAGATCACCGTTGCGTTCCGTTTCGTGAGTAAGTTCAATCTCGATACTAAAGGGGCCATTGTATCCTGCTTGCTCAAGTGTGTCAAAAATTCTGTTGAAATCTATATCTCCCTGTCCAAGGCCCGGAAAATTCCAAACCTGTTTACCACCCAATTTATCCTTTAGGTGAACATGTGCTACGTATTTGGCAGCAAACTTTATATCATCCTCTGGTCTTAATCCTGAATAGAAAATTACATTAGCAGTATCATAATTGATTTTTATATTTTCTGATCCGATTTTTGTTATCATTTCTGTAAGAACCCTTCCAGATGGAGCCCAGTTACCATGAGGCTCAAGAGCAACAATTATACCAAGGGAACTAGCGATACTGGCAATTTGCTTTATATTTTTATAAAAAACTTCTTTCTTAGACTCTGAAGAAAGATCACCTACACCTGTGTTAACAATCTTTATTTTCATGGAAGCCGCAAACTCAAGGCGGTCATGAAACTTAAGCAACCCCTCCTTACTAGCCAGATTAGAATGTCCACTAAGACTGGCAGTCTTGAGATCGTATTTATTAAGCAAGCCCTCAAGCTCTGCACGAGCCTCTTCAGTCGCAGTACTTGCATCGTAGTGGGGTTTCCATTCTGAAGCCCCGAGCAATTCGATGGATTTAAAACCAACCCTTGAAAGCCCCTGTAAAGCTCTTTCAAGAGGCAAGAACTTATAACTATCAGTAGTTGCGATTATCAGATTTTTCATCTTTGAATTTCCCTCCATTCATTCTAGTAATACTTTTATATCATTTTGTTACTGTTAGGGAGGAGACAAGCCCACTCGTAATATATCTTCTGAATATAATAGCTAGAATAACAGGTGGGAGGATTGAAACAACCACTCCAACTGATAAGAGGGAGTAGGCCACATCCGGGTTGACAGATATTAGTGCCACAACAACGGGCATCGTACGAACAGCAATTGTCTGGGTAATCAAAAGAGCAAAGAGAAATTCGTTATAGGAGAACATAAATGCAAAGGTAGCTGCTGCTGCAAGACCTGGTGCCGCCAGAGGAACCATAATATATATCAATGTCTGTAGCCGTGAACAACCAGCAACTAGGGCAGCCTCCTCAAGCTGGCGCGGTATGTTCCTCATATAGAGAGAGAGAAACCAGATTGTGAAAGGTAACGTAAAGGCTGTGTGCACGAGGATCAGTGAATAATACTTATTCAGCAATTCCATTTCCTTAACAACTATGTAGATCGGTATTGCAATAGCAACGGGAGGTAAAAGCCTAGATCCTAAAATGAAATAGTATGAAGCCTGTCTACCCCTGAATCTCAGACGGCTAAAGGAATACGCTGCTAGGCTTCCGAGAATCAAGTTCAAAACCAAGACTGATAAGGCAACAATGGTACTATTCTTTAAACCTGGAGGGATCTGTTTTACTTCCTGGCTTACCAGGCTGCGTACTGCACCCCGTTCTTCGTAACTGGACGGGATAACTCCTCTAAATACATAATTGTAATTATCAAGAGTAGGGCTGGATGGAATCCATTGTGGAGGAATTGTCAGCAAATCACGCTCTGTCTGGATACTGCTCAAAGCCATCCACAGGATTGGTGCAAGCACACAAATCGTAAAGATAAAAGCTAACGTATATCCCACAATATATCTGGAACGACCCTTCATCGTTTTTCCTTTTATTATTTAGTACATCTCCTCGATACGGATGAGCCTGAGGTAGAGCATAATAAAAGCCAAAAGAATAAGAGCAAGGATCAATGAAACTGCTGCTCCATGGCCAATGTTCAGAAATGAAAAAGTCTCCGTGTAAGCAAACCAGCCAATGAGCGATGTAGCATCGCCAGGTCCACCACCGGTCATCACGTAGAGAAGGTCGAAAGTTGCTAAGCCTACCATTGATTCATAGACACTCACAATAAGAATAATCGGTTTGAGAAACGGGATTGTTATTCGAAAGAAGCTCTTAAAAGCACTACTCCCGTCAATCATTGCCGCCTCATGGAGCTCCTTTGGAATAGTCTGAAGTCCAGCTAGAAAAAGAATTGCAACTAGGGGCGTCTCCTTCCAGACGTGAGCTATGATTACCGCTGCTTTTGCAAGGTACTTATTGCTGAGCCAGGCTATATACTCTTTTATAATACCAAGACTGTAGAGAGCCCCATTCAGTGCGCCATAGCTCCCGTGAAAGATCAGCTTCCAGATTATCCCTGCAACCACCGTTGGTACTGCCCACGGTATTAAGATTATTATCATCACTAAATTAGAACCGGGAAAGCGGCTGTTCAGATATAGGGCTATCGTCATCCCAAATATTACAACTAAAATGAGGGTACTTAACATGTATACGAGTGTGTTCTTCAAAGATGTGAAGAAGTAGTAGCC
The DNA here is from genome assembly GCA_964424795.1 of uncultured Spirochaetota bacterium. Lineage (GTDB taxonomy): Bacteria > Spirochaetota > B62-G9 > B62-G9 > DRHN01 > CAYRKG01. Next base: position 6,283 of record CAYRKG010000077.1, read on the forward strand.
CTTAACTACCTCGATAAAGTTCCCAAGACCAATAAACCTCTGATCGTAAGGCATGGTTAGCACCAGGTGCCGCATTGATGCGCTTATGGCGTAGAAGAATGGGTAAATGGTAAAAAGTGCTATAACGATAATAGCGGGCGCTATTGTTCCATAACCGTAGAGTGATGTCGAGGATCTCCACCGAGATAAAAAAACACCCCTCTCCCACCGGCCCCTGTTAATCATATCCATGCCTCCAATCAGAGGTTAACTTGCTTTCGTTTTTTGACTACTCCTTATAGTAGGCTTTCTTAAGTTCGTTCCACTTATCAGCCGAGGCTTTTAGAGCTTCCCTCGATGTCTTTTCTCCAAGGAAGGCCTTATGGAGTTCTGCTCGGGTAAACACATCCCAGGCAGGGTAGAACGGAGTCATTCCTTCCTTTATCCTGCCAAGAAGTGCCTGTTCACGCTCAAGTTCAACATCACCCCACTTATTTATCGCATCAATAACCTCAGGATCATCATACATGGACAGATATGAGACTCCAAGCCCCTTTTCCAGCACCCACCTTCTCACCACATAAGCCTTACCATCGGTTATACCACCAAGAAATTCAATTAGTTTCCAACAAGCATCCAGAACCTCAGGGCCTCTTTCAGTGGCCATTTTTGTTAAGCTGTAGAATCTAGCTGTACCAACAGTCTCGTGAGTTTCACCCGGCATCAGCCCTATCTTGAACTTTCCTGCGAGCTGCGATGCCGCAGGATTGTTCAGTTCAGCCAGATTGTATTTGACCAGGATTGTAAATGCATGTTTCCCAGTAGACATTGCCTTAACAACGTCGATTTCCGCCATCTGGAGAGAATTTGCATCCATTATCTTGGTATCCAGCAGAGACTCTTTGATCCAGGTAACAATTTTCTCGGCAGCGCTTCCGGGTTTTGAAAACATAGGGTTCAGATCTCTATCAAAAAGAGACCCGTTCCTCAATGAGTACACCATAGAAGTTACGGTCATCGTTGACCAGCCCTCTTTCTGAGCAAATTGCATAACTAATGGATAGGTGCATATACCTTTCTTCTTCATAGCTAGCGACTGTTTTGCCACCTCTGCCCATGTGGTAGGAGGACCATCAAACCCTGCCTCTTTAACCATGTCTTCATTATAAATAAAGATGAATATGTCTGCGAAGTAAGGCAGTCCATAGAGCTTGCCATTGTATGACATGGCTTCCGTTACATAATCAGGAAAATGCTTTTTGTATTCAATAGCCTGTGGATAGTAATCCTCGAGAGGAACAATCCAGCCAGCAGAATCCCACTCCTCCAGGAACTCATCTGTGTTGTATACAACATCGGTGGGTGTCTTCGAAGTAAATCTTGTTGCCATAACATCGTGGAAATTGAACCATGATACGTCGCTGTAATTCACCTTGATTCCAGGGTTATCCATCTCAAACTTCTCTAGGTTGGATTGTACTGTCTCGACGCTATAGGACCACGCTAAGAGATTAAGTTCGATAGGCCCTGTAACTTTTTCTTCCTCACCGCCTGCCCAGAGCAATGTACTGCAAAACAGTAAAAGACATAACAAATAGATAAGCTTCTTCATTCTAACCCCCTTTTCTTGATTAAATTCAACCCATCCAACGGACAGGTAAATATTTAATAATTTCTTTATATTTACCTCCTTTCCTTATTCATAAACGAGGTATATGATGTATAAAATCTCACGATGTTTAAGCCTAAATCAGCAATTAAATCGAGATGCTTCCGGATTATATCTTCATTAAACTTTTGCCATATTCTAGGTAACCAACCTCCATTCGAATCATAGTAATTGGTTCCAAACGGAATAAAAACCTCGCAAGTTTCAGAGAATTTAAAGCCCTAATGATCATCTGCTACCTTTAAAAAATCTCCCATTCCTAATCATCTTAAATGCCAGATTGATCACATATATTTTCCTATAACTTCCCTAAACCTATCTATCTTCTCATCTATATCATTGTCATCACTTGTTATTGTAATTCCAAATCCTGATCCCAGCCCCCTATCTGAAACACCAATACTGATGTTTATAGCCCTTTTTATGAGTGCATCTGTTTGCGGGAGCATGCCTTTAAAATATTCTATGCTTCCGCCTTTTTCTATATAATAAGGACATGTAAATGGACATCCAACACTATCAACCACTCTCTTTTCTAAAACATGCTCCATATTGTTATAAACGTGCCACCCAGAGTCTGCCACCACTCCACATCCGAGCTCATCACCCACTTTACGTGCCACTTCTTCATCAGGAAAAAATACAGTGAGTAGTGTCCCGAGTTCACCTTCAGGGTCAGGCAATGTTCGAAACCCCAAGCCTCTAATATCTTTTATTCCTTCCTTAAATCTTCTCTTCTTTGCCTTCAACCTCTTTTTAATCTCTTCTATCTTCATTAGCTGTGCAAGTAGTACTGCGGCAGCAAGCTCTGTCATCCTAAAATCAAGACCAATGACCGTCCTTGACCCTTGCTCTACACCCTGCCTCAGTGGAAGATGTCCCTGGTCATGTATCGCAAATGATTGCTTATAGATATCTTCGTTATTTGTCGCTACCATTCCACCATCGCCAGCAGTAATCACTTTAAAAATATTAAAACTGTAGGTTGCAATATTACCATAATTTCCCAGGAACTTACCTCTATACGTCGCACCAAAAGCCTGTGCACAGTCCTCGATAAGATAGAGATTATGCTCCTTTGCAATCTTTGTAATTTCATCAATCCTGCCGGGATTCCCAAGCATATGTACGAGCATAATTGCTTTTGTCCTTGGTGTTATTTTCTTTTTAATATCCTCTGGATTGAGATTCAAGGTTTCGTCTATCTCTGCAAGCACAGGAATAGCCCTTGCATAGATTATTGACGTAATAGATGCGATAAATGTGTATCCAGGTACAATTACTTCGTCACCGGGTCCAATTCCAAGTGCACCAAGTGCAATCCAAAGTGCTGATGTCCCGGAATTAACTGCTACCGTGTGATTTATTCTAAGATACCTTGAAACTTCCTGCTCAAGCTTCCACACCTTTGCCAGAAATGTAGAATCAGATTCATCCCCATAACGAAAAAGGTATCCAGCATCTATTACCTCAAGAAGTGCTTTTTTTTCCTCATTACCTATTAAATACGAACCAGGACCAGCCATAACTCCCCCAATAATAAACACATCTTAATTATTAAATCATCTAATAATTATTATGTCAAGGGATTTTTTATAATTTATTATTAAAATTTCATAAATACATTAAAAAAATAAAGAATTAATAAATAAATATAATAAATAAATCCTAATTATCCCATATATAGCTAAGCTTATAAAAAATTAGAATAAGGGGAAATGAAAATTTATAAAATGAGAGACTATCTCTGATTGGTCGTTAATTTTGAAAAAATAGCTTATACGAGTCTATGCTATGATCTTTTTAAGAAGGCTCTCAATAAAACTATGTGCTTTGTCTTTGGGTCCATTGAATAGTGTATCAAATGCTTCGATAGCTACACTCATAGAATCTTTAAACCTATCATAATTTGGTATCTTAATGAGGGTTTTTTCATTCGTTACATTTAATGCATCATTCTTTATGACCCTGTTCACAGAATCGAGCAGATATGGACTGATAGTTACTCCCTCTCCACCGATGAGTATCAGTTCGGGATTAAATATATTCACGAGTAGAGCAATTGCTTTTCCAAGATTTTTTCCAACGTGTTCAAGAATATTATGAGAAAATTTATCATTATTATCAGCGGCTTCTTTTAAAACACTCAGATCAATCATATTTACATTTCCATTACAAAAATCTAAAATTTTAGTAAAAACCCCTTCCTTTATCCCATCTTTAACTTGACGGATAATACTCTCCACTGATGCTACTGTCTCAAGGCAACCGTAATTTCCACATTTACAACGAGAACCGTTTTCATTAACAATAATATGACCTATTTCACCCGCTATTCCCATAAATCCTCTATACATTTTACCGTCTATAACAATACCGCTTCCAACTCCTTTGCCAAGATATATGTAAATAAAATTCTCAATATTATGTCCATCACCATGTTTTTTTTCATAGTAAGCAACTGCACGAGCTGGATCATCAATGAATATAGGTAAATGAAATATATCATGAAGCGTATCCCTTAAATTTAAATCTATTATTCCTCCAAGATGTGTACCTAATAAACATCTTCCATTTGTAGTATCAATGATCCCTTCCGGTGCAATCCCGATAACAGCTATTTTTTCAATATTTAGTGAAAACTCTTTTATAAAAAGGTCATAGTATTTTTCAATAATAGAAATCAGGTCATCTGCGGATGTTAGTTTTTTATTAGTAATATCAAAATTATATTCTTTCTCTGATATTACACTGCTATCCGATTTCACAGCCGATAATATTATCCTGTCTTCGTTAATATCAATTCCTAATGAAATATACAAATCGGGATTAAACTTAAAAAGGCCTGATCTCCTGCCACTCTTTCCTGAGGTTTTTCCAGACTTTACTACTACCCCATGCTCGAGAAGACTGTTGACAACTTTATTGATTGTCATAAGACTCAAACAAAGCTCACGGGCAATTTTTGACTGTTCAACGGGTCCCTCCTCCTGTATAAACTTAAGTACCAATAAGTATTTAGACTCTAATGCATTCACTGAGATCCCCTGATCAATTACTATTCTAAGTATACATAAATAGAAAATTTATTAAATTTATTTATTAAACTATATATTAAAAGCATACTTAACAACAATTTTCTATATAAATTTATAAAGTTTACGGCTTCTTAACCCGATATTTAAACTTCCACACAATGATTTATCTATATTAAAGGATTTATAATCAAATTGAAAACGATTGATAGATATTGTTTTATAAGCAAGGAATTAATATTATACTAGATTAAAAATATGCTAAGTTACTGTTGCAGACCTAAGTTCCTGAGGAGTATCCCTTGGATAAGGAGCTTCCCGGTTTTTGTGTCGTATCCGTCGAAGTAGCTGAAGATTTCGACATTCTGATAGTTCTCGATATGATATATCCCATCTATTTCCACATGTGCAATTCCCTCGATTGTATCGTGGCTCTCATAGTTAACGAGAAGATCGAACTGAGCGCTGTCCTTTTCTCTCTCGAGGTTTGCTATCCTTCCTGACCAAAGCACGTAAACTCCCCTGTATATTCCAGGCTCTTTTATTATCTCATGAAAATGAGGGTTATAGCAATGGAAAGAGGGTCTGTCGGATCAATGAAGGTGTATAGGATATCAAACCGTTCCTTAACGATGGGCGATGCGTTCGACAGCATCACTCTATTCAGAAGAATGATCGCTGCATTAACCTTTTCCTTGTATATATATTTTTTGACTCGCACGAAGCTTTGCTCTATTTGCTCTTCTGATAGAATGTAGAGTGCCTGAGTCTAGTCACTTTCGGTCTTCGGCCCCTTGGGAAGTTCAATCCTATCGAGCTCTACTATCTCGGGATAGAATCACTGGAGTACTTGCCTGTAGAGAGGAGTGTTATAGAACAAAACTCCTGCCAGAATAATACCAGCAGTGATTGATAGGAAAAATTATAATTCGAGATTCGCAAACATACGAAAAAAAACGCCA
>CAYRKG010000078.1:0-10978 GCA_964424795.1 uncultured Spirochaetota bacterium
GCCCAAGGGTCCCTGGAGCTCCGTTTGATACAATTACCGATGGCAATCTCGTAGCTTCTTTAAATATTACCTTTCCTGCTGATGGTATCACTCAAAGGGTTAACATTGATCTTGGTACAGTTGGTTTATACGAAGGTATAACTCAGTTTGCGGCTCCTTCTTCTGTAAGGGCATATGAGCAGGATGGCTATGGTATGGGCTATCTTGAAGCCTTTAATGTGGATAATACAGGTATAATCACAGGCATATACACTAACGGTAAGAAGGCTCCAATTGCCCAAATAGCAACTGCTACCTTTACTAATCCTCAGGGATTAACGGCAGAGGGTGATATTACATTCAGGCAGACAAATAATTCTGGCCTTGCGAACATTGGAGCTGCTGAAACAGGAGGGAGAGGAAGGATTACAGCTGGAGCTCTGGAGATGAGTAATGTGGATCTGGCAGAACAGTTCACAGATATGATTGTAACCCAGAGGGGATTTCAGGCTAATTCAAGAAGTATTACAACGTCTGATCAGATGCTTCAGGAACTTTTAACGCTGAAGAGATAATTAGTTCTTTTCCAATTTAACTATTACTCTAGTGTCTGTAACCGTAAGTTGTGACAACCTTTGGTTAGCAACCATTGGTTATAACAACCTATGGTTAGCAACCTGCGGTTGCCACAACCAAAGGTTGTCAAGATCAGGGTAAAAAGATTACTTGATTATGTTTCGGTTTGTAGTATTTTTATTAATAGGAGAGGTTTTGCTCATTGATAAAGGTTACAAGACTTAATGGGGATAAATACCTTTTGAATCCCCATCTTATAGAATCAATTGAGGGAAAACCTGATACAACAATAACCCTTGTTTCAGGGAAGAAGATTGTGATAATGGAAACCCCTGCAGAGATTCTAGATGAGATCGTTGATTATCGGAAGAAACTCGGGTATCTGGGAAACGAAGAGTAATTAACGACGGGATTGATTCCTTCAAATCAAATATTGACATTTTTCACTGTGTAGACCAAGTATTATGAATGTGTTTAAGGTGAGGGGATTTCATTAGTCTATAAAAAATACTCAATAAAGTGAATGGAGATTTTGGAGGATTTTTGTTATGGATATAGCAACACTTGGAGGCCTGGGAATAGGTGCTTTTGTACTTATTCTTGGTATTGTTACTGCCGGAGGTGTAGGTGCGCTCTTTGGTTTTGTAAGTATCTCTTCGATCTTCATTACGATAGGTGGTTCGTTTGCTGCAATTATGGTGTCAAATACTCTTGCCAGAACCCTTGGTTTAATGAAGGTCGCTATGAATGCAGTAAGGGTAAGACCAATGGAGGAGGGAAGGATTATTTCAATGATCGTTACCTTCTCAGAGAAGGCCAGAAGGGAGGGCCTCTTAGCACTTGAGGATGATCTTGATGAACTGGAGGATGATTTTCTGAGAAAAGGGATACAGCTAGTTGTGGATGGAACTGATCCTGAAATTATCAGAAATATTATGGAAACAGAGCTCAACAATATGCAGGCAAGACATCAGGATGGTATAAAGATATTCGAGGATTGGGGAGCACTAGCACCAGCCTTTGGAATGACTGGAACACTGATCGGTCTTATTCTCATGCTCTCAAATATAGAGGACAAAAGCGCTATTGGTCCAGGTATGTCAACAGCTCTTATAACAACACTGTATGGAGTAATTCTTGCTAATCTTGTGTTTATACCTATTGCAAACAAACTTACATATGTTAACAACCAGGAGGTACTCACAAGAGAGATAATGATAGAAGGTACCCTGTCCATTCAATCAGGAGATAATCCAAGAATTGTAAAGGAAAAGCTTATCTCCTTTCTGCCGCCAGATGTAAGGTCTCAAGTTGAAGAAGAAACCGGTGAGGGGGAATAGGGGATTGGACTAGGGATTAAATGCTCAATAGACCAACAATCAGAGATCTATTACTTTTCTATCATTATTTGTTTGACTTTTTAGAGGATATAGTGTCAGTAACAGGGAGTTAAGGAATGCAAAAGCCAACAAAAAAGGAGAGAAAAGGTTCTCCAGCATGGCTTCTTACATACGGTGATATGACCACACTGCTTTTGACATTTTTCATCCTTATGTTTACAACAGCGGAGATTGAGGGAAGAGAGTTAAGGTTAATTCTCTCTGCTTTTAGAGGTTCATTTGGTCTCTTTAAGGGAGGATTGACTTTGTCAGAGGGTGTTCTTGCTGAGCTTGGCCAGCAGGTGGAGAGTCTCCCCGCTAAGGAGAAGGGTGACAAGCTTGCTAAATCTTTGAAAAAGGCTGTTTCAATATTTCAGCCTGAAGTGAAGAGTAGAAAGGTAAAGATAACCGAGGATGAAAGAGGAATCGTAATATCTCTTGTTGCAGATGCCTTTTTTGAATCCGGGAGTGCGGAGCTTACACCCGAAGGTAGAGTGATTATGAATAAGATTGGGAGCTTTTTAAAAGAGCCTGAGTTTCGCGAGAATATTATCAAAATCGAAGGTCATACTGATAATACTCCTATTTCGCTTAAAAGCGACCTTTCTGAACTTTATCCTACAAACTGGGAACTCTCTTCAGGAAGGGCTGTAAAGATTGTTAGATTTTTAAACGAGAGATACAAAATCGATGGAAAAAATCTACAAGCAGTAGGATATGGAGAGTATCAGCCTGTTGAATCCAATGATATTGAAGAGGGAAGGGCGTACAACAGAAGGATAGAGATTATTATAATGAGAAAGAAAGAATATATATAGAAAAGGAGATGATAATATGGGTGATACGGATGAGACCATTGAAGACATAGAAGAGGCGCCGGTAGAAGAGGAAGCAATAGAGGGTGCTCCTAGAAAGAGGCTCTTCGGTCCATCAATGATAAAAACTCTCATCTATGTTGCATTAGCTCTGGTTGTAATCATCATCTCAGGGACAGTTGCCTTTATAGTTTCTAAAAGGGCGGGGGCGCCACCAGCTACAGAAAAGATATCACCAGAGTTTCAGGTAAAGGAGGCCCCACTTGCGTATTTTGACCTAGAGAGCTTCAGTGTTAACACGAGTGACACTGATGAACCGCACTTTGTAAAGGTGACTCTCTCTTTAGGCTATGATACTGGGAAAGTGGATCTGCAGACGGAATTGAACGCAAGGAGAGCTCAGTTACGCGATATTATTATTTCAGTTCTGGGGGCGAAGAAGTACACCGATTTGAATACCCAGGATAAGAAGGATGCTCTGAAAACAGATTTAATGAGAAGGATAAACGAGATATTACAGAAGGGAAAAATCAAAGGAATCGCCTTTACGGAGTTTGTGTTAACATAGTAATTTTATTGAATTTTTTCTATTTTTGAGTATTTTAAAGAATATTTTAATGGGAGAAGGGTGAATTATTATGACTGAAGTTCTGTCTCAAGATGAGATAGATCAGCTTTTAACAGCTATATCTACGGGGGAAATAGAGGGCGAAGGGGATGTAAAGAGGGGTGTCGCTGAAACAAGAAAGATAAAGATCTATGATTTTAAAAGACCTGATAAGTTCTCTAAGGACCAGATAAGAACACTTCAGATGATGCACGAAACCTTTGCCCGTTTAACAACAACTTCACTCTCTGCACAACTCAGAACAATTGTTCATGTACATGTTGCATCTGTTGATCAGCTCACATATGAAGAGTTTCTCCGTTCTATTCCAAACCCAACAACCCTTGCTGTAATAAATATGGATCCTTTAAAGGGGAGTTCTATTCTTGAGATTGATCCATCAATCACCTTTACCGTAATTGACAGGTTATTCGGTGGGCCGGGTGAAGCTGCAAAGATCAATAGGGAATTAACAGATATTGAATTATCTGTTGTAGAAGGAATAATTGTTAGAATTCTCGGTAATCTTCGTGAAGCGTGGTCTAATGTTATTGATTTAAGGCCAAGGCTTGGTAATATAGAAACAAATCCACAGTTTGCACAGATAGTTCCACCCAGTGATATGGTTGTGTTGATAACTCTGGAAACGAAGGTTGGCGATGTAGAGGGTATGACTAACTTCTGTATTCCCTATCTTACGATTGAACCAATTATATCTAAACTTTCTGCTCAGTACTGGTACTCAAGTATCAGAAAGGGAGGAACTACAGAAAATCTTGCAATCTTGAAAAAGAGGCTCGATACAGTATTTATCGATCTTATTGCGGAATTGGGTAGTCTGGAAATAAGTGTCAAAGATGTTTTAGATTTACAACAGGGTGACATTATTAAGCTCGAGCGCAATAAAATCGATGATAATATGGTTTTAAAGATAGGGAATAGAAAGAAGTTTTATGCAAGACCTGGCGTAATGGGAAACCGCATGTCTGTGCAGATTACTGGAAGTGTAGAATCAGAAGTAAGTAGTGAAGAGATGTTTAAAGAAGTTGAAGGAGGTGAGTAACATGGGAGATGGTTCTCTTTCCCAGGAAGAAATAGATGCGTTGTTGCAAGGGGCTGATGATCTTGGTGCTGCAGTTGAACCCCAGGTAGCTCCACCAGCTCCTCCAGGACTCTCAGATGGTGAAAAGAGTGAGCTAAATGACTTTGCCCAAGAGGTTGCACAATCTATGGGAATAACCCTCTCAACAGTAACAGCAAAAACAGTTGATATAAAGAATCCTCAGGTTGAAGTAATGGGTGCAGGTACATTATCATCTCAGCTTGAGGGAAGACTTGTTCAGATAACTGCAGATTATATCGATGGTGTAATAGGCAAGCATTCTTTCGTAATCTCTGAAGATGCTGCAAAGCAGATAGCTGCATTGATGATGGCACAGGAAGAGGGAGAGCTAACAGATATGTCTCTTTCAGCTCTTACAGAAGGATTCAGCCAGATGTCTGCCGCTTCTCTGAATACGATCGAAGATAAAATCGATAGTCCTGTTAAAACCGCAGGGATTAATGGAGAGATAAGAGAAGGTTCAGAGAATATAGAGACTCCAGAAGGAAGTTTTGTAAGGATTCGGTTTGATTTTACTGCAGATGGGAAATCATCAGTTATTGATGAACTGTTAGAGCTTAATGCCGCACAATCAATAGCTCAAGCGATGTTGAGTAAAAAAGGAGTAGGAGTGCAGCGGATGGAACCGCAACAAGCAGTGCAGCCTGAATCACCATTTCAGGCCGGTATTTTGCAGCAGGCTTCTCAACAGGCTCCTGCAGTAGGGCCAACTGCTCCACAGGCGAGTGTCGGTGTACAATCTGTTCAATTTGCACCTCTTACCCAGGGTATGCAGGGGGAGGTAACAGGAAATATCGGTCTTTTAATGGATGTTTCAATGCAGCTCACTGTTGAGCTTGGAAGAACGAAGATGCTCATCAAGGATATCTTGGGTATGGGGGAAGGAACAATTGTGGAGCTCGATAAGCTTGCAGGTGAGCCTGTTGATCTTTTGGTAAATGGCAAACTCGTTGCTAAAGGTGAGGTTGTTGTCATAGATGAAAACTTTGGCGTTAGGGTAACTGATATTATCAGTCCAATGGAGAGAATAAGTAATCTTGAATAAACTTACAATAATCCTCATTGGAGTATGAGAATTATCAATCCTCATTGGAATATGATGATTATCTTCTGTGGGAGGGGATATATTTGGTTTCTTTATACAGAGTAGGGCCAAAGGTGCGCCGCATTTTAACTTTTCTGCTTTTTCTTACCTTTATAGGAATAAGTCCTCATCTGTTAATTGCTCAACAGGATGAAGATCCTGCGGAATATCCCGGGGAGAATCCCGCAGAAATTGTCGAAGAAGGTGGAGTAGAGGGAACCAATCCTGCCTATGAATACACAGAGCCAGATTTTGGTGAAAATAGAACATCCTACCTGATGCTTGTTTTGAGAACAGTTGCTGTTCTGTCAGTAATTATCATCGGTATATACCTAATCTTTCGCTTTCTGTTGAAGAACAAGAACAGGCTTGTTGCTGATACAGATATGATCAAGGTGCTTGCCACGTATCCTCTGGCAACAAACAGACTGATAAAGGTTGTAGATATTGCAGGTAAGGTACTTATTTTAGGTGTAACCGATTCTAATATTAATCTTATTACTTCAATAGAAGATAAGGAGATGTTAGATAAGATCAAGCTCATGAGCAGTAAGCAGTCTTTTGAAAGGGGGAGCTTTAAGGATCAGCTTTTAAAGATTATTGGTGGCAAAGCATTTTCAAAGGCAGGTGAAGTTTCCTATCTTAAAGGATATAAAAACAGAATAAATAGAATGAGGAAGATGTGATTGAGCAATATTTTTTTTGTTCTTTTATGTATAAATAATTATAACTTATAAAGAAATAGTTTAAGTATTAATACCTGTATTTGGAGGGGGTATAGGTATGAAAAAACATCGGATAAAAAGGGGAGCAGTGATCTTTACTGTCATGCTTCTCTTTCTTTTGATCTTTCCGATAAAGGATAGCCAAGCTCAGGAGAGGATCCCGATCCCGAGAATTGGGATAACACTTGATGAAGCAAGGGAGCCTCGTGATGTTGCTCTTTCCCTTGAAATTCTATTCCTATTAACTGTATTAACACTAGCACCAGGAATAGTAATTTCTGTGACCTCATTTACACGAATTGCAATTGTTTTCTCGTTTATGAGAAGGGCATTGTCAACTCAGCAGGAACCACCAAATCAAATTATGATGGGTCTTGCCATCTTTCTCACAATATTTATCATGGCTCCAACAATAAAGGAGGTGAACGATGTTGCAGTGAAGCCGTACTTTGCAAAAGAGATAAATGCTGTTGAAATGTATCAAAATGGTATAAAGCCTGTAAGAAAGTTTATGTTTCGACAAACAAGAGAAAAGGATATTGCCCTCTTTTTAAAGCTTGGAAATGTTGAGAGACCAAAAAACCAGAGTGAGGTTCCCACTTACGTTATCATACCCGCTTTTATCATAAGTGAACTAACAACGGCATTCAAAATAGGGATACTACTATTCATACCATTTATTGTAATAGATATTGTCGTGGCCAGTACTCTTATGTCAATGGGAATTATCTTTCTACCACCCATTTTTGTTTCGCTTCCATTTAAGATAATTCTCTTTATTCTGGTTGATGGTTGGCACTTACTAACCTTTCAGCTGGTTAACAGTTTTCGTTAAATAGGAGGCAAAGGTGTCAGTAGGATTCGTTGCACAAATAATGGGCCAGGCGCTGTTTCAGATTTTGACTATATCTGCCCCAATGCTTGGCCTTGCTTTGATTGTGGGCCTTACAATAAGCATATTTCAGGCAACAACTTCAATACAGGAACAGACGCTCACATTTGTTCCAAAGATTGTTGTTGTTCTTGGTTCTATTATTGTGTTCGGTACATGGATCGTAAACAGTATGATTAATTTCACGATGCGTATCTTTGGATTTATTCCTGACATGATAAAATAGAGCGAATTTCGAGTTTTAGAAAAGTAGATAATAAGAGGTGGTCATACATAAAAAATGAGGGAATGCCTGCGAACTTCTGTTTATAAATCATTAAAAAATATAACCATTTAGGGAAATATTTTTGTTAAGTTTGTTAAATTTGAAAACTTGAAGTTCGCATTAAATAGTAGGTTCGCACATGGATTTTTTCGTTGAGAATTTTCAGATCTTTTTACTCATTCTGGTTAGGATGTTTGGTATGTTCGTTGCCGCTCCCATCTTTTCCAGCGGTGTAATTCCAATAAGGATAAGAGCTGTTATTGCTGTTTATATTACTGCCTGTGTTTTTCCAGTGGTGGCGAAATATATTGGAGATATCCCTGAGAATATATTTTCCTATGGCATGTTAGTAGCTTCGGAAGCGTTTATCGGTATACTTATCGGATTTCTGATTTCAATAATATTTGCAGCCTTTCAGTTAGCGGCACGATTTTTCAGCTTTCAGATGGCACTTGGAATTTCTGAGGTTATTGATCCCTTTTCAGAGATGGGTATAACAGTGATTGGACAGATGTGGATGCTTATGGGGATCATGATCTTTATCGCGATCGATGGTCCACATATGTTAATAATTGCAACTTTTGATAGCTATCATAGTATACAGCTCTTTCGGATAATGGAAGATTCTAGGACAATGTTTTTGGCATTGGTAAGCACATTTGGGGCTATGTTTCTGGTTGCCTTAAAGCTTTCATTTCCGATCTTGATAACTCTTTTTCTTCTTACAGTTACCCTTGGAATGCTTGCAAAAGCTGCACCGCAGATGAATATATTTATGCTCGGTTTTCCAATACAGATAGGAGTCGGATTGATTATAATGATTGTGGTTATTGGAGGTATTGCTTTGGGAATGAGCAGTGCATTGAATAAGGCATTTAACGAACTTTTTAGATTCATACATGCTTTAGGAGGGTAGCAAGATAGCGCTAATATCGATTTTAAACAGATATATACAAACTATCTCTGATTACACAATAATAATAAACCTTTTTCAGTTTATTACGATTGTTAAATAGAAAGTTGGTAAATAATTTGAGAGTAGCTGCTTCCTTCAGTTTCTATGGATTTAGCATCAATAAAATTGGTGCGTGAGGTAAGGTTTATATGGTAATTGTAGAAGAGCTAATTTCATTGGACTATATGTTTGATGAACTCCTTAAATCCTTTTCTTTCGATATTCAGCTCTTTGCAGCGGAAGATGAGGGCAGAACAGAGGAGCCCACAGAGTATAAAAAACGGAAGGCTCGAGAAGAGGGAAAGGTTGTAAAAACTCAGGAACTTCCATCTGCTCTAGTACTTTTATTTGGGTTTTTTGTCATATTTCTACTTTCAAAGGTAATTTATAGAAATGCTTCTGGTATGGTGGAGTACTATCTTAACCTTGTTCCTGAGGTGGTAAAATCAGGTGAAAATGTAATCTTTCTACTGAAACCCATGCTTCCAATAATAGCAAAAATGATTGGTCCAGTACTGGGGGTTGTCTTCTTTGCAGCATTTGTAGGAAACATAGCGCAGGTGGGCTTGCAGTTCAGTACAAAACCGATACAGCCCGATCTTTCGAGGATAAATCCAAACCCGATACGTTTTTTTACAAAGATACTATTTACATCGCAGTCTTTGGTGAATCTCGGCAAAGCGATTTTTAAGATTGCCGCGATATCTGCGATAGCATTTTTCCTTATAAGGAAGGATGTTTATTCCATAATGAAAACAGTTGATATGGGGGTTGCCCAGGGCTTTTATCTTGTAACTTCAATTGCCTTTAAGCTGGTAATGATTGTAAGCGGTATTTTACTTCTATTATCACTTCCTGATTATCTTTTTCAGAGATACCAGCATATTGAATCCCTTAAGATGACAAGGCAGGAGCTTAAAGAGGAGCGGAAGTTGTTGGAAGGCGACCCTCTTCTTAGGGCACATATGAGGGAGAAGCAGAGAGAGTTCGCCAAAAGGAGGATGATGCAGGAAGTTCCTAAAGCAGATGTTGTTATCACAAACCCTATTCACTATGCAGTTGCTCTGAAATATGAAGCACTCAAGATGAGCTCTCCTTACTGTGTTGCAAAAGGACAGGCTTTAATGGCAGAGCGGATTAGAGAGATTGCAGAAGAAAATGATGTAGCGATAGTTGAAAACAGACCTCTGGCAAGAGAGCTTTTTAGAAGAGTTGATATTGGCGATGAAATCCCTGAAGATCTTTTTACTGCTGTTGCTGAGGTGTTGGCATTTGTGTACAAGCTCAAGGAGAAGAGAGCGGTATAAGGGCTATTTCCTTATAATTTTTATAATTATACCGATATCATATAAGAGGACCTTTGTCTAATTAGGTACCAACTACTATTTGGAGGGGGACATGGCAGATAGGATGCCGACGAGGGTTTGGTGGCAGAGAACAGACATTCTTATTGCAATCGGAGTGATTGCAGTTGTTTTAATGATTATTGTACCAATCCCAGCTATGCTTTTGGACTTTCTTATCGCAATCAGTTTTTCACTTGGATTGATTGTTTTAATATCCGTTATGTATATGAGAAGGGCAGTTGAACTCTCTGTTTTCCCCTCTCTTCTTCTTGTTTCCACAGTATACAGACTGGCAGTAAATGTATCTTCCACAAGGTTAATCCTGTTACAGGGACCACTATTCAAAGGTAAGATCATTATAGCTTTTGGTCAGTTTGTTGTTGGAGGGAACTTAGTTGTTGGATTAATTATTTTCCTTATTATAATTGCTGTTCAATTCATCGTCATAACAAAGGGTGCCACCAGAATTTCTGAAGTGGCTGCACGTTTTACACTCGATGCAATGCCTGGAAAGCAGATGGCAATTGATGCTGATTTATCTGCTGGACTGATTACAGAGGAAGAAGCGATACAGAAGAGAATCGATATACAGAGGGAAGCAGATTTTTATGGAGCTATGGATGGTGCAGCAAAGTTTGTACAGGGCGATGTAAAGGTGGGGCTATTGATAACATTTATCAATATTGTTGGTGGCCTTGTTATAGGAATGGCAATGAGGGGGGAATCATTACAGGGGGCAATTTCCACATATGCAATGCTTGCTATAGGAGATGGTCTTGTAGCTCAAATTCCAGCTTTAATGATATCAACAGCAACAGGTATCATTGTAACAAGAGCGGTAGCAAGGGAGGATCTTGGTACAGAACTAACCTCACAGCTCTTAAGCCAGCCGCGTACATTATGGATCGGGGCAGGCTTTCTTATTTTTCTGGCCATTTTACCCGGGTTCGCAAAGATTCCGCTTATCGTTCTTGGAATAGTACTTGGGCTCTTTGGTTACTATCTGAGAAGAGGAATCAGAGTAAAAGAGGAGGCTAAGGCTGCGCCAAGAAGAGAGAAAGAGGAAGCTGCAAGAGGGCCTGAGAGTGTAGTCGGACTTCTCCAGATTGATCCCATAGCACTTGAGATAGGCTACAACCTTATTCCTCTCGTAGATCCTGAACAGGGAGGAGATCTTCTCGAAAGAGTAACCATGATCAGAAGACAGAGTGCAATAGAACTTGGATTAATAT
>CAYRKG010000079.1:0-10868 GCA_964424795.1 uncultured Spirochaetota bacterium
GGAAGTTAACTCGAACTCTTTTGACTCAATCAATCTACCATGTATCGAATGCATCAACTTATTTTTAGAAGATCTTATGTTGATTTAACTGAGAAGAGGGGAGCTGGGAGGGCTCGTATAGCTTTAATAAGAAAATTATGTGGAGTTATGCGAAAGACGCTGTTGACCGGTGAATGTTATCGTTGGATGGAAGAGGAACTTTTTGAAAGAAAGCTCAGAAATTATGAGAAAGATCTAGAATTTATTAAGATGAAGAAAAAGGTCGCTTGACTTTTATCATAGTGGAAAATATACATAGGATTCTAAAGTGAAAATATACTCCTTATTTCCTAACCCTGATCTTAATACCTTTAAAGTGGTCGCGCAACCTGAAGAACAGGGTGAGGGCTTCTGGGTTGGAGGATGCTCTTCATTATACGATAAAGAGAAAATATGGCTTGTATACAGATTGAGGAATCCAAAAGAAAGGGGCCATAGGCTGTGTATTGCCTTATCAAAAGATGCAAGTAATTTTCAGATTGTGAAAATATTTAGCAAGGAAGATTTTGAAAATATTAAATCCTTGGAAAGAGCCAGCATTTTGCAAGACCCATTTACAGGAAAATATAAACTATATATATCTTTAGAAAAAAATAATCATTGGTATATCTATAAACTAAGTGATGTCGCAACTCCTAAAGAGTTTGATCCTTCAACTGCAAAATGCGTCTTAAGCCCTTCTGGCGAAACAAATGATAACAGGAAGGTAAAAGATCCCTACATAATTAATTTTTGTAACATATGGCATATGTTCTACTCAGGTTCGGGTAAAGAACCTCAAGAAGAAACCTATCTTGCTACGTCGCTAGATGGAGTTCAATGGGAACGCCAGGGTAAAGTATTATTCAGAAAGTTTTGGCACGATTATCATACCCGTATCAGTTGTATCATACCAACAGAAAGAGGCTTTGTATATTTCTATGAGGGTTCTTCCTCTTCCTGGTATAAGCCGCACTTTAATTTAAATATAGGATATGGTTATTCTGCCGATATGAGAACTTTTCATGATTTTACCATCCGAGAACCTACTTTATCATCACCAACAGGAAAGAAATATTTCACTATTCGTTACATGGATTATGTTTTATTAAAGGATAAGATTATTTATTTTTATGAAGCCGCCAATAATGATAGTTTTGAGCTCCGAACAACAGAATGCAGAATTTGATACTTCTTCATAAAATTAATATGACTTGAATTTGAAGATATGAAGAAAAAAGTTATTATTGTACTAATAGTGCTGGGCACAACATTGATCCCTAGATATTTTACTAGATATTTTAATAGAAGAACAATTTAGGTTTTATTGTTAAAGGTTTATGTAAATATTTACTAAGTTAAGGTTGTTAAGATATAAGGGAGAAGCAATAGTGAAATATAAAGTTGGAATAATTGGCCTGGGGCGGGCAGGCACTACTCATGTGGCTAGTTGTACAAGGATTTCAAATATTGATGAAATAATAGTATGTGATATGAATGAGAAAAGGTTAAAAGATATTACCAATAAGTACAATATTGAAAAATCATATACAAAAGTGGAACATATGTATGAAGGGGAAAAGTTAGACATTACAATTATATCTGTCCCTACACAGCAACATAAAAAATATTTAGAGCTTGCTCTCAATCATAATCAACACATTTTGATTGAGAAACCTTTAGCCTGCAATCTTGCAGAAGTCGATGAATGCATAAGACTAGCTCGAGGTTATAATCGCAAGATCATGGTGGATGAAAATTTTCGATGGCATCCTGATTTCAGTGTAGTTACTGATTTCATAAACAAAGGGGTTATAGGTATCCCTTATTGGTCTAAAGTTGAATTGCTACGGTTAGTTACTGAAGATCCAACTCTTTCAAAATGGTTGTATGATTTAAAATATCGGTGGCTCCTTGAGGATGGAGTTCATTGGGTAGATCTGTTTAATGTATGGTTAGATGTGCCAGCCAAAAAGGTTTTTGCTCATTTTCCTTTAGTGCCTCCAGAAAAAGAAAATAAGAGCGACATTTTTGATATAGTTCATACAATATATGAGGATGGCAAAGGTGCTACATTAATACAGAACTTTGCTTCAAGGGGATTTGGGCCATTTGAAGAGGGATATCAATCTACAGTAGAAGTTCGTGTTGAAGGAAGTGAGGGATCTATATCAGTCACTTGGGGTAATCAGGTGCCTATGAGTAATAAGGATACAACTGTTAGAATCGATAGTAAAAATATTGGGGGTACTATCTATCCAACACTGATTGATAGAGGCCATTACTGGGAAGGCACAGGTCAGGCTGTAATCGAAGATTTCATTGATTGTATTGAAAATGATACAGAGCCGAAAGTTAGTATGGAGGATGAACATAGGGCATTAGAGGTCATTTTTGGAGCTTATGATTCAGCAGCATCAGGAAACACTATAGATTTACCATTATCAAATTATACAAGGTGAATTGTTTAGACAGTGAGTTCATCAGTGTTAATATTTAAAACAGAAACTGTCAAAATGAGGAGGGAAATAGATTGATAATAAAAAATGTAGAATTGATTAAAATGTCCTGTTTTTTCGAAAAGGAATGGAAATGGTCTGGAGGGTATTTCCCCGGTTGGCATGCAATTTTAGTTAGAATTCAAACAGAATCTGATGTTGAAGGCTTTGGGGAGATTGGTGCAGGGGTTCTTGTCCCTGATATCGTTGAGGTAGTATTAAATACCTTTAAACGACTTTTGGTTGGTAGGGGGGTTGAAGATGTTCAAGACATTGTGGATTCCCTTTACAGAAACTCCTTTGTTTGGGGCCGCAGAGGTGTAGTAATCAGTGTGATTGGTGGTATCGATATTGCACTTCACGATATTCTTGGAAAGGCGTTAGGCGTTCCTGTGTATATTTTATTGGGTGGGAAAAAAAGATCTAAAATAAAGGTATATGCAAGTGGTGGTGTGATAGGGGGTGAAGATTTAGATGCTCTACAAGACGAACTTAATAATTATGTGAAGCAGGGATTTAAAGCAGTGAAAATACGAATCGGGTATGGGATTAAAAAAGATACAGAAATAGTCAAAGCTGCGAGAGAAGCAGTTGGTGACGAGGTAGACCTCATGTTAGATGCTGGACAGAATTATGTAAAGCAGCCATGGGATTTACTTACAGCAATGGAAATTGCCAAGAAATTAGAAAAATTTAATCCTTTCTTTATTGAAGAGCCTTTACCCTCAGACAATTTAAATGATTTGAGGAAATTATGTAAAAGTACTATTATTCCGATTGCAGGAGGTGAAAGTGGCTCTTGGAGATACGAATTTATAGAGATAATAGAAAAAGAGGCAATGGATATCATTCAACCAGATTGTGTTTTGGCAGGAGGGCTAAGAGAAACAAAGCGAATATGTGAATATGCAGAAAATAATGGAGTAATTGCGATTCCTCATACATGGGGTAGCGCCCCAGGACTAATGGCTAATTTACATTTAAATGCATCTACAAATAATTGTTTAATGTCTGAATCAAGCCAGATGGAAAATCCCTTTCGTACTGAATTATTAGAAAAAGACCCAGATTTTATTGATGGATATGTTACTGTACCCGATACGGTAGGATTAGGAGTTAAAATTTCTGAAGAATATATTCGCAAACATCCATTTGATATAAATGCCTTACCCCCGGGCTCAATGAATAATTGATTGGAGAAAAAGTTATGGAGAAACAATTTAGAGGTATATTTGCAACCCCTCAGACACCATTTAATAATGGTGGATACATTGATAAAGGTGATCTCCGGAAGGAGGTTGATTTTTGTATTCGTTCAGGTGTCCATGGCATAGCAGCGCTTGTGTTATCTGCTGAGTTTTTCACACTCTCAGATGATGAACGAAAAAAGGTTGCTGAAATAATAATTGAGGAAACCGATCATCGAGTGCCTGTTGCAATATGCTCATCAGGGGTAAGCACACAGGTAGCAGTAATGTTTGCAAAACATGCAAATGAGAAGGGTGCAGATGCAGTTATAGCCATACCTCCATATACTATGAAAGATAATCTTGATGGTATATATCAATATTATAAAGCTATATCTGATAATATAAATATACCAATCATATTACAGAATGCACCACCTCCTCTTGGTTCTTCTTTATCTCCCTTTTTTATAAAGAGACTAGTAGAGGAGATTGAGCACATACAGTATGTAAAAGAGGAGAATATGCCAGCTCCCCACTTCCTTAGTTCTGTATTTAATATGGTTGGTGATATTGTAAAAGGGGTATTTGGCGGAATGGGAGGACGTTGGCTCATAACCGAATTCAAACGCGGTGCTTGTGGATGGATTGTTGCTTGCGAATTTAGTGACGTTCTAGTTGAAATATATGAAGAGCTAAGTAAAGGGAATGAAGAATATGCAAGGACACTGTTGGATCCGCTGATTCCTCTAATTGATATGGAATTGTTGTATTGGGAGAATTTTACAAAAGAGGTATTAAAAAGGAGAGGGATAATCAAGTCTACTTATACTAGAATTCCAGATGGTCGACGGTTAGATCTTCATGATATGGAAGAGTTGGAGTTTTTACTTAAAAAAGTACAGCCTTTTTATAAATTATAGACAGAGGATTTATGATCTTCTTAGGGAAGGGGGAGAATGAAAATATTCGGCAAAGATATTAGTAAAAAAGAGTTGATAAGGAGGATTGGAGATATTTCTCAGCTCGGTGGTATTAAGTACTATGAGTTTCTTGATGGCAGGAGTAAGGGTATAAGGGCGGTAGATATAAAAACTCCAGCAGGCATTGATATGACTATCCTAATTGACCGAGGGCTGGATATATCTTATTTATCTTATAAATCTGTACCATTTGGATGGAGGTCTGCAACAAAGGAGATATCACCTTTTTATTATGATCCAAGAGGACTAGAATTCTTTTGGTCCTTTTATGGCGGTCTCCTAACTACATGTGGATTAGACAATATAGGAGGTCCATGTACAGATGATAGTGAGGAGCTTGGACTTCATGGAAGAATCTCTAATATTGCAGCTGAGAATGTAGCTTACGATATTGATTGTAAAGACAATGATTATGTAGCTTGGGTTAAGGGGAAACTTCGCGAAGTCAAAGTGTTTGGTGATAAGCTAGAATTGAGAAGAAAAATAATAACTTGGTTTGATAAAACGAAGATATTAATTGAGGATAATATTGAAAATATTGGGCATGTACGATCACCAATCATGATTCTATATCATATAAATATTGGGTATCCAGTATTAGACAGAAACTCTGAGCTTATAGAAGCAAGAGCAAAGATAATAGCTAATGATGAAGAATCTGAAAAAGGATTAAAAAACTATTTTAAGTTTGGGGAGCCAGAATCTAATGGTAAAATGCAGGTCTATTTTCACGATATCGAGCCTGATGAAGAAGGTTTTTCCAACATTGCTTTAGTAAATAAGGAGTTTAATAACGGTGAGGGTATAGGGATTTGGGTAAGGTTCGAAAAGAAAAATCTACCCTATCTAATACAGTGGAAAAATTTGGGGGAGGGAGAATATGTCTGTGGTATCGAACCGGCCAACAGCTTGGTTAGAGGGAGAGATGTAGAAAGGAAAGAAGGAACACTTAAGTTTATAGATCCACAAGAGAAATTTAATTATAAAGTAGAGCTCAACATACTAAAAGATAAAAAAGATATCGAGAGCTTTATGAAGAAGTTCAGCTGAGTGGATGTTTGTATCTTTTAGCATGGAAGGTATTTAATATGAAAATTTACAAGAATCTAATAGATGGAAAGCTTGTTGGTTCCAAAGAAGTTATTGATGTAATAAATCCTGCGGATGAATCTATAGTGGGCTCAGTATACCAGTGTACGCATAAAATGGTAAATGATGCACTTAGGGCAGCACAAAAGGCTTTTCGACAATATGGTAAATTTACAATCTCTGAAAGATCTCACCTCATACATAGTTTCAGTGATTTACTTTTAAAGAATCAAAAAGCTATTAAGGACCTATTAATTCAAGAAACAGGAAAAACCAAAGCTATTGCTGATTACGATTTTAGTATGCTCATTGACTGTCTCTCATTTTATGTTGAAGAGATTAAGAGACATTATGCTGATATTATCCCTGATTATGATAATAGGTATTTTAACTATATTAAGCACTCCCCTATCGGTGTGGTTGCTGCATTCTTAGCTTGGAATTACCCTCTTTTGAATCTTGGGTATAAGATCGGACCAATTCTTGCTACAGGTAATACATGTGTAATAAAACCTTCAATCCATACCCCTCTCGCTACAGCCTTTGTTGGGGAATTGTTCAATAAAATTGGATTCCCGTCTGGAACAATGAATGTTGTCTTCGGGTCGGGTGATCAGCTTGGCAAGATGATTGCTCAGAGTGAAATACCCAGACTACTTACTATGATAGGCTCTTCATCTGCTGGTTTAAAGCTTATAGAAAATTCTACCTCTAATATAAAGAGATTCTCACTTGAGCTTGGTGGGAATGCTCCTTTTATAGTATTCGATGATGCAGATGTAGAAGAGGCTGCTAGAGAGGTTATATCCCTTAAGTTTTCAAATGCAGGTCAGATATGTGTGGCCCCGAATCGTATATTTATCCATGAGGATGTTTATAAGGAGTTCCTTGATGAAGCAACTTCGATTG
Organism: uncultured Spirochaetota bacterium; assembly: GCA_964424795.1. Lineage (GTDB taxonomy): Bacteria > Spirochaetota > B62-G9 > B62-G9 > DRHN01 > CAYRKG01. The sequence continues at coordinate 6,685 of CAYRKG010000079.1, forward strand.
CATCTACATACAAAACTGGCTCAGGAGAAATGAAAGGTAATATTTTGAGCCCTCTTATATCCAAAGAGGCACTGTCAAGATTGTTAGAGGAAATAGATGATGCTCAGAACAAAGGTGCTGAAGTTGTAATTGGTGGAAAGAGGGTTGGAAAAAAGGGTTTCTTTTTAGAACCTACGATCTTAAAAGATGTGGATTTAGAAATGGGCCTCTTTACCAAGGAGCAGTTCGGCCCGGTAGTTGCAATTATGAAGTTTTCAGATGCAGATGACATCTTTGAGATTGCAAACGATACAGAAGCAGGTTTGGCAGCTTATGTGTTTACAAAAGATTTAAAACGAATATATGAGGCAGAAGAAAAGCTTCTTACAGGAAACATACTGATCAATGGGGTACATTATTCTATACAATTGCCCCATGGTGGTCTCAAGCAGAGTGGATATGGCAAAGATGTAAGCAAATTTGCTCTCGATGATTATTATGACATAAAACGAATATCAATTAAAAGGTAAAAAAAATTTGTTAGTTGATTTTATGGTTATTGAGGTTGGCTATGAAGATTATAGATGTCAAAACGCACGTGCTCAGATATGACTTAAAAGAAGAATTAGGATATGCTCAGGGCTTTTTCGATAATAGAACATGCCATATAGTTGAGGTTATTACAGACCAGGGTATAACCGGTATTGGTGAAGTTTTTGGTCCTGGTAATATTGCTCTAGGTAATAGCGCCATAATTGAGAATGTTTTAAAGCCTATAATTATAGGTAGTAATCCTCTTGACCATGAAGTCATATGGCATAAAACATATAATGCTCTAAGGACACATGGCCAAAAAGGTATGCCAATACAGTGTCTTTCAGGGATTGATATAGCATTGTGGGATCTTGTAGGAAAATTTTTTCAGAAGCCATTGTATGTATTATTAGGAGGAAAGTTTAGAGAAAAGATTAAGGTTTACGGTTATGGAATGCTTTTTAGAAAGGTTCCAAACCTTGAAAAAGTGTTTGCTGATGAGGCTCTTAAGATAAAAAATATGGGCTTCAAAGCTATGAAGATGAAGATAGGTATATCACCAGAGAAAGATATTTCACTAGTTAGAGCCGTTAAGGAAGCTATAGGTGATGATATACAGCTTATGGTTGATGCGGATAACGCATATACATCTACGACTGCAATACCCTTGGGACTTAAGCTAGATAATATGAATGTATATTGGTTTGAAGAACCAGTATCTCCTGAAGATCATGATGGGTATCGAGAGATAAAACTTGCGCTAAATACTCCAGTAGCTGGTGGAGAGCGGGAATTCACCAGATGGGGTTTTAGGGGTCTTATCTCAAATAGATGCCTAGATATTCTTCAGCCAGAAGTTTGTGGATGTGGTGGTATATCTGAATTCCGCAAAATAGTGGCAATGGCTTTAACATGGGGTATACCAATAATACCCCATGTCTGGGGTTCTGCAATATCTGTTGCTGTTAATCTTCATCTTGTTGCTTCATTACCAGATTTCCCGGGGTCATTATATCCTGTAGAGCCGATGCTTGAGTATGATACAACACCTAACATATTCAGAGAAGAGTTAGCCGTTGAACCACTCAATGTGCTTGATAGAGTGGGATCGACGAGCGGTTATGTGGGTATTCCTGAAAAACCTGGTATTGGGATAGAAATGAATAAGAAGATTATTGATAAGTATAAAATTAACTAAAAGGCTTGACTACCTCTCTACTCTTAAGCTTTTCTGTTCTATTAAACTTTTAACTTCATCCAAAGTAGCCCAGTTGAAATCAGTCGGATTTGTCTGTTTTAATGCTGCGAACGCATTCCCATATTTAAGAGCTGTATCGATATTCTTACTTTCTGTAAGGCAACCATATATAAACCCGGCACTGAAAGAGTCGCCACCACCAAATCTATCTACTATTTCCAGATGATATTTCTTATCCTTATAAAATTTATCACCATCATAAGCTATTGCTGTCCAAGTGTTTACCCATATTGATATATTCTCTCTCAACGTGATTGCTACTACCTTCAATTTGAACTTCTTTTGTAATTTTTCCGCTACTACATAGTAATCCTTTCCAGTTATTTTAAACACTCGTTCTATGTCTTCTTCTGTGGTGATGAGGATATCAACATAATCCATGAGTGGTGTGAGGCATTTCTGAGCCTCCTCTTCACTCCACAGCTTGGCTCGATAATTAACATCAAAGCTTACTAATGCTCCGTTCTCTTTGGCTGTAGCCATTGAGATTTTTGTAGTGTGTCTACAACTTTCGCTCAATGCAGGTGTGATACCACTTACATGAAATAGCTTTGTTTTTAGAACCTCTTTAAAGTTAAAATCGTCTTCTTCGATGAGGCTGATAGCCGATTGTTCTCTATCATAGATAACCTTTGTTCTTCGAGGATTAGCACCAAATTCGACAAAATAAAGTCCCATCCTTCCTTTATTGCTAAACTTAATAAGTGAAGTGTCAACTCCTGTCTCTCGTACTTTATTAAAAGCGAGGCGTCCCATTGGACTATCAGGGAGCAGCGAGATCCAAGCTGCTTTTAATCCTAATCTCATTATACCCGCTGCTACATTCAGCTCACCTCCACCTAAGCTAACATTAAAGTTATCTGTTTGCTCAATTCTTTCGAAGTTCTCGGTATAAAGCCTTAACATCGCCTCACCAAATGTTATTACGTCAAACACATCCTTTCCTTATTATTGATATTAAATCAGATTATCTTATATAATCTCTAATACGTTCCACAAACTGTTTTCCGATTTCCTCAATTAATTTGTAATCTTTATTTATTATCGCTTTTTTGCTTACAAGATTCCCACCAATTGCAAGTGCATCCGCACCACAGTCCAGGAATTCCTTTGCGTTATCAAGTTTTACACCACCAACGGGGATAATCGATAGCTGGGGGAGAGGGGATTTAATAGCTTTTATATATTCTGGACCAAGGTTTCCAGCGGGAAATAGTTTTATAAAATCTGCCCCGGCCTCATGGGCGACTAATGCTTCATTAGGAGTAAGAGCACCTGGAATGGAGACAACGTTGTATCTTTGACATGTTTTAATAATTTTAAGTTTGGATATAGGACTCACTATACATTTGGCTCCCGCCTTTATTACATTAACAGCTGTTTTATTGTCAATTACCGTTCCCGCGCCTATTAGCAGCTCATTGCTAAACTTATATGCAAGTTTTTCAATCCATGGAAGAGCATCTGGTGTGTTTAAAGATATTTCTACCACTCTAATCCCTGAAATATTGAGAGCTTCAACTACTTTATCTAGGTTTTCTGATATATCTGACCTAATTATTGCTATAATTTTGTTTTTGATAATAAATTCAATACACTCTTTTTTGTTCATTATTATGAATAACCTAAACTTTTAGAGATTTCGTTACTTTTTTGTAAAAGTATATCTTTGTATTTTAAAATACTTTTAATCTCTGAACGATATAATATATCTGTAATGCTTATGGAAGCAATCACCCTTTTAGTATAGTTCCTAATTGGAGCAGCAATGCATATGATGTTCTTTTCATGCTCTTCTCTATCTAGTGCGTATCCTAACCTTTTTATTTCATCGATTTCTTTGAATAACTGATCTCTTCTTGTTATAGTATTTTCTGTAAACTTATGAAATTTAATGGAGTTTATGAGATTATCTAAAATCTCAGGTGGCTGAAATGCTAAAATAGCTTTTCCTACCCCAGTACAGTATAATGGGGCTACTCCACCAATTTGTGAGTGCATCCTAATTGCATGCAGGCTATCTTTTTTATCAATATATATGGCATGATTGCCTAAAAGCATAGCAAGATGGATTGTTTCTTTAGTAATAGTATTCAGTTCATCAATACATTTTTTTGCCCTGTCTCTTATGTCAAGATTTTCTATAATACTGCTTGAAATGTCTAAAAATTTTACCCCAAGCCTATATCGTTTTGTTTCATCATTTCTTTCTATATAATTATATTTATTGAGTTCTGTGACTAATCGATGCACAGTGCTTTTATTTAGGTTTAATTTAGTTGCAATATCTTGAAGTCTTATTTCTCCATTGTTTTTCAATACTTCTATTATATCAAATACTTTACTTAACGATTTCATAGTTTCATAATACAGAACTTGGTATCAAAATATAAAATTATTATACCTTGTTTTT
>CAYRKG010000080.1:0-10250 GCA_964424795.1 uncultured Spirochaetota bacterium
GAGGAGCAGGATATGAGAATCAACAATATACTGGAAGAGGCATATAGCTATTACAAAAATAAGGGGTTAATTAAATTGTGAATTTTTCAATACATCCGCTTCTGTGAAGGTTTCCTGAACATGGTTCCTTTTCGATCGTTTTAATATTTTGCTCACCTTGAGTGGGTTAACCACCACGGCCAGTTATGGCAGCTACAATACTCATTTGCTGTTCCAATTTTCTTGACATGCTTGTATTTTCTATGTAGGATGGAAATAAAATGGTAGTAAGCTAGATTTGAAAATTAAATATTATAATAGCACGATCTTTTCACATATGTTTTATTGATATTCTTTGGTCTTGGAATTATAGCAACTTCTGTTAATAATTATATCATCTCCTATCAATCATCCAAAAGATAACCTCGAGAGGATAGAGATTAATTCCAAGGGTATATATCAAGGCATTTTGAACTTATGACTAATTCTATCAAGCTCGATTTTGCATTCGAAGTTGCAATTTTTTAATATACTTAAAAACAATGACATAAAAGGAGGTGCGGAGAAATGACTGATTTTAAAGGTAAAATAGCACTAGTCGTTGATGATGAGCCTGATGCCAGAGATTTTATATCACAAATCCTGGAAGACAATGGTTTCAAGATCTATTCCGCTTGTAATGGGAAAGAGGCTTTCGAGAAAGTAAAAGAACAAAAACCTGATGTAATTTTTTTGGATCTTATGATGCCTGAACAAAGCGGTATGTCATTCTTTCACAATATAAAAAAAGAAGAAAACTATAAAGATATCCCCGTAATTATAGTAAGTGGTGCATCAGGAGAGACTGGTGTTGATATGAAAGAGATTATTTATGATGAAGGAGTGATACAGATGAAGAAGGAGACATTAGGAATTGATGCAAAACCTGCTGCTTATATTGAGAAACCTGTTGATCCAAGAGCGTTAATATCTACCGTTAAGAAAGCCCTTTCGTAAAATTAGAAGCTGTCCATTTCAGAAACCATGGATTCCCTTGAGCATATTGCCTAAGGATATATCGTCGTTCAAAGCTTCCCGCACTATGAGCATTTCCCTATTACTTTGTCTGGTGGACTAGATGTCTATCCAATATTATCTCCGATATAATAAATAGGCGCTGTCCCTATTTTTCTAATATTTTTTTTAGATTTTCCCCTTCCTCCTTCACATGTTTTTTACCAGCCTTAATTAAAGTCTCCATTCCTTTATACTCTGAGTATTTTAATAATTTACGCATAAATTTTTCGCATCTTATATAACTTATAGCTGTAAAAACAGAATTTGAGCCTTTAGGTTCAATTTGCCATTCAAAGCCAGGAGATATTAACAATAAAGGAAAAGAATATTTGAATACAATTTTTCTATTTGGAATGACTTCATCGATAGTTCCCTTGAATTTTTTGATTTTGCCCATCATAAATTCTTCGCCATAAAAGCTAGAACCCCTTTCCATTGGTTTTCCTTTAGTCCATTTGAATAAAACATGGTCGTCAGGGTGCCAAACCTTGTAATTCTTTTCAAGGCTGGTGAAAAACTCCCAAATTTTTTCAGGTTTTGTCTTTATTTCTATTGAATCTTCTAATATTAATTGTTTAAACAATGCCATATGTTGCTCCTTATATCCTCATTGCGTGATCCGTTTCAGCGAGAGTTTAGCTGAACGATAGATTATTGTAGGGACGTCGGGACAACTTATTTGGACCTGCAATCAGGACAATTATGATGGCGTAAATTGAGAATAGTATTGAGGCAATTATCCAACCTTCACCTGGTGATGGCAACAATCCAGTGATCCCCACGAGGCTCATTCCAAAATTCATCATCAGATGAATAATCGAAGCCATAACAAGACTCCCACCAGTATTTTTAAGAACCCATGTAAAGAGTATCGAGGCGGAAATTGCACTTAAGATAAAAGCCCAATAGGGAACCATCTCCCATCCATAACCCGGTAAAAACCACAGGGGAAGGTGCCAGAGCACCCATATAACCCCTACGATTAAACTTGAGCTCAAGGCATTAAACCTTAATTGGAGACGGGCTAATAGAAAGCCTCGCCAACCAAGCTCTTCTCCCATAGCTCCTGTTATCAACGAGATAAAGAAAGACATTAGAAGTGGGAATGCAATAGTTTTTTCAGGAGCAATTGGGGATCCACCGAGGACAATAAATACCCCGGCCGCCAATAAGGCTATAAATAATGGCGATATGGCTATCACGTACCAGCGAATACCGGCTCTCCATTTTCCCCAACCTGAAATTAGCTTTCTTATTCCGCCCCCTTCATGCAGTATTACAGCAAGAACCAGAAATGCCGCGATGTTTGGTGTCCAGGAGGCGTAGATTAGTATCGGCTCAAAAGGGAGCTTGAAAAAGCGAAGTAACAGAATTGGTGATGGAAGAATATATACAAGGACGATATATGCAAATATGGGATAACGTCTTAGAGTGCCTTCATTGACCATCTTGCAAATTTCCTCCCAATTAGTGTTCTTTTATTAATAAATACTCGGGCAGTTAAATAAACTTTTGCTGCACTTAGATTATGTCCATCCGGAGCTTGGACTTACCCAGGAGCACAGATGGTGCAAGCTCAGATTCACACAGATAAAATGAGTTTTATACTAATTCAGTCGTTCTAGTACTATAAATGCGCGCTGTCCCTATTTTTGCATTACAAAGAACTCATAGCCATAAAATTTCGAATATCTTTTATAAATATCTATTTCATTTTTAAGTTTCTCAAATACAGCTAATGCAGTTTTGTTCCCTCGATATTTATTATTCAGGCGCGATAATTCTTCTTCCATTGGCAGATAGTAACTATCCAGCCATGCTGATTCCGGCAGTGTGAAGTTTGATATTAAGTGAAACCCTTCATTTTGGATTAACCGAATATTGCTTTTAACATCTTTTATGTCTGGATATTCCTTTTCAAATAGTTGAGTGACAGGTGCAGGTGGATTGGATTCAAGATATACACATTCTGTCACAGCCAAATACCCATCTTTTTTTAATAATTGATGGCACCTGCTCAAGCCATTTTGAAATCCCATGAAATACAATGCCCCTTCTGACCAGATTATATCAAATGTATTTTCATCAAAATCCATATCAAGCATCGATATATTTTTAGGAATAACATTTTCTGCAAGCCCTTTTTCTATTGCTGTTTTCATCAATTTGTCAAGGAATGGTTGATGATTGTCCAGAGCGATAATTTTGCCATTTGAAATTCTTGCTAACTCAATGGTCTGTACTCCTGGCCCGCACCCAATATCTAACATAAATGGCTTTTTTGGCAGTTTTGGGATGATATTGAAAGCACGCCGGGTAAGCTCATTTCCTCCAGGTCCACATCGTGGCAGAGCCTCAAACAATTCGTAAAAGTATTCCATTCCCTCCATAGTGTACCCCTTTACTAAGAATAACAAATAAGTGTACTGTAAATATAAAGTATTGTATACTAAGATGTTAGATTTGTAGAGAATATTTTATTATTTTTAAAAAAGCTGAAAGCTGATAGCTAAGGAGATTAAAGTGAAGATCCTCGATATCGTTCCCGTAGCTATGGGACAGAAAGAGGCCGATGTCATTCTAAGTAACGCTAACATCGTCAATATATTCACGGGTAAAGTTGAACAGGGAAATATTGCCCTGTTTCGTAAGCGGATCGCAGGCATAGGTGATTATCAGAAGGGCAAAGAGATAATCGACCTCGGGGGCCGTACCATCCTGCCGGGTTTCATCGATGCGCATCTCCATATTGAAAGCTCAATGGTTTCACCAAGGGAGTTTGCCCGTGCAGTTCTCTCAAAAGGTACGACAACCGTGATAGCCGATCCCCATGAGATCACCAATGTCCTTGGAATCGAAGGGCTTGAGTACATGATCAAGACTACGGAAGGGATCCCCCTCAACGTATATATTGCCCTTCCATCTGCAGTGCCTGCCACTGATATGGAAACAGCCGGTGCCAGACTTGGACCAGAAGATATGGTCAGCCTGGTTGATAAGTACCCACAGAGGATCATCGCCCTCGGGGAGGTGATGAACTTCCCCGGAGTGCTGCATAGGGACAGGGAATTGATTGCCAAAATTGAGATCCTACGCCATGAGTATAAGAAGATCGACGGTCATGCGCCCGGTTTAAGGGGCAGGGAACTGAACGCTTACATCGATGCATTCATACGCTCTGATCATGAGAGCACCATGGCAGAAGAAGCCCTGGAGAAGGTATCCAGAGGTATGCAGGTGCTTATCAGAGAAGGAACGGCAGCCAAGAACCTGGATGCCCTGATAAAGGCCATCGATGTAAATAATCACGGTTTCTTCTCCTTCTGCACGGATGACCGGGATCCCCTGGACATAATCCGGGAGGGCCATATAAACTATCTTGTCAAGAAATCCATTCACCTGGGTCTGGACCCGATCATAGCTATCCGTATGGCCACGATCAACACAGCCCTGCACTACAACCTCAGAAGTATGGGGGCCATCGCTCCAGGATACAAAGCGGACCTTGTTGTTGTAGATAACCTCGATGACCTCAACATAGAGATGGTTATTAAAGATTCCCGCATTGTGGCGGAAAACGAGAGCATTGTTGCCCCTCTAGAAAGCGTCTACCACAGCCCTCCAACAGGCAGTGGACGCATGAACTTGCCAAATTATGGAATCGAAACCTTCAGCATACCGGCACTCTCAAAACGCATCCGGGTCGTGGGCATGAAGGAAGATGACATCTATACGAATTCCCTGATCATGGATGCGAAGATAGCAAACGGTCAGGCGATCGCTGATCCGGATAGAGACATCGTTAAGGTGTTGGTATTTGATCGTTATGAGGGAGAGCACATGGCCAAGGCTTTCGCAAGAGGATTCGGTATCAAAAGAGGAGCTATTGCCACCACAATTGGACACGATGCCCACAATCTCTGTGTCGTAGGGGTGAACGACAAAGATATGTTCACAGCGGTGAAAAGGGTAGAAGAGCTGAAAGGGGGAATTGTAGTAGTGATCGATGAAAAGGTACGAGCCGAAATTGCCCTGCCTATTGCCGGCCTAATGTCCAATAAGGATCTAAACGAGGTTGTCGGGGAGCTTGAGGAGATGAAGCATGCCATCGCCTCCATGGGAAGCGAAAGGGATATCCTGATGATCCTCCATTTCATTCAGCTTTCCGTGATCCCGGAGATCAGGATCACTGACCACGGTCTGGTGAATGTGTTGGAACAGCGCTTAATCGACCTCTTTGTTGAAGATGAGGATTAGAGGAAATTAAAGACATGAATTAGAGATATAAAAGGGCTACGAAAATGGAAGAGCATGGAAGGAAAGAGTGGCTAAAAGAAGAGTACGTTTCACTCCTTCGTTTATATTGATGGTACAGAATACCAAAAATGGAGGAGGTATGAAATGGTAGACAAAAAATCACTAAAAGTGGACGTCAACGAGGTCCCCCAAATGCACGTGGCATACATTCGCCACATAGGATCTTACAAGGGGGACACTGAGCTCTTCGGCCGGCTCTTAAACAGGCTCTTTACATGGGCTGGTGCCCGGGATCTTTTGAACTTCCCCGAAACAAAGGTGGCAACAGTGTATCATGACAATCCGGACGTTACAGATGAAGACAAGCTCAGAACGAGCGTATGCATTACAGTTCCGGAAGATACGAAGGTCGATGGGGAGGTAGGGAAGATGACCATACCAGGGGGCAAGTATGCAATTGCCCATTTCGAGATCGATGATACCGAGTACGAGGATGCCTGGAATGCGTTGTATGGAACATGGTTGCCCGGTAGTGGCTATCGGCCTGATGACAGACCGCCATTCGAGATGTATCTCAACGATCCGAAAGAGCATCCACATCACAGGCATGTCGTAGATATCTATATGCCTGTGAAGCCACTCTGAAAATGAAGTACACTGGCTGCATCGTTCGCTAAGCGGTGCAGCCCAATATAATTGGACGGTACACTTTAACCAATGCGCTTACGGTACATCAGCCAGATACGTCAGTTTCTTCTAACACTGTACTCCGGAATCGGAAAATCGTTCGTTATTTTTCCTTCTTCCTTTTTAGTAGCAACGAGCCTCACTATTATTGAGCTTGGCATTATTTTTTATATCAGGGAGATATTTGGCGCAACACCAAGCCAGGTTGGTTATTTCATGGCTCTCTGGTCTTTCTCATACATAGTTGGCTGTGTATTCATTCGTCCTTTTTTTAACAGAGTTCTTCCCCGATATTTACTAATAGGCTCCACACTTTCCATGTGTCTTTTTATATTGTTCCTTCTTTTCACAAAAACCTTTGCATTTGCCTTTATATATTATAACCTCTACGGGATAGCAATGTCTTTTTTCTGGCCACCAATAATGGGATGGCTCTCACAGGATATTGAGGGCCCGCAATTGGGGAAAAGTATTGCCTACTTTAATCTATCCTGGAATGCTGGAATAATCATTGGTCCTTTTTTAGCAGGCATTTTAAGTGCTATTTCACCTGAAATTCCTCTCTATGCTGGAAGCCTTCTCTATCTCATGACGGGAATACTCATTACGGTTGCAAGCCTCTCGCTGCCAAAGATTCGTACAGATAGAGGTATCGATATACCTCGTTTTGGAGAGTCATCGAAGGCTGATACAAGTACCTTTCTCAGATTTCCGGGATGGGTTGGTATGTTCACCACATTCGTGGTCTTGGGTGCCGTTCTCAATATATTTCCGGTGTTTGCGAGGGATGAGCTATTTCTACGAAAAGAGGTAATCGGTCTTTTGATGGTGTCGCGTACGTTCATTGCAACTTTTTTATTTATTATTTTGGGTCACACTACGTTCTGGCATTTCAGGATCTCATTGATGATTACCGGGCAGATATGCCTCGCTTGTGCCGTTTTTCTCATGAATTTTACCTCCACTACTCTGGTGCTGGCTGTACTGATCGCTATGATAGGTGCATCGCGGGCATTCAGTTACAATAACAGCCTCTTTCATGGTGTATCCGGGAGCATAAATCGTACTGAACGTACGGCTGTACACGAGGTACTCCTCGCAGCAGGGATTATATTCGGATCATCACTCGGTGGATTGTTATATCAAAATTATTCAATGGCGGCTGTCTATTATTTTTGTGCTGCTGTTGTGATACTCGGTGCATTGATACAGGCTGGCCTTTATCTTTTGCTAAAAAAGCAGGATGCCAGGATTACCGAGAGGTTGGAATGACGATAAATATTGAGACATGGTTCAATATTTACCATATTTTAAAACAAGATCGAGTACCTTTTCGTATTGAGAGAGGCTCACATCTAACGGGACTGAATGGTCACTGTGATAGATATAGCCCCCATTTTTCTTTGCTATCTCAAATTTTGTTTTTATCTCTTCCTCAATCATGGCAGGGTCATTCTGGGAGAAAAGCCGAATATCAATACCACCCATAAAGGCGATTTTATCTCCATACTGGAGCTTTAGCTCTATTAGATCCATTCCTGCTTTAACCTCTAATGGTTGGAGGCAATCTATGCCAGCTTCGATAAAATATGGGATCAAGGCTTTCACACAGCCACAGCTGTGGAGTATCACTTTGATATCTTTATCGTGAAAATAGTCGCATATGAGTTTATCAGATTCGAAAAGAATTTCTTTGTAGTGATTGGGAGAAAACAGGGTCGAGTTTCTGTACCCCAGATCATCAAGAATATAGACAGCATCGAATAGATAGCCCTTCTCTTCCATATGTTCATACATCTCTATGACGAATTGTGCGTTTGCATAGAACATCTCCCTTACCCATTCAGGTTCAGTGACAATGGCGATTAATAATCTTTCCATCCCCAGATAACGCTGAATTAGATCAAAACCAACTACTACTGAATAAACCATATATCTATCTTTTTTGGAATATTCATCGAAATCCTTTAAGCCTTCATCCAATGAGATGATTTTTGAATAATCAAGGGGTGAAGGAGTTAATCCCCTTTCTTCATTTACTTTCAGTCTCTCTTTTAGTCTATTCCAATCCCTCCTATTTTTTATGGGGCTTTCTATTATTTGAGGGGTTGTTGATCTATTCTTAAAGTTTTTTACTATCTCACCGAAGGCATTTCTTTCGATTATAAACTCATCAGTCTCATCCAGAATTTTATATGTAAACTGTAAGGTTATATCTGGAAAGAATATTTTCATATCGTATCCAAAATAATCCTCCACCTTTGCATCAGCAGATAAACCCTCATTCCTCCATCTTTCGATAGTGCTTTCCCATAGAGAATCATGGATCGGCACCCTATCTGGTTCCTTATGATTCGAAGCTAATCTTACTCTCTCTCTACTATTCAATTGTTTATTCCTTTATACTTTTTATTATTATGGGCTTCGGAATCCCAATAGGCATAATATGCAATTTTCAGGTAGATTTAGTGAAACTCTGTTAGATAATCCTCTTTTAAAAATAAGGGCTCTGTATGCTAATGGATAATCTTTCTGTAGTGCTTCCATGTATTTATAAAACTGTATGTGTTATTCCAGGCAATTTTTGTATTCTCCCTGACATTATCAACCGGAGATAGTATAAAGCCACCACCTTTTCCCAAATAAGTAAGAGCCTTAATAACAGCTTCCTCTGTTTCTTTCTCTGTGCCTGTTTCAACAGTTACAGCACCACTGACACCACCCCAAAGTGCCCTTTTCCTGTCAGAAAATCTTTCCTTCACAAGATGTAAATCCGTGCCCTTTCCCTCTTTTGGATCAAGCCCTATCAAAACATCGATTCCTGTATCCAGAATGTCATCGAGGATTGGCAAAAATGCACTTGTAATAATGTATCCATACTTCTTCCCTGCCTGATGTACAAGATCGGCCTCTCTCCTTATGGTTGGAGCAATAATCTCGCGATAGCAGGCAGGCGTCCAGAACTCTGTTGTCTCATACCAAGCCCTTCTGATAATAAGGTCAACATCTGTGAAATCGAGGTAGATCTCTATCTGTCGCATATTCCATTCATGGATAATATTTGTATACTCTTTGATAATATCCGGTCTTGTAATCGATAGTACCATTATCTCTTCATACCCTGACAACCAGGCCATGGCATCTACACCCATAACTCCAGGATCAGACAATATTCCTGGGCTCACAGATCCTTTATAACCACCAACCTGCAATAGATTGTATTCATCAGCGATCTCTTTAGCAGCCAGGGCTTCCTCTTTAAGTTTCTCAATATCACTATCTTTAAAGTTTCCAAAAATATATCTGAGCTTCTCTAAATCCTCCTCAGGCTTAACGAGAACCTCCTCAGCACGAGGAACAATCCAGTCATGAAAGATAGGGAAGTCATTTTCTTTTGGCCACCCATTCCACTGCCTTACACATCCTGTTAATGGACCCTTCGGTGTATCGAGCCTTCTGCAAAAATATTTAATCCCTTCCTTTTCTTCTACCCACTCACTGTACTTGACATCGGGATTGAGAGTGCCTGTCAGATGCATAGTGTGATTCAGTTGGCCAACATGAACAAAGGCATCGAGTCCTAATTTAACCTGTTCCTCAATAAATTCTCGTTCTGACTTACATCGCTCATAGAGGTTAAAGAATAGCATGAAGGAGCATGGGATGTAGTCAACCTCCCGGGATTCAAGGGATGCGAGCATTCTTTCTTTTGAAGTCATCGATGTAGCTCCTTTTTTTGAACTAATATCACAAGCCTGTCAGACGTTGTGATTATGTTCTAAATAAAGTGGAAGTAAGTTATCATTTAATACTAAGTATATATACGTGTTTGTCGAAATCAATGGTCCATGAATATTTAGAAAGGAAAGCATCTATTCTCACTCCCCCGAAATTCCTGTTCCTTTTTACGGTAATTGAAATTAAATATTTCATTTTAAATACTTTTAAAATAAATTCATAAACTAACGGTAATTATACCACACTTCTATACTCTTCATCAAATTAATAAATCGATCAGTAGTTTTACCAGGGGTGAAGGTTTTTGGAACGAGATATGCTATTCTTTAGATTGATTTGTTACTGACTTGTGGGAAAGAGATGCTGAAAGTTAAGGTGAAAGAGCAATGGTACCTTAATAATGATTTTCTTGCCTTTTGGGCAAAAAAGCCTTCCCCCCCCCATTGAGGCCGAAGGCCTCAATTTGAGCGAAAGCGACATGAGGCCGAAGGCCTCAATTTGAGCGAAAGCGACATGAGGCCGAAGGCCTCAAT
>CAYRKG010000081.1:0-9901 GCA_964424795.1 uncultured Spirochaetota bacterium
TGTCCACGATGTTATGCGAATTTCGTGTCCACGATGTGGTGCAAATTGTCAATTAGTCGTTGGTGCTTGTTCCTGCTTCGCAGAAATAAGCACCAACTCAAAAATTGGTTCTTCAAATGTTTATTTGACAATATTTATTAACATATTATTGAGTACTTGAATAATCGTTAGAACTAATCTGTATATATTTTCTTAAAAATCGACATTTGACCTATAATAAAAGTAGAGTAAAAGGAAAACCAAAGTTGTCTCGTTTTATTGATGAGGTAGAGCTTATTGTTAGATCCGGAAACGGAGGTGCAGGTGCGGTTTCTTTCAGAAGGGAGAAGTATGTTCCGAAGGGAGGCCCAGATGGGGGTGATGGTGGTAACGGTGGTGATGTAATCTTCAAAGTCAAAAGAGATCTGAGGTCATTATATGATCTTAAATTGAAAAGAATATATAAGGCAATGAATGGTTTTCCTGGCAGCGGGAGAAATAAAAAAGGATCAAAAGGAGAGGACTGCACTATTCATGTGCCTCCTGGGACTGTTATTCTTAATGGGAAATCGAAGGATCTTTTGATAGATTTTGCTGACAGTGATGGAGAAACTACACTCCTTAAAGGCGGGCAGGGAGGCTTGGGAAATGCACACTTTGCTACATCAACAAACAGGGCTCCGCGGTATGCTCAGAAAGGGAGTACTGGCAAAGAATTAGCTCTTATTGTTCAGGTAAAAACAATAGCAGATGTTGGAATTGTTGGTCTTCCAAATGCTGGTAAATCTACATTGTTATCGGTTCTTACAGATGCTCGTCCAGAGGTTGCTGACTATCCCTTTACAACTATATCTCCTAACCTCGGAGTGATGAACTATAAAGATATAAGGCAGTTTATAATTGCAGATATACCTGGGCTTATAGAGGGGGCAAGCAATGGACACGGTCTCGGGATTCAATTTTTAAAACACATAGAGAGAACAAAGATTCTCGTTATATTGATTGATCTTTTTAATGGAGATTTTAATAAGCAGTATGAAACCCTTTTGAAGGAGATGTCCAGCTACTCAAAGAGATTGTTGGAGAAGCCCAGGCTCATAGTAGGAAGTAAAAAGGATCTTATCCAGGATAAGCAGGCTTCCCTCTTCCTCAGTATGCAAATCCCGGGGATTGAAATCCCGGAGATTAAAATCTCGGAGATTAAAATCTCGGGAAAGAAACTCTGCATTTCTTCGGTATCAGGGGATGGTCTTAATGTTTTAAAAGAAGAGATAGCAAAGCTTTTGGAGAATTTGAATGAAAAATGCTTATCGTAGATTAGGAGTTTTTGGAGGTACATTTAATCCAATACACTTTGGTCATCTGCGACTGGCAGAAGATGTGAGAGAAGAGTTTTGTTTACATAAGGTACTATTTATACCCACAAACAAGCCCCCTCATAAAAAGATCATTGACAGTACTAATCCTTCCCACAGGCTGAAGATGGTGAAATTGGCTATTGAATCCAATAACCATTTTTTATGTGAAGATATCGAGATCAAACGAGGAGGTAAATCCTTTACTATTGATACTGTTAACTATATATATGAAAAATTTTATTTTGAAGATAAGCCTTATTTTATTATTGGCTCCGATCTTGCCCTGGAAATAGATACCTGGAAAGATATTGATCTCTTATTCGATAAGATTCATTTCATCATTCTGATTAGAGATGGTTATCCTATGCCTGGAAATAATTTGCTGCAAACAAAAGAACATGAAATAATCTGTGAATGTTTTGAGAAGAGAAAGATCGATATAACGTCTTCTGAAGTCAGGAAGAGGGTTAAGGAGAGAAAGAGTATTAGATATCTTGTACCTGATGAGGTTTTGAGGTATATTAAAGAAAAAAAATTGTACGGCTAATGGGCAGGGTAAAAAATTGGAAATCCTATGGTGAAGTTATGATGTTGAGTAAGCCACTGTCATTGAAAGGCATTAAAGAAGCATTAAAAGATTATATTACAGAGGAGCGTTTTAGACACTCCATAGGAGTGATGGATACGGCAGTTAGGCTTGCAGCAATTTATGGCTGTAAAGAGGGTAAAGTAGAAATTGCCTCTCTTTTGCACGATGTTGCTCGGGATATGTCTCTGGAAAAAATGCAGTGTATCGTAAGAAGAAGGGGTCTAGACTTCAGAGATTCAGAGGTTATCATGAATGATCCTCTTCTTCTCCATGCCTATGCAGGAAAGGTTATTGCAGAAGAGCACTTTGCTATTCAAGATCAGGAGATATTGAGAAGCATTGAGCTTCATACAACTGGTGGAGTGTGCATGAGTTTGCTTGATAAGGTCCTGTTTGTAGCTGATTACATTGAATCAGGGAGAGCGTTCATAGGAGTAAAAAAAGCAAGAATCTTGGCCTATAGAAATATAGACAGTGCGGCATTATACATCTTTAAGTCGCTTCTTATCCATCTTTTGAGAAAAGGAGTTTTTATTTGTAAAAACACCCTTCTTGGGTATAATGAACTTATTCTGAAGAGCAGTGTAGGGGCCTCGGCATGGGAATAAACATTACTGACATCAGGTTGCAGCATAGTAATAATAGAAAGTCTGATTTTGATTGGGTTTCTATTCTCTTAATACTACTAGCTATAGGTATTATAGTTGGTACGATACTCTTTATTTTTTATTTCAGGGAAAGTAAGATCGAAGAGCTTTTAAGTGAAGAATCTACGCTATCATGGATAATCGTTGAGAACAACGATAACAAAACTGAATCTATCTTGTTGAATTTCTATAACCCTAAAACGAAAAAACTTGCCTTTCTGGTCATACCGAGAAGAACACGTTTAAAGGTCGATTACCAGGATAAGCCAGCATACGATACCATAGAGAATATATATTTTAAAGGGGGTATTCCAGTTGTAACAAATACAATTGAAAAATTGACAAATTCGCAGTTCAATTTTTATGTTGTATATGATTTGAAGGATGTAGAAAGGCTTATAGATCTTTTGGAAGGAATTGAAGTTTACAACCCAAATAATCTGAACTATATAGATGAGAATAATAAGATTTTTATCAAAATTCCAAAGGGAAAAGTGGTTTTAGATGGAGCAAAAGTGAAAGAACTGCTGCTTTTTAAATATGGAAACTCTGGACAAAAAATAATGATAGATAACCACAGGATTGTGGTTGAATCCCTTCTTGAAAGAAAAGAGGATATTGAAGCTCTATTTTTACACTCCAGGGTTTTTAATATTCTCACAGAGGATATTAAAACAAACTTAAATAAAAAAGACATGAAGGTGCTCATTGGGGAGATGAAGGGTATAAACTCTTCAAGAATTCTTTTTTACAGAATGTTTGGGAGAAATACTGTAATTAAAAATGAGAATTATATAACCCCGATAGAAGATGGAACCTGGCTTCAGGCGAGGATTGAAAACGTAAAGAAGTTTATCAATGATGAAGGCCCAGCCCCACTGGGAGATGAAATAAATATCGAGATATTAAATGGATCGACCAATCCAGGTCAGGCACAGAGTTTACGAAACTATTTTATTGAATATGGATTTAATATTGTACATTATGGTAATGCAGAGAGGAGTGATTATGATAAGACACTTATAATTGATAGAATAGGAAGACCCTCTCTGGCAAAGAGAATCGCTGATATTATTAACTGCAAAGAAGTACACACAAGAATAGACAGAACCCTCCTTGTAGATGTCACCATCATTATTGGAAATGACTTCGAAGGAAGATATGTAAGATGAAAGAGGTGGCTTCAAAAAAAGGAACTAGAAAGCATTTAGATATGAACAGAATCGTTTTGCAGGCAGCAGAGTTACTGAAGGATAAAAAAGCACGGGATATACTCGTACTTGATCTTGCCAGGCATACCAGTATTACCGATTACTTTATTATCTGTACAGTTAATTCTGTAGTGCAGACAAAGGCATTGATAAGATATATCGATGAATTCATGGATAAGCACAAGTTGGAACCCCTATCTAAAAATGTAAGTTATGAATCCCCCTGGGTTCTTCTGGACTATAACTATTTTATCATTCACATCTTTTTGCAGGAGGGAAGAGATTACTACCAGTTAGAGAAGCTGTGGATAGATGCAGAGGTGGTGTATTCTCACAGGGGTGATACTTTATGATTAGGGGCTTTTTCTACTGGTTATTTGGAAGCATCCTTACCTTTTTTCTCATGTTTTTTACTATCAGTCTTTCCCCTTTCCTGGGAAAAGATGCAGAGTTTCCTCATAAGATATCCAGGCTATGGTCTCGATTGCTTTTGAGTGTCTTCTGCGGTGTAAAATTATCTGTGATCGGGATAGAAAATATCGATCTAAGCAAGAACTATATCATAGTTTCAAACCATAGAAGTTATACAGACATTTTTATTGCATCCTGGTCTATACCGCTTCAATTTCGCTGGCTTGCAAAGAGCTCACTTTTCAGGATTCCGTTACTGGGTCTTTCGATGAAGATAGCTGGCTATATCCCAATAGTAAGAGAAAAATCTATTTCAGCATCAAAGAGCCTCGGGAAAACGATGGAGGTACTGAAAAGGGGCAGATCAGTGTGGATATTTCCAGAGGGAACCCGGACTCCAAAAGATGTACTGGGCAATTTTAAAAGAGGAGCATTTTTACTGGCCAAAGAAACCGCTATACCGATTCTTCCAGTAGTGTTAATAAACAGTGATAAAATATTCCGCAGTCCTTTTGTCATAAGTGCAAGTAGGATAAAGGTTATTGTTTATAAGCCGGTTTATTACAGAGATCTTAAAAAGGGCCGTTTAAGTGATAAAGAAGTTATGAACCAGATGGCAGATATTGTCAGGCATACAATTCAAACAGGCTATTATAAATATGCCTCTTGATCTATATAATGATGTAAAGTATCTAAAGGGCGTTGGACCTTCAGTTGCTGTAAAGCTGAACAGGCTTGGTTTGTATAAGGTTTGTGATTTACTATACTATTTTCCAAAGTCTTATGAGGACAGGAGAAGGCTCAAGCTTCTACGCGATGTTAAGGATGGTGAGAAAGCGACCTTTCGATTTACTGCTGTTGAACATTCAACATTCTTTTACAGGCGGAAGAATCACCCGAAGATAAAAGTAGCTGATGAAAGTGGTATTGCCTATCTTTACTGTTTTCACAGAGATTATATAACAAATATCATTAAGGTTGGAACTATATTTTATTTAACAGGAGCATATACTCGCAAATACAATAAACCCTCCTTTTCTCAGTTCGACTACGAGATTGATGGGAATGATAAAGATTTACGGATAATTCCTGTTTACCGCCTCACAGCAGGTTTAAGCCAGAAAACTGTGAGAAACTTAATAGAGCGTGTACTTAATTCCTTCTCAGATTGTATAAATGAAGATATTCCTGAGTTTATCAGGGGTGGATATAAGATAAAGAGGAAGGGGGAATTAATAAGAGAGATACATTTCCCTAGGGATATGATTTCACTTAGGAGGGCCAGGGAAAATTACTCATATGAAGAATTTTTTAAATACCAGGTGGTTGTGGCTCTTGCCCGAAATAAAAACATAAGCACCAGGAAGGAAAGAAAGGCATTTCCCGGAAGATTGAAGACTGATTTTATAAACACCCTTCCCTTTTCTCTCACAAATGCACAACAGAGAGTACTTTCTGAAATTGAAAGAGATCTCGGTGAACAGAGGCCTATGAACAGATTAATTCAGGGTGATGTTGGCAGTGGAAAGACAATCGTTGCTTTGATTGCTGCTCTGAATGTTATAGAAAGGGGTGGGCAGGTTGCTTTCATGGCTCCCACAGAGATCCTGGCGAAACAGCATTTGTACACGATACAGGATTACTTCGATGGTCTATCAGGTTCCAGATCTGTGAGGGTAGAGTTTATTTCAGGTTCTGTTAAAGGAATTGAGAGGAAGGAGCTAGTCTTGCGTCTTTTGAAAGGGGAAATAGATATTGTATGCGGAACTCATGCCCTCTTTTCAGAGGATATTGAGTTTAGAAACCTTTCGCTTGTTATAATAGATGAGCAGCAGAAGTTTGGTGTCCTTCAGAGGGGGAGGCTGCGGGCAAAGGGTAGTAATCCTGACTGTATTGTTATGAGTGCTACACCCATTCCGAGAACATTGTCAATGACTCTCTACGGAGATCTCGATATATCAGTTATTGATGAGATGCCCAGAGGAAGGGGGGGTGTGAAGACGTTTATTGTAAAGCAGGCTGAAATTGCTAAGGTATATAAAAAGGTAAGAGAAGAGATAAACATGGGGAGACAGATATACTTTATTTACCCCGTAATTGAAGAGGGAGGCAGTTTGGAATTAAAGAATGCTGTTGAAGCATATGAAAAGTTAAAGAAAGAGGTATTTGGAGACTTCAGCGTTGGACTGCTCCATGGAAGGATGAATGAAGCGGAGAAAGATGCAATTATGAAACAGTTCAGGGATCATAAGTATGATATTCTTGTTGCAACCACCGTGATTGAGGTAGGTGTGGACGTTCCAAATGCAACTGTAATGGTCATTGAACAGGCAGAGAGGTTTGGACTTTCGGCTGTTCATCAGCTGAGAGGGAGAATCGGCCGCGGAGGCCAGAAGGCATTCTGCTTCCTCGTTCCCGATAGAACTACTGGAAGAGAGGCATTTAGCAGATTAAGGATTTTGAAGGAAACGAATGATGGCTTTAAAATCGCTGAGTGGGATTTGCGGTTGCGGGGACCTGGGGAGATTATTGGAAAAATGCAGTCAGGTATACCTCAATTTATTATAGAAGATCTTGACATAAATACAAAACTTATCTACAGGTCTCAAAAAGATGCAAGGAGGTTAATTAATGGCGAAATTGGATCAAAGGAGGAAAGAGAGAGATATTTAAGCGATTTTATAAGGAGTGAATCGTATAGTTATGCTCAGCTCTACTTTGGGGGATAGTAAAGGGGACACAATACTTTAGGACACAATAAAATGAAGAGATTCTTAAAACTCACGGGAGGTAGCTTTTCAGGAAGAAGGCTTTATGTGCCCGATATAGGTGTAAGACCTGCAACAAACCTCGTGAGAGAGGCAATATTTTCCTCCCTTTTCTCTTTTTATAATGATGGGGTTAAGAATCTTCGTATACTCGATCTATTCGCAGGGACAGGCTCTTTAGGGCTAGAGGCATTAAGCAGGGGAGCCTCTAGTGTAACCTTTGTTGACCAGAATATTGAGGCTGTGAGGTCCATAAGGAAGAATATGAATATCCTTTCCTTTTCAGGTGAGGTGATAAAATCCGATGTCAATGAATTTTTGAAAAAAGGAACTTCTCTGCTCTTCGATCTTATATTTATGGATCCTCCCTACAGGTACAAAAGATGCAAAGAGGTCGTTGCAATTCTTGTGGATTCTTTGGATCGATCCCTTTCTCCAATCCTCATATATGAGAGATCTTTTAAAGAGTCACTTCCTGATTTTGGGTACAAAGTTCAGTTTTTAAAGAGGAAAAAATATGGACAGAGCGAGGTATTATATTACAGGCTCTAGTACTTAAATCCTTAGAGGAAACGATTTATGAAGAAAACAGTAGGCATTGTTCTTATATATTCTGCTGCAGTCCTTATTATGCTTTCGATTCTCTTTTTGTTTAAAATAATAAGATTCGACTATGCGTACACAACTGCTGCCTTTGGATTCCTGCTTTACATTGTTGGTTTATTTTTAACTAGAGAGGGTAAGCTTTCACCCTATAAGATAGCCATGATAGTAATTTCGGCGGTATTGATTGCTGTTGCCATCATAAGAGAGTTGGCCTAGAATACTATGATTAAAAAAAGAGGTAAGATATTAAAGGCAGGGGATTATATAGTAATTGTTCTTATATTCGGTCTCGTTACTCTACTATTCTATCAATACCTTTTTTCAAAACCTTATGGCAGGACAGTTTTGATTACTGGAAAATCTTTTCAGGGCTCTTTTCCTCTGCTTCAAAAAAGGGTGGTTGAAGTTGAAGGTCCTCTGGGTATAACAAAAGTGATAATTGATAACGAAGAGGTCTGGATTGAGGAGTCTCCCTGCAGGGAAAAGATCTGCATCAAGATGGGAAGGATAAAAAGAGTCGGTGAACAGGTTGTATGCATTCCTAACAGGGTTATTGTAGAAGTGATAGGTGAAAGTAGTGTGATTGACGGGGTAACAAGGTAGCATGTACCAGAAATTTTACATATCAAATACAATCAAAGATTCAGAGGGTGAAAAGAGGGTCTTCTTCATCGCTTTTCTATCGACAATGGCAATTTTTTTATCTATTGCAGAGCATATGATACCAAAACCTCTTCCCTGGATGAGAATAGGGCTCGCCAATGCGATTACCCTCTACGCCTTTACGATTATAAAGAAGAGAGAGGTGTTTCTAATTGTACTTTCCCGTGTTCTTGCAACATCCCTGCTCATAGGAAGCTTTTTATCAATAACCTTTTTTTTGAGTATTACCGGAGCAATTTCCTCATTTATTCTGATGTATATTTTTTATACTTTTCTTTCTAGATTTTTCAGCCTTGTTGGGATAAGTGTCATTGGAGCGTTAACAAGTAATGTGGCTCAGCTCTTACTGATAAATACTATTTTTGTACAAAGCAGACTTTCTTTTTACTTTCTTCCTTTTATAATGCTTTTTGCACTTATAGGTGGCATCTTAAGTGGGCTATTCGGGCGTTTTCTTGTCAATAATATTTAACCTTATATAGAGGATATATCATGGAAAAAGAGGCACTTTTTTACCAAAAGCTTGAAGATGGTAAAGTACATTGTCTCCTATGTCCTAACAGTTGTAAAATCAGTCAGGGTAGAGTTGGCATATGCGGTGTAAGAAAGAACATCGATGGAAAGCTTGTAGCCCTCACATATGGCGAGGTATCGTCCGTTGCAATGGATCCGATAGAGAAGAAGCCTCTATACCATTTTTATCCTGGAGGATCCATTCTGTCAATCGGAACTGTTGGCTGCTCATTTAAATGTAAATTCTGTCAGAATTACAATATATCGCAGAATCCTCAGCATCCTACGGATTACTACTCACCGGATAATCTTGTTAAAATTGCTCTGAGAAACAATTCGGTGGGTATTGCATATACATATTCGGAACCTCTTATATGGTATGAGTATGTTCTGGATTGCTGTAAGCTCGCTCGAAAATCAGGATTGAAGAATGTGTTTGTGACAAATGGCTATATTAATAAAGAGCCTTTACATGATATTTTGCCCTTTTCTGATGCATTCAATATAGATTTAAAGTCTTTTAATGGAGATTTTTATAAAAGAGAGGTCTCGGGTAAATTGGAGCCAGTTTTGGATACAATTAGTGAGGTGTCAAAGCATAAGGATATTGTCTTAGAGGTAACAACGCTCATAATACCTGGCTATAATGATACTGATGAAGAGATGGAAAAGGTTACAGATTTTCTTTCTTCACTAAGCAGGGATATAACATACCACCTTTCAGCCTACTACCCCATGTATAAGTTTAGCGCACCACCAACCCCGGTTTCGACCCTTGAAAGGTTAAAGAAGATTGCAATACGTAAATTAAACCATGTTTATCTTGGAAATGTTGCTGGAGCTGGCCATACATACTGTTCAAACTGCAATGCTCTTCTTGTAGAAAGGTATGGATATCGTATAAAGGTTGTAAATTACAGAGATGGAAAATGTATGAATTGTGGAAAGGATGTACCCCTAAAGGGTTGATCCCCCTCCTTTAGGAGTGGCTCCTCACTACCCGCACGCCCCCCCCATTGAGGCCGAAGGCCTCAATTTGAGCGCAAGCGACGTGAGGCCAAAGGCCTCAATTTGAGCGAGAGCGACGTGAGGCCGAAGGCCTCAATTTGAGCGCAAGCGACGTGAGGCCAAAGGCCTCAATTTGAGCGAGAGCGAC
>CAYRKG010000082.1:0-9369 GCA_964424795.1 uncultured Spirochaetota bacterium
TGTCGTGCTAATTTATTGTTAATAAAAAGTGTCCACGATGTTATGCTATTTGTGAACTAATTAATGAACTGATATTAATAATATAGCAATGCCTGCGAACATTTTATATAAAACTATCGAAAAAACCAGAATTTTCATAGATTACAGTGATTTGTTTGATTTAAATACAAAACTCGAAGTTCGTCCTAACAAATAATTTATTGAAAAATGATAAGTCTATTACTTTCCTAATAGGTCTTTTAGGAAAATAAAAAAGCGAGAAATGATGGTATTAGATGACTGTTATTTTTTAATGGTAAGCCTTTAGCGAATAGATGATTTATCATTATTATTATGCAACTTTTATTTTTCCGATAATAGTAAGGACGAATGACCCTTCATACATTACTATAAACAGATACCCTTTTCCTTCCTTTTTTATAAACCTCAAAGGCAACAACACCATCAATCTTTGCGAAGAGGGTATCGTCCTTCCCAACACCCACGTTCTTCCCGGGATGCAGCCTTGTTCCCCTCTGTCTTACAAGTACTGTTCCACCTTTTACCCTTTCACCTGAAAACCTCTTTACTCCCAGTCTCTTTGAATGGCTGTCCTTGCTATTCTTTGTAGAACCACCACCTTTTTTATGAGCCATATTTATTTACCCCTATCAATCTTTTCGATCAAAATTTTCGTGTATTCAGGTCTCGAACCTATAGTTCTCCTATAATCCTTCCTCTTCTTATATTTAAAAACCCTTATCTTCTTACCCTTTACAGTACCAAGAACTTTGGCCTTTAGTGTAAAGCCATCTATATATGGTGTTCCAATCTTAACTCCATCCTTATCATCTCTATAAAGAAGCACCTTCTCTATTTTTATCTCCCCATTCTTTACTGTATCAATCTTATCTACAAGGACTGGTTTTCCAGCCTCAATTTTATACTGTTTGTTATTGAGCTCTATAATCGAATACATGATTTTCCCTGCAAAGTTTACAATAATCTAAAATCGTTTATTAACAAAGTCAATATAAGTTTTTACCACTTTACAGAAAGATGGAGGTTCCGTGGCTTTTATCTTCTGATAAAGAGAAGCGATAACAGTATACTCAATTTAAGAAACAGGAGATAAAAGATCTCAAGAAAATTTATATCTTTTGAAACTACTAAAGGTAGCTTAGTAGGTAGAAACCACAAGCTGAATTGAAGAGGAAAAATGAACAAGCCTAAGAATAAAATGGGTATAAGATAATCCCGTTTATGCCTTAAGAATAGAACCATTGAAAGTCCATATAAACAGAGAGAAAGAGCTATGTCAAAATAGTAAAAGTACATATCTGGATTGTTAAAATAGGTTTCCATTACTATATACCCAAAATAAAGTCGTCTAATTAGGATTTTAGCATAAGTTCATAAATGATCAAATTATTTTTAAAGCTTTTAAAAGACCTTCAATCAGCTTGGTAGAATAGAAAATAAGAGAAAGCAAAAAGAGAGAAAAGAGACGATATGTTAGAAATACGATAAATGTTCTTAAACATCATTTCAATCCCTTCAGGGGAGGGTGTTAAAATATCACTCATTCTTATTCAAATGATCCCGATTTATCTGCGAAGGCTATATAAGTAGACTCTTCTTTAACCTGTCAAGAATATTAAGAGCCTCTAGCGGAGTAATTTCATCAATATCGATCTGCTTCAGCTCTTTTGCAAGAATCTCATATGGAGATGGAAATAGATCAAGCTGTGGACCCCGGCTGCCGTGGTTATTTACTGAAACAGGAGCTTTGTCTATTTTATCAGAGGGCATGGGCATATAAGAACCATATTCACTCTCCAGCTTATGAAGTATGGATTTTGCTCTATCAATAATAGAATCATGGATCCCGGCCATCCTTGCAACCTCAATTCCATAACTCTTTGAGGCTATTCCAGGAAGTATCTTTCTTAAAAATATTACTGTATTATTCCACTCTTTTACAGTAGCGTTATATGTTATTACTCCATAGCTATCTTTTAAATTAGTAATTTCATGGTAATGGGTTGCAAAAAGCACCTTTGCCCCAACACGGTCTACATCCAGCAGGTACTCAAGCACTGCCCATGCTATGGAAAGGCCATCATAGGTTGATGTCCCTCTTCCAATCTCATCCATGATAATAAAACTTCTCTCGGTTGCATAATGAAGAATTCTTGATGTTTCGATCATTTCAACCAGAAAGGTCGACTCCCCTTTTACAAGTCTATCTGAAGCGCCGATTCTGGAAAAAACTCTATCTACTATACCGATTCTTGCTTTTCGGGCAGGAATAAAGCTTCCCATATGTGCCATGATAACCATGAGTGCAGCCTGCCTGAGAAAGGTTGATTTTCCTGCCATATTGGGACCGGTGAGTATCATAACCCTCCTGTCATCATCATTTAAATCAAGATCGTTCTCAATAAACCTCTCCTCTCCATACTTTTCTATAACAGGATGTCTACCTCCCTTAATATCAATGATATTTTCATCAACAATCTCAGGCTTTGTATAATTATTCTCCTGCGCTGCTGATGCCAGAGCTTGAAAAACATCAATCTGAGCAACAGTTTCTGATGTCTTCAATAGCTCTTTAATTGATTGCAGAACAAAACTTCTTATCTCTTCAAAGATTGAAAACTCGATCCTGTTTGCATCCTCACGAGCTTCCATTAGAAGAATTTCGTGCCCTTGAAGCTCTTCAGTTGTAAATCTTTCAGAATTAACCAGGGTCTGTTTCTTTATATAGTAAGGAGGTATAAGATGCAGGTTCGGTTTGGTAACCTCAATATAGTAACCTATAATCTTATTATATTTTACCTTCAGAGATGAAATTCCCTGCTTCTTTTGCTCTTCTGCCTGAAATCTGTTTATCCACTGCCTGTTCTCAAGAGTAATTTTCTTAAACTCATCAAGCCTTTTATTATAACCCTTCTTTATAAATCCTCCTTCCTTTACAGAGAGAGGAGGATCATCTACAATCCCCGATTCGATGGTTTTGATTATATCTCCAAAATCAGACAGATTCCTGACCTGTTCTATGAACAATTCAATTCCATTTAGCTTCTCCTTTATTCTATTAACAGAACACAGAGAGTTTTTCAGAGCAATCAGATCACGGGCATTTCCCTTTCCAACCGATAGCTTGGCAAGAATTCTGGCAAGGTCCAGGATATTTGATAAAGGCCTTAGTATATCTTCAAGAAAATCTCTGTTTTTAAAGAAATAATCGACTCTATGTAATCTATCTTTTATTTCAGGAGCGCTTCGTAAAGGGTTATGGATATACTTTTTAAGCAATCTTCCGCCCATTGCTGTTTTCGTTCTATCAAGGATAGATAAAAGAGTAATATTTTCTGTACCATCAATCTGGTTTACAGTGAGTTCAAGATGCCTCTTTGTTGCGTTATCAATAATAAGAAAACCCTCTTTTTTCTTTCCCCTTACCCATCTAACATGAGAAATATCCTGTTTGCTATCTTCCTTTACATAAGATAAAACTGCCCCACAGGCCACTTTCTCGGCTGTACTCTGAAACCCAAAAACATCAGCATTCAAAACTGAAAACTGAGCCTTGAGTACTTCCTCTGCATGGATTTCATTAAACTGATACTCATCCACACCTCTGAAAACAACGGAAGCTGCAAGATCCTTCATCTTCTCAATAAGAAGGTAAAGAGGATCAGATTCTTTAAATCCTTCTGGATATATAATCTCCCTTATCCCGTTGTCTGCTATTTCGTTTAAAAGATTATCCAGAATATCTCCATCTGAAAAAAAGTTCGAAAGAAATTCACCGGTAGATATATCTAAAGAGGCGCAGGCAAGTGTGATTTTTCCCTTTTTCTCATAACCGTAAATTGCAGCAATACAGTTACTGCTTTTGTTATTGAGGAGGTTTGGATCTGTAATGATCCCAGGGGAGATAATTTCAACTACATCCCTCTTTACAATCCCTTTACAGAGTTTTGGGTCTTCCTGCTGTTCACATATTGCTATCTTCTTACCTTCCCTTAGGAACTTTGCTATATAGGTATCAGCAGCATGATGTGGAAAGCCACACATGGGAATGTTGTTTCTTTTTGTCAGAGTAATATTTAAAATTGAGGAGGCTGTGATTGCATCACTTTCAAACATCTCATAAAAATCTCCGAGCCGGAAGAGAAGGATAGAGTCTTTATTACTGCTCTTTATTCTGCGATACTGTGACATCATCGGAGTATCTTTTTTCATCTCAATTCTCTCTTACAATAAAACCACTGTATCCCAGGCCTTCAAGTTTTTTCTTAACCTCCTCAGCTTCTTCATGGGTTGCAAAATTGCCAATCCTCACCCTGTAAACGGTCCCTTCATCCAAAGCCTTTTCTAACAAAAAAGCAGAAAAGCCCTCTCTGGCTAGGGCATCGATAAAATCATTTGCGTTTTTCTTTTGAGAAAAAGAGCCCATCTGAATAGAGTATGGATTCTTTAGATCATCTTCATCCTGAACACCTATCCTGTAGCTTCCATTAAGAATCGCCTCATCAAAAACGCCCGCAATCTGAACATCTTTCAATCTTTCCTTATCAACAGCCATCTCTTTCATACTCTTTTCAGCTTTTAAACGATAGATAGACAAAGGAAACTCTTCTAATAGCTTTGAATATGCTGAATAGGCAAGTTCATTATTTCCCATTTGATGATAGCTACTGGCTAACAGAATGTAGGCCTCCTGATTTTCAATCGAAGAGTTTGATGATCCAATTATCCTTTTTAAAAGCCCCTCTGCCTGATCGTATCTTTTCAGTGCTACTAGCGATCTTGATATTTCAAGATAATTTTTTATAATAAACTCTCTGTTTTCTAAAAGTGCATCTATAGCAGAAAGATGATAGTGCATTGCCTCTTCATAACTGTTCAGTGCATAGCTTACGATACCCAGAAAGGTATACACATAAGGTGTAAATACCAAGGTTCCCGTTCTCTCATTCTCTTCGATCTTTTCGAGATATGAAATACAGGAATCATAATCCCCTTTAAGATAAAAGCGCTTTGCAAGTTCAAAAAGTACAGCATCGATCAGTGGAAAGGAAGGATATTTCTCTGTAATCTCTTTAAGGCATTCTATAGATGTATCCAGAGATTCCAAAAGGTAACACTGTTTAAACCGTATATATGGAGCCATTTTTGTATCTTGAACCTTTCTATAGGCAAAAAAGTAATACTGCGACGCCTGCCTGAAGTTTTTATTCTGTTCAAGGGTCTTTGCCCTCTGTAAAAGCCCAGAAATCCTCACATCATCAGGTATCATATATCTCTCACTTAAGGGGAAATAACTGTCAACTATCTCTTTTGGAAGAAGAAAATAGATATTATTTTGATTGGAAATTTCGTCAGCATAGATTTCAAGAGACGCAAAAATCTGGAAAGAAAAAAGGAAAAGAGGAAGCAGTATCTTATTCATGAACATATATCTCTTCCCCCTTTAAGGTGTTACCGGATATTCCTCTTATATATATATCTAAAAAGCTCCCAACAGGCCTTTTTGTTTGAACCACTACCATTTTCCCCTTTTCAGTCTTTGCTAAAAACTCCTTTTCATTCTTTTTGCTCTGCCTCTCAATCAAAGCCTCTCTCCTCATTCCTATCTCTTTTATATTCTTTTTATAGGATATCTCTCGTTGAAGGGCAATGAGTTCCTGAAGTCTCTCTTTGGTAATATCCTCACTTAATTTACCTGGAAGATTTTTTGCCTTTGTATATGGTCTATCTGAATATCTGTAGGTATATGCATCATCGAACTGCACATCACGAACAACATTAAGGGTTTCATTAAAATCCTTTTCAGTCTCAGAAGGAAATCCTACAACAATATCGGTTGTTATAGAGGCATCAGGAATATATTTGTGTATAGCCTCTACAATTTTCAAATAATGACTAATCCTGTACCTTCTATTCATTAATGAAAGAATCCTGTCAGAGCCACTCTGAACTGGGAGGTGAAGATGCCTGCATACCTTATCAAGTGCTGAAGCCCTCTTTATTATATCTTCATTAAAATCTTTTGGATGAGATGTTAAAAACCTTATCCATCGAAGACCCTTTATATCATTTATCTTTTCAAGAAGTTCTATAAATGAGATATCATTTGTATCTTTTCCATAGGCATTTACATTCTGCCCCAGGAGAGTTATCTCAACTACTCCACTCGCTGTCAGTTCTTCAACCTCATGAAGAATGTCACTGCTTTTTTTACTCTTCTCCGGCCCTCTCAAATATGGCACAATACAATAGCTGCAGAAATTACTGCAGCCATGAATAATATTTAACCAGGCTTTATAAATCTCTGCCCTTTCCCTTCTATACGGTGAGAACTCATACATATCCTTATCAACCGCAATCAGTGGATTTCGAGCTCCTTCATACTCACGTACGAATTGAGGAATCTTCAAACAATGATAGGTACCGGCAACAATTGCTATCTCAGGGAAAAGAGCCCTTATCTTTCCCTCTTGCTCCTGAGCCATACAACCAGCAAGCACAATGATAATATCCCTATTTTGCCTTTCTTTTAAATATCTATAGTAACCTAGCCTTCCTATAATTCTATCCTCAGCGTGTGCCCTTACAGCACAGGTATTTAAAACCACAATATCCGCCTCCTGATCATGCTCTACCCTCTCATACCCGCTCTTCTCAAATGAAAGGGCAATATCAATAGAATCGGATTTATTCATCTCACATCCATAGGTTTCAATATAGAATCCTTTTTTATTACTCTTCATAATTCTTACTGTAGACTTAATTAAAAACTTTATCTCATAAAATAATATTTTTATAGTAAATCGACAGGATTAAAAAATAAAAATCTCATAATATGGTACACTAGTTTCGATCTTAAACCAGAGGAGCACGATATAAGCTTTCCAATATATACTGCCTGGATCGTAGGTGACGAAGTTTACTATCTGAAATAAAAAGAAAAAAGGGGAAATACTTTTGTATAATATTTTGATCTCTTGGTACATATACGGGCAAAAGATTATCCTTGAATCCTCTACCTTTTGTAAACCAAGGAAATGAGAGAATTTTTTTGATGCAATATCATAAGCCGCTTCAGAAAGAGACAGTCGAAAAGAAGGGAAAGTATCTAAGTATAATGGACATAGAGTTGACAACATATTTCCAGTACTTTTCAAGTACTATGATGAACATCCAGTAGGGAGAGCTGTATTACGTAACCGGCAAGATACTCCAATTACAGATACAAAATCAGCACTATCTGCCTTGAATATACCCATAACTCTTCATCGCATTTGGCAACAGCTTCATCCTCACTGCTAGCGCTATATTCGAGTGAGCTGTAAATAACTATTCCTTCATACCAATCATATAATTGACAGATTTAGGTTCTAGAACATGAGCTAAAAAGAGTTAGTAAAATAATAATGCATATTCGAGATAGCATCATCAATGGGCGCACTCCCTTTCAACAGGGTTAACATCATATCTCTCATCATTTGGAAAGGTTATTATTATTATTCTCATGTTATGCTTGGCTAGCGTAAGCTAAAAACTCTTTGTGGGGGTTTGGAGAATGCCTGAAGAAAAGCATTTGAAGCTTTTGGATTAGGCACCCTTGGCTTTGAACTCTACCCTATGGTTGCTGAAAAGGGAGTTAAGGTTATAGCTATTGACATCAACTCAAGTCTCTAGAAAAGGCAAAGGATATTGCGACAAAGAGGGTTAAGATTGAAACGAAGGATATTAGAGGCAAAAACTTCTCAGATATTATCAGTGATCTGGACTACAATGAATTAGTCTCAAAACTCCAAAGAAGTCGTATAGCGGGTTCAAGATAAAAGGTTATACTAACAATTTGTGAAAACGCTTTTCAAGGCCAGTCTATCCTTCATCCAATATTTAACGTTAAGAACGAGTTGTCAAATATATTTTGTGTAAGAGGAAAGGAAACCCGCTTAAATAACAGAGAAGATATCAAAGGCTCAAAAGAATATCACAGAAATTCTATAAAAAGGCCTAAAAAGGGTTAATCAGTCATTTCTGGTTTCTTTTCTTTCTCTTCTTCCTCTTCTTCTCTTTTCTTCTTCT
The DNA here is from genome assembly GCA_964424795.1 of uncultured Spirochaetota bacterium. Lineage (GTDB taxonomy): Bacteria > Spirochaetota > B62-G9 > B62-G9 > DRHN01 > CAYRKG01. The sequence continues at coordinate 8,092 of CAYRKG010000082.1, forward strand.
TGCGGTACCCGATACTTCGAATTACAAAACCGATACCTATGCCAACTACAAACACAATGAGGATCATGATTGCGCGTTGAATTGTTACTGACCAAGCCAAGAATTTAATATCGACAGTTTCGATATTCTGTACCATGAACACAATCGCGAGTATGCCAATGATAATACCTATGATGAATTTTACCATTGTAGTCTCCTTTAATATATTATATAAAGATTATAAGGGTTTCTATTCCAATATCAAGCTATTATTTAATCGATGATAAACTATAGGGAACATTTTATGTGGACGGTTAGCATGATTACGGCATGCCTTCTCTTTTTACTCACTTCTTCTGCATCTTTAGCGCAAGAAGAACAAAAAATCGATGTTATGGTTACGGAGGTGAAGGCAAAGATAAATCCTAATTTTGAGTTCTCGCTCCCGAGTGGTAATATATACCAGCATTTCATTCAAAACTTTAATAACCTTCATATGACTTTCAACCTCAATTACAACTTCCTGGACAAAAACATAAACGGTGATATCACCTTTGCTTATCCGATAAATAGGCTTACACCAAGTATCAAGTTTGCTGAAGATCTCGATTTTGAGAACTACATAGCACCCTCTATAGTAGGAGGCACAATCACACTTGTACCTACAGACAAGTATGTATCGCGAATAAGGAATATAGAGCTAAGTCTCGGGTATAAGATTACGGATCATTTTTCTATAATTCCCTCATTTCTAATATCAGATATTTTCAAAGGGAGCTTTACCACTATCAGGATTGTGGACGAGGGTGTTGATCTCATCCCAAGGTTGAGCTTTGTATACAACAAGGTGAGGGCCAAAGACCCAACAAAGGGATTATATTTCAATGGATTGTACCTTCGATCCACTTTTAGCATGAGCGTTAGATATAGTTTTGATAACCCTGTAACTCTAGATCATATAAATAATTTACTACTCTATTTCAACTTTTACGATCTATTGCTATTAAAGCAGAAGGTGAATGTTAGCTATCCGTTATATGTCTGGAACAGAGAAAAGGCGGGCTTTTACTCTCTCGGAGGATTCGATACAATACGTGGAGTCCTATACGGGTCTATCAATGCGTATCGATTTCTTCTTTTATCTACAAATCTGGAGCACGAAATTTTCAAAGGAACAGAGATTCCCTTTACACCCTTTAAAATTCAGGCAAAGATCCACCAATTCAGGTTATTTCTGTTGTTCGACGAGCTTCTCACACAGAAGTATCTGGACATTTCTTCCCCTGTACAGTCCTATAC
>CAYRKG010000083.1:0-8755 GCA_964424795.1 uncultured Spirochaetota bacterium
TTCTTGACTGCGTTAATTATACCATACTTTTTGGAGGGGGCCTTAATAAGTATCAAGTCGCTGCACCGGACTGGCTAACTCGCGTGGGAGTAGAACTTTGTCTAGTACTACAACCCGTGAGTATGCTTTCTTGTAAGCCATAGCCAGTCGGTGAGCTCAATCGTTAGAAGGAAGAAATGAAGTACACAAAATATCATGCTCTTGGTAATGACTACATTGTAATTCATCCTGCAAATCTAAAAAATGAAATTAGTCTGGATATGGTTCGTTTAATATGCCACCGAAACTATGGTGTTGGTTCTGATGGCATCCTGTTCGGCCCTTTGAATAGCCAATCGTGTGATTTCGGTCTTAAGATTTTCAACCCTGATGGAAGTGAAGCAGAGAAAAGTGGTAATGGTTTGCGTATATTTGCGCGGTCGCTTATCGATAATTCATTCACAGACAAATCTACATTTACCGTTGAGACTCTTGGTGGTCCTGTCTCATGTGATGTTAGTAAAGATCGCAGGGTCGTGAAGGTAAAGATGGGAAAAGTCAGTTTTGATAGTACAATTATTCCAGTTAAAGGCCCACCAAGAGAGGTGATAAATGAAGTTATTGAAATCGATGGTAATAATTTGAAATTCTGTGCAGCAACTGTCGGAAATCCTAATTGTGTTGTTCTTTCCGAAAATCCGTCACCAGAGATAGCTCGTAAATATGGCCCAAAAATAGAGACAGATGCTCTCTTCCCGAATCGAACAAATGTTCAGTTTATGCAGGTTCTTGATCGTTCGAACATCAAAATTGAGATATGGGAGCGTGGAGCAGGCTACACATTGGCCTCCGGTAGCAGCAGCATAGCGGCAGCTGCTGTTGCGCTTAAACTGGGTCTTTGTGACACTAATATCAAAGTACATATGCCTGGTGGACAAATTGATATTAAGTTTGACAATAACTATGTAGCTACTATGACGGGTCCGGTAACCAAAGTTTGTGAAGGAAACATAGCAGATGAAATGTTTGAAAAAAACTCCTAACGAAAAAATCAGTGGTGTTTTGGTGTAGCGAAGTGGAGTCCAAAACATCCACTTCATTATCTTGTTAAACTTTAATATTTATTTCTAAACCTTGATTTGCATTGTATCTCTATCGATAACACCTGCTTTATAGATATGAAATCCAAATTTCTTGAAAAATTCCTCATATTCTGGATTAAACGTTACTTGAATACATTTTATATTATTCTTTTGTAAAAATCTAATGGCGTTCTTTACTAATTCTGTTCCAATACCTTTTCTTTGAAAGTCTGGATGAATTATTAAATCTTGTAGATATGAATCTGCAATGCCATCGCTCAAGACATCAATAAAACCAATTAATTTCCCATCCTTTCGTGCGGTAAAATAGGTATAGAGTCGACTAGAAATGATCGAAAATGGACCAGTAGTATTATCCCATCCAACAGAGCTACGTAATTCTTCTATTTCTTTATCCGATACTTTACCTTCTTGTTCTATTATTATATCCTTCATTATCATTTTTTAAGTTTAACGGCTGCCATCACCCATGGAAAAGGCCACAGGCCTTGACCTTCAAGTGCATGGCGATGTTCGGTAATCCCTCAGTTCCAGTCCGCATAGAACTTGATCACCAGTTGGTCCCTGCGCAATAAATCATTTTGTCAAACAGATTCATCAACAAGATGCAATAAGTGATCCTTGTTCTCCTCTGACAAACTAGTGCATTGTGATGGTTCTGCTTTACCCGTCCTCAAATCAGCAGCATAACCCATACACGTTGAGTAACCACATTCCTTACAATTTGATTTGGGCAGAAGTTTGTAAATATCCATTAAGGTTGGAAGGTTCCTTTGTTTAAAGTCAGGTTTGATTTCTTTCCGTCGTTCCCAAACTTCATTAACAATATCAACCAGGTCATTGATTACTTGGTGACCTTCTTCCCTGACCTCAACAGGCGCAGCATCGATTTCATAAGGTCTAAACGCACATTTTCTTCCCTTGGCCTCCCATATCAAGACCTTTGAATTATGGTTATAATCCGCGCCTTTCAGTTCGGCATTTAGGTATGGCAATACTTCACTAATGTCATCCTGCAAATGAGCTTTTGCACTCCATGCAGCAGCTCCTGGGATGCAAGGAGGCGCAATTAATTCCAAATCATAACTACTAATCAATTGAGGTATCTTCATTTTTGATCCCTTTCATTCGCCGAACCAATGAGTGTACTGCAGATATGGAGTATAGTTACCTAAAATACTTCATTTTTACAGTATATCAACTACCCCAATAAGCATACTATACTTCAAAAAAGCAGTATAATAACCAAAATTGTTACAAATTTACTGCTATATTACCTCTTATAATCCAAAAATGCAAGGATGTTGAATTAAAAACTACCTTTTCGTTGTTAATTATTATTAGAGAAATTGCATTAAAAAGAGATCAATCCATTTATCATTTTAGCATGGCTGGATTTATGTATGTGGAACTACCGTATGCTCTTTCAAAGAAGTATCCAGATGCGAAATATGGATGGGGATGGCAATATGTGTTTCCAGCAAAGAATATATCAACAGAGCCCCGAAGTGGAGCACGGAGGAGGCATCAAATATCTAAAAGAGAGATAAGGGGTGCATCTTTCTCGGGAGATGGGAACAGCCTTGTTCCCACCTCATGAGACCCCTATTCCGCCACGATGGTGGAATAGGGGATAGGTATGATTTAGGAGATACATGGTTTTAATCAAAAATGAGCGAATCCCACCTTAAGGGCTCTATTGAAGACAAAACTTGTGAAACCGGAATGACAGTGTGAGGAGTTTATCTTTTATTGATTTTCTTTTTAATGATTATCATAAATGTATAAACAACAGAGATTATAAAATAAAGAGGGATTATAATTACAGCAAGAATGAAGAATACTACTTCTTCTATATCAAATAAACCACTTATAACGTTATGTAAAAATACTGATAATAAAACAGCAGCAATCATAATTAAAATTTTCTTCCAACTCAATAAAAGATATTTTTTAAGGTTCATTTTATCTTCTCTCTGAGGGCTTATCACAGATTTCCAGTGATCATTTCTCTGATTTCGCGCCTGCATGTCGACCGTTCAAGCTTAAGAAGGATTACAATAATATATTTTAAAGGCTAGGGTTGGGATCTTTATTACTCCGGGATTCGTAAACGCATGATTCTTCTATTCATTTTATTTTGAAGAATGCTATTCTTTACAGTAATGAATTGAGCTGAGATCCAGCAGCAGGCACAGTACCTTACACCTCATTACTATTTTGAAATTGCAAAACCTCAAAGACCCTCAGCTCTTTTTCAATGCCTTTCACTTTAATACTTCTCTCTCTATACAATTCCAATAAATCCTTCACATCATGAAAGACCGATTCACTTACCAATATCCCTCCTACTGGCGCACTATTCTCAAGCCTCTGAGCAAGGTTTACATTACTACCGAGCACTGTATAATCTATACGACTCTCTGACCCCATATTCCCAACCACAACCTCACCCTTATTTATCCCAATTCTTATTTTGAAATCAATGTTGTATCTTTTTTTATAGATATCTTGGAGCACTCCCACAGTTTTCTGCATTTCAATTGCAGCTTTAACCGCCCTGACAGAATGGTCTTTGTGCTCGACAGGATCCCCGAAGAATACCATCAAACCATCACCTATAAACTTATCTATTGTTCCTTCATACTTGAAAATAATACCAGCCATTTCTTTGAAATAGTCATTTAACATTGATCTTATATCCTCTGGATTCTGGGTCGCACACCACGAGGTGAAGCCAGCGATATCACTGAAGAGCACGGTGAGAACCTTCTTCTCACTGTTTTTAAGCCTTTCAGGCATGGTGATGATTTTTTCAAGTAATGACGGTGCAAAGTAGTGTTCAAATGTTCTTCTTAAGATGCTCTTTTCCTTCTCCTCATGTATGAATCGATATGCATTTATTGAAATTAAAACGAAGATAAATCCGATTGAAGGTCTTATGATGTTTACGATTTTATTTCCAAAAAGGTATATGCCTATAAACGAGGAAGTAACAACTATAAAGAGCCCGATCGAAAGAATCGTGAACTTCAGGGGGCTATAGCTAACTGTCAAATAAAAGAAAAGTAGTATTGTAATAGCATCAATTAGAACAGCCGCCCATGCAGGCATATCTTTCAAAAAATTTCTTGTAATAATGCTATTGATAACATTCGTATGAAGCCCGCTTAACGGGTAGTTAGTCTCAAATGGTACAGTTCCGATATCTCTTCCTGCTGTTGAAATATCTGATAAAATTACTATATCGCCCCCAATCTCCTCTTTAAGTATATTTATTGTTTCATCATCTCTTCCAGCTTCTACAATGCTTTCAAAGGAGTAATGTGTATAGGAATCAGACCATGGGCCTGCAAAGTTGATAATCATCCTTCCCATTTTATCAATTGGTATCTCGATATCCTCTTTCTGGCCATAGGGCAAACTCGCATCATGTAAAACAATATTTTTTCCAAAGAAAATCTCGATATCCTCGGGCAATACCTCTAGATAATCACACACAGCTCGAAAAGAGAGGCTCGGAATATAGCCATCCCTGTATCGAATAATTAGCGGATATCTCCTGAAAACACCATCCCTGTCTGGAGTACAGTTTATATGCCCAAGCCCCTTTGCTGACCTGCTCAGTTCAAGATATGGCGCTGTAATATTAGATGCTTCGATAGGCTTTCCCTTTCTTGCTACAACCGGATACCAAAGGATTGACTCTATCACTTCTCTATGAATCTTTTCACCTGTACCATTATCTTTACCAGGAAAATATATTAATGGAAAGTATACATTACCCGATCTTTTAGTACTTTCTAATAGTAAGCGATCTTTATCTGGATCAGACTCTTTCAGGAATAAAATATCAAATATTATCGAGTCAACATTGACCCTATCGAGGATTCTAATAATCTCTCCATATACCTCTCTGTCCCAGTAGGATATTTGCAATTTCTGGACGCTATTCCCAGTAAGGTCAACGTGTATAAGGTGCGGATAGATGGTCTGGGATCCAAAGGTTCTGTATCTGAGTTTTAGCAATCTATCATTTATCTGTAGATTCAGGGTTAAAAAGATAGATGGAAATACTGCAAACAGAAGATAGGAGAGGACGTATGAGCAGACAATGAGTACAACTGTATTCAAGAAAAATCTCTTACTTATGTTCAAGAATGACTGTTTTTCCATAAAATTCATGAGCCTCTACTAAACGAGCATCTGTCTTAATATCAGTATCCATACCGCGCACAGTACCTGCAATGGACACAGGCTTTTCTGTAAAGGTTTTGAGCTCACTGTGTTTCTTTCTGAGGTTCTTTATCTCGTTAACTATCTCGAATTTCAATTTCTCCCTCTTCTGTTTCTTTGCCTTTATATATTTTTCTGTGAGCTTCTCTAAACTGGTAAGACGCTCTGAAGAGGCCATTAAATAGAAGGTCTCTATCCCTCTGTTTTCATCAAGCACAAACCATTCATCTCTGCTGGGAATGTAGTACTCATCGCCCATTTTATAGTGCTTACTGAAATCCCCGAATATTTCATTCGATAGTGGTGTGAGCTGTTTTTGAGAGTCGTATAGGTAGATGTAGATATAAACATTCTGTATCGGCTTGAGATATATCTTTAGACAATCTCCGGAGAATAGGGATAAATCTTTCTCTGAATCCAGTATTTCAGTAGTTCCATCCTCTTTCATGTGCATGAAAGCCCATGTGAAGACTAACAGCTCTGCATCTGTATTTTGGGAATATGATACATAAGGAGTTATATATAATAAAAAGATAATTACTGAAATAGTAACGTAATTCATCTTTTTCATTTACATATCTCCCTCTCAAAGCTGCGACTAAGGCCTGTTCACTCCCAATCTATTTATTTATAAAGTGCGATAGATTAACCGTATTAGAGACTTGTGAAGCTGCTTACTTTTATAATGTCAGAATTGAATTTGAATATATGTTGTCCCTGTAGCATCAGCCTCATGCCATTTATTGTTCTTCGTATAGCCTATCAATGCCCATGTGAGATAATATTCTTCACTATTTATATATCGACTCAAGGCTGAGAGAGGGAACCTTGCCTCAAATGAAGAGCCACTTATCCGATATGTGCCACTGCTGAGCTTTCTCCATGAATCGTTTGCAGGTTCGTATTTGTCAATGATACACTCCCACTTGCGGTCATATTTGTTATAAAATAGATTAAGCCCTATCTCAACTCTTGGTGATGTGGAAGCCATTATTTTAACGTAGTAGTTTGGATTTTCTCTTTTGTTAAAACTGCCATCAGCAAGATCAAACTTCACATAGAGATATCGTGAATCCTGGGCAAGATATACTCTTTCAATATCCATACCCTTCTCTGTATCATTTTTGTCCCCTGCCCTATCTTTTATTTTAATTAGGAACAGAGCCCCAATCCTCAAACCGACCGTCTATCTTTATGGGGGCAAAAGCTAACTGTACCTGTGTCTCTTGCTTTGGTTTGGGCTCTTCCTCAACCTCAGGCAAAGGGTTCACATAACTGAAAGACACTAAAAGCTCCTGCTCTCTAAGAACATCAATATCCCTTATCTCTTTTTCCCCATTCTAATACTTGATCATTACAATATGGTGATCTTCCTCGAGGTTTATTACCCTTGCAATGCTTCCAGGAAAAAGTTTGCCCTGAAATGTACCATCTATGTAAAGGTCACCAGCGGTCTTTGTCTCGACTTGAATAGCTCCGTAAGCTTTTTCAATGGAAATTTTCGGCTTTTGCTCCTCTGCCAATGCGGTCTCGGGCTCCTCTTCAATATCAATAGATTCTTTTAAAAAGAGTATAAAGCTTGCTCCCTCCTGATGGCCTGATGCCTTGAGATTCCCTAGGAGAGGAGTTGTACCTTTCACTCCGAGCCGTACCTCATTGTAGATCATAAGAGGATCAAGATATGGCTTTTGGTTACCTTCAAGTGCAAGCTTTAACTGGTGAGCAAAGTCAGAAACATCAGGTACTGTTTCTGAAGCCCCGGAGGTAAGAACCTGACGAGATACACGACTGTACGCCTTTTTAAAATAATCATCTGTAATATCCGGGATCTTACCTCTAGACGGATTCAGGATATCTCCAGAGAAACAGGAGTCTGATATCAGAGAAACATGGCGTGCCTTCATCTTCCTTATAAAACCCCTTACCTGCATATTTGTAAGCCAGTTTTCCTGGGTATAGATATCTTCGCCTCCATCCGTAGGAATCCAGAATCCTGTATCTGAAAGCTCATCAAGATACCCATGGCCAGCATAGAAGATGAAAACAGAATCCTCAGGACGTGTTGTATCGATTAACCTCTTGAAGAGCATAATGATGCCCGCCTTTGTGGCATGTTCATCGTACAGTTCAATGACCTCGTCTATGTAGTATCTTCTTGTAAGTATATCTTTTATCTCTCTCGCATCTTTTACCGGATTCCTTAAAGAAAGCCAGTTTTTATAGCGATTTATTGCTATGAACACCGCATATTGTTTCCCACAGGCAGCATACTCTCCCCCAAGCTCCTTTATCTTTCTATCAAAGCCCCTGTCCTCACTGAATAATGATGTTGAAGAGGCAAAAAGGATCAGGATTATAAAAGCTATTTTCCTAATCATTCTGCTACTCCAATGTGATATGGACTATATACAATTATTGGATATGATTTCGTGCAAATCAGCGATATAAGTCTAACTTATATAGCTATAATAACCATTTTTTATAATAAGCATATATCAATATACTATTATGTCAATAAAAATGTGTTGTTTCTCTTTTGATTGCTATTTATGATATATAATAGCCAATGAAGATTATAATAAAAAAATGAACAAAGAAAGGAAGGTTTGTATGAAAAAGAGGGTTGTTTTACTTGGGAGCATGGATACAAAAAGCCAGGAGTTTGGGTTTATAAAAAGACTTGTTGAAAGAGAGGGTTGCAAGACACTGGTTATAGATGTTGGTGTTATTGATCCACCAGGGCTTAAGCCAGATATCACTAGAAATGAAGTTGCCAATGCTGCTGGTGCGAATATTGAAGAATTGGTAAGGGATGGCTCTTCAAGGGAGAGAATTCAAAAGATTATGGCAAATGGTGTAAAAAAAATCGTTTCAGATTACCTATCAAATGGTAAGGTACACGGAATTCTTTCATTGGGAGGAACACAGGGCACTTCTTTGGCCACTGATGTAATGAGATCACTCCCAGTTGGTATTCCAAAAGTGATGGTTTCAACAGTAGCATCTGGTGATACTGCTGCGCTAATAGATTTTAAAGATATTACGATGATGAATCCTATTGCAGATATAATGGGTTTGAATCGAGTGACTAAAAAGATACTAACAGAGGCAGCAGGTTCCATATGCGGAATGGTCAAAATAGGTTTAGAAGCGATAGAGACTGATAAACCACTTATAGGGATTACGAATATCGGAATTACTACTCCTGGTGCAATGAAGGCTAAAGAGGTATTAGAAAAAGCAGGATTTGAGACAATTGTATTTCATGCATGTGGGCCTGGTGGCCCTGCAATGGAATCTCTAATACAAGAAGGGCTGATCAATGGAGTTTTAGATCTTGTGACAATAGAGGTAATGCAGGAGATGTTTAATGGGTTATTATTTAAGTCACAAATAGCATAACATCGTGGACACTTTTTATTAACAATAAATTAGCA
>CAYRKG010000084.1:0-8312 GCA_964424795.1 uncultured Spirochaetota bacterium
CACTCGACTGCAAGGACTAGGTCTTCACGGTATGGTTGGAGCACTTCAGCAAGAGCCTCTGCTGTAGCCAGTATGTTTCGATGTGTAGGGATTGTTCCTTCATGGTCCATGATACAGACGTACATTGTCCTTGCATGCAGATCGATGCCGCAGTAGAATTGATGTTGTTTTGTATAGAATCTCATAAGGCTTCCTCCTTGGGTATGTATTTTCGGCTTTGTTAATTATACCCTGTTTTTTGTAGGGGCCTTAATGAGTATCAATGAATTGGAGCAGACGCCGAATAAACCACAATTTGCCGAAAAGGCATGAATATTGCACCTTCTGGTAGCAGCGCTGTTCATACCAAGCATTAGGTGTATATCAAAGTGTGATCTTTTTAAGGATTGTTTAGTATGGGAGATAATTGTTCAAGAATAAGTGAAAATGATCTGTTTGGTAGATTCTTCTTAAAGAAACCAAATGGTCACAGATTCGAAAACTATTTTAATACCATAGCAGTGTTACGTTTTTTATTAGATAGTAAAGACTGGAACGAATGCGTAACAGGATACTATATTAATTTGTAGATATTTCTGCATTATTGCAGAATAAAATCGTTATACGCCATTTGGAAATGGTAAATATGTATACAAAACAGCAAATAATTGAGGAAATTAGAAGAATTGCAATCGATCGAGGTGTGAAATCACTAAGGCAGAGAGATTTTACTAAACATTCAAAAATTTCCTTAAGTACAGTGAGGTATCATTTTGGTAATTGGAATGATGCAGTCAAAGAAGCTGGACTGATACCCATCGACCCTACAGATGTAATTCGCAAGAAAGAACTAATTGATGATAGTGAGTTACTATTAGACCTGATTCGTCTTTATAAGGAAAACGGAAAAGAACCTACGTGGTCATTAATCAATGCTAAAGGAAAGTATAGTACGAAGCCTTACAGAGATAGATGGAAGAGCATTAAAGAAGCATTCTTAATCGCAAAACAGAAATTTCCAGAAAGAATTTCTTCTGAGATTAAGAAACCAGATACCGAACAGCAAGAAATTGAGAGTATAAAAGTTATACCCCAGACAGTAAAACCAAAAGTTACAAAGAAAAGACGTATCATTTTTGGAGAGCCTATTGATTTTCGTGGCTTACGATTTGCGCCTGTTAATGAGCAAGGCGTGGTCTATTTATTTGGTATGATAAGTCACGAATTAGGATTTCTAATTGAATCCATAAGGACAGAATATCCAGACTGTGAAGGCAAAAGATGCTTCGATAAAGAAAAGAATCAATGAGAACATGTAAGGATTGAATTTGAGTATAGGAGTTCTCATTTCAAAGAACATGGTCATGATGAAACAAACTGCGATATTATTGTATGTTGGGTCCATGACTGGGATGATTGTCCTATTGAAGTACTTGAACTAAGGAGTGTGATTAAATATTTATAGAATCCAAACGGCGTATAACACGGAAGTCTGTCCAAAAACCTAATATTTTCGATATATTGGATATCATCATGAAACATAACTTATTATAGGATATAGAGTTAGTAAAATTTGATAGAGTAAGTTTTAGCAATTTTTCTAATTTTTCGATAGGCTCATAGTGTATACGGTTTGGGCTGATGCCCTCACCCAAACCCCTCGCTACACTCAGGGCTTCGCATACACCGAATACGTTAAGCGCAATATTTTAGTGCTTTTGTACAGTTCCTAATATAGGATTTAGCCATGAATAATAATATTAAAAGTAGCATTCCTGAAATATTTTATATTTTTATAAATAAATATAATCCTGTAGCCATACATAACTTAAGAATAGTAAAAACTTTTACATCAGCAGCTTATACTTATTGTTTAATGGATACACAATTTATACAAAAATATCTAGATGGTACTGCTAAATATTTACCATTTTCACCCTGTGAAAATGATTTAAAGGTTATTTCACCGTATTGCATGACATCTATAAATGATTATAGGATTGAATATGACGCTGAAATGGCACGTTATCATTATTTCTCGAAATATCCTTCTAGATTGTCCGCAATATTCGCTTTTAGTGATATTAAATCATGTGAATATGTCTCAAATAAATATAAATGGGACCTAAGTACTGTTAAAAAATTCAAATTGAGTTTAGATGAATTAACAAGAGCTATAAAAGTGAATATGGAAATAGTTTCTTTGGCCAGATTAGCATACAAAATATCCATGATAAGTAACGATACAATTAATAATATATGGAAAAGTTATTGGAATAGTAGTGGTAATATTGAAATGGAATTACCTAATGTTGAGGGTGGTCGACAAATTCATAATTCTGGTGAAATCTAGGAATATTTGATAGAAGGTAAATTAACTTTAATTGATTAAAATAATTTTTGTGCTAGATTCAATTGTAAAATATAGAGGCATAAAATAATGCGCTTAACAGAACGTTAAACACAATAGTGCTGCAAGAATATTGAAAAATGAGTAATATACAAACAATTATTTTATCAGGAATTGCTGCTTTCATAGGTGGGTGTATATCTCTATTAGGATCATATTTCACACATAGAAGACTTGTTAGGCAAAGGATTTTAGACGAACAAGCTGAGATATTTAACTTTCTACAAGCTTTACATGATGAAATTGAAACTCTTTGGAATGTTTATATGAGCAAAATTGGGAACAAAGTAGAATCTTTGCTTGAGAAAGAGCCTCTTTTATTCGTATGGTCTGCTGATCTAGATTATTTCACTATATATAATTCAAATGCTTTCATGATAAGTAAGATCAAAGGGCTAGGCGCGTCAAGTTGCAATGATCTTATCCGATGCAGGGTATGAAGTGAGGGTTAAATAACACTCTTTGTATTTAAGCCTTTTTGGAATATATTCTTTTATATGATTAGACTTTACTATCTTGTTTTTATTATCATGCTAATCATCCTGGTGGGTGGGTGCGCAACAGTTCCAGAGCGTATTTCTCCTACATTTGTAAACGAAAATGAAAGAGCTAGGATCGTCGAATATGCGAAGAGCCTGCTCGGCAAAGAGGATCTCGAGCAGGTTGGCAGCGAGTTCAGGAGCGACTGCTCAGGATACGTCGTGGGTGTCTATAAAAGACTCGGATACAAACTCGTTCTTGAGCCACAGCCTGGTGATTCATCCGTAGCCCAGTCTCTCTTCTGGATGCTTGTCAGGAGAAACCTCGTATATAGGAATCGGAGGCCAAAAGAGGCGGACCTGGTCTTCTTCAAAGGCACGACGGACAGAAGGAGGTACCGTATCTCCCATGTCGGGCTTATCGCATTTGTGGGAGAGGACGAAACAATCCTGATACTGCACTACAGCTCAGAGGGAGTGTCCGAGCTCAGGATGAACCTTAGAATGCCGAGTATCCATAAGGGTAAACGCGGACACGTACTGAATGATTTTTTGAGGAAAGAACCTGGCGATCGTCTGAGCGGGCAGTTGTTCTCCTCATACGGAGACCTTCTCAAGTACGTAAAGAGTAGCCTTTAGGTGTATCAATGGAAAGCATAAGAGAGGCATTGTTGTTTCCCGCTGAAAATTGAACAGTTTTTCCCATTAAAATTGACCTACCTATTTAAGGACAATAATATTTAAAGTATAACATAATCATCTAAACTTTCATAATTAATTTAACAACTCTACTTTTAACCATTCTATTTTTTTCCGAATATTTCCTTTGTTCGATAGCTTTTTCCTTGTATTAAAAACGGATAAGAATGATGTAATAGTCTATCCAGAATAGCAGCAGCAACCACATCATCATTAAATATCTCTCCCCATTCTTCAAAGGGTTTATTTGAAGTAATGATGGTAGAAGCTTTCTCATACCGTTTAGTAATTAACTTGAAGAATAGAGAGGCTGAATGCTTTGATAGCTGGATATATCCAAGTTAATCGATAATGAGTAAAGATATACGTGATAGTGCGTCGAGGAGTGTCGTTAAAGTGTTCGACACTTCTGCAGCAATCAAGTCATTGATGAGATCTTCAGCAGTATAGAAAAGCACCCTCCACCTTTATTTTGCTGCTTCTACACCTAAGGCAATTGCAAGATGAGTTTTTCCAAACTTTACTAAAACCAACCAAACCTTCACATTTTTTTAGTGTAATTCCGAGATTAATCAAGTAACCTATAGCTGAAGGCCCTTTTGCACCACAAGAAAGGAATCTTTCTATTTCATGAGGTAATAGACGGTCTAAAGTACATAAAGCTTCCCAACCTTGATGGGCTGATATCGATGGCTTACTACCAATATACCGGCTCTCTATTATTTCAGGCCAGTTAGCTCCAAGTAGATATAATGAACCCATCTTTTACTCTTTAAACATCTATGGAATTGTTCATAACGGTTGGATGTAACCGAAACCGCTCGTAAGTGAAGAAGCCAACTTCAATATTGTAGCAATCAGAAACTAAGGTTTAAGGATTAAATAAAGACAGGTTTGTGTTTGGACGCCCCAAAGTTCCTGAGCCGATTGCGTCATTTTATACGAAGTTAGGGACTGAATTATTTCGCTTTATTAAAATTCTTTTAATACGTTCCATAAATATGTATTTATTTTAAATGATTTAGGTTTTTTATCTATATCGGAAGCGATAAACCGAATACTATTTTCCCATTCACCTACTATTTTTAATCTATAACGTTCAGCCACTTCTTTTAAAAGTTTTTTTGAAGTTCCAGGAGGTAGTTTTAGTTTTTCATCAAGTTCTCTAAAATGAATTAATTTACCAGTAAACAATATCTTGTCAGCATGAATATCAAGCGTAGGTATTTCTGAGTATCTTATATATTCCATTTGTAAATATTCTTCATCAATCACTTCTTTTAACTCTTCATCTTTATACACTTGATAAGGGCCTGTGTATAAAGCACCTGATAAAACATCTACTTCATCGACTCGTAAGTCAGTATAATTTGGAAGATTTGACTGAATGATAGAAGCATTATAGTTTTTTAAATTTCCAGGACCAATTTGTTCACAAAGCGTTTGTAAAAACGCATTAATTTGCTCTATATCTCCCAAAGAGATAGCATTTAACCGATTAAGAGGTTCCGGTAATTTTGATAGCTCAACTTTAGGGACACATATTGGGTATATTTTAGATTTCTTATCAATCATTTTTGCCCAAGAAGCTCCAACTTCAAACCAAATCCATGGTCTATTAATGGATACAGGAGTAATTAGAACAATAACAGCTTTTGCTTTTTCTAAATTTAGCTTAATATCATTTAGCCAGTCGGATCCTGGTTTTATTACTCCTGGCACACTTGAAACAAATACATATACTTTATTTGAAAAAACGAGGTCAATTTGTGATTTTATAATCTCAGCAATTGGCTTATCTGTCGATGCATGGCTAATAAAAATTACAGGTTGCTGATTATTCATAATTCAGTCCCAAATTTCGCTTAATGGTCCCGGTATGGCTGAAGCCGATGTTGGATGAGAAGCAACTTTCAAGAAGAGCCAAGAAGCAGCAATAATAGCATAGGTAAACCAACAGCCTTTTTGGGCGAAGGCACGACACCTCCCGAGCTGGCTACACAATTGTTATATGAGGTGTTCGGCATTTTTCAAGAATGTTATTTGCCTAAACACTAAAATTATAGTATTGGCTAGTTTCACAATCATATAAAGAAATTGAATTACATCGAACAGTACCGGAAAAATGTGAACTCGTATGATAATCGTAACCAGAAAATTTATCTCCTTCCATTTTCAATTGAACATGTGACTATGTCTCATAGTCATAAAAATCTAGTTTTCCACTTTAGCTTCCACCAGAAAAATGACTTGATGTATTATAATCATATTCAGATACCTTTCCATTTTTCACTTCAACTGATATGTTTTTATGTCCGCTCATATTGTAATCGTATAGAGATGATACTTTTTTATTATTGAAAGCTGCACCAACAATTACAGCAACTCTTGCTCTAGTGGAATCTTCCATACTTCCTCCCACTTTTCAATAATGTTTTAAGAGTAAAAATCTATGCCAAACATTTTGTTTAATGATCCAAGAGTTACGAATCTTATTGTTAGTTATTATATCTCACCAGAAGTATTAAAGCAAGTCATAGGAAAATATAAAAATTAATCTGGAAAATATGAAATATTTAGTGATATGTCGCTCAAGGTGTGCGGTTTTGTGGAAAACCATCAAATGAAATACTCCTGCTTTGAATATTTTGAAAATATTTTTGTTGTACTAGATATATTGCTATAATAATAAGAGGATCTCTATGAAATTTTTGATTGGGTGAGATCTGTGAATCGCCATGATGTACCTGGCGGAACAGCGTTCAGCAGAGTCAAGGAAGAGATAATGCGACTCGAGGTTGAAATAGATAACTTTCCAAGAAAGCAGAGATAACTCTCATACTCTCTCCGTAGAACGTCCTCATCGACCTCGATTCTGAATGATGACCTATGCCAAGAGCTGACCTTTACTTTCAGATTATTGACCTGATACAGGAGCATGCGGATTTACCATGGCTCTTTTAAATAGCAGAACGCTTCAGGTAACCTTTTGGGGCTTCAGCTTAGAAGTTCGTTAATCTTCCGCTCCGTTCTCTCCAGTTCCCTGACAGGGTCAGAATCCTCCAGAATTATCCTCTGGAGCATCTCCCTCAGCTCCTTGTTGATTTTAAAGAATTCTGGGTGGTTGGGAAGGGGTCTTCCATATTCCATAGCTTGAATGGGCACCCTGTAGTTGGGATTGCTCTTATGAAAGGCCTTCAGCTCCAGGGAGTTGAGGGCCGATTTTCGTACAGGGATGTAACCTATATTCCGGTGCATTTTGATGGTGTTCTCCCTGTTTGTCAACCAGAACATGAAATCGTAGCTAGCCTTCCTCTTCGAGCTTGTGGGGGAAAAGCAAACTAGGGCAGAACCCCCCAGGGTGGAAAACCTTTTCCCCTTTATCTCGGGCATGAGGGTGACTCTCAGCTTCCAGGGAAAGTTTTCCTCGCCATAGGTAATGGCCGAGCAGGAGAACCACCCCATAGCCAGCTTACCGGTGAGAAAGGCTTGCCCGCCCTCCCAGTCGGTCCACTTTCGGGGCATTATCCTGTAGGTAAATACTAGGTCCCGCACCATGGATATTGTTTCCTTCATCTGGGGAGTGGTGAGGGCCACACTGCTTCCATCTTCAGAAAGGAGCTCGCCTCCGTTAGCCCAAAGCAGTGGGGCAATCCCGTAGATCCCATTCAGCCAGAACATGACCCCGTATATGTCGGGTACACCGTCCCTGTTAGTATCTCTTGTCAGTTTCATCCCCATCTGTACCATCTCCTCCCATGTGCAGGGGGGTTTCTCAGGGTCCAGTCCTGCTTTAAGGAAAGAATTCTCGTTGTAGAAAAATACCTCGGTGCTTATACAC
Organism: uncultured Spirochaetota bacterium; assembly: GCA_964424795.1. Taxonomy (GTDB): domain Bacteria; phylum Spirochaetota; class B62-G9; order B62-G9; family DRHN01; genus CAYRKG01. The sequence continues at coordinate 7,409 of CAYRKG010000084.1, forward strand.
ATGGGAACGCCGTAGATCAGCCCCTGCCTGCTCACCAGCTTCCACAGGATCTCCAGGATGTCTTCCCTCTCTCCCTTGGGCATTATATCGTTGATCGGCTCCAGCAGTCTGTTTTGGATATAGGAATCCAGGTATTCGATCTGAACCTGGGCTATGTCGGGGAGCTTCCTTGTCACTGCCGATGCCAGCATCTTCACTTGCATCTCTTCAAATGATCCTTGAAAAATGGGCTTCACCTCGACCCCGGGATTGGTCCGGTTATACTCAGCGGTCATGTCCTCAACTATCTTTTTTACGTGGAACCCCAGGCTGTGCCAGAACATGAGCTCGATCTTTTTAGCATAAAGGTCTAAACAGGAAAAGATAAAGAATATCAGTATAGCTACTATTATTCTCTTCATGAAAGCCCCTTGATCTCAGCCGAATAAGCTTTAATTAAAACTTCTTATGAGAACATTTGAATGTGTAACCTTAATTTTCTTGCCCGGGTGTGGGTTCAGCTTCTATATCCCACGATGCAGAATGCATAACATCAATATAGTCTCCATTTTCGTCGAGCCTTTTTGAGGCATGTTTTGGAGCTGTTAAGATAATTGGATCTCCTGTCCAACCATAACCTTCTATTTCATCTTTATCATCGAACATTACATCACTAGAATAGTAATAACATAGCCCATCAAGGAAGATACCATTGCATAGAAGAACAAGCTCGTCTTTAGTACCGGTCGGATTTGTGTCAGGGATATAAAACTGATTTTCATCCTGCATATATGAAGTACTCCATATTACAAGGATATAGTCCCCCTCTGATACATAAATATCTATCCCCTCAGTAATTGAAAAGTCAGTAGTGCCATCCAGATCTGTTACAACAAAGTTTTTTATATTTCCGCTTTTTGTGATA
>CAYRKG010000085.1:0-368 GCA_964424795.1 uncultured Spirochaetota bacterium
GAAACTGTACCTTCGGTAGTGTCACTACTGCTTAAGGCAATTGTTACATCATCTGTAGGTTGTGAGTTTAAAACAACAGTAAAGGTAGCCTGTCCACTAGCCTCGGTTGTGTCTCCACTGATTGAACTTACGTTTATACCCACAGAATTATCGTCATCAATGTTAGTTAATGAAGGATCAAATGGATTTATACTATTATAATTGGCATCAGAACTTACAGCTGGATCAGTGATAATAGAATAGGGTTGATTTCCATCAAGTATTGCATCATCAACACCTGTAACAGTAACGGTTTGAGGTGCATTCCAGTTTGAAGAGGTGAATGTTAATGATGCTGGCGATACTGTTCCTTCAGTTGTATCACTGCT
>CAYRKG010000085.1:468-7609 GCA_964424795.1 uncultured Spirochaetota bacterium
GATAGAAACATCAGATGTGGGCTCAGAGTTTAAGACAACAGTAAATGTAGCCTGCCCACCAGCCTCTGTTGTATTGCCACTGATGGCACCAACAGTAAAGCCTGCACTGTCATTGTCAATATTTGTAACAGATACATTACTGGGATCCATGCCATTATAATTGCCATCAAAGCTCGAAGCTGGATCAGTGATGATAAAATAGGGTTGATTTCCATCCTGGGTAAAATCATTGACACCTGTAACTGTAACTGTCTGTGGAGCATTCCAGTTTAAAGAGGTGAATGTTAATGATGCTGGCGATACTGTTCCTTCAGTTGTATCACTGCTGCTTATAGCGATAGAAACATCAGATGTGGGCTCAGAGTTTAAGACAACAGTAAATGTAGCCTGCACGCCTGCCTCGGTTGTTGTAAAATCAGAAGCAAAAGCAACGGTTATTCCAGGAGTAGCTGGACCACCACTTCCGTCAACACCTTCATCTTCACTATAGCCACTACCTGCACCATTTCCACCACCAGATGTCGATATACTGACTCCACCGCCACATCCGATTAATGTGAAAACAAGAGCTGCAAGGAAAAAAACAATAATTAAAAATAATTTGTATTTCATTGTTTTTATCCTTTATCTATGAAATAATGGTACGTTTGCTTTTAAACCATATATAATATAACACATTTTTTAAAAATTTCTTGTATTAGAATAATAAAATATAATATTAATAATATAATTAATTATATTTATTATATTAATACCGATTTTCAGATTAATTGGTTATTTAAATATTCATCGTTAACTAATTACAAAGTATGGAATGTACTTTATTACTTTCAGTGTGGTAGAGAGATGAAGGCTGTTTCGATATCAAGTTGTAATCTGAAATATCTTTGTTATTAATGAAGAATTATATTGCTTTTACTTTTTCTTCCTAAACCAACAATACTGCATCGTATCTTTTTCATATAACAAACTTTATATTATTCTTTTAAAGTGCGAATAGATAGTATATGAATGGTAACACCGATGGCTATGAGAATCAAAATGATCCTGATAAAAAGAATAGAAACTACGACAATTGCTGAAAATAGTATTGTAATCCATAGCAACGAGATAGTAAAAATTTTAGCCTTTAGGGGTATTCCCTTTTTATCAAGATAGTTTCTGATGTATTTACCGAACCATCTGTTATTTAAGAGCCAATTGTAAAACCTCTTTGAACTTCGAGCAAAGCATAAAGTGGCCAGTAAGAGAAAAGGGGTTGTGGGCAGTAGAGGCATAAATATACCCAGAACTCCAAGTCCTACAAGAATGGTTCCAGAAGTAATCAATATCCATTTAATAGATTTTCTTGGTTTTTTATATACCCTAACCATTACCATCGAAAATATTAATTTTTAATTAGCTGTATTAGCCCTTTAAATAGTTTGTTTTACGTCGAAGTCTCTTATTCTATTGAGTGCTGCGGCTAATTCCAGTCCTCTAAATCTTGCAAGATCCCCTGTTAATCGCGCATCCAGGATGTCTATGCCATTCCTATTTATATCATCCATTACTAGATGAATAATTTCTTTAAGCGTCTTTTTACCGTTCATATATTTTTGAGCATAATATATAGCCAGCCCAATCGCTTTAGTCTGTGCTGTTTCCACTATTTGTTCAACGTCTGAAAGGTCAATCGTGTTTTGCCCAAATATAAGTTTATAAGGATCTGATGCAGATATCCTAATTTTGTTATATTCATTATATGGATTGAGGCTTTCCTTAATAGGTATACGCTTTGTAGGAGAGCTGAAACTTTCTCCTCCTTCGTTAGCTCTTCCTGTAGGAAAAGTCTTAGAGATATCATGGGCTTTTTGAGTAACATCATGTGGTATAAACTTTATCATTTGAATGATATGATCTGCAACATCAAAGTAGTCTCCTGAGCCACCCATTACAAGAACTGTTGATATACATTTCTCTTCATATGCCTGCCTTATCTTATCAATAAAAGAGGTTATAGGTTCGTTTTTCTTGGCTACAAGTTGTTGCATTCTTTTATCACGAATCATGAAATTGGCTGCACACGTATCCTCATCCATAAGTATAACTTCTGCCCCAGTCTCGATTGCTTCTGAAATGCTTGCAGCTTGAGATGTGCTACCGCTTGCATTCTCAGTAGAAAACACAGTAGTATCTTTTTGATGGGGCAAGTTATTTATAAAAGTTGATATATCGGTCTTTACTACATACCTGCCATTTGAAGCACGAACTTTAACAGTGCCAGGTAATGATGCACAAAACTCTCTACCATCTCCAGGAATATGGTTATAGATTCCTGATTCCAGGGCCTTAAGTAATGTAGATTTTCCATGATAGCCACCACCGACTATGAGTGTCACTCCCTTTGCAATACCCATCCCAGCAATAGTTCCTGCATTGGGGAGATTTATTTTTACCCTCAATCTTTCAGGAGATCGAAACTTAACAACAGTCTGTCCTTTTAATGGTCTTGGGTCTACACCACTTGCTCTTGGAAGTAAGGCCCCATCCGCAATGAAAGCGATCAGGCCAAGAGAGCGTAGCTTATTCCTGAGAAAATCAGCATCTTCAGAGGCTTTGATATGCCGATAAATATCATCCATGTTGATGTTTTCAGTATATAACGATGATCGAGCAATCTGAGGTAACTCATCAAATAACATTGTTACAGCGGTCTTTGCTGAGATCTGTCTACCCAATGCCGGAAGCCCAATAAAAAAGCGTACCTCAATAAAATCATTATTAATAAAAATTGAACTACGTTCAAGAATCGCTTGTTCTGGTTTAGCAATAGTGATGATCCCGCTATAGCCTGTGCCACGTCTACCTTTTGAAATCTTTAAACAATTATTAAAAAACTGTCTTGCTAAAAAGTCACGAAATGCCACTTCTCTTATATGTGAATCTGTCATGCTGGCAGGAATATTAGCTTTTTCTCTAGCAACTCTAACACGAAAAATAGCTGTGCTCGGAGGTGCATATGGGTCCTTTTGTATTTGGTCAATATAAAGTATAAAATCAGGAAAGGCATACTCTCCCATTATGGATTGGTATGCACCATAATCATTACCATCCAAGAGTTTAAGTTTTTGTCTCAATGTTTCATCTTTCATCGTTTTATCCTTAGATACCTGATAATCAATCTTTTTAGGCAGTATAGCTAGTGAGATAGCTACGAAAATGAAGGTATATTCAGATATGTATCATTACTGATATTATTTTATATTACGGACTATCACGTAAATTTGCAAGTTTATGTGTTTATTTATAGTTTATGAAGTAAGACAATCCTATAAAAGTAGTTTCAAGCTGAAAACAAGAAGATTATATAATAAATTTTATCTTTAAAAAAAGTACTAAAGATAACCACTAATTAAAAGAGGAAATTTTCCGAAACTTAATTAAGGACATGGTTTCATTGATGAAGTGTTCACAAACAGTAATAGGGAATAATCATGGACAAATCGCTAAAAGAACTGCTTATAGTACTTGATATCTTAATTGCTCATCACAGAGAGTTGATCTCCTGTGAGCAGAAAAAGCTTGAAATGATCATTAAACATGATTGGAAAGGGCTACAGAAACAGGTTGATATAAGTACCCAGATACTGAAAAGTATCGATACTGCTGAGAGGTTAAGGCTTGATCTCATAGTAAGAATAGGCTACAGTAAGGAAACGCCAATCAGGGAAGTTGTGAATGCCTTCGCGGATATGGATAAGGAGAAAGTTATAAACAGCAGGGAAAAATTGGTTTCTACCCTTCAGGAGCTTAAATCCTTGAATAAACAGATTGAAACCCTTATTGAAAGTAGCCTCGAGATTATTAACTTTTCAATCTCTCTGTTTCAGGAAAATGGCTCGGCTAGCAAAACCTACAGTGGAAATGGGGAAGAAAGGAAAGAAGGAAAATGTACCCCTTTAGTTTTTGATAAAAAAGCTTAGAGAGGAGACTATGTCATCAGCATTTTCAGGAATTGAGATAGGGAAAAAAAGCATATTAGCTCATCAGAGCGCACTGCTTGTTACAGGTCATAATGTTTCTAATACAGAAACAAAGGGATATTCCAGGCAGAAGGTTACACTGGAGGTTTTTGATCCACTCTATATACCGGGACTTACAAGAGAGCTTACACCAGGGCAGATTGGACAGGGAGTACAGGTCGAAAAGATCCTCCGTGCACGGGATATGCTTCTTGAAGATAGGATCCTTAGTGAAAAAAATGGGCTTGCATACTGGAGATCGTTGAGTGACTGGCTCTACAAAGTGGAGCTTGTTCACAATGAGCCAACTGATAAGAGTATAATGAACATACTCGATAAGTTCTGGTCATCATGGCAGGAGCTGGCCAATAATCCTGAAGAGATTGGCGCTCGACAGACCGTAAGGGAGTACGGCTTAGCACTTACAAGACATATCAATCATAACTATGGGGCATTGAGGGCACTTCGAGATAATATTGAAAGGACAGTAGATGCCAGGGTAGTTGAGATTAACTCTATAGCAGAACAGGTAGCTCATCTTAATGGGGAAATTTTGAGATCAGAGTCTACAGGTGATAATCCCAATGATTTATGGGATAAAAGGGACCTGCTTGTTGAAAGGCTTTCAACACTCACAGATATTCAGATTGGAAGATCTGACAAGGACGAATTTATTGTATATATAGGTGGAAAGCATCTGGTTCAGGGAAAACATTTTGAGCGACTGGTACTTGATAAAAATCCTGACAATGAAGGGTATTCTGATATCCGATGGGGGGTTGATAACTCTATACTGAAGGTTCAGTCCGGAGAGCTTAAAGCTTTAATCGATGCAAGGGATATAGAATTAAAACACCAGATCGACGCTTTGGATACTTTTTCAGTTAATTTAATTGACCTTGTTAATAAGATACACAGGAGAGGATTTGGGGTAAACCTGAGAACAGGTTTGAACTTCTTCAAAGAGAACCCGATTTCCATAAATGCACAGGGAGATTTCGACTTTAACAGAGATGGCCGGGTTGATGGAACAGCGATCTTTCGAGTAACAGGTACGAATGCTGTAGAGAAAGATGATGTTGTGGGCTTGAACGGAACAATAACCTTAAATAACGGGATTGAAGTGGAATATACAGATACGGACACTGTTTCTGATGTTATTACAAAAATAAATAACTCTGGTGCTGATATTAAAATGTTTATTAACAGTGATCAGAGATTGGTACTAAAGTCGGACACACCTCAATTTTATATATCTCATATTGAGGATACTTCCGATTTTCTTGTTCAGTATTCTGGAATATTAAAGGGAAGTGGCAGTGATGGGGCATTTGATTACAGAACAGCAGGAATGGCAGAGAGCATATCGGATGATTTTATGGTAACACAGTACTGGCATCCATCTTCATGGATGACTCTCGATGAAGGTGTATTAAACGAAGTCGAATCCATAGCAGCTAGTACTGGAACTGATACTGATGGCGATGATATTCCGGATCTAACTCAAGGAGCAGGAAATGGTGATAATGCACTGAAGATAGCAGCTATCAGATTTGATAAGGTAATGATAGGAAAGAGTGTAACGATTAATGAGTTCTACCAGGCATTAATTACTGAGACAGGATTAAAGGGGGAGACATCTGAAAGCGAGAGTAGTAATAGAGAATTAATTGTTGAAAATCTCTTGAACCTGAGAAAGTCAATTTCTGGTGTCAATCTCGATGAAGAGCTTGTGAATCTCGTTAAGTTTCAGCATGGATATGCTGCAGCTGCACGCTTTATCTCGAAAGTAGATGAGATGCTCGATCTTCTTATCAACAGGATGGTCTAATCTCTTTATTATTTTTTTGATTGAATATTCAAAGGCAAGATTGGCTTATATGAAGCTTATATTTTAATGGAGGCAATGGATAAGATGAGGGTTACACAGGGTATGATGGGGGATAATCTGATAAACATCGTTAAAAAAAATTCAGAAAGGATGATAAGGCTTCAAAATAATATATCCACAGGAAAGAGACATAGAATTCCGCGTGAAAATCCTATAGAAGTCAGCCATTCTGTCCTGTACAACAGGGCTCTCTTTGAGCTCAAGCAGTTTGAGAAAAATATTGATGAAGGGAAAAATCGTCTTAATGTAGCTGATAATGCACTAGCCAGTGTAACGGATATCTTACAGAGAATACGCGAACTTGGAGTACAGGGAGCCAACGGTATATATACAAGTGAAGACAGGGCAAAGATAGCTACCGAGGTTGAAGAGCTACTTGGGGAGATTATTCATATTGCAAACACAAAATACAAAGGAAAGGCTATATTTGCAGGCAATGATACCCTTGAAGATCCTTTTAAAAGTGCAGAAACCTTCTCTAAATACGCCGGTAAACAGATAATAAATAGAGTGGAGTATTACGGAGATATGGGAAAGCAGAACAGGGAGATTGGTCAGGGTAATATTCTCTCTATCAATGCACCGGGTAATGAGGTTTTTTGGGCTGAAACTTCCTCGCTTTTCTCCTCTGTTGATGCGACAAACTATATTGTTGCTAAGGACTCTAAGGTAAGAATCAATGGAATAGAGGTACTGTTTAAGGCTGGGGACAATATCGAAATGATTGTGAATCGAATTAATAATGCTCCTGTTCCTGTCAGGGCATCTGTAAACCGTATGAATGGCGGGATCATACTTGAAACCTCTTCAGCTCGGGATATCTGGATTGAAGATATTGAGGGGAGCACTGTGATGCAGGATATTGGTGTGCTCTCAGGAAGAATACCACCAATAAATATATCCCCAACTGCAAGATTTTTCGGAGGTACTGTGTTTGATATGGTAATGAGGCTCAGGGATTCTCTGTATATGAACGATGTTGAGGATATAGGCAGCAGGGCCTTGGGTGGTTTGGATTTAGCTCTGGAAAACATTCTGAAATACAGGGCTGAGCTTGGTGCGAAGTCAAGCAGGCTCGACATCGTAAAATCACGTGTAATTCAGGATGAAACGAATATTGAAGAGATTCTATCAAAGAATGAAGATATTGATGTCGCTGAGGCTATTACAAAACTCAAGATGCTTGAGGTTGCTCATCAGGCAGCTTTAGGGGTTTCGGCAAGGATTATCAGGCCAACCTTATTAG
>CAYRKG010000086.1:0-7431 GCA_964424795.1 uncultured Spirochaetota bacterium
TGAGAAGAACCGAGTACTTTTCAGGGACATTCTTCAAGTGAGAGGGTATAAGACACTCCTATTTTTGCTCTTACTTCATATGCGATGAAGGGTGACAGAGAGAGGATGATGGAAGCTGGATTTGATAAATATCTTTCCAAACCCATTAATGTTAGGGAGTTTCTCGACGTAATTGATGATTTTTTTTTCAAAAAACTAAAATGGAGGTTATTATGGGAGCAAAGAAGATAATGGCCGTAGACGACGAGGTAAAGAACCTTGCTCTTTTAGAAGCAATTTTAATACCGCTTGGTTATGAAGTAGAAAAGGCAAAAAGTGGAGAGGAGGTGCTGACAAAGGTTCAGGAATCTCCACCAGATGTGATTCTACTGGACGTAATGATGCCTGACATGACAGGTTATGATGTGTGCAAAAGGCTTAAGGAAAAAGAGTCCACGCAGGTCATCCCTATTGTGATGATCACTTCTCTGGTAGATAAAGAATCTAAGATTAAAGGGATTGAGGCCGGTGCGGATGACTTTCTGACAAAACCGGTGGACAAGATTGAACTTATAGCACGGGTAAAGAATCTCATAAAGGTCAAGGAGTATAATGACAGTATAAAGGATTGGTCCCGAATGCTGCAGGAAAAGGTAATAGAGCAGACAGCAAAGTTGAGGGAATCATTCGGACAGCTTGAAGAGGCGCATGCAAAGCTGGAAAGAGCACATCTTGATACCATTTTTCGTCTCTCAGTTGCTGCAGAGTATAAGGATGAAGATACAGCTGATCACATTCACCGCATGTCAAGCTATGCTGGTATTGTTGCTAGAAACATGAAACTTCCTGAAGAACAGGTTCAGTTGATTATTAATGCTTCTCCAATGCATGATGTGGGAAAGATAGGCATCCCTGATCAAATCTTGCTCAAACCGGGTATTTTGACTCCTGAAGAATGGACCATTATGAGGAACCATACACTCATAGGAGGTCGTATTTTGGAGAATGCAGACGATGATTTAATCGAGGCAGGTAGAATCATAGCCATAAGTCATCATGAAAAGTGGGATGGTTCTGGCTATCCCAAGACTATGAAAGGAGAAGATATCCCACTCATGGGTCGTATAACAGCCATTGCCGATGTATTTGATGCCCTGACCTCAAAAAGGCCCTATAAACCTACAATGTCTAATGAAAAGGCCTTTGGAATCATAGAAGATACTAATGGTAGTCACTTTGATCCAGAAGTTGGCAAAGCCTTTTTCAAGGGGATAGACGAGATACTGTTTGCTCAAAAGCAATGTCGAGATACTAGTATGCAAAAGGAACAATTTGTGAAGGGCTATGAAAAAAATAAATAAAGAAGAGAAATGATGAGCCAATAAAAATCCGTCCCACAGGTTAAGGGAGGGAGACAATGAAAATTCTTATTGTCGATGATGAGCAGAAAAACCTTCTCCTTTTGAATGATTTCATGACAGAGCTCGGACACGATGTCATGTCTGCAGAGAATGGAAAGATCGCTCTGGAGATGGCAATTGATAATCCTCCAGAAATAATTATAAGTGACATCCTTATGCCTGTCATGGATGGCTTTAAGCTTTGCTATGAATGTAAAAAAGATGCCAAGTTGAAGAATATACCTTTTGTCTTTTATACTGCTACCTACACATCAGAAGAAGATAAGAAGTTTGCCATTAGCCTTGGAGCAGACTGCTTCGTTGTGAAACCTACTTCCATGAAAAACTTAATAAGTATAGTAAATGAGGTCGTCAAGTGCTACAAAGATGGTAAATATGCTCAAATGAAACATCCTAAAATCGGTGATGAAACAGTTATTTTAAAGGAGCACTTTGCACGTATGTCCAGAAAGCTTGAGCAAAAGCTGATCCAGCTCGAACAATCCAGGCAAGTTCTCCAGGAGAGTGAGGAAAAGTTTAGAGCCTTCACCTATAATGCGATGGATGCCATTATCCTGATGGACAGCAAAGGATGTATCTCTTACTGGAATCCTGCTGCAGAAAAGATATTTGGTTATCGGGAAAAAGATGCACTTGGTAAGCAATTATACCTACTTCTTGCTCCAAAAAGATACTATGAGGCTTACAAGAGGGTATTTAAAGAGTTTAAGGAGAGGGGACAGAGAACAAGTATTGGAAAGTCACTTGAATTACAGGCTATCAAAAAAGGGGGAATCGAATTTCCAATAGAACTTTCTCTTTCTGGCATCCATATTAAAGGCAAATGGAATACACTTTGGATAGTAAGAGACATCACCGACCGAAAGCAGGCCGAAGATGCACTTGAGAAAGAAAGAAATTTGCTGCGCACCCTGATAGATAATCTGCCAGATTTTATCTATATCAAAGATACCGAAAGCCGGTTTGTTACAGCCAACAATGCAGTTACAAATCTTATGGGAGTAGCAAAACCAGACGAACTTATTGGGAAAAAGGATTTCGACTTTTATCCAAAGGAACTGGCAGGAAATTTCTATAATGACGAGCAGGAGATCATCAGATCAGGTCAAGCAATTATTCAACGAGAAGAGCCTGTCATAGACTCAGCAGGCAATAATAGATGGCTTTCAACCACCAAAGTTCCTTTGAGGGATAATCGTGGAAAAATCGTGGGGATTGTTGGTATGGGGCGTGATATTACAGATCACAAGCAGATGGATATGGAACTCCGTAAGTTATCTCTTGCTGTCGAGCAGAGTCCTGTGAGCATAGTTATTACAGATACAGAAGGAAACATAGAATATATCAACCCCAAGTTCACAGAAATAACCGGGTATACATATAAAGAAATTATCGGAAAGAATCCCCGCATCTTAAAGTCAGGTGAACACCCACTGGAATTTTATAAAGAGCTATGGGACACAATTACCTCAGGGAATGAGTGGCGAGGTGAGTTATACAATAAGAAAAAGAACGGAGAACTCTACTGGGAGCATGCTTCCATATCACCGATTAAGGATGAAGAGGGGGTAATCGCACATTTTCTTGGTGTAAAGGAAGACATTACAGAAAGGAAACGTTTGGAGAAGCAGCTTGTGCAATCACAAAAGATGGAAGCGATTGGTACTCTTGCTGGTGGAGTGGCTCATGACTTCAACAACCTTTTGAGTGTGATCATAGGGTACAGCGATTTTCTACTTACGAAGCTGGATGAAGAGGACCATATAGCCAAACACATAGAGGAAATAAGAAAAGCCGGGCGACGAGCAGCGACTCTGACCCATCAGCTCCTTGCATTCAGCCGAAGGCAGGCACTTCAACCGATATTATTGGACTTAAATTCTGTGGTAACAGAGATGGAAAAGATGCTACAGCGTCTCATTGGAGAGGATATTGAACTGATTACTGATTTTGAACCGGAATTAAGACAAGTAAAAGCAGACCATGGGCAGGTTGAGCAGATAATAATGAATTTAGCAGTCAATGCTCGGGATGCCATGTCTTATGGGGGTAAGCTTACAATAAAGACAGAAAATGTGACTATAGATGAAAATTACTGTAAAATTTATCCCTACACTCGACCTGGCAATTTTGTATGCCTATCAATTACAGACACAGGTATTGGTATGGATAAGGAGACCATTTCTCACATCTTCGAACCTTTTTTCACCACCAAGGAAGTAGGAACTGGACTGGGTCTTTCTGTTATCTACGGTATTGTTAAGCAACATGATGGATGGATAAATGTTTACAGTGAGCCAGGACAGGGCTCTTCATTCAAAGTTTATCTGCAGGCTCTCTCTGTAGAAGAGAAAAAGGAGGCTGAAGAAAAGATTTCGGTTCAGGAACTTCAGGGTCGTGGGGAACGGATACTACTGGTTGAGGATGATCAGATGCTACTTGAGTTTACCGCAGGTGCTCTTCGTGAAAACGGTTATAAAGTATTTACGGCAAAGACCGTAAAAGAAGCACTTGATCTTTTTGCGAGAGAAAAGGGAGATTTTTGCCTTGTTTTCAGTGATGTAGTTCTGCCCGATAAAACCGGTATTGAACTGATTGACCATCTCCTTTGGAAAAAGCCCGAACTCAAGGTCTTGCTCACCAGTGGATATTTGGATAGGAAATCACAGTGGACTAAAATACAGGAAAGAGGTTATAACTTTGTGCAAAAGCCTTTCACCTTAACAGACCTGCTCCAGTCCTTAAAAAAGGTTATTACGCAGCGCTGAAGCTTACTAATTAAGGATGAATGTTATGAAAAAGATTGGATCTTATTTTAATTTAAAATCATTGCACTGTTTCGTAATTGTTACGGTATTTCTTTCCAGCTGGATAATTGCAAGGCCCTGTTTAGGTGAATTACCGCCAAATATTAGTGGTGAAAAGAACAAACTGATCATCTGTATCTCTTCTCCCATAGTATCATTGGATCCGACCAATTACAGGGACAGAGTCACTCAGGTTGTTTTAAAGAATATGTTCGACAGCCTCACAACTCGTGATGCCAACATGAAAGTAGTTCCTCAATTAGCTGAATCATGGAAGGCTTTAAACGATACCAGCTGGGAGTTTAAGCTAAGACGGGGAGTTAAGTTTCACAACGGTGATGATTTTACTGCTGAAGATGTAAAATTTACACTGGAACGTATAGTTAAGGAAGGGGCTATGGATGGTAAAACCTCGCCTCGAAGGGGTCTATTAGAACCGATTTCCAGTGTGGAAATTATCGACAAATACACTATCCAAATTGAAACTGAAAAGCCCTGGGCGATCCTGCCCCTGATGCTAACATTACAGGAAATTGTCCCAAAAAAATACATGAAAGCAGTAGGTTCTAAGGGATTTCGGATAAATCCCATCGGTACAGGTCCTTTTAGATTTGTCAGCTCGGAAGAGAAAGGACTCCTGATTCTTGAACGTTTTGAAGATTATTATGGTGGTTCTCCTGGGAATCCACCGGTACAAAAGGCGCCTGTGAAATATTTAATATTCAAGACCGTTCCAGTTCAAACTGAACAGATTGCAATGTTAAAGAAAGGTGAAAGCGATATCATATATAATGTGCCTTCTGCAACTGTACCTATATTAAAGATAATACCGGACATTAAGGTATTAAGCTGTCCCGCTACAAGAAGCTATTTTGCTGAAATTAACTGTATTAAATTTCCATTTAGTGATCCAAAGGTTCGACATGCCTTAAATTATGCTGTTGATATGCAGGCAGTAGTTAATAATATATTACAGGGACATGGTACTATACTGCCGACTGTTTTACTTCCAAATGCCTTTGCATTCAATTCTTCTATTAAACCATACCAATACAGTTCTGAATTGGCAAAAAATTTATTAGAAGATTTAGGATTTCCTGAAGGATACATTATTACTATCAATTGCACCGAAGGTGATAGAGAGTTTGCCAGCATAATTACTGCTTTTCTTACAAAGATTGGGGTGAAATCTTTAATAAACATTGTCGATAGTCGGGAACCAAAATCTTTAGGAAAAAGCGCTGAATGGGATATCTTTATAGGGTCATGGGGCAATTCAACACTTGATCCTATCGGTATTTTTGTGCCAAAGTTCAAGACAGGGGGCCGGGGAAATTTCTCAAGTTACAGCAATAAGGAGGTGGATAAACTTCTTTCTCAGGCAGAGAGTACACTGGATCCCGAAATGCGCAAAAATTATTACAAAAGGGTTCAGGAAATTATCTACAGAGATGCACCCATGATTTTTGGCTATGCAGCTGAAGAATTCTATGCTATAAGAAAAAGAGTAAAGAATTTTATACCATCTTCCAGTGGTATGATAAACATGCATGATGTTTACATCGAAAATGGGAGCTGATTTATGGAGTTATTTAGATTCTTATTTAAAGATAGAAGCTTTGGATACAAGTTTACCCTGCTGGCTATTGTGCCCGTAATTATTATTACTCTATTCATTGTCTTCAGTATTATTAACTCCCTGGAAAGATCAATGATCGAAAAGACAAAAACAAGCGCCCTGAGATTAACTGAACTGTCTGCTCTTTCTATGTCAAATGTCTTTGTTATATATAATAAAGCTCTACTTGATAACTTTGTTGATAGTCTGGGAAAAGAGAAAGATGTACTTTATGCAATGGTAGTTGATTTCAGTGACGGCAGAATTCTTAGCCACAGCGATCATCATTACGATGGTACAATCTTTGATTTCTCCTTGATAAGTAATGATATCTTGACTAAAAATAGATCTTCTAAAAAGTTAACAACTCTTAAAAAAAGAGAAAATATTTATCGGTTGTCAGCACCTATTATTATCGAGGGTAAAGAGTATGGTGATATAAGAGTAGGATTTTCCCTGGAAAAAATTTATCAAGAGATAGATGAAATTAAAAATAAAACCATTACAGTTGCCAGTGTCGCTATAGTTTTGGGTGTGTTTTTTTCTATTTTTTTGTCCCGGATTATAAGCAAACCGATAGGTGCATTAGCTGATCAGGCTAAGGAAATCGGCGAAGGGAATTTCAAACAAAAAATTATCTATAAGAGTAAAGATGCCCTGGGTCAGTTAGCAACCTCATTCAATGAAATGGCAGAGTACCTGGAGCTAAATATTAAAATACTTGAAGAGAGCGAGGAGAAATATCATGCACTCTTTGAGGCATCCAGCGATGCGGTTTTAATCATGGATAAGGAGAAGTTCCTTGAATGTAATAAACAGACATTGAAAATCTTCGGCTGTACCTCTAATGACATTATATGGCAATCGCCGTTAAAATTTTCTCCACCCTCACAACCAGATGGGTCATCATCAAAAGAGAGTATAATGAAAAAAATTGGGGAAGCGTTTAAAGGTAAACACCAGCGCTTTTATTGGCAGCATACCCGTTTGGACGGAAGCGCTTTTGATGCTGAGGTTTCTTTGAACCTGGCCCATCTAGGCAGTAAAGCAGTTATTCAGGTTGTAGTTCGGGACATTAGTGAGCGCAAGAGGGCAGAGGAAGAATTGAGGGAGAGGGAAGAGTTTAATTTCGCATTATTTGAATACAATCCTATCGATACAATTGTAGTAGATTTAGAAGGAAGAGTTAAAAATTACAACCTGGCAAAAAAGAAATCAGGTGGTAGGCTACCCAATATTGGAGAGGTAATGTATAAAGATTATGCAGCCAAGCATGAGATCGATATGTATTCTGAATTGATGAAATGTATAAAGTCAGGTTATTTGAAAGAGTTTTCTGAACAGAGATATGGCGATAAATTTCTATCGATAACAATAGCTCCCTTCTCAAAGGGCGCTATCATAGCATGCCAGGATATCACCAAGCGAAAGAAGGCGGAAGAGGAGTTGAGGGAATACCAAAAACATCTTGAAGAGCGCGTGAAGGAGCGCACGGCCGAATTGGCTATCGCTAAGGAAAGAGCAGAAGAGATGAGCCAGTACAAGTCTCAATTCCTAGCCAACATGAGCCACGAATTGAGGACACCTCTCAATTCAATCCTTGGCT
>CAYRKG010000087.1:0-7126 GCA_964424795.1 uncultured Spirochaetota bacterium
CATATTGTATGTACTGTTAGTCAGTAAAGTCAGAGGTGCTTGTTGCATGAAAACTTGCTGCATGAAAACTTGCTGCATGAAAACTTGTTGCATGAAAACTTGCTGCATGAAAACTTGCTGCATGAAAAGGAGTATTATATTTTTTATCATCCCAATTTTTTTACAGATCTCTATCCTAGCTGCTTTTCCCGGTGAGAAAAAAGGGAATCCTGAAAAGAAATTAAGCGTTTTTGTGAGTATACTACCACAATCATATTTTGTTGAGTGTATAGGAGGAGAGTATGTAGATGTTGAGGTAATGGTTGAGCCGGGAGAGAGTCCGCACACCTTTGAGCCCACACCAAAACAGATGATTGCTCTTGCTGAAGCTGACCTCTATTTCGGGATCGGTTTTCCATTCGAACAAAAGATCATTAAAAAAGTTCGGAGCACAAACCCAAATTTCAATCTAGTGCAGACAGATAGAGGAATACAGCGACGAAAATTGGACGAATATCCTCATGAAACCTGGGGAAAACATAACCGTCCAGAGTCTGTACTAGATCCTCATATCTGGCTCTCCGAGCCTGAGATAAAGATACAGGTAACAAATATCTACGAAGCACTTATGAAATCTGATCCTGCAAATGCAGATAATTATAAAAAAAATCTCGAGAGCTTTCTTAAAGAACTTGATATGATCCATACGAGATTAAAAAAAATTTTCGAGCCCTATAGGGGTAGATCCTTTTTCGTATTCCATCCCTCTTTTGGATACTTTGCCGATTTGTACAAATTGAAACAGGTGCCAATAGAAATCGAGGGAAAAAGTCCAACTCCAAAGCAGATTGAGGCACTGATTGAGAAGGCAAAAGAGGAAAATGTGCGTATTATCTTTGTATCACCACAGTTTGACAAAAAGAGCGCCATGGTAATTGCGGATGCTATTGGTGGGGCTGTTGTTTCTATAAATCCGCTTAAAAAGGATGTTCTTGAAAACCTCGAAGATATCGCAACAAAGATTGAGAGCACTCTTAAATAAAAATAATAATCCATTGAGGAGATTATTGTATGGATGAACTTAAAGCAATCTCAGTCAAAGAGGTAAGCTTTTCCTACAATAGTGTGCCTGTACTTGAATATGTGACTTTTAATATAAATAGGTATGAATTCCTAACAATGGTCGGGCCGAATGGCGGTGGGAAGACAACACTTCTAAAAATTATCCTCGGCCTTTTGAAGCCAGACTCAGGGACTGTGCGTATATTTGGGAAATCGCCTGAGAGATCACGGGAAAAGTTTGGCTATATGCCCCAATACACACTCTTTGATCCCCAATTTCCGGTAACAGTTATGGATGTTGTTTTAATGGGTTGCCTCGATAAACATTTCGGAGGAGCCTATTCAAAAACCGATAAACAGTCTGCTAGAGATGCCCTTGATGAAGTGGGAATGGGGAGCTTTGGTAAAGGTCGTTTCTCTACACTTTCTGGAGGGCAGAGACAGAGAGTACTTTTGGCACGTGCAATTGTAAGCAGGCCAGAAATTCTTCTCCTTGATGAACCACTAGCCAATGTTGATATGGAAATTGAGAACAGGCTCTATAGCATTTTGCAGGAGCTGAATAAAAGAATGACAATTCTGATGGTAACCCATGATCTTGGATTTGTATCTCCTATTGCCAAGAACTGTATCTGTGTAAACAAGAGGGTTGTTATCCACCCCACCAGCGAAATCAACGGAAAGGTTATCCAGGAAATTTACGGTAGAGATATCAGGATGGTTCGTCATGACCAGATCTCTCATAGGGAGGAAAGGACCAGTGGTTGAATTCTTTCATGCTCTTGGCAATCCTGATATTGCCTTCCTGCGATATGCACTCATTGTGGGTATACTGGGGAGCATAGCATTTGGTATTATCGGTACTTATGTGGTAACAAGGCGTATAAGCTATATTGCCGGTGCAATAGCTCATTCGGCCCTGGGAGGAATAGGTGCTGGTTTATACCTCCAGATTAAGGTTGGGGTATCATGGTTTACTCCCACAGTCGGTGCAGTGATTTCTGCTCTTATTGCAGGATTTATTATCGGTATTGTAAGTCTCTATGCACGCCAGCGCGAGGATACAGTAATCGGTGCTGTATGGGCTATCGGAATGGCAGCAGGCCTGATTTTTCTTAAAAAAACTCCGGGCTATATAGAGCCAATGAGCTATCTCTTTGGCAATATCCTCCTTATTTCTAGAAACAACATGATGGTTGTTATGGTCCTCGATGCGCTCGTAATAGTCCTAGGAGTTGTTTTTTATAACAAGTTTCTTGCTGTCTGTTTTGATGAGGAGTTCGCAAGGCTCCGCGGTGTGAAGGTAGGATTCTACTACATTGTTTTACTGAGCCTTACTGCACTGACAGTGGTTCTTATGGTTACAATTGTCGGTATCGTCCTGGTGATTGCTCTTTTGACTCTTCCAGCAGCAGTTGCAGGTCTTTTTTCAAAATACCTGTGGCAGATGATGATATTCTCGATCCTTTTATGCATGGTATTAACAGCATCTGGACTCGCAATTAGCTACATCTATGACCTCCCAACTGGTTCCAATATCATCATCGTTGCCGGTGTGGTGTATCTGCTCTCTGTATTTGGAGGCTTTTTATTGAAAAAGAAAAAGGTTTGAAACTTTACAGATTGTATTTAGACGTTTCCCAGCGCCTTAAGAGATTAATTCATCTGAAATCTGCTGTTACCCTATCTGTCAAAATATATGCTTTTCCCAGTAGCAGATAGGGGGATACCTATAACATAGTCCCAGTCACAAAATCCCATGTTCCTTGCCGCTGTCCCTATTCGATACATAATCCTGCTGTCTGCATTAAGGAGGCCTGCTGTTTTAACTGCAGACCCCAGGGCAATCCCCATGTCCAATAATCGAAAGGCACAGTGGGGCCCCTGAAACTCAGCGCCTACCTTCTTGGCTTTTTCCAGTTCTTTGCAAGAGCTATAGCCACAGGCACCACAGTTCAGTCCTACAGTTCTGTCATCTTTGAGCCCAATGAGAACAACAATCTCGCTCTCTCTCACGTTTTTCCCATCCCTGTCAAATTTAGTTTTCCCGGTTTCCTGGCCAAACCTGAACATGCTCTCTGCCAGTTTCTGGATATCACCGCCCTCAAGAATTTTGATCTTGATAAAATCCTCACCAGCACTTTTTGGAGCAGTCCGAGCTGAAATTGCCATCAGCTGAGCAATAATATTTAAACCTTCCATAATGAAAATCCTCCTGTTTTCTAAATACGTGATTATACCTTAGAAAGTATTTTTTTCTCCACAAATATTTTAAATGAAATATAATCATCAAGAATGTCATAGTTTTTCGAAATGTCAATACTATTCTCCCCATTGGAGATTATATTCATAGCTGAACTTGACATTTTAAGAGCTAAAAATTATCGTTACAGATGCGGATAAGGAGAAGAAAAAAATGCCGAAAATAATCTGTATTACATTAACAGTCCTACTGATAGTAACGATGACAGCTATTGCTCAGCAGAAGGTCCTCAACCTATACGGAAGTGCTGAACCCCGGATAGTAGAGCATCTGGCCATAGGGTTTGAAAAGGAGAGTGGTTCAAAGGTAAACTGGACAACCATGTCCAGTGCAGAAACCCTGGCTCGATTGCGTGCTCAGAGTTCTAATCCCCAGGCTGATGTCTGGTGGGGAGGAACCCTTGAACCTCATTTGATCGCTGCCAGAGAAGGTTTAACTGTACCGTACCGACCCACCCGTTTCAATGAGCTCTACCCGCAATTTAGAGATCCAATCGGTGGTTATCAGGTAATTGGTGCCTATGTAGGTGTAATCGGTTTCTCTGTGAATGAAACTGTTCTGAAAAAAATGGGCCTTCCAAGCCCTGAGGGATGGAAAGATCTCCTTGATCCCCGATATAAGGGTTTAATCGGGGTAGCCAATCCTAATACATCAATAACTGCGCTTACAACTCTCGCCACCCAGATTTTTCTATGGGGTGAGAATGAAGCTTTTAACTATATGAAAAGACTCCACAAGAATATTGCATACTACACTATATCTGGTGTAACACCTGATATTCTTGCCGGTCGTGGTGAAATTGCTATTGCTATCATCTTCCTGCATGACTCAGTTTATCATACTGAACAGGGATATCCAGTTACTCAAGTTGTACCTTGCGAAGGTACTGGCTATGAAATTGGTGGTTTGAGTTTGATTAAGGGCGCTCCTAATCCTAAACTTGCCAAACAGTTTATCGATTGGGTTTTGGCTGCCGAGGTTCAGGAATCTCTGGCTGATTTTGGCTTTTACCAGCTACCTACCAATATCAAATTAAAGGTACCTGAACTATCCATAGCTATCGACTCGGTAAATACAGTGGATTACTATTTTAAATGGGTTGCTGATAATAGCATCCGAATTAAGTATCGATGGACTCAGGAGGTGTTTAAAATTTCACGTTAAAAGTAGGTATGTATAATAAGGAAGAATCATAAGTATTGTAAAATTTACACTACATCATGACGAAGGTCCTAAAGTCTCAATAGCTTTTAATATTTTCTATTAATTTTATAAGCGAAAGGAGTTTTCTATATCATGCGTAAATCACTTTATCTGTCTCTAGTGACAGTAATAATACTTGTACCCTTTTTATGTGCCGGCCAGCCGCCAAAAGAGGTCATAAATCAGTCAAGGAAGGATGCTGTTGAACCAGAAATCTGGAAAGGGTTCGATAAATCCGGTGAGGTAAAGTTTCTCCAGGTTCAGAGCACTGCCCCAGCATCAGCCCCAGGAAGAGGAACAAAGCTGGATGGTTCCCTTGGTGAGAGGCTGGTTGAGATTAAGGTTGATCCATCTATTGAGGAAGCAGCTGTTGAATGGACATTGAAGAATAAAGGAAAGTCAACGATCTTTGTGGTAGCTGCAGGCGGGTTAAGGGCAAGATTCCCTGTCGGAATTCCAGGGGGGACTTCAACGACACTAAAGGCTAAGCTCAGTAGAGACCACTATACATATATTGTATTTGATAATGAAAAGGGTATGGGGGCAACACTTGATATAAAAGCTATGTGTGGAGATACTGAAGCTAAAACGACCGATGATAAATCCATGTTAATTATCTGGTTCTAATAAGGGGTAGTGTCTATCCCGCCTTTTTAATATAGATCTATTATGTACTCTTCTTAGATCTTTTCCATTGAAAAAATCATGAACAAAGATTTAAATGTAAATATGCATCAGTGAGAAAATTGCAATCTTGTTAAAAAAATTACAGAGAAAAGAATAAAACAATGGCAACTTATAATTTTGTACCAACCCATTATTACAATATAATCGGTGATTTCGATCCTGTACTGGAAATAGCACCTGGCGATACTGTTATTACAACAGCCTTAGATGCTCATGGCCTTGATGCAGATAATAAACAGGCTGCCCAGAGTCCAAATCCTCTAACAGGACCCTTTTATATTGATGGATCAGAACCTGGCGATACAATTGCTGTACACCTTGACCATATATATCCGAACCGTACCGAGGCATGGTCTTCAACGTGCATTACCGATAACGTAGTAGACCCCTCATTATTAAAGATGCTCCCTGAAAATGGGCATGGTGATTGGGAAATTAATCTGGACCAGAAAATTATTACACTCCTAAGACCAGAGATTGGTGCTGAAAAATTCCGTGTACCTCTTTCACCGATGCTCGGTTGTATCGGTGTAGCACCTCCGGCCAAACAGGCGTTCTCCACTCTAACCTCAGCCCAGCATGGTGGAAATATGGATTACCGCTGGATTTCTGAGGGAGCAACTCTGTATTTGCCTGTTTTTGTAAAAGGAGCATTACTTTTTCTTGGAGATGGGCATGCTTCACAGGGTGATGGAGAAATAGGAGGCACCGGAATTGAAGTCTCATTCGATGTGCATTTTACTGTTCATCTTTTGAAAGAAAAATTGATATTGTGGCCAAGGGGTGAGAACAAAAATTACATCTTTACATTAGGAAATACACGACCACTGGAACAGGCACTCCAGCATGCCACAACAGAAATGATCAGGTGGCTCAGGGATGATTATAATCTGGATATTGTTGCATCGAGTATAATTATGAGCCAGTATGTTGAATATGATATCGGAAATATTTACAATCCTGCTTATACTGTAGTGTGTAAAATACCAAAGAATATTATTCAAATTCGACAAGTTTAAAATAGAAATTCTTTGTAGTGTTCATGATTACTACAGTGTATAATGGGTATGCACTATGGGGAGGATGCAATGGCCAGAGCAAAAGATGAAAACAAGCGTGCAACAATTCTTCAATCATCAAAGATGCTCTTTGCCCAGAAAGGATTTTTTAATACATCAATTTCAGATATCGTGAGGGAAACGGGATTTCCTGTAGGAAGCATCTATACATATTTTAAAAGTAAAGACGAAATCGTGCGTGTTATAGTTGAAGAAGGATGGTCTGATCTTCATACTCGGCTAAAGGAGGCGTTATCCTCTGGTATCAGTCCAGAATCAAAACTAAAGGTGCTCATAGAAAGGTTTCTCCCTGAGCTTTTGAACGATTTAGAGTTAATCAACATCCTTCTTGCTGAAGCAATTGATTACACCAAAATCGAAGAAAAGATAGAACAGCTAACCAACATGATATTTTCTATCATAAAAACGCTTTCACAAAAAAAAGAGTCCTTCAGGGAGTTTACAAAAACCACAATGCAGGCAGGTCTTATGGTTTATTTTCTCGGAATTCTTAATGCAGTTAAGATATCGCGTTCCACTTCAATAGGAATAAGGGTGTCAGATATAATGAATTTTGTTAAAATATCCATAGAGAATTCAATGGATATAAAGCTCTAATAATTAAAAGATTGATAGAACATTAGGATCTTCTTTAATTAATTATCATGGCATTGCAAGCTCGATATAAAAGATACGCCAAGAATGAAAGCTTATTTTAAAAATCATCTGGTGGCTTCGAAGCAACAGGCACAGCTAGTATATTGCAAAGATGTAAAAATCTCCTCCATGACATCCCAAGAAAATAACCTAAGTTTATTCCTCAAGTTGACTGACTTTTGATAATAGTTATGGAGGGAAAAAGCAAATAGAAAAA
>CAYRKG010000088.1:0-6830 GCA_964424795.1 uncultured Spirochaetota bacterium
CTTGCGGGAGGAGGAGTTAAGGCAATTAGATAAAATCTAAGGATGGAGAAAAGACTGCCCCTGTCAATTCTCTTTGGAGAGGAATGGAAAAAGGTAATTCCTAATAGCTTAAACACGAATGAGTGAAAATATTTTTCAGGAAGCAACCTTCTCTGCTTTTCTTAATATTGAAGTACATTCCTGAATTAATATGGCATGACTTGACACCTATTGTATCATTGAACTATACTATTTGTGGAGATTTGATGAAAAAGTATCTTATCCTTCTGGCTATATTCCTCATTGCAGGGGGCGCGAAAGAAGAAATCTCACCTACCTTAAAAACGGAGGTTTCCCTGGGAATAAAAATCTTACCAAAAGGGAACCTTTCTGAATGGACAGACAGATCAATGGATGAAGCCTATGAAAAGGCAAGGGAGGGTGGTTTTTCAATATCAATCCACAGCCACTACTGGAAAAACTTTGAGAAGGCACTGGGACAATATAAATGGAATGCACATGAAAACAACCTCGATTACGAGCTTTTAAAGATCAGAAAGCACAGGATGACCTACTTCCCAATCTTTGAAATTATTCATACGAACGTGCTGGGAGAGTATCCTGAAGGGATTGAATTCACAAGATTTGACAGTCCCAGGTTTGTAGGTGCCTTCAAGGCTTTTATAAAAGAGTTTATAGAACATATAGGTAATGATGCAAAATATTTTGTTGTGGGAAATGAGGTAGACTGCTATTTACATGAAAACCCAAAGCTCAAGGATTCATTCAAAAGCTTTTACCAGGCAGTTGTTGAAGAAGTGCATTCGATTAATCCAGAGATTAAGGTTGGTGTTATAGGCGCATATCATCTCGCCAGGAAGACCGGAGAGATAGAATTATTAAGGGCTCTTGGTAGAGAGGGGGATTTCCTTGTTTTGACAGTATATATGGAGGACGATAAGGCTCATCCACAGGTTGCTCAAACTGGAAAATATTTTGATGAGATGTTCGAGGAGTTTGAAGGAATAAAAATAGGTATTGTTGAAACTGGCTGGAGTTCGAGAGGCAAGAATGGAAATTATGATAATCAGGTTGAATTTGTAAAGAGATATTCTAAGGTTTTGGAAAAAAACAGGGGCCAGATTGAATTTGCCTCCTGGTTCATACTCCATGACCTATCCGATGATGTCAATAAAATGGTGGCCTCGAGCTTTGGAATTGAGGGTGACAATAAATGGGTAAAGGAGTTCCTGGATTGGCAGGGATCTCTGGGTATCATAGAGAATGATGGTACTGAGAAACCTGCCTGGAGCACATGGAAAAAATACATGTAGGTTAAGGGAAATAGAGGCTTTACAAACTACTGGAATTATTGTGCCATTTCAATATACGTAGGGCACGTAATGTATTCCATCGACTTGCTTTGCCAACCTCTTCCATTTCAAAGTATGTTTTCCCTGGATGTCGATTTTGAAGTTTCCATTTTCCATCATTAGTTTGCTTTTTCTTAATAATATCTATCGCATCTTCTATTCTCTCATCTGTATCTGCACCGCATTCTTGAAAATAATCAAGGGCACGCATTATATCGTATCTCCAACGGGGTGGGAATGAAAATCTCGTCATACGTTTATCCACAATTTCACCTGTCCGATGAGAACGGAAAAGCTTATGCTCAAGAAGAAACTCTCTACCCAATTTCTGGCTATCTCTTATTTGGATTTTCAAAGGGGTATTGAGCTTTTCATATTCTCGTAATCCTTCAAGTACAGAAATTGTTGTATGGAATGAACTGTGCCTTGCTCCTTCATAAGACTCACAATTCCAACCACCATCGCTCATCTGCTGTTCGAGTAGATATATTGCCATTGTATTGAGTCTCTCATCAAGGTATTTAAAATATGTAAGGATTGATAAAATCATCCCAGTGACACATGTCTCACTATGATTTAGTGTTGCAAAATAGTTGATCCCACCATCATGATATAATCCTTTATCAAGGAGTATCTCACATGATTTAATTACCTGCTTATTATCTGGCGGCAAACCAAAACGGCGTAACAATAGCATTGTGTAGGTTGTAGAGACCCATTTATGCACGTATACTGAACCTGACCACAGGCCATTTGAATCCTGATAGGAAAGCATCTCTTTCCCCCATCCTTTAGAAGATATTCTTTTACGCTCATTTTCGTATTTTTCTTCATCCGTATTCATGAGGTCTTTCATCACTTGCCAACGGATAGAAGGATCGCAATAGAGTAGCCAATCTAGTATACCATTATTCATGTACATATTTAATCTCTACTCCTATCTATAGAAATAATGATCGGTATCTCAATAGATAGTTCGAAGATGCCAATTTATTATATCTGACCGGAAGGATTTAAGCAAATCATAAAAAATTAATGGTTTTTCAGGATGGTAGTTAATGCGGTTTTCTCACAAATAGAAAGATAGAAAAGTTTATTAATTATGTAGCAATACACTATAATGTTAAGCTCAGAGTGCAGTCAGGCGTGAGAAAAGCGTAAACTCTCCGAAGGAGAGTCAAATCCCCATTTGCTTTAACTACAGATATTTGCGAGAAATACGGGTTAATAGATTTATTGTAATTTTTTCATATTTCATCATAATATAAAGGAGTTGTGGATTGAAAAAAAAAAGAGAGGAGTTAGAAAATGTTTACACCAGAATTAATAAAAGAAATATTAGCCTTGGGTGTAGTAGCCCTTGCTGTCACCCAGGCTGTAAAAAAATGGGTAAAGATAGAAGGAACATCTGCCCTTATCATCTCTGTTATAGTTACTTTTCTTTTAGCGCTATGGAGAACACTATCTGTTCAGCCCTATGACTGGACAAAGTTTATCATTCTTGTCATTGGTATATTTTTAGAATCGAACGGAACATACCAATTTGGCTCTTATGCTGTTGGAAAAATGGTAAAGAGGGAGGGATAGTTTGTAATGATCTTCGCTTTACTTCAACCTGAGGTTTTTCGGCCGATGTGAGTACTTATTAGAGATGCAGAAAAAATTCATTTTTTACTGCTTTATTTAGCACTTGCAAAGAGCGTCTGTGCTATTAACCCGGCAATAGGCGGAAAGAAGAATGTACTTGTAATTCGAATGAGTGTAAATTTCCAGCCCAATATTCCTACCTCCATCGGCAGGCGACTAACTGCCCATAGTGACCAGCCTGTCAGGAAGGCGACCATAGTTCCCACACTGGCGCCAGAACGTATAAGTCCTGCAGCAACGGGTAAGCTGACGTAGGGTCCTCCTGGAGCCAAACTGCCAGCCACTGTACCGATGAGTATTCCTCTTATACCAGATTCCGCACCTATCCATTTTGATAATGATTCTTGAGAAAGCAAAACCTGAATCATACCAGCCACAATAAAGGTAAAAACTAACATCGGTAAGATTTGAATCGTCGTATTCAAGGCTGATTTCATACCACTGATGTGCTGTCCCTCTCCTTTGTAGAATCCTATGAAGAGAAGAATAATAGCAAGTACCCCCATTATTACTGTAGGAATTAGCATAACTGAATGCCTCCTCTTTTTAGCCATAATTCTTTCTCCGTGTAAGTATAACAGTATTACACTTAGCCAGATAAAGGAACTAAATTGTATTAAAAAAAAAGGAATAAAGACATCTTTTACTAGAAGATCGAGCTGCTGTTAATAGGGATAACCGTTTACAGTAAAATTGCCGTGGAGGGGGAGTGGATTATGTTCGCTCCGGTGTGATTTTTTAAAAGGTGATCTCAGATGCGGAGGATAAGCAGACGTGATTTCATTAAGGGGTCAGGCGACCTTTGTGTCTGCGCCTTGGGAGGTGGAGCTCTCCTTTCCTGTGTCAGGAGGGCGAAACCTGCTTTACTATTACCATCACACTGTCTTGTTCTATCTCAGAAAAGAAAATCGGAAAAAGAAAATCGGGACATAATACTTCGGGACATGATATAAGTATCGTGTCCCTAAGTATTGTGTCCTCTTCTCTTTTTTATCCTCTTCTCTTTTTTATTTTGTCTGTTCAGTATTTATTTTCCTGAGCTCTACCAATATATCCCTGAGCAGTCGAAGTTGCAGACGACGGTAGTCAAATGTACTGGCAAGCTTTGGTGCCTTACGGGGATCATTTTCCCTAAGATATGGCTTCAACTCATCTAAGATATCCTTCATGTTTATCTCCTATATTATGAAACAGATTAATATATGAATACTATCCCAACAGAGGTAGCGCAGGGTATGTAATGCCCGAGATCGCTTCCATGGCAGGGATAAATCTCCCAACCGACCTTGTTGACAATATCGAATACGTCAATGCCCACAGCTTCCATAGATGATCTCGCCTTTAAGGGGAATTTGCATCTTCCACCATCTATCATCAGACATAGTTCTCCTTCACACAGGGTTGTCTTGCATCCCCCGGCTCCGA
This sequence comes from uncultured Spirochaetota bacterium, assembly GCA_964424795.1. Taxonomy (GTDB): domain Bacteria; phylum Spirochaetota; class B62-G9; order B62-G9; family DRHN01; genus CAYRKG01. Next base: position 4,425 of record CAYRKG010000088.1, read on the forward strand.
ATCCGATGGCGAAATAGTACCCGTCGACATAGGCTAAGGATTCTATCTTTGAGACTAACTCATTTGTTTTCCTCTGATGCCTGATGTGACCTTTAAACCACTTAACCCGATCTGTGAAGTCCTCGGGTGGCTCCACATCATTTCTTACCAGTATTGCCCATGTATACTTACTCAATGCCCTTCGCATAAACTCCGGTTCGGGAGTGTAAGGTGGGCAGTAGGGTTCTTCTCCATAGAGGTAGCATCTAGGTTGTGAACATTTGAGCCTCACCCGCTCGTCTACTATTACTGAACTAGCTGGTACAACTACAGCATCGGAGGCCCCATATTCAACAGCCTTCTTTCTATAACGTTCGAGATCCTTCTTTAAAATTTCCTCAGCTACCTCTCCAGCCTTGAGGATTCTCCTGGTTGGTTTTCTTGATTTCGCCATCTTTTTATCTCCTATACTGAGCTATTATCCTTCTGAATCTATATGGATTTCTGATTTGGTTTTATTGAAAGCCATAGTTTTATATATTAATAAATTCTTTTCAAGAATTCCAATAAATCGGGACACAATAAATAGGGACATGATAAAAGTATCGTGTCCCGAAGTATTGCCGAAGTATTGTGTCCTCTTTCTTCCTCTTTCTGCTCGGGACATAATAAAAGTATTGTTTCCCCTTGAAAAGTCTTTGTAAAAATAATAGTAGGCAATATCTTTATGCCAATAATTTTAAATGGAGGAGAAGATTCAAATGTACGTTGCGAATACTAATAAGACGAAAGAAATGAAAACTCCTTCAGGAGCATCGATCTGGTGGCTATTATCTGAGGAGGATGGAACCCCACATTTTGAACTAAGATACTTTGAACTCAAGCCAGGTCGAAAGACCTCGGGTAGTCCCCATCCTTTTGAGCATGAAGTTTACATTGTAAAGGGAAGAGGGCAAATAGCAGGAGATGATGAGGTTGTAGAGATAGAGGAGGGCAAGGCGGTGCTGATTTTTCCCAACGAAAGACACCAATTTATAAACACTGGTGATGACGTTCTTGGGTTCATTTGTATTATTCCCAATGGAGTAGAAAACCACATAAAGTATTTCTAATAAATTATTTCTCTGCAATAGATAATAGGTCATTTTTATAATTAGCTGTAGGGGTATATTATTCATCCCACAGGATTTCATCAAGATGTTTGTTGTAATCCCATTTTGTACTGATTCTATGGTGCCAAAAGTAAGTGTTTTTGCTTGCTCATCTTACCCCAGTACCTGGGCAGGATAATACCTTGGATGGAGAGTATATCTTTTTTACAATGACAAATAACTATAAGATTGATGAAGAATCAGAAAAATCGAATAAGGAGGTCAATACATATGGAAAGCCAAATAAAACTTAACAAAGACCGTCATAAGCTACTTGAGATGTTTAAGAAAGAAATACCTGATTTTGCGGCTGCTGAAGGCTCGATGCTTGATATTGCCTATAAAGACGGGGCGCTAAGTAGTAGAGTCAAACGATTAATATCCTTAGCGATAGCATTACGAGCTGAATGCACGAATTGTATATTAGCCCAGACTGAGCATGCACTTGAGGCAGGAGCCACTAAAGATGAGATATTGGTAACTCTCATCGTAGAAGTCGCGATGAGCGGCACCACAGAGATTGCTGAGTCTTTGAGAGTAATCAAGTTTTTAGATGAATTAAATAAACTGTAGTTAAGTCAAACAAATCGAGACATTAAGGTCCGGGCCAGCAAGGTGCAGGTGAATAAGCTTCGCCATTGCAGAGTGCCTTTAACTTGAGGAAGTACAAATCCTCATCTGTGAACTGTCTATTGCAATCATATAAATAACGAAATATTCGTTTCAATTAACGAAAAAATTGGTTACAAAGTTGCAGTTACATAATAGACAAAAGCACTTAACCATGTGAAGCCATCATCTTTTTCGCAAGTTTTGCATTTAAGGATTCAAAACGTCTTAGTAAAAGCCACCTGCTTTACAGATGTTTTTTTAATATGATTTTTTTGGATTTCGGTAGGTGATAGAACCTGCAAAGCATATCCTCTATCAGTCTCAAAGCCACAGTTAGAGCAGATAAAGTAGCTGTTGTAAGGTCTTGCTTTATTCGTTTCATTTAGACTGCTGTAACATTCCCTGCAGTAAAGTGTGTAGGTGATTTCCAATTTTCCCTCCTCATAAACTTTAGTATCATTGTTGTCTTTCTCCCTACATTATAAGAGAGGAATATTCATTCTATAGAAACACCGTTTTCCAGGATTTTCTTCTGAATCGACCCTGTATTTTCTATAAATTAACAAACTTTCAACAGTGGCTTAATCAAATCACAACTTTATAATGGAATTGGATATATAATAAATCCTGACGCTCTCGTTCATTTTACCGTTGGTTCTTTAAT
>CAYRKG010000089.1:0-6657 GCA_964424795.1 uncultured Spirochaetota bacterium
GAGCGAAAGCGACGTGAGGCCGAAGGCCTCAATTTGAGCGAAAGCGACGTGAGGCTCAAGGTCTCAATGTTGAGCGAAAGTGGCATAATAAGAATGTGGCTTGTCCACATTAAGGAGGTATTTAATCATGAAAAGACTAAAAATAATTTTCTTATTTTCTATGATTTTTATACTTGTATTGAGTTCTATCTATGCAAAAGATAAGAAGAAGGAGGGTAATCCAATGGAATTAACAGTTAAAAGTAGTGTATTTTCTCAAGGTGGAATGATTCCATCGAAATACACATGTGATGGAGCGAATATTTCTCCACCATTAACGTGGTCAGAAGGTCCTGAGGGCACAAAAAGCTATGCTCTTATATGTGATGATCCTGATGCACCAGGGGGAACATTTGTTCACTGGGTAATGTATGATATACCTTCAAATGTTACATCGCTTTCTGAAGACCTCCCAAGAAAAGAAACCCTTGATAATGGTTCGGTTCAGGGGAGAAACGATTTCAGAAGGCATGGTTATGGGGGCCCCTGTCCTCCCGGTGGAACTCATAGATACTACTTTAAAGTGTATGCCCTCAAAATACTGATCAGTAAGGGACCGGGCTTAACAAAAAGGGAGCTTCTAAGAGCTATGGAGGGGCACATTCTTGCGCAGGGAGAATTGATGGGAAAGTATTCGCGAAGATAGTATGAAAAGTAGTAAAAATTCTTGACGCCTCACCTGTTTTTCTTTATACTCAACTCTAAGTATGAAGATTAAGCTACGAACCATGGTCAAAGATGGGCTTGACGGAAAAACTTTCTCCTTATAAAGGAGAAAGTTTTTTTTTGTATTTTTTAAAACTGGATATATGCATGGATCGTGATAGAGCAATAGAAATACTGAGATCTTCAGAGGCTCTCCTTGAAGGTCATTTTCTGCTAAGTTCAGGGAATCATTCTGACATGTATGTACAGTGCGCGGCCCTGTTATCAAAGCCGGATCTTGCACTGGAGTTTATGGAGGATGTAGCAGGATATTTTAAAAACGAAGCCATAGATACTGTTGTTTCACCTGCTGTCGGTGGGATTATAGTATCTTATGAAGTAGCGAGACTTCTAGGCAAAAGAGCGCTTTTTCTTGAACGGGAAAACAATATCATGACACTGAGAAGGGGATTTCAAATTCAGAAAGGTGAAAGAGTACTGATCGTTGAAGATGTTATTACTACAGGTGGCTCAGTACTGGAAGTAAAGGATGCTGTTGAAAAAAGTGGAGGTATTGTTATTTCATTTGCTTCTCTTGTGAATCGTACTGGAGGACGGTTCAATCCAGGCTCTCCATACTATTTTTGCATTGAAATGGATATACCGATATATAAACCTGCTCATTGTCCATTATGTAAAGATGGAATTCCTCTTGTTAAACCAGGTTCTAGGGGTTTAATACAGGAATAATAGATAGATCTTTTAAGGTTAAAATTTTTAAAGGTGGTAAAGATTATGGATTTTAAAGGTCGGAGTATCGTTTCTATTCGCGACATGAATAGAGAATCGCTATTAAAGATTATAGATACTGCTAGAGAGGTTAAGAACGGAAGCTATAAAGGATGCCTTAAGGGTAAGGTAGTTGCCACTCTTTTTTTTGAACCGAGTACAAGGACAAGGTTTTCCTTTGAGTCTGCGATGAAATATATGGGAGGGGAGGTTATTGGTTTTGCAGGAACTGAGTACACTTCAGTAGAAAAAGGTGAATCTTTAATTGATACGATAAAAATCATATCAGGTTACTGTGACGTTATAGTTATTAGACATCCTGTTGAAGGCGCGGCGAGACTCGCTTCCGAGGTTGCGAGTGTTCCTGTTATCAATGCGGGTGATGGTGCAAATCAACATCCTACACAGACCTTTCTCGACCTCTTTACTATAAGCGAATTTTTTTCTGATCTTTCTAAAATTAGGGTTGGGTTCCTTGGAGATTTGAAATATGGTCGTACGGTTCATTCTCTTGCCTATGCTCTTTCCCTCTTCAAGGCCCCTCTCTGGTTTATCTCACCTGAAATCTTGAGAATGCCTGAGTATCTTGTTGAAGAGATTAGAGAGATGGGATCAAAGACTTACGATTATGAAGATATGGATGATTTCCGTGAGGAGATTGATATACTATACGTAACCCGAATACAGAAAGAGCGCTTTGGAGATATGCAGGAATACGAGAGGGTAGCAGGATGTTACCGCTTAACGAAGAAGGCTATTGAAGCCTTTAGTAGTAGTATAAAAATTATGCATCCATTGCCAAGGGTAGATGAGATAGCTTCAGAGGTTGACACAATGGAAAATGCTATTTATTTCAGGCAGGCTCATAATGGCATCCCTGTCAGGCAGGCCATACTGGGTCTGGTTACAGGAGCGATATCCTAAGATTTTTTGAAAATGCAATTGAAGTTCAGTATTTCATTTAAATCGAGAAATATCGGTGATAAAAGGACAGTGTAATTCGTAATAAGTCGTTAAAACAATCAAGATAAGGAGTATGAGCATGAAGGCCGATAAGGTTTATGCTATAAACGATGGGACTGTGATCGATCATATACCAAGCGCAATGGCCTTAAAGGTAATAGATATTTTAGGGTTAGAAAATGAAGGTATATTGACAATAGGTGTAGGTTTTTCCAGTCAGAAGATGGGGAAAAAAGATATTATAAAGATTGAGAATAAATATCTTGGGAAGCAAGAGACTGATAAGATATCTCTTATTGCCCCGCAGGCAACGATAAATATTATTAAAGATGGGAAATTAAAAGAAAAAAGAAAGATTGAGCGACCTGAAGAATATATCAATATTGTAAAATGCCGTAATCCGAACTGCATAACTTCACATTCCGATATAAAAACGAGGTTTAAAATTGTAAAAACATCACCTCTGGTACTTAGATGTCACTACTGTGAAAGGAGTGTTAAAGCGGGAGAAGTTGAAATTTTATGATCAATGACATAAGTTTTTTAAATGTGAAGTTGAAGAATAGATCGGTTTTAGCATCTGGTATACTCGGAGTGACCCTTTCATCTTTAAAAAGGTTGTACCAGGAAGGGGCTGGACTTGTAACAACAAAGTCTATTGGTGTTGAGAAGAGAAAGGGCTACAACGCTCCGGTTATCTATGATTGGGGGAATGGATTAATAAATGCAGTGGGGCTCTCCAATCCCGGTATTGATGATTTTATACTGCAGTATAATAACGAATACGTCGATTTTCCGGTTATAGTTTCAATATTCGGTAAAACTGAAAGTGATTTCCCTCAAATAGCAAAAAGGTTAGAGTCTTTAAACTTTACTTTCCTTGAACTAAATATATCCTGTCCGAATGTTCTCGATGAGTTAGGGACACCATTCTCCTTTTCTCCTGAACTTAGCTACAAAATAACAGGAAGTGTTAAGGATGAAACAAAAACGCCTGTTATTGTAAAATTGAGTCCAAATACACCTCATATTTTAGAGGTTGCAAAATCTGTAGAAGATGGAGGAGCGGATGCCCTCTGTATCATGAATACAGTAGGTCCGGGAATGGTTATAAATACAAATACAGGTATACCTGTGCTTGGAAACAGGGTAGGTGGAATATCTGGAGATGGGGTCCTACCCATTACAGTAAGGAATGTATACAATGTGTATAGAGAGGTCTCGATTCCAATTATAGGTACAGGAGGTATATCGAGCACAGATGGAGCCTTGCAGGTGATGATGGCCGGAGCAAGTATGTATGGAATCGGAAGTGCTGTGTATACAAAAGGGATATCTATCTTCAGGGATATTGAAAATGGAGTAAGAGATTTTTTAGAGAACAACAGTTTTAAAAGCTCAGAAGAGATCATTGGCCTTGTACACAGGAAGAAGGCTGTATCTTTTTATGTTACCCAGAGAGGTGCTGGATCAGAAAAGAGAAAGGATAAAACTCCAGAGTTTAAAGTTATGAAAGTAGAAGATATCAAGCATGAAAGGAGGAGTGACATAAAAACCATATTTTTTGATAGTGAGGGTATTTCTAAACCAGCACCGGGACAGTTTTACATGCTCTGGATTCCTGGTAAGAATCAGAAACCGTTTTCTGTTTCATATTACGGTGAAAGGACTATGGGATTTTCTGTTATAAAAAGAGGCCTATTTTCCACTGAACTTTTTAAAATTAAAAAGGGAGACCCTGTGGGTTTGCTTGGGCCCCTGGGTAATGGGTTTAGTTTGGGCTATAAGAGTTACCTGCTTGCAGGAGGGGGAATCGGGCTTGCACCTCTTGTGTACACTGCAGCAGAATTAAAAAGACTTGGTAAGGAAGTGAACATCATTGCTGGAGGGAAAAATATCTATTCAATAAATTGGATATTTCCTCTTCTTGATGGATTGACCGGGGAAAAAGATAATAAGATATTTTACTGTACTGAAGACGGCTCTTTAGGTTTGAGAGGTATGGTAACAGATCATCTTCAAAAGATAGTTGATAAGACAAATCCCGATTTTGCACTTCTCTGTGGCCCTGAAATATTTATAAAACTATCGATTAGTATCTTCAAACAGAACAAAATTCCAGGGGAAGCAAGTATTGAAAGAATGATGAAATGTGGAATAGGGATATGCGGTAGCTGTACTCTCGATAATACAGGGGATCGAGTATGTATAGAGGGCCCTGTTTTTCCCTTTGTATATATTGAGAAACTAGAGGAGTTCGGAGTATACAAACGGGACGAGAGTGGTACTATTGAAAGGTTTTAACAGAGGTTTGAATGAAGATAGCTATTGAAAATGTTTTAATTCCTAAGGAGGGTGACTGGGAAAAAAGAAATGTGGTTATTGAAAATGGTATTTTTGTGAGTGTTTCTGAATCAAAGGTGAAACATTCAGAAGATGCAGCAGTGATACAGGGAAAGGAACGATATTTGATTCCAGCTTTTGTTGATCCTCATGTTCATGTTAGAGAACCAGGATTTGCTTATAAAGAGGATTGGGAAACATGTTCAAAGGCAGCGCTCAGGGGCGGATTTTCAGCTATCTTTGATATGCCTAACAATAAGGTGCCTGTAGTAAATTATAAAGTATTTATAGAGAAAAAAGAGATTGCTCTGAACAAGAGTTATATCAACTTTGGTCTGTACATCGCTCTAACAGATAAGAACATCGATGAAATAATGGATGATGGAGTTCAAGATACTATATGCGGTATCAAGGTATACCTCTCAAAAACAACCGGAGGCCTGACCGTAAGCTCTGAAGATGCTTTATTAAGAGTATTTAATCAGCCAAAGCCTGTACTGGTTCACACTGGTGGCATAGAGGGGCTTGAGAGTATTTTGTTTTTTTATCAAAGGGCATCCCGTAGATTTAAAAATCTTCCAATCCTTTACCTCTGTCATGCAAGCACAGGAGAGGAGGTTGCCCTTATAAGAAAGTGGAAAAAGAGGTTTTCTACGATACTTGCTGAGGTGACTCCTCACCATCTTTTCTTGGATAGCAAGAGTTATAAAGGTTATAAGGCTGTTCTTCCGCCACTTTCCAGCAGAGGTGATATCGATCTTCTATGGGAGGGCATAAACGATGGAACTATCGATCTTTTGGGTACAGATCATGCCCCTCACACAGTAGAAGATAGAGAGACCGATAATCCACCTTCAGGTTTTCCGGGTTTAGAAACTGCTCTTCCTCTGCTTTTTACAGCGTATAAAGAAGGAAAGATCTCCCTTAAAGATTTTATTGGATTAACATCCGGTAGAGCAAGAGGCCTCTTTAAAATGGGGGGAGGGGAGGGTATTTCTGCCAAACAAAGAGCAGAATGTGTTCTCTTGGAAGAGGGTGAGTTTTTATTAGGCGAAGAGGGATATACAACAAAGTGCGGATGGTCTCCATTTCATGGCTGGAAGATTGGGTATAAACCACTCTTAACGATAATGAATGGATGTATAGCTTATGATACAGGAAAGTTTCACAAGAATCCTGTTCAATACCTCTGTTCTTAAGGAAACTTCGGTTTTACTATTTACAAATACTTTTATGTGAATCGCTCATTAATTGATAACAAGGGGATATATATGAACAGTTTTTTGGAAAAACTACAGAATACAGGAGAAGCGAAAAATACTCTTTTATGTTTTGGAATGGACCCTGTTGTTGAAAGAATGAAGATTGATAATTCCAAAAGCCTTTCAGATGAGATTTTTGGATACTTTTCAAGGATACTTAATGAGATAGCCTCAAAAGTAGCAGCGGTAAAACCGAATATTGGATTTTATATGCAGTATGGATTTGATGGGATGAAGGCTCTTCTGCAGCTTATAGAACGGGCTAGAGAGATTGAACTCCCTGTAATAATAGATGCAAAGATAGGGGATATAGGAAAAACCTCACAAGCCTATGCTAGGTATGTTTTTGAGGTTTTAAATGGTGATGCAGTTACATTAAGTCCCTATATGGGATATGACTCTCTTGAACCATTTTTTTCTTATAAAGAAAGGGGATTTTTTATTCTTGCCTTGACCAGTAATCCGGGTGCCCGGGATTTTCAGTTTTTTGAGCTCAAATCAGGGAAGAGGTTTTATGAACATGTAATCGAATCAATATGTATGTGGAATAAAGATCACAATTCTGTGGGTGCAGTTATTGGAGCAACTCAGGAGAGATCCGAAAGATGTATTGAAG
>CAYRKG010000090.1:0-5223 GCA_964424795.1 uncultured Spirochaetota bacterium
CGCTCGGACTGGTACTCCTTCTTCTTGCCTTTGTGATAAACTGGATCCTGCAGATTATGAAACGAAGGACATGATGGTTTCTTAGCTATGAATAACAATATCATTTATGAAGTCAAAGACCTCAAAAGAAGATACGGTGAAGGTTTTATGCTCGACATCCCTTATCTCAAGATAGAGAGGGGTAAATCCTACGGCATCGTTGGCCCAAATGGTAGTGGAAAGAGTACGTTGCTAAGAATCTTAGCATTCATCGACCGGCATTATGAAGGGAGGGTTCGATTTTACCAGGATGGCTCTCCAGCTGACAGCTTCAAAGCGAATTATGATAATATAAAGGGTGCTACAGTCACCATGCTCCTTCAGGAGCCTTATCTTTTAAAGAGATCGGTTTTTGAAAACATCGCCTATGGACTCAGGGTACGCGGTATAAGGAAAAACATTCATGAGAGAATCAATGAATCACTGAGCATGGTTGGGCTGGATCCCGGCATATTTGCACACCGTAAATGGTCAGAGCTCTCTGGAGGTGAATCCCAGCGCATAGCCCTGGCAGCGAGGCTCGTTCTCAAACCTGCTGTATTGATTCTCGATGAGCCAACCGCAAGTGTCGATCGGGTGAGTGCTCAGGTAATCAAGGAAACAATAAGAAATGTCCGAATGAATTACATGACGACCCTAATCATAGCAACCCATGATCTTTTATGGCTTCACGAAGTTGGCGATGCGATACTGAAGATGCACGAGGGCCACATCATGGGTTCGGGTGAAGAGAACTTTATAATGGGACCATGGACTGTTGAAAAGGATGGCCTATGGAGCAGGAGCCTGGATGACGGCCAGAAGATTATGGTCCTCCCGCCCTCAGGACAGAGCACTAACGCACTTCTGGATCCTACAAGCATCATCATAACAACTGAACGTCCCGATCACATATCAGCCCAGAACATTCTCTCTGGCCGGCTGGTGCACATGTTCACCTTCGAACAATCTGAGCGAGTCAAGCTCGATGTACAGGTTTCAAACATATCCCTGATCTGCAGTGTTACACGTAAGGCTGTAAGCTCTCTCGGACTCCTTCCGGGCCTGGAAGTATGGGTGGTTTTTAAAGCCTCATCGCTTCAGTGGCAGTAAGCCGAACGTTCTATGAAGGCTGAATTACTATTGTCCACTCATCATGGAAGGAATCGTAACGAATGAGATAACGTCCTCCATTATCAGCAAGAACTTTGAAGTAGCTTATCACTGGAGCCTCCGGTTTTGTGCCTCCTTCGTACCAACTGTCGAGGATCTCCTTTACTGTGTATCTCCTTCCTTCATATATGAATGCCCTGGGGCTTTCATGAAGCTTATAGCCCGAGTAACTTTCGACATTTATCTGCTTTAGATAAAATTTATCTCTCTCCATTTTTTGTCAGTAAAACTCTTTCACTATATCTGTATCAAGGAAGATATTACAGAAAGAAAAAACCTGCAAAGTCAGCTCCAGCATGCTCAGAAGATGGAAGCAATCGGAAGATTCGCCGGAGATATTGCGCATGATCTCATCAACATGATGACCGTTGTCATCGGCTTTTCAGATTACCTGATATCTCAGCTTAAAGATGAAGATTCTACACGCTCAATAATTTCTTCATTCATTATAATCGACCTTACCCCTTTGCATTTTCTTTTCCCCGATGATTTTCTTTGCTTTTATCCTGTTTTCCTTTGAAGAGAGGATCGGCTTTGTTCTTATTCTTCTCTTCTGTTTTTTTAAGGATTTTAAAATCAGAGAAATCATTCGCTCTGTGGCAATTTCCCTATTTTTAACTTGACTTCTTAAAGCTTAAATTATTAAAAGTATCGATACAATAATATATTTAAAAACAGATATAAAGTGACAATTTTATATCCTGCTAATCGTATGGGCATACCTCCTGACATACCTGAGAGTAATAGTCACATCCGTATTCATTAAATTCGAGATGGGGTGTAAAGACACTATCAAAGCCTGCCTGAAGTCCTGTTATTTTTATAATATCGTTTGGAAAAAAACACCAATAATCCAAGAAAAGATATTCCAAGGTTCGTTAGTGAGAATATCCGTACGAGCCACACATTTGGGTGAAAGAACTGGAGAATCGGAGGTGCAAACTCAATGAAAATATGTTTGCAGTTTTAGTGCCCATAATGTATACCTTTCTTTTCAAAACCTGATTCATGTAAAGTTTCATTAATAACCGTTTCCTCTCGATTATTCATATTGACGAGATCTAAATCACCTGACCTATTTTTTATTCTTATAAATAAATTATTTATACATATAGATAATTTTTTTATATAATATCTGCACAATTGCATTTACAGGATACACGAGCTTGATAGGTGAGCTCAAAATAGTTTAACAGGAAACCTCTTTGAGATTTCATTTAGACAAACCATTAGATGGATTGCATGCTCTTCCATACAAAATATGGGATGCTCATCTTCACATTTGGGATGGCAGCGCCTTCGCAAAGTTTGAGAAGTGGGCAGATATATACGGAATTCAAAAGTTTACCGGAATCGTCACCCCTGATGTAAAAAACGCACTAGAGGAGAGTGGGAAAGCTGCTCGATTTGTGTTTGCACTTTACCTTCCTATTGATGCTTTTGCTCAACATAATACTCAAAAACTTTTGACTGCAGTCGATGAAGCTCATAAAAATGGCTATACAATTGTAAAGATGTGGTTTGGACCACAGTTTTTGGATTTCACAGACATGCGTAAACCGTTTGCTATTTCACTTCCCGTATTTGACGAGGTCTTTTCTCGCATTGAAGATTATGGGCTTCCGATTGATATACATGTAGCTGATCCTGACATCTGGTATACAAAGAAATATCTGGATGCTGGGCGCTACCGTACAAAGAGGCAGGCGATAGATGAGTTTATTTCTGTATTGGAACGTCACCCTGATCTAAGGGCAATCAGTGTCCATTTTGGAAGTTTACCTGAACCTGAGAATCTCCCTCTCCTGGCTTCAATGCTGGATAGATTCCCACACCTTTATATTGATACTGCTTCAACAAAATGGATAGTAAGGGAATTAGGGCGTAAACCTCAGGAGTCACGGAGATTTCTTATCAAATATCAGAAAAGAATTCTTTTTGCGAGTGATCTTTCTGTGGGATGGGGCGACAAAGACGAAAGCTACTATGCAACACGATACTGGACACAGAGATTGTTCTGGGAAACAGATGCTAATGATGTATTTCTCCCATTCGCGGATGAAGATAATGAGAAAGGGTTAACAAAAATAAATGGATTAGACTTGCCTTCTAGTGTTCTGAAAAACTTATATTGGAAGAATGCTTTACATCTTTTTTTACATTCACCTTGAAAAATAGGGACAGCTCTCTGTCTTAATCCCTCTTTCTCATAGGGACATGATAAAAGCATCGTGTCCCGAAGTATTGTGTCCCCTTTCATGCAATATTCTTTCTACTCAATTTTATAGATTCAAAAAGCATTGGCAAGGCCATGCCCGGTCTAAAAAAATGCCTTTTGGGTTTTGAGCCGATCATTATATATGCCCATTTAAGCATAAATGTATCTCCTCGCCGATTGCACAGGCTAGCATAGGCATCGAGAAAAACCGGATTTCTGGCAAACCATCTGGTCATTCGAGATGACCATTTGAAATCCCTGCCGAATGATTTCATACATAGTTTTTCATAACGTTTTAAAAACTTCTTACTAAAATCTTTTTTTGAAAAAGCTTCTTCAAGGACTTCGGCTGCAATCTCACCAGCATCCATGGCATACTGAATGCCCTCTCCTGTAAGTGGATCGATATGCCCTGCTGCATCTCCTGCAATCAGTAGATGATCTGAATAGCTTTCTGGAATAAGTTCTGTTCGTAAAAAGCCAGCCTTCATCTTTTCAATCTTGGCATCAGGACCAAGTTCAGCGCTTATGTATGGATCATCTTTAATAAGTTTATGGTGCAGCTTTTTCAAATCACCAATTTTGCTCTTGCCTCCGGGCATGATATAGCAACAAAGCCCTAAGCCGCCATCAGCCTGTCGGAATATGGATAAATAACCAGGTATTGTGGATGGGCGGTAGAAACATACTCCGTCCTCGTTAAATCGAAATGTTCCGGCTTCAACATAGGATCGGCTGCATATTGCTTTGGGATTTGTGGTCACAATCCCGAGTGACTTTGCCAGATGGGAATTGGCACCATCAGCTGCAACCAGAACCCGCGCTCTGAATGACGGCTGAACTTCGTTACTCGGATATACAGTCCATATGCCTTCTGAATGCGAGAAATCCGCTCTCTTAACCGAATAATTTTCAACCAGTCTCGCTCCGGCCTCTACAGCCGCGTGTGCCATCTTTTCATCCAGAATCATGCGCTTTATAGCGATCACAAGTGGGCTGCCGGCCTTTACTGCAGAGTTTCCGCTGTAGCGGATCCCGCAGGGGCTCAATATTCCACCTATTTTCGCCCAGTGACCTTTCTTTTCTTTTAATATCTGGTCTAAAACACCCATTCTTTTGAGGTGTATCTGTGCTCGGGGTGTAATAGCGTCTCCGCATATTTTATCGCGAGGAAACTTCTTTTTTTCGAGTAACAGAACATCGATGCCTTTTTCTGCCAGATAGTAAGCGCATGTCGACCCTGCTATACCTGCTCCAGCGATGCAAACATCAACAACCTCTGTCCTGTTCATGTCAACAAATCCTGAAAAGAAAATATTTTACATCAATTATACTTCTTCCAGGGATTATTACCATAGGAAATTTGCTTTAACAGGAATGATTGATTATTTGTACTTCAATACAGTAAGGGTAAGGCTCATAAAGACAGCAGCCTTGAAAGATGCAGAGCTGCTGCAAGGCAGAGAGTAGCTCGAATACTGGAATTAAACAATGTTCTAATACAGCTATCTGAATATTTCCTCTTAGCAGCGAAGCCGCTCACATTCATGACCAGCCGTTATTTAGAATTTCTCTAAGAAAAATTATTTCTCCAGTAATAAAGATAGTTTAATGTATTAGCTGCACCTAAAAGCACGCTTAATAGAGTAGCCTATCGAAAAACTCTGTTTCAAAGGGTATTCCCACAAACGATTCTTTGTCTTTTCAGCCCTTCCTGTTAGTGGGTCATAGGATTATAAACATCGTTTACGCCACCCCTCACCCCTTGTGGGATAATAAAAGATTTTACTATCTTTTGGATACTTTAGTTTTTA
>CAYRKG010000091.1:0-5035 GCA_964424795.1 uncultured Spirochaetota bacterium
TCCCGTGCGAGCTTAAGCAAGGATTCCCTCTCTTTTGAGCTAAGCATAATAAACCTCCACATCTCTAATTCGAAAAACTCTGCATTTGTTCTATTATCTGTCTCTTAAAATATACTACAATCTGTTTTCAATACAGTGCTGCAGAGAGGTAGCCAACTACTCTTTTTCTATCTCCTGATACTTCCCCTGAATTCATGTACTGCAAAATTGCAGATTTTCCCATTCCAATCTCATTGGCTATCATAATTCCTGTAAGAATGCATCCAAATCCGCATGCCTCTGAGTTACCCGATTCAATATTCTTATAGAAGGATTCAGGAGCCATATTTTTTACATCTTCAATCAGTGTATTATCGAGCATAAGAGCATCAACTGAAGAGTGATAGTGTGAAAGGTCTGAACTTACAACAATAAGATACCTTTTTGGTAAATCTTTGATTGTATTTATAAGTGAATCTTTCAGCAATCTGGCGTTATCCCAGTTCTGTTCTCCAAAAAGGAGTGAGACAATCTTCGCATTGGGGAAGAGTTTCTGAATAAATGGAAGCTGCACCTCAATAACATGTTCCCTGAGATGAGCTTCTTCACTTGATTGAAATATACTGCTTCCAGAAATGAGTTTGTTTGCAAATTCAAGGTCAACTTCAATGAGGCCCATAGGTGTCTCGTATGCATCATCAAGATTAACGGATATTCCTTTGAGCTTTTCCTGATGAGTTGGTCCTATAATGATAATAGTATCTATATTGCCCTTTTCCAATAAGATATATGAATGCGCCTGTACTCTTCCTGAAAAGATGTACCCTGCATGTGGAGAGATTAAAACAAGAGGTCCATAATTCTTTGGCTCTTTAATACCTGTCTGTTCACTAACTTTCGTATATAGAGAATCCCTGTCTATCTCTTGTAAGTAACTTTCAATACTTCTATCTAGCTCCTCTTTTCCATCGGGATAGAACAACCCGCTTACAACAGGATATCGCAATGTTTTACCTTTCTTTTCCATCCTCTTCACTAAAAATTTTAATACATAAAATATCGGTTTACAATAGTTTTTTTACCTGAAGATGGAATTGATAGAAAGAGGCAATCCTGAGGATAATGAAGTATATTTTAGAAGAGATGTAGATTCCCGCTTTCGCGGGAATGACAGCGGGAGGCGTAAATAACAGCGGTGCTCTGAGTGATAACAGTGAATAATGACACTACTAAAGGGGATTATGGATATCTAAAAACTCGACATCGATATGAAATCTCTCCGCTATCTTTTTTCCAAGTTCTATTATCCCTACTCTTTCTGTATTATAATGACCTGCAAAGATATAATTAAGCTTATCCTCTCTAGCTATGTACTCTGTGTTTTCCTGAACATCACCGGTTAAATAGGCATCCACCTCAAGCCTTGTTATTTTATCGACCTCATTTCTACCTGCTCCGCTCACAACAAATAAAGATTCAATATAATCTTTTCCATATTTAAAATACTTCGCTTCTGTTTGAAGCTCACTGTTTATTCTTTTAACGAGGGCATCAAATGAGAGAGGCGTTTTAAAGGTCCCCTGTAATCCAATAGATTTATCCTGCTCGGTGTTCCCCACCTTTTCCACTATCTCTGCACCAAGACTTTTTAAAATTAGCCGATTATGACTTAATTCAGGGTGCATATCGAGAGGCAAATGAAAGGCAAAGAGATTTATATCATGCTCTAAAATCTTTTTTATTCTTACCTTTCTGTAACCCTTTATCGTTACATCTTCATTTTTCCAAAACATACCATGATGTACAAGTAACGCCTCTGCATCCTTTAAAACAGCAGCTTCGATAATCTCAAGGTTAATGCTTACAGCAGTTACAAGTTTCTCTATTGTGTCTTTTCCCTCTATCTGAAGACCATTGGGGAGGGAGTCAGAGATGGAATAAACCTCAAGATAATCGTTGAGCCAGGCCTCAAGTTCTTCTCTCTTAACCATCTACTATCTCCTCTTAAAAACACCATCAATAGACTCCCGGGCTATCTTAAAAACTGTTGGCCTCCCATGGGGGCAGACATAAGGAACCTCTGTATCCTCAAGCCCGTGCAAGAGGGTAAAAGCCTCCTCTTCAGTGAGTATATCGCCCTCCTTTACAGCATTTCTGCATGAAGCAAGCTTTATAAATTTATCTTTTATGTCCTCTTTTTTGAGACTCATCTTGCCCATATAAAAATCTTCCAGGAAAAGGGATAAAGCCTCTTCTTCCTTTTCATCAGGGATAAAGGCGGGTATTGAAACAATATTAAAACTCTCTTCACCAAATGGCTCAATCTCAATGCCAGCTTCTCTTAATATATCCAAACTGGACAATAGCTCATCATACTTCCCTCTTGGAGGAGTGAAATTAATAGGAATTAGAAGGCTCTTTATAGAGTTCAACTCCTTTGAATTATTTCTTAGCCTTTCATAAAGAATTCTCTCATGAGCAGCATGCTGATCGATAAGCAATAAAAAATCATCACCTTCAAACAGAATATAGGTAGAGAAAAGCTGCTGTCTATAACGAAGATCTTTAAGAAGAGGAAAAATATCTCCTCTAACTTCAAAAGCCAACCCTAGCCCAAGGTTTTTATTATCAACCTTCCTATGACCCTGGAAAAAAGCAGGCTCTCTTACTTCTAGGTTAGACTGGGTAAAACTCACTCTATAGTCCTGTACCTCCTGCTTTCTATATTTCACCGTTTCAGGAATATACGTCCCATAAAACTTCTCTCTGAGAATCCTTTCCATAAGAGCATTCATAGTAGAGAATAATCTGGGCACAATTTTTATCCTTATCTCCTTCTTTGCAGGATGAACATTTATGTCGATGAGAGAGGGATCGATCTCAATAAAAACAAATGCATATATATATCGGCCAATTGGAACAATACCCTTGGTAGGGTTATTCAGTGCAAAGAAGAGCGATCTATCCGATACAGGCCTTCTATTAATGAAAAAGAACTGGCTCCTTCTATTTGAAAGGGTACAATTTTTATTAGATATATAGATATGAAGAGAATAGAGGTCCTCTCTATGAAAAATATCTATCAGATTTCTATGCAGGTTTTCACCAAAAATATCACCAATCCTCTCCCTCACATCCTTTTCAGGACCCAGGCTATAAATAGTTCGATCATCTGCTTTAAAAGAAAATCCCCTTTCATAAAAGCTTATAGCCTTTTTTAGAATTTCTTCCTTTATTTTTGCATTTTCTGCTCTATTACTTCCCAGAAACTTCTTTCTCGCTGGTAAGTTTTGAAATATGTTCTTAACAGTAATCTCAGTTCCATTATTTGCTGCTGCTGGTTGAGCACTGATATCTTTCCCATAAACACAAACTACTTTTGTTCCATAGTCGTCAATCTCTCTCTTTGTAACCATTGTGAAATCGCTCACCGTACATATGCTCGATAAGGCTTCACCACGAAATCCAATTGTATGTATCGTATTTAAATCCTCAATATTCGCTATCTTGCTTGTAGTATGCTTCTGTATAGCAAGAAGAGCATCCTCTTCCAACATTCCAGCACCATTGTCTGAAACAAGAATATAATCCTTTCCTCCATTGTTCACTGCTACTTTAATTCCTGTTGCCTCCGCATCAAGTGCATTATCTATCAGTTCTCTTACAACAGAGTGGGGTCCTTCAACTACCTCTCCTGCAGCAATTTTTGAAGAAACAGCTTCTGGGAGCACAATAATGTTTCCCAAAAAATCCTCCTATCTATTAATTTTTATAAGGCTTACCTGCAAAGGTTAGGATAAAAATTAATCTATTTCCTCCTTTCCCTCCTTAGAGCAACAGGAAAAAACTACAAAGTTACACGGTACTTCTTCACAAAGGCGTAGGAATGGTAACTTAACTTTGCCCTTCTCAATCCCTCATTCCCTAAATCTTGCTCCCTGTTAATAAATTCTTACTTATCTGGAAGTATTGAGGCAAAACTCAAATTGATAAACTGTTCCAAAACTCTCCTGCAGGAAAAATTTCTGTATGAACCTCAATGAACCTGATGATACATTTTTTAGACTTAAAGCTAACCTCGAGAGTCTCTTATAAATGCCTCGATAGAGCGATCGTATGTCGCTTCTGCCCTTTTTGAGAAATAACACGCTGGAAGCTCATTCATTGCTTTGTGATATGTAATACATTCACAGCAGGTACCTTTTCTTGAACAGGGTTCGTAGGTACAGTTACACCATGTCATGTTCTTTTCAATCCTGCACTCCATATTTTCTCCTTCTGATCACGATTGTGTGTACAATTTATTCATTTTCAGCTCTTAGGGCAAGTGCCCTTGTTTAATTAATCTTTTTTAAGGAATCGAATAGCCTCTCCTATGTACATTCTATGGTAGTCCCTTTCAGGATAATGTTCATGAATCTCCGGATCTATAAAATGATCAGGATTTATATCCTGAAAGTAGATCTTTTTACATTCAAAGACAAAAGAGGCCTCTTTAAAATATACTGTCTCTAATACCCCCTCCACAGGAGTAATTCCAGTCTCTTTAATCTTATCCACATCCCTCCCTGAATGGGAGCCGCAAAACTCAAGCACATCTCGATATTTTTCCTCAAAGAAGGAAAGAGTAAACGCATCTGATTTCTCCATAAAGCCGTAGGTATATCGGGTTGGCCTTATAAAACAAAAACATACGTTCATATTCCAGAGAACACCAAATCCACCCCAGCTAGCTGTCATTGTATTAAAGGATTCAAAACGACCCCCAGTCACAAGCATCCATTTTTTGTCAAGGAGTTTGAAAACGTTCTCCTGTAGTGAATAGGGGTCAATTTCATTAAATGATTCCATATGCTCTCCTATTGTTTTTTAAGATTTTTTCGTGTAGCTAGTAAAATACAAGTCAATATTAAAAAGTACCACCGGGAGAAGAACCCAAAAGAACCTACTGCTTAATGTTATCCTATTATTATACAATAAACCACCATTTTATCGAGACTATAAGCCATTTGCGATGTTTTTAAGATAAATTCTCACAATGAATTAGAGATATCAC
>CAYRKG010000092.1:0-4606 GCA_964424795.1 uncultured Spirochaetota bacterium
TTTGTGCCAATTTCATAAAATCTATTAAAAACTTCATAGCCAAGCATTAAGCCTTTTTTTGTTAACTCAGCATAAATATCAGCTAGATCTATGCGTTTATTAGCTGGTAAAGTTTTTAAAACCTCCCTTTTTAAGATAGAGAGACCATAGTCTATATATTTCATCTCTGGAGAATAATGGAACTTATCATATTTAATTATTTTGCCATTCTTATAGATAACATTACTCTTATCCAGCTTATTATCATTTTTATATATACTCATAAGTCCTGAATAACCGCTTTTGTTTTTATTGTAGTAATCTATTAAACTTCTGTAATCTATTTGAAGATAAGTATCGCCATAAAGTACTATAAAATCTTCATCAAGTACTTTAATAGCCTTTCTAACAGCTCCTGCTGTTCCTAACAGGTATTTGCCATCATAAGAATATTTTATTTCTATATTATACCGATTTCCATTTCCAAAATATTCCTCTATTAGATTCCATTTATAGCCAACACAAAACACAAAACTTTTTAATCCATTTTTTTTTAGTAGTTCAATCTGATACTCTAGAAACGGTCTACCATTTATCATAATCATCGCTTTAGGTATATTTCTGGTTATTGGTCTCAGTCTTGTAGCCATACCACCTAATAAGATTACAACCTGCATAATAAATACTTTTATATAAAATAATTTATCGATTTTGAGTATATTATTAGCGCTTCCTGTACGTGTCAAGGCATATTTATAGTAAATAACTTTAAGGCATTAATCATTTTTCCTGGTTTGTTAGAATTAATTACTATATGTCCTTTTATCACATACATTTGATATAGAGCAATAGCACCTCTTTAGGATTCATACCGCTTCTTCTTATTTTAATTGACGTTTAGTACCTTAATATTTATAATCGAGAATGCGGCTTGTCCGCATTAGGGTACTTAAAAGTAAAATATTTTAGCATTTTGATAGAATCCATGAAAAAATGAAAATCTCGAAAGATGTATGTGTAATTGGCATGTGGCACCTTGGCTGTGTTACTGCAGGATGCCTTGCAAATATAGGTAATATAGTAACCTGTTTTGACTTTGATACAAAACTAATTGACGATCTGGAGAAAGGCAAGTTACCTATTTATGAGTCAGGTCTTAAGGAGCTTTTCACAGAATGTGCCAGTAGTGGCAAACTTCACTTCTCATCAGATCTTAAGAAAACCATTCCAACATCAAATTATGTATATATTACATTTGACACTCCGGTAGATGATAATGACCGTATAGACCTTAGTATTATTCATAAAACTGTTGATAGCGTTGTTCCCTTATTGTCCAAAGATGCTGTAATTGTTATTTCAAGTCAGGTTCCTGTAAGAACATGTGATCTGTTATTGAAGAAGATCAGGGGAGCTGGCAAGAGAAATGAGTTGTGTTATGCTCCTGAAAACTTGAGGCTGGGCAATGCCATAAATAGTTTCATGAACCCTGAAAGGTTGGTTTTTGGATTATCTTCTTACGTAATCAAGGAAAGAATTCAGGAGCTTTTCTCAGGTATTGATGCAGATTACTTATTCATGGATCTTAAAAGTGCAGAGATGACCAAGCATGCCATGAATTCCTATCTTGCAGCGCTGATATCTTTTTCAGGAGAGATAAGCGATCTGTGTGAAAAAACAGGAGCAAATGCTATAGAGGTCATGAATGCGTTAAAAGCAGAGAAAAGAGTGAGTTCCCATGCTCCTATTATGCCAGGTCTTGGCTTTGCCGGGGGAACACTTGCCAGAGATGTACAGATCTTGAGAGAATTAGGGCATAAAACGAACACAAGAACAGATGTTTTGGATGCAGTACTCTCAGTAAATATTCAAAGGATGAAATATATTTCTAACAAGCTGTTATCCTTATTTGGCTCATTGGATAAAAAAAGAATAGCCTTCTTCGGTCTTACATACAAGGCAGGTACAAATACTCTCAGAAGATCCCCTGCATTACAGGTAATTGACCAGATCAGAGACACTAACGTCATGATCCGGGCTTACGATCCCATGATTAAGGAACAGATAGAGAATTATGAGCATGTCACAATATGTATGAGTGCTGAAAAGGCAGCAGAGGATTCGGATGCACTGATCATTATAACAGACTGGGAAGAATTTAAGAATATAGATTATATAAGAATCGCAGAATTAATGAGAAATCCAACAATCATTGATACAAAAAACATGTTGGATGTTAAAAGATTCAAAGGCACAGGCATAAGATATTATGGGATAGGTGTGGTAAGTGAAGATGAAACCGAATAAAAAGAGATCTGTAAACAGAGAGGAATTAGAGGATAAAGTTGTAGTAATTACCGGTGGGAGTCAGGGAATAGGAAAATGTATGGCTATTGAGTTTTCCAAACATAACTCTATAGTTATAGTGTGTTCTAGAACAAAAAGAGATCTTGATAAGGTTAAAGACGAGATAAAGACCTTTGGAGGTTCCTGTAAGTGTTTTGTTACTGATGTTAGCAGTATTGTCCAGGTAAAAGAGCTTTTTCAGAATGTCATGAATTTGTATGGAGAGATACATGTTCTTATTAATTGTGCGGGCATATATGGCCCTATAGGTACATTAGACACAAATGATATGGAGATGTGGAAAAAGACCATAGAAATTAACTTAATCGGTGTAGTAAATACTACTTACTATGTTATTCCTATTATGAAAAAGCAGAAAAAGGGAAAGATAATTAACATCTCTGGTGGAGGGATTGGAGGCCCGAATATAAATCCAAACTTTTCTGCATATACAACTTCAAAGGCTGCTGTTGCTGGATTTACAGAAGTTATAGCCAGGGAGCTAAAAAGTTATAATATCCAGGTGAATGCTATTTCACCGGGAGCAGTAAATACCCGTCTTCTTGATCAGGTATTGGGGGCAGGGGAACTTGCTGGAAAAGATTTTTTTGAAAAATCAAAAAAGCAGAAAATAGAGGGTGGTACACCTCCTGAGAAAGCAGCAAGGCTAGCTATATTTCTAGCAACCACCAGGTCCGATCATATAACTGGAAAGCTCTTGAGTGCGGTATGGGATGATTATGAAAACTTTGATAGGATAAAGAACAAACTAGAAGAAAGCTCTTTTTACAATCTCAGAAGAATAGACGATTTTATGTTTTTTGAATCAAGAAAGTGATTTTAAATTAGTCGTGGGTGAATAATAGCTTTTAAACGATACTAATAAAAGCATTAACTCACGTTAGTTTCTTAATTTGTTAACAGCTAATGATTTATCATTCAAAGGCCATTAAGTTGAATTATTCACCAGGAACTGATTAGCCAGCTATTTTAATATTTCTTTGATAAAAACCGCTGAGAATAGTTACATAAATTTTTCTGTGTAAGGTTAATGTACATGTTAAATGGAAGCGAGGAAGTTTAATATGATTATTTCAAGAACACCATTAAGAATCTCACTTGGTGGAGGGGGGACTGATCTTCCATTTTATTGCACCAGGTTTGGAGCTTCTCTAATAACAGCAGCCATTAACAAATATATTTATATCACTGTTAGCAACAGGGTTGATAACCAATACAAACTAAACTATTCCAAGACAGAGATTATTAAAAAGATCGATGATATAAATCACCCGTTATTTAGAGAATGCCTGAGGTTTATTGAGATAGAAAAACCATTAGAGATTCACTCTGTAGCTGAAATACCTGCAGGAACAGGCCTGGGCTCTTCTGGGAGCTTTGCAGTTGGATTACTGAATGCTCTTTACTATTACAAAGGTGAAATCATTTCAAAATACAAGATGGCTGAGGATGCCTCTCATGTGATGATGGATATTTTGAAAGAGCCATGCGGCAAACAGGACCAGTATGCAGCTTCTTTTGGCAATTTAACCCACCTAAAAATTGACACTAACGGGAAGGTAATAGTTACCCCTTTAAACATCAGCCATGATCACTTTAAAGAATTGGAACTTAACTTGATGATGTTCTATACAGGATTTACTCGATCTGCCAACGAGATCCTGGCAGAACAGAAAAGTAAGGCAGAGAAAACCAGATCATCAGCAGATATTTTAGAATACTATCACAAGATAAAGAAGATAGGAAAGGAGAGCTTGAAATCTCTTGAGAACGGAGATTTGAGAAGATTTGGTGAATTGATGAATACTCATTGGGAAACAAAAAGAAAAATCTCTAATAGCATGTCAAATGAAAAGATAGACGAGTGGTATGAGCAGGCACTGGCAAATGGTGCTTTAGGCGGTAAAATAATAGGGGCTGGTGGAGGTGGATTTCTCATGTTATACGTACACAATAACCACGATAGGGTAAAGAAACTTCTTGAAGATCAAGGACTGGTTTATACTGATTTCAAATTTGATTTCGACGGTTCAAGAATCGTATATGATGGAAAACATTTTTGACTGATATTAAACCAAATGGCTCCTGAAGCTTACTGCTTGAGTATTTTTGCTATCTTCCTAATTTTAATTAATTCATGACCCTGGAGGAGCTTGTAAAAGAGGTAATCGCTTAGATCCTTCCTGATTGCAATAAGGAGTAGTGTGAATGAAATATTTTATAACAGGTGGAGCAGGTTTTATTGGAAGCAACCTGGCCG
>CAYRKG010000093.1:0-4539 GCA_964424795.1 uncultured Spirochaetota bacterium
CGCCGGTAACAGCCATAATAGGAACTACAGGTAGTATTCCTGGGGTATTAATTAAGATCAAAGAAACTTGAATATAAAGTTTAAATAATTACTAGAAGTTCTATCTGACATTATTATTTTCATACACGGTTTAGTTAAAAGAAAGTGGCTATTTATTTTTAAATTCCAACGAAATCTTGATTAATGCTAAAATATATTACAGCTTTTAGCTATTTTAAATGGCAATACATTGAAAAACTATTGAAAAGCACTTGTAAAAATAAAGATAATAATAATCCCAATGACTATTAAATACTTATGTTAATAGTATTAAAGCATAATGATATGATTTAACCTTGGAGTCAGATAAGCTATCTAGAACAGAGGTTTATACATATTTACTTGTCTTTTTCATTATTTTTGACTTTTCAAGATTTTTAATTAAATTATTATTTAATCGGTTACATTTATTATTTTCTCAGAAAGAACTTCGAGAGAACTTTTATTAAATGAAAATGTCTTATTAAATTAAAAAATAGATTTTATCGATGAAAAAAAGAGCAAGATTAATAGATGTTGCAAAAATGTCAAATGTTTCTACAGCTACTGTTTCTCATGTAATGAATAATACACGATTTGTAAGTGATAAAGTCCGTCATAAAGTTCTCCATGCAATTAAGAAACTTCATTATTATCCAAGTGATATCGCAAGAAGTCTATCTACAAAAAAGACAAAAACAGTCGGTATTATCATTTCAGATATTCAAAATCCATTCTATGGATCCCTTATCCGTAGTATTGGAGATACTCTCTTAGAATATAATTATAATATTCTTCTTGCAAGTAATGATGAAAGTGAGTTGAAAGAAGATAGTCATCTAAAGACCTTTTTTTCAAAAAGAATTGATGGCCTTATTTTAACATCTGCTTCAGATGATATATCATTCTTGGAAGTTATGGAATCTGCTGGTACAAAGATCGTTCTCATAGATAGGATTACAAAAAATAGTCCTTTTGTATCTGTTTTTGTGGATAACAGGGTAGGTAGTAAGAAGCTTATTAACCATATAATAGATGATGGGCACCAAAGAATAGGAATAATACTTGGTCAGGAGAGATCTACAATAAATGAAAGATTTATTGGTTATAAAGAAGCTTTAAAGGAACGAAGTATTTCTTTTCACGAGAAGTTCGTTGTTAGATGTAAGTCCCAACAACAAGGTGGTTATATTGCTGCCGATCAACTCCTTAAACAAGCGCCAAAGCTAACAGCTATCTTTGCCACGAACAATCTAATGACATTGGGTGCTCTATTCGCGCTTAGAGAGAAGGGAATAAAATGCCCTGAAGAAGTTGCATTGGTTGGATTCGATGATACAGCCTGGGCTCCAATATTTCATCCTCCACTCACGATGGTGAGTCAGCCTAGAAGAGAGATTGGAATTACAGCAGCAAATCTTTTACTTAAGCAAATTAATGGAGAAAATGTTCCCAAAAATGTAGAGTTGAAAACAACAATAAAAATAAGGGGATCATGCTCAGTAGAATGTCTTCACAAATATCAAATTGTGGAGGCAAGCAAAGAGTTTAGTGAGTATCCTTTCAGTTAAAATATTTATAAATGAATAATCCAAATAAGAAGATCTTCAATCTAGAATTAATAGCAAGTGATTTATTATCGAGAATGTTTGTGTCCAGTTGAGCTCCTGAATATGATTCATATGTGTATAGTCATATAAATGTCCTCTGCTTTTATTCTTTGTTAGTATCTTCTTCTTTGGTAAAGTATTTCTTTTTAGTACTTTTTTCATCCTATACATAGCAAGGGTATAGACATAATTCTGGAAGGAAAGTCAAGCAAGTCTATAGGCAACATATCATGTCTTTTTTCAGTAACAATAAGATTCTTGAAGCGAGAATCTATCTTTTTAGGAATATTCTTTTGTTTTTTTGAATGAAAGGTTTTATCTTGTGCTTATTACGCTGTCATTCTTGATATGTTAAGAATAGATGCAGTTTTTCTGATATTCTCATTGTTATTTTTCAGAATATTTCTAACTAATCATTCCAATCATTTTGCTTTTTTCTTTGATATATTCATCATTATTAGGATATGAATATTGTTTTAAGTATCAGAAGCTCAGGAGGAGTGGTTCTATTTTTTTTAAAGATACCAACCTGTACAGGTTTTAATTATATATATACTCATTTACAACCTTTTTTCATTTTTTTCTTGACTTTTCAAAGAGTTATTGTAGTATGTGAGTTAAACGCTTACGTAAGCGATTAAATATAATCTTATATTTATTAAGGGGGAAACTATGAAAAAATTTATTACATTACTTCTAAGCTTATGTTTACTTCTCTTGACAACAACAATTCTATTTTCTGCAGGGACCAAGGAGGAGAAGATCTTCAGAATAGCGGTTTTTGATGGACCGCAAGCACCGATGAATGAAGATCTGTTTGAAAAATTTAAGGAAATTACGGGTGTTGACAAGGTTGAGCAAGAGAGAGTGCCGTGGGTTGGCATGCATGAAAAGTACGTAACTGCACTGACAAGTGGTGGCTATGTTTATGATGCAATGTACCAGGTATACCGTACAGAGCTTGAGCTTGCTGAATACTATGAAGACCTGGGACCATTCCTTGCAAAGGATCCTGGGCCAATGAAAGAAGTTATTGCTGCCTGTCTTAAGTCTGGGGTATCGGGAAATCGACGACATGCTATACCTGTCTACTTTGCTGTTAATGCAGTACATTATCGAACGGATTTATTTAAAGCAGCAGGCATAACTCCCAATCCAAACTGGGATTTTGATGAATTCTTGGATGTCATCAAGAAACTGGAAACATCCGACGTAAAAGGAATTGTACTATCGGGTGTAACACCACAGCTTTTTAAACCTTGGGTATCACGGTATTGGGGCATGGGCGGTCACCTCTACACAAAGGATTGGAAGCCATTACCACAGAGAGATATGGCGGTCAAGTCTTTGCAACACATGAAGGATACATATGACTTGGCTCCAGATGGTGTCTTGGCATATACCATTCCTGATGCAGTTACATTTTTTGCTCAGGGTAGGGCCGCCATGATTGAGGATTGGGCAACCTTCATTTGGAAGCCACTTCAAGATCCTGAGCAATCTGTAGCAGTAGATAAGTGGAGCATTCTCCCTATACCTGGTGGTGCTTGCCAGATAGCAGGACCTTGGGGATGGGCGATCCCAAAGACGGCTAAGTATAAAGATGAGGCATGGGAGTGGATCAAGTTAGTTTCTTCATTGGAATCTCAAAGGATGGGTTTATTAAAGTACAACGTTTTTCCTTCAAAAGCCAGTGTGTACAAAGATCCTGAAGTTCTCGGTGAAATGCCATGGATGAAAGATTACTTGAAGGCAGCAGAGGGTGGTCGTCTTCTGCCAAGAACAAAGACAGCACATGTAATGATTGAAGCGTTGAACGAAAGAGCAGGCGCTGTACTGTCCGGCACAATGACACCTAAGAAAGCCATCGATGAGATTTTCCCAATATGGGTAGAGCAAGCCGAGCTTGGAAAGCCTGATTGGCAGTATACAACAGATTATTTTGATTAAACTCTTCATAACAATAACTGCTGGGGATTTATTCCTCAGCAGGATTTTATTTTTATGAAATAAACGAAGCCAAGAAAAGTAAGTGTTTATATAGAGGCAGGAAAAAGGAGTGACAGTATTCAGACACAGAGCCAGATATAATCCCCAGGGTACACAATCGAAGTGGTGGACTTTTCGGCGTAAAGAGAGGGCTGGAGGTGCACTTCTACTTGCTCCGGCATTGATTTTTGTAGGTGTTGTATCTATAGGGCCTCTCCTATATGGTTTATTCCTCAGTTTTTATCGATGGAATCTGACGTTAGCACCAGAGCGCACGTTTATCGGAATAGAGAATTATTTAAAGGCCTTCAAGGATCCAAGTTTCCGACACAGTTTACTGATCAGCGTTGAATTTGTTATTGTTACAGTTGTAGCTGAGGCTCTTATTGGAATAGTTGTGGCATTAGCCCTAACACGAGGTGGAAAATCACACCTTCGTATTTTTCGCTCAGCTTTGTTAATACCGATGTTCATGACTCCAATTGTGGTAGGTATATTGTGGCGTATAATGCTAAATGCAGATTTTGGAATTATAAACTATATATTGCATTTGCTTGGTATAAAAAAGCAAACTTGGTTAAGTGATGCAACCAAAGCATTATGGGCGATCATGATAACTGATATCTGGAAATGGTTTCCCTTTACTACACTTTGTTTTATGGCTGGTCTCAGTGCACAGAATCCAGAAATTAAGGAAGCAGCCCTAGTAGATGGTGCCTCGGCATTGCACATCTTTTGGCGTATCACGCTACCACTGTTGAGTCCAGTGATCTTAGTAACGTTGTTATTGCGTTTTGTTGACGCATTCAAAGTTCTTGAGTCTGTTTTTGTAATGACATATGGAGGACCAGGTGCCGCCACTGAGTTATTGAGCTTCTTTATCTATAAGGTAAGTATGAGGTTTTTTTGGATTGGCTATGCT
>CAYRKG010000094.1:0-3515 GCA_964424795.1 uncultured Spirochaetota bacterium
GTAGAGCAGCAGACTCTTAATCTGCGGGTCGAAGGTTCGATTCCTTCACGGCTCACAACTATCAATCCCAAGGCTCCGAGATTTTTTAACTACGGTCTTTTGGGAGAGTAAATGTTTATTATGCTTATTTTTCGAAGCGAGAGTGGTGGAACTGGCAGACACGCTAGATTTAGGATCTAGTGCCTTGGGCATGTGGGTTCGAGTCCCACCTCTCGCAAATATTTAGTCGCTCTGAATAGAGCGATTTTTTGAAAATTGCCATTTATATTTTATAATTTATTTTCCTAAGAGCTTATGCATGTCTCGCTAAATAGAAATAAACCTTGAGAATTCCATTCGATGTTACATGAAGGAACATTCTGTATTCAATTCTTTTATCAATAGCAGTGTAACAGGAGCTAGTCTGGATAAAAAGCAACATCTAATTCAGAAGAATTTGGCAAGAACATAATTCCGTATCTCTTCTGGTAAAAAGGAATTATGAATAGTATTTCTATTAATTCTATAGAAATCCTCTAATTCAAAATGATAGTAGCGCGTACAAATTTCATACTCATGTACAAGATCTATATCCATCAGATGAGGATCATCGGAGTTGATTGAAACAGCAATCCCATTCCTATACAGGTGTGGAAGAGGATGCTCCTCCAGTGAGGAAACCGAATTAGTAAGCCAATTTGATGTTGGGCAGATCTCCAACATGATTTCCTCATTTTTAACCATGTCCATGATACTTTCATCTCCCCAGATCTTAATCCCATGTCCAATCCTGTCTGCTTTGAAAAGTTTGAGTGCCCTTTCCACACAGAGAGCATTCGTATTTTCCCCTGTGTGAACTGTTATTCCCAGTCCTGCTTGCCTGGCCCTATCAACAAAAGGGATAAACTCTTCAGGTGATACCTTTTCCTCATCATCTGCCAGGTCAAAGCCACAGATTCGATCCGCATTTGTATGCCTTCCCCGGGCATACTTTAGCAGTTCTGCTATAGCCTTTTGATTAACCTTCAGATCAAAGGTTCTTGGCAAAATGCCAATCAATCCAACCTGAATTGGATATTCCTTCATCCCTGATGTTATACCATCCAATACACCCTCGATGATCTCATCATTATCCAAATCCTTTCCAGCAGAGATAAAAGCAGGAGCAAATCTTAGTTCTAATAATTTTACCCCATCTCGATAGGCATCTTCCACATTTTCAAAGGTTACTCTCTTAATTGCATCGTAGGAGCAGAGTACCTTTTGTGTGGTTCCAAAACTCTCTATCACCTCCCTAAGATCGCTCATAGGTGAGGTTATCTTCACTTTTGATTTTAATTCCTCATTTGAAGAGAAATCGAGGTCCAGGTTGTAATATTTAACAAGATCAATGATCGTTTCAAAACGAACACTTCCCTCCAAATGACGGTGAAGCTCACCCTTTGGTAGATCTCTTAAAGTTTTTTCATCCAACATATTTTTTCCAGGTATTTTATAGCACTAAAAATATTCCATCTTAGTTTTAAGGCAATAAAAAAGTGACCTTCTTTCATAACTGTAAAAAATTTATTGCAACTTTATTTATTATAGATTTAATTAGTGTTTTATGAGTGATAAATTAAATGATCATATTCAACATCGAGGTCTTGATCATGCCTAAAGTAAGAAAACGTGTAATAGTCAAAGGACGCGTACAGGGAGTATGGTTTCGAGCTACCCTGCAAGAAAAAGCCTTTGCACATAATGTAACTGGATGGGTAAAAAACAATTACGATGGAAGTGTGGAGGCAGTGCTTGAAGGGGAAAAGGAAAACACAGAAAAAATAATTAAATGGTGTCATAGAGGACCCAGAGGCTCCATTGTCGATGAAGTAGAGGTTAAAGTTGAGGAGTATACAGGTGAATTCTCCACTTTCTCAATAAAATATAACCGTTGGTAGCATTACCAATGTAGATTGAAAAACCAAAGATATATTCTATCTTTGGAGACAATACCTCGAATGCCATTTAGAGAATTATTATAACGAATTTCGAGTTTCAGAAAAGTAGCAAATTATTTCTTTTTAAAGAAATAATTTTTGAGTTGGTTACTCTGTCACCAATGACTATTTGAAAACTCGAAGTTCGCCCTATTAATATAAAAAATGAAGGTTTCTTGACCTAAATCAAAGTTTTTCAAAAAAATGGCTAATAAATTCTAAAGTGGTTAAAATTATATATCAGGAGTTGTAAATAGGTATGGATAAAAGAGAACAGGAAGAGAATATTGAAAATGATTTAATCAGGATTTTAAATTTGCTTACTTTAAATGATTATCAGACAGGAGCTGTCGTAAGCAGTCAGCTAATCAAGAAAAAGACAGGCACAGTTACATTATTCTCCTTTGATGAAGGGGAGGGGTTAAGCGAACATACAGCTCCCTTTGATGCACTCGTATATGTTTTCGATGGAGAATCAGAAATAACAATTTCAGGAAAGACATATACTGTAAAGAAGGATGAAATGATCATAATGCCCGCTGAAAAACCCCATGCACTGAAGGCTGTTAAGAGATTTAAAATGATGCTCGTAATGATAAGATCGTGAAAAATGTGAAAACAGTGCTCTAGCTGGTCACTAAGCTTGCAATACTGTCTTAACAGAATATCCTTATCTCACATAAAATCTCTTTCTTTTATTCCTGCAATTATAATTATTTAAACTCGAAATTCACGTTAGTTATTGGTTCGTATCCCGATAATAGTTATGGTACCTTAATAATAATTTTCTTGCCTTTCAGGCGAGAAAATTCTTTAATCGAAAATGTGGCTTGTCCACATTAAAGGACTTTTCAAGATGCTATGTCCAATATTCATAAAGGCTCGTGAGGATTTTTGTCTTATTGAAAATTGCCGTTACTATGATCAGAAGTATGAGAGGTGTACTTATAGTGAAAAGAGGGAAAAAAGTGAAATAGATCATAAAAAATCACCGGCCGAGGAACAATCAGAAAAAAAACAGAGCAAAGAAATAACAGTAACATTTATTGATCGGCAAAAAGGAAAATATGATGATAATATGAATATCATCAATCATAAGAAGCAGGATATCGAACCTGTAGAGATGAGTGCCAAAGAACTTTGGGATAAGTTAGTTGAGTATCACAGAAGTATTGGAATACCAAATTACGAAGAAATAATCAGACTTTTAATTACCTGCGTAAAAAACACAGATAAAATACATTACATGACAAAAAAAGATATGGATTTCTGGTATAATGAAATCGCTGATCTCAAGATTTATCGCCATTATCTCGAGGGAAAAGCAGGAATCGAAGAATATACGCATAAAGGTGGGGTTTTATAAAAAAGATACTGCAGATTTCTCCTCTTCTGTGTCGCACATATCTCTTTCTTGCCAATCATTTATTAAATAAGACCATCTATACAAGAAATAAACATTTTACTTTCTATCTTTTTGATATTATAATTGAATGCAAAAGGCGGGAATAGCTCAGTGGTAGAGCGCCACCTTGCCAAGGTGGATGTCGCGGGTTC
>CAYRKG010000095.1:0-2864 GCA_964424795.1 uncultured Spirochaetota bacterium
GAGAATCGCCTATGTTGAAACACCCGAAAGGATGAAGTTAGTTCCCAGACTCTTCGAAGAGTTGCTTGAAAAGTATGGGGAATCAAGAAAAAAAGTAAAAGGTTATGTTAGCATCGCTTGACTATATTTATAT
Source organism: uncultured Spirochaetota bacterium (assembly GCA_964424795.1). Classification (GTDB taxonomy): domain Bacteria; phylum Spirochaetota; class B62-G9; order B62-G9; family DRHN01; genus CAYRKG01. The sequence continues at coordinate 134 of CAYRKG010000095.1, forward strand.
AATAAAATTTTTGTAATTGCCCCTCTGATTTCTTTTTTACCCGGGATATAGGTATCCTCAAGAGTCATACTGAATGGGCAATGGCAGTTTGGAGAACCAACTTTTATTATTGGAGCATCAAGATAGTCAAACATCTCCTCTGCGACTATAGATGATATTTCACTTGCAATTCCGCAGGATAGGATACTTTCATCAACAACAATCAATTTACCTGTTTTTTCTATAGATCTAAAAATTGTTTTTTTATATAATGGTACCAATGTCATCGGGTCTACCACTTCAACACTTACTCCATCTTTTTCCATTTCTTCTGCTACACTCAAAGCATCATGTATCAGAGACTGAGTCGCAACTATAGTTAGATCTTCTCCTTCTCTTTTAACATCAGCTTTTCCAAAAGGGATTTTATAATATTCTTCTGGTACATCGCCTTTGATATTGTAGAGTCTCTTATTCTCAATAAAGATAACCAGATTGTCATCTACAATCGCTGTATTTAACAATCCCTTGGCATCGTAAGGGGTTGAAGGAGTTACGATGATAAGTCCAGGAGTATGAACGAAGAACGGATAGAGACTCTGAGAATTTTAAGCTCAATTATATTCGGAAGCACCACTAACAACTCTAAGTACCATTGGAACTTTGTTTTGTCCGCCAAACATAAAATGTAGTTTCGCCATCTAATTAACAATCATATCCATACATCCAGGGGTAAAGTCAATATAGATAATTTCAGTTATTGGTCTAAGGCCACCCATTGCAGCACCTATAGCTGCACCGACAATTGCAATCTCAGACAGAGGAGTATCGAGTACTCTTTTCCGTCCAAATTTTTCATAAAGATCATGGGTTGCACGAAAGTCACCTCCTAGAACTCCAATATCTTACCCGAGGTTAAAAACAGTTTCATCATTTTCCATCTAAAAACTTCGGTGAGGCTTACGGTAACTTTAATAGAGATATGGTGGAAAGAGCCTGTCTCATCAATACCCTCTTCCAAAACGATACAGTGATAATGAGGATTGAATAGTAAAAGGTCGCCGTAAGACTGGTAGGAAAAGACAACTTCTGTTTTTACTGCTGTTGGAGCAGTCTCATTGTAGAAATCCTGTATGATTGAAAATATGATCCTTGAAACTTCTTCGAAGAGGCTCCTGTCATATTTGAAATATGATCGAGACAGTTTCGGGAGAGTGAACACAAACTGATGGTGAGGTAGTTACAGGAGCACGCTTTCTGAGAGGTGTACAGAGAAAAACAGGAGTCTTTTTTGATTATAGCTTGGACAGAGGTACCAGCTTTTACATAAGAATGGATGGAAATACTCATATTTACAATCTTTATTGGTGCATTTGATTCTTGCGATTCCTTTTGATTAGTCTCCACATTCAGGAAACTTTACTATCGCTTCTTTTCTGCGGATTATTCTATATTTACCGTACTTCTCTGAATACTTGTCGTTATAACTATCTTAAATATGTTGGGGATTCTTGGACAAGGTCTCACCGAAGATGGCTTGAAGAGTTGGAACTTAATCCAGGAACGCGTATACCACTATCGAGTTTTCTCAGACAGATTGCAAGCCTGGAGGAAGAGATTAAGATACTGGATAAAGAAATAGAGGCTTTGTCTGAGACAGATCGGTATCAATTGCCAGCAGAGGCGTTGATTGTTCAGATTAAAGGAGGTGGATTGTTAACCGCAACGGTTTATTTAAAAGAGATCGGAGACATGAGGAGATTCAGCAGTCGAAAGCAAGTTGGAAGCTTTCTGGGATTGGTTCCATTAAGTAATGAGAGCGGTGAGGGTAGTGATCGTAAGGGTCATATAACAAGAGAATGGCCTATACGGGTGAGGAGGGTATTGTGCTAGGCTATCTGAGCAAGGGTAGCAAACGATGAGCAAGAATCGCGAGTGTATTACCGTATTGTGGAAAAGAATTCTAAGCACAAGAAGAAAGCAGTAGTGGCAAGCATGAGACGTTTGGGGGTATTGATGTGGCACCTTGCTTGGGATGCGCAGATGAAAGCGGTGGTTTTTAATGATGGGAAGAATAAAGGTGCCTATGTTCAGACAATATAGAATGGGATATTATATCTAATGCATACAAATAAAAAGGAGATATTGAAAAAGCTGTGGATAGAGCAGAAAAGTGGAAATCATACGTAAATAACGATGGGACGAGATCGTTTCACCCTTGGTGTTCAACACCGTAAAATTTAGTTGCAGGCCCGCACATGATCATGAAGTAAAAACTGATCAAGCTTCCGACTATTCGGTTGAAACTGTATCAAATAAAGTCTCAAGATAAAGTTGGGCGAGGCTCATTTAAAAAGTGTATGAAGTCGATATGCGACACGTGGTCGCCTGATCATCTGTTTTATACTAAATATTCAGTATAAAACAGAATGTCCTGCCATTCGTATCCTACCTGGCTGAATAAAGTGCGTTAGGGACAATGTAGCCTCAGCAATAATGCTGGTTATCTGAATTGTGAAAGGATGATAACGACTGTTAGTCTCATACGGTCGGGAGCTAGGGTGAAAGGTATGGTCAATATATAATGAATCGTTGTTAAATATCGTAGCATAGAACAAGCCAAAGAGACTGATAGGCTTGAGCTAAAAGGCAAGAGGACAGGTATAGAGATTATCGACTTTTCTATTGCAGATGAAGTTCCTCCGGTAAAGAGACGAGACTTAACCCTTTTGTTAGTAATTAGGTGAAACGT
>CAYRKG010000096.1:0-2612 GCA_964424795.1 uncultured Spirochaetota bacterium
TCTCTCACATAGTTAAAAAAATCAACTTCATCTGTATCAAGTCCATACCTGTATACAAAGCTTGTAGCAATCTTTGTAGCAACAATTGCATCTAGGTAATTTTTTGGAACTCTTTCAAGGATCTTTTCAATTCCAGCAAGCTTTAAAAGCTGCTTTGGAGCGTATTCAATAATAACCCTCTTCCTCAGCTTACTATTTGCAGGAAGGTCAGAGCGAGATATTGCATCCGCTATATCATTTATCTTACTGCTCACCATATTTGTTAAATCTGTAAATGGAATGCCTTTCTTTTCATGTTCCTCCCATAAGAGATTAAACTCTTCCCGAGCATTACGTTTGATGATTTTTATTATTTCATCAATGTAAACTTTTCGAAACCCGGATAATTTCCCATCCTCCACTCTCATATGTGTATCAAACTCTCTATCATTCAGAGCAAGAGATGCAAAAACTTCAAGAGAGGAGGATGTTACTCCACCCTTGTTTGTAGAGGCATCTTTTATAACTACTATTCCATGTTCTTCAAGTCTGAGTCTGGCCTCTTCAGTGATAAATAGGTTTGCACCTTCAATAATGATTTTAAACTTTGGATTCCAATTGTCATCAAAAAGACTCTGCCAGTTATTGATATTTACTGCAGCAGGTCTCCCTCCGCATGGAATGAAAAGATCTGCCTCTGCAAGAGGATGAAGATGAAACTTATTTCTGAACTCTTCTCCATTGGGAATAATGGTACCATCAGGTAGGACAACTTCTCTATCATCAATCGATACATAGAAGCCCTTATTTGATAGGAGGGATTTATTGAACTCGATAACCATAGCCCTCTTTTTTGCCAGTCTTTTAAGTTCTCTTCTATCTATTCCATCGGGATCGTAGAGAACTCCACTTCCATCCACAACCGCTATCGTTATGTCCTTTGAGGTCAGGATCTCATTGCTCCCGAGGTCACCGTCAGGTCCACCAGTCTGTATCTTTGTAATCTTTTCCTCTTTTAGATCAAGCTTTTCAAGTACACACAAAACATATTCATGAATACCTGCAGTTGTCATGCCATAAATATCATGGGGAATCCCTCCAATTTCAGGTGCCTTTCCTGTAGTAAAAGCCTTCCAGAATGAATAACCCCTTCTCTTTGCATAAAGAGCTGCCCAGTTCATGAGCTCTGCTGTCCCTTCATCCGGACCAAGGAAGAGAATTTCTTTTGCTCCGTATAGATCAAGCACCTCATCATTTGGCATAATAAGATCAACCATGCCATCGATATAGCTCTTAAATGCTCTCTCTTCCTGTTCCTGGTTCTCCAGACTCAGTAAGATAGTTCCCTTTGATCCACCCTCAGGGATATCTTTGTTCTTATTCTGTTGCGTTGACGCAAGGTTGTAATTTTCAAGAAAAATTGTATCAAGATTATTCTCATACTCAGTTAAATTCCTCGATTTTACAATTCGTATACCGCCTCGAGCTATATCTCTGAAACGTATATGAAAACCTATAAATACCCTGCCAGTAAAGAAGAAAACAGCATAAGGCTCATCAGGAAAATCAATCCTATTCAAAAATGAAGGATCAAGACTGAATGCCATGCACGTCTTATCCCTCATGAAGAAGTTGGTTTTTAAAATCATTTTATTAAAAGTAAGAAGATATTTAAGTATTGTTTTATCTTTCAAAGAGGGCACATCTTTTTCAATCTTACCCATTATTTCACTTTCTAAACTATCAAGATTACTCTTTGTTCTCTTCGGGTGCATCTTATTTACAAAATGAGAGTAAATAAAGGAAACGATATCATGATGTTCTATCATGGCCTGGGCAATTCTTGACTCTGAAAATGTATCCTTTATCAATCTCATCTTGATGTTATCCAGTAATCCCTTTGCTTCGGGCTGGTCCTTCAGGGCCCTGTTTAAGGTTACATACTCTTCTGTAAGTACAGTTAAAAACTGATGTGTAAATGAAGCCGCGGATATAGCGTACATAGTCTCCTGTGAGGAGTATATTTCATCAAGAAAGAGTTTTGTAATAGGATTTTTTGGGAGCATCACAACTGCATTGAGATCCCTGGAGAATTCTTCGATTGTTCCTTCAGCCATCCTTTCAAAATAAAATGTGTAAATCTCCTTCTGATCAAAGAAAGTCTCTCTGTATTTTCTATTCGTATGTATCTTATATTTATAGAATAGATGAGAAAAGTTTGTGAAAAACTGCCGCTCTCCTTCATTATGGATACCAACCATAACCCTTGTTTCAGCTGTTTCAGGCTTATCCGAAATAGCAATATAGGGTGATTCACGGTTGTTCATTGATTCCCACGCTTCCCTATAACGGGCTATCGTTTCCGGAGCAGACCTCGATAAAAATGCTCTGTTGGCTGCATCTTTAAAGAAAATCTTCTCTTTTTTCTTCACTCCCCTCTCATATTCTGGTTTTGTAACTATGTAAAGCCTTAAATAGTGGTTCATAGTCTTTTTCTTTGTCATGTAGCTTTCAACTCTGTACATTAAATACCGTTTTTCAATTCTCTTTTCTATCTCTTCTGTTTTTGATGATTCTTCTTCAACAATATAAACAGCCCTATCATCCCTTTCATTTATGAGCTGTATTCCTAC
>CAYRKG010000097.1:0-2018 GCA_964424795.1 uncultured Spirochaetota bacterium
TTTCACTCAAATTGAGGCCTTCGGCCTCATGTCGCTTTCGCTCAAATTGAGGCCTATGGCTTCATGTTGCTTTCGCTCAAATTGAGGCCTTCGGCCTCATGTCGCTTTCGCTCAAATTGAGGCCTTCGGCCTCAATGGGGGGGGGATTTTTTGCCAAAGAGGCAAAAAACTACAATTAAGGTAGTAAAATGGTTTAAATACAGTTATTCAAAAACTTGTGATATACAAAAGGATCTTATATAATAGGTCGAATGTCGAGTTTTTAGAAAATAGAAAATAATTAATGAACTGATATTAATAATATGGCAATGCCGGCGAACTTCTTATATAAAACTATCGAAAAAACTATTATTTTCATAGATTACAGTGATTTGTTTAATTAAAAAACTAAAATCGAAGTTCGCCCTAATATTGTGAAACGAGATGGAGATTGTAATGAATGATTTGGAAGAGAGTTTTAGATCATACAACGCGCAATTCAAAATAATTTCTACAACCCATTTAAGAGAACTTCATGAGGAAATTGAAACATTGTGTCATTCAGGAAAAATCAGTGATGCAGTCTATAATCTCTATCTAAAGGATTTTGAATTCGTTAAACCAAAAGGATTGGAATCTGTTCAATCGATTATTATTATAGCAATACATCAGAAAATATCTCTTGTAACTTTTCAGGTAAAAGGAAAAAATTATGATGCAATTATACCTCCGACATACATCTATGGTGAAGTAAGAAAGAATTGTATCGATATATTATCCGAATATATAAAAAATAGTAATAAACAGATTTTTCGCGCAGTCCTGCCTTTTAAACTATTAGCTGTCAGAAGTGGCCTAGGGAAATATGGAAGGAATAATTTATGTTATGTACAGGGAATGGGCAGCTATAATAGGTTAGAGGCTTTTTATTTGGATTTTCCATTTAAAAGAGATGATTGGCAAGAAAAAAGAATGCTGGAGCAATGCGAAGATTGTATAGGCTGTGAAAAGAACTGTCCCTTAAAATGCATCAAAAGTGATGATATTATTATTGATGCAGGAAGATGTTTAACATATTTCAATGAAAATGAAAGTGACTTCCCCGAATTTATAGATCCAAGATCACACAATGCCTTAGTTGGCTGCATGAAGTGTCAGACTGTTTGTCCAGAGAATAGAGCATTTTCAAAGATAAAGGAAAGAATAGAAAGTTTTAATGAAGAAGAGACTAATTTGATATTAAAAAGAATCCCAAAAGATGAATTGCCAGAGGATTTGCAGTATAAACTAAAGGGACTAAATATGGAAGAATATTATTATGTGCTGGCGAGGAATTTAAAGGTTCTTATTAACAGGCAAGACAGTTATCAATGAGTATGAGAATACCGTACCTTTGCTAGATATTTTTTCTCATTCATAATAATAACAGTAGGTAGCTCACTTCAGGTGTTTGGTTTTTGTAAGAGGCTATTGATGTTCTGCAGGGTGGGTCGAAGGGAAAGAAGGCCAATGAGTGAGCGAAAGGTAGCGCTGGCAGATGGAAGGAACAGGGTAAGGGAAGCGATCGATTCGCAAGAAGCTTTTTCCAGTCCTGGTTATGGAAGTAGTAGTAAAGGATAAGCAAACTCACCAGAATTGGTATGGCTCTTTTAACCCAGACAGGGATACGAGCCGGTATTTTGTTTGTCGATTATTCAGCAGATGAGCCTAGCCCTTCACGAACAAGGTTAGATTATTTCGCTGTCAAAGCTATATCTTAACCTTTTTCTTGACAGGACGAAGTTAACAGGTTATCCTCCCCAAGAATTAAAATAGGAGAGTGAGAAATAAGATGAAAAAGTACATTCTTTTGTTTTTAGTTTTAATTGTTGTAATCCCCTTTACTGTCAATGCAACAGATGATACAATCGGAACCAAGACGTTGGGTAGCTCCCGCCTTGATCGACCTCGTGGTAGGCACCCCACTTCTACCTGGCAGCAGAGGACTCTTATCTCTGGAGAGGTCGAGCATGGAGGATGCGGCGGGCCTGTTCTTAAGC
>CAYRKG010000098.1:0-1935 GCA_964424795.1 uncultured Spirochaetota bacterium
AAGGAGGGGGGGAGGTTTTTAAAGAGCATGCATCTGGCGCGCCCTCCGTGGTTTCGCTGAAAAATAAGGGGTTCTGGGTAGATAATGCTTAACATATTCGAAAAATCGATTGTGTAGTTCTATCCGGTACTGTTTTAAGTCGATTCGTTTCCTTATTTAATTTTTAATTCACTATCTGAGTAATTTTGTTTCTCCTTCCGGTCAGGTTTTAGCCATCTGTACTAAATCCACCCCATTATTTATCGCCTTTATCAGTCTTTTAATGTTTAATGCTGCTCCGGTTAAATAAAATTGTAATGTGTGTCCAGCTTCCCCCTTGTATTTTGCATGCCGAAGTCCAAGAAATCTGGTAGCCTCACTTATCGTTCCCTCTACTTGTGCCCTCACTCGCATTTCTTCCTTAAATGGTTGCATCTTCTGTTCTCTTCTTCTCTGCCAGATATACTCATAATCCGAGCTCACATACAATATCCTTTTTTTCTTCGTATTGGTTCCCACACATTCATTAAAAAATGGGCACTCCTCACATGTTTTCCTGCCGAAATAGATTCTGATTTCTCCGTTCTTCTCAGTGGAGGTTTTCTCACTCACATGGCCGGCAGGACAGACAGCTTGCAGGGTCTTCATATCAACGGAAAATTGAGAAAGCTTGAACTGTGCCGGTCTCTTTGATGTGTCCCCCTGTATATACCCCATCAACTTCTGTCCATTCTGTATGTAGTCGCGGATAGCAGGCCCATTGATATAATTTGTATCTGCGTACAGCTCTTCCGGTTGTAACCTATTTCGTTCATTACCCTTTTTAATCTGGCCATGAATCTGCGAATCATCTTTATTCGCTGCCTGATAGATCATATCGGTAATAAAGTTGATCTTCCCCTTTTCCGCTGTTTCCACTACATGGCATTTACTCCCCACCCAGCTCTTCCTCCCCTTTACCCCCAATTTTATACTGGGGTCTCTTGGATCAAAAATCGTCTGCTTAGGAGCATGTATCTCCTCCACCTCTACAAATACTTTATCCTCTATCTCTTTCGTAGTGATCTTCACATTTTCATTGAATATCGTTTCCATAATTTCAAGCTGTTTGAGCTCAACAAGCCTTTCCGATGAAACCTTCTCCAAAAGAGATTTGATATATAATCCATCCTCCACTATCTCCGCCTGCTTCTCCCCACGCTTCTCCTTAGACATCCCAAAACTGCTGAATCGTTCACTGTACCGCTCCTTTATATGTTCTGGAAGCTCCTTCTCATAATAATCAGGGTCTTTCTTTTCTATCTCCTCAACCACACATTTGACCGCCCGAAATAATAAATCAGTCGTCGATATCCTGTTCACATGCGAGATAATATGGGTTGCATCGACCCTCTGCTTTGACCTTTTTTTGATAAACCCTTTCTCCTGAGCAAGCTGTACCACTTTATCAAATATCAGGCAGATCTTGTCATTTTCTTTCAATCTCCTCCTGAAATAACACAGCGTCGATGGGTCAAAGCTCACATTCTGCATTATCGGAAGGTGAAGGGCTATCTTCCAGTCAAGCCTCCTCACACATGCTTCTGCTGTTTCAGTGTCTGAGAGACTCTCTCTATACTGTAACAATGTAACACATGCTAAAAATGCAGGTGAAATTGCATTCCGCCCTTTGGTTGAATAACACTCTTTAAAATCCTCATCCGTATATGCAGGATAGATTGTTTTTTCAAACACCATCATAGGATCATCTTCCGGTAAGAAGTCCTGTAATTCATTGGTTGCTGTGAAGAGTTTTTCCTGAGAATCTTTGTTTAAGCTCATAGGAACCTCCCAGCCACAAAAGGGTTGACATTCATAACTTATAAGTATATATTACTATAATCCAACCGTCAAGGACTTTATATGGAAAAAGAGCAATTACAGAAAAAACATCGTGAATTATCAAAACAACTTTCT
>CAYRKG010000099.1:0-1822 GCA_964424795.1 uncultured Spirochaetota bacterium
CCCAGGTGCAAAACTTCATCGACGAAAAAGCAAATTGATACAAGGTCCATCTCGCTTTTTTATTACAAGCTCTTCTCATCATCACTCTGTGATAATTCCCACTCTGATAATTCATGGGAGCTGTGCCAAATAATGCCTGAACTTCATTTTCTTTATTAAACCTTGTTTTATTATCTCCCAATAATGCACAGAGCTTTCCCGCCAATACTGTGCCTGCTCCAGGTAATGACTTGAATACCCCCCCCAATTTGTGGTGTTTCAATATGATTCCCATTCTGTGCTCTATTTCCTTTAACTGCTCTTTGAGTAAAAAAAGCATCTTTGCAATAAGCTGTGCTTCCTGTGATAAAACCGCTTCAACTTCAGGCGCAATGGCCTGGTTGTATCTGTGGATTTTAACCAGTACCTTTTTAATATTCCTTTTCACTCGATAATAATGTGCTTTTAGAAAAGAAACAATCTCCCCATCTGAAACACCTTTTAAGTCACTCCATGTTGGATAGCGTAACACCATATGCAACAATATTTTAACTGCTGTATCACAGAATAACTCCCCATACAATGGGAAATACTGCCTGAATAAAAACGTAAGTCTATTTGCACATCTCGTATGCTCCTTGGTAATTCTATCATGAGAAATACGAAGCATATTTAACTCTTCAATCTCCTGAGAACTGAAAACCATTGCATGCATTTTTGTATGATGCTGCTTCAAGTAATCTGAAAGAGTCTGGGCATCGATGCGATCATCCTTATCGCCAGTCACATTTCTTGTTTGCTTAAATCGTTTAATCTTTAAAGGATTAATTGAATACATTGTTACATCTTTGTTTCTGAAATAATCAACTATCGGTCCATGGGTCGTTTCAAAACAAAGATGGCCATTGTCAAGATTCTCGACAAAGGATCCTAGTTCTTTAAACCCTTCCAAATTATTATCAATCTCAAACTCTTTGACTCTTCCCTCATTTTCACTCATAATATATATTGAGTGTTTCTGTGTTCCATTATCAGCTCCGATGTAATAGTTCATAAAAATGCTCCTTTAGTAAAATAATTGGTCTTCTACCGCACCCTTATATGAGATTATTCAACTCACTATAAGCGGTTAGAAGGAAGCAGGGAAGCAGATGTGGTAGAAGTCCTCTCTGGGACAGGACGGCAGAAGCTTTCCCTGCTTCATTTAATATAAGTTTTTATTCTGAGTTTTTTGAAGTAATCTTCGATCCGCTACGCTCCTCTTCGATTACTTCAATTCCTGGGTGCTATTCAAAGAGAGGCTATATAGATTAGTTTAACATATAATGGATGGTAGTTGTTTTGTAACGAATAAACCTACTCCCCCTTCCCCCCCATTTTCCCCTGAGAACTTTTTGCTGGAAATGGCGATGCTTTATGGTTAAAAGCAAACGATGTATTTCTTTTTAAAACAAAAATGAAGAGACTTTTTTCCGATCTCTTTCTCGAAATCAATCTCGGCCCCATGTTTTTCATCATCTCCAAAAAGTTATGAAATTCAATAAAGCCCAAATATAATCTATAAAAGAGATAGAATATCGGGCATTTAAAAAATCAGATTTATAATAATCAATATACTCTCTTTTCCTGTTTTCAACGGGCATGTCTTTCATTCTTCTTGTCTACAAGGTTTTAAAGCAAAATCAAAGGGTGCATAAGTTAGTATTAAGTTAAATGCGCATTTTGAGAAGCTAGCCCATAGAAAAGGCTCTCTCTCCGATCAATTTATACTTCATTAGTGATATGTCCCACAAGGGACATACTATGTCAAGCTATTTTCAATATCCTCTGTTCAAACCTTTTC